>CACWPQ010000020.1 GCA_902762805.1 uncultured Bacteroidota bacterium | reverse complement strand
GTACCCACCTTCCCCCGGAACGGCCCGAGGATGCCCTGCTCTAACTTTGCCATACTGCTGCGTATTATTTTATTTTAACGGCGAATTACGCTAATTATACGAATTCATTTACCCTTTCAAATAATTCGAGTCCTTCGCCGTTCCCTTTATCTTTATTTTGTTGTCTATTGTTGCTATTGTTGTTTTCAAATAATTTGTTTTTCTTGTCTTTCTTGTCTTCAAAAAAACACTTTCTTGTCTTCCAACACACCCCTAACGCAAAAAATCCTCTCTTATTGCCCCCATCAACTACCGAAGAAGAACAGAGGAAGAAGAGCATACTATTAAACAACTCATAACCAGCCACATGCACACCTGTCATTTTTGTGTTTTTTTTCAAATTTTCCGCAAAAATTTCCGGTTTTTGCACCTCGCCGTCGGGCACAAAAAAAGCACCCCTCGCGGGGTGCTTTTGGGCTGTGGGAGCCGGGCGCTGTCGTCAGGGCTTGATGGTGATGACGGCGCGGCGGTTCTGGTAGCGGCCTTCCTCGGTGTCGTTGCTGGCGACGGGCTCCTTCGGACCCTTCGAGGCGGTGCTGATCTGGGCAGCAGGGGCGCCACGCTTCACGATGAGAGCCTTCAGGGTCTCGGCGCGCTTCTTGCCGTAGCGGATGTTGACCTGCTCCGAGCCGATGTTGTCGGTGTGGCCGGTGATGAGCACCTTCAGGTTCTTGTCGGCCTGCAAGTTCTTCACGATGGCGTCGAGGGCGGCGTTGGTCTTCTCGTCGAACTCGGCATCCTTGTCGTTGGCGAAGGCGAAGTTGACGGTAGCATTGATGGCGTCGAGTTTCTCCTGTACCTCGGCCTGCTTCATAGGCTCGGCCTTGGCGCAGATGGTGGGGATGCGGTTGGCGATGTCGCGGGCTTCAACGGCCTTGGTGTAGGCAGCCTCGATGTCGCCCTGCTTGGCAGCCTCGCGGGCAGCAGCGGCACGCTCGTTGGCTTCCTTGGCCAGTTTCTTGGCCTCGGGCTTGTTGCACTTGGCGGCGAAAGCGTCGGCGCTCTTGGCGAAACTCTCGGCGCTGGTGGCGAAGCTCTCGGCGAAGTTGCCGGCCTTGCCCAGCTCAGCGGCCTTGCGGGCCAGCTCCTGGGCGTCCTTGCTTTCGGCGATGGTGCCCATGGCCATGGCCTCGCGCGAGAGACGCTCGCTGTAGGCGATGTCCTCGTGGGCGGTCTTCTTCTTCTCGGGCTGGCAGGCGATTTCTTCGTTGATCTTGGCGTTGCGGCTGGCGGCGATGGCGGCGTCGAGGCCGTCGTTGCGGCTGGCGGTGGCATAGAGCTGGGCGTCGTCGGCAGCCTGGGCGGCCACCTTGTTGCCGGCCTTGGCAGTGGCGCAGGCCTTGGCAGTGGCGGCATAGGTGGCGGCGATGGAGCCGTAGGCATTCTTGAAGGTGTCGTAAGCCTTGCAGTAGTGGCCGTTCTTGTGAGCCTCCTTGGCCTCGGCGGCCTCCTTCTTGGCCTTGGCGATGGCGGCTTTGGCCTTCACGTCGCCATTCTCGTTGGCCACCTTCTCGGCCTCGGCCAGGTCGGCGTCGATGTTCTGCATGGCCATAGCCATGTCGGTGTCGTTCTTGCGGCGGGCGTCGCACTGCTCTTCCTCGCTGGCGGTGTTGTCGACGGGTTGCTCGACAGGCACAATGACGGGAGCGGTACTCTCCTTCTTCGCATTGTGGTCGCAGCTCCAACCGAAGTTGATACCGACCTTCACACCGGCATTGAGCAGGTGAAGGGCATCAATCTGATTGGAATTGATAACGCCATTGTAGCCTTTGATAGCAATCGGCTCGACGCCTGCATTATCCAAAACCACATCGGCAAGCGGAGTATTCTCCGAAGCCTTCTGGAGGTCCTCATCTTTGAGGTTGGTGAAGCCGTAGCCACCATAAATGCCGAAGTAGAGACCCCACTTGTTGCTGAGAGCATAGTTGAAGCCCAAGTCGAGGATAGCGCTGACGCCGAATTTAGCCACTTCGACATCGCCCTCCCAACCACTGTCGGGGCTCTTTCCAAAGCCGTGCAGATTGTCTTCCGTACGACCATAGTAGACATGCGTAGAGGGGAACCAACCGAAAGTACGGTACTCACCATCCTTTGCACTGTAGCTGCCGCCCATGTTGAAATCGAGGCTTGCGCCAAGGCCGAGGATAAAGGCCCAACGCTCACCCATCATGGAGCGCCAGTAAAGCTGGATGGGCACGCTCAAAGTGTGGAGAGTCTGTGTCTCTTTCCAATCCTTGTAACTGGTGTGATGGTCATACTCAAGACCATCTTCAGGATGCACCAGACGGTGGGAAACTACATGGTCACCATTGAATGTGGCACCGGCTCGGGAGTGGTTATACTGAACACCAAAACCAAGACCAAAGTGCTCACCGAAGAAGTGGGCATACTTCAGCTCGCTAAGGAAACCCAGCTTGAGGTTCCAATCACCATCGACGGGATCAAAGGTCATGGTGTTGAGACCACCACCGACATTAAGTCCGATATAATTGCTATGTTGGTTCATCTGTGCGCTGGCGGAAAAACCAAGTACCAGGGCAGAGAACAGGATGAATATGCGTTTCATATCTTATATTGTCTTTTTATATTAATACTTATTTTTTGATGACACGAACCACAATGCCGTCGACCGAGACAGTGTAGCTGCCGTTGCCGAAGCGCGAGAAGTCGATGCTGGTGGCGTCACCGTCGAAGGTGGTCTCAAGCATGGTAACACCCATAACGCTCATCACGCGCAGCGTGTGGGTGAACTGGGTAGCTTTCTCAAGCTTGATATTGACACTGTTGGTGGTGGGGTTAGGATAGGCACTCACCTTGGTAGCAGGAACCTCCTCGGGATAGTTATTCTCGGTGAAGTCGGTCTGATCGCAGGTACGGTGGCGGGTATCATCGCCCAAGAAGCTGAACTCAGCAAAGTATATGCCATCAAGGCCGCCCTCTTGCTGATAATAGGGGCCACTGCCTACCTCTTCGCCATTGTGGAACCACACAACAGACTCCTGATTGATGCAGTCGCAGGTGTCAACAATGGTGATAACATCGTTGAAGATGGGACGGATGTAATCCTTGGACAATTTGACGTTAAACTCAATGGTAGTGGCATCGCTCTTATAGGTAGGGAAGGCGCTGTGCCAGAAGACAACATCCACCCTGTAGGTTCCAACGGGGGTGCCTTCGGGGACGTTGATCTGGATGAAGCCGCTTGGGTCGATGGTAGCGGAAGTGACATCGGTGAAGAGGTCGCTCTCGAAGTTGAGGGAGTACATGTCGGGGTTGGTGGCGCCACCAGCGTTGTCGATGCGGAACTCAATCAAGGAGTTGCCGACGCAGTAGCCGCTGGCGGTGACGTCGAAGCCGCGCTGCAGGGTGTCGGCGTTGTTCAGGCCGAAGTAGAGGATGGTACCGGTGTTGGTGATGTTGAGGAAGTTTTCCACAAGTTCATAGTTGTCTTTTTGGGCACCACCGAGGGTGATGTTGTAGACGTTGACAACCTTGTTGTTCATGCCGGGTTCTTCGTCGTGGAAACTGGCGGTAAAGTTGCGGTTGATGAAGAGGTCATCGTTGCCGAGGACGGTGTCGGGGCGGCCGTAGTTGGTGACGACGGTGGGTTTGCCGTAGAGCTTCACGGTTTCCACCTCGATGTCGATAGCGTGGACAGGATAGCGTTCGATGACGAGATACTTGGCAGAGCCTCTGAACTTGATGGTGTAGGGGCTTTTGGTGGCGTATTTGGCCTCGGTGACGGTGTCGCCAGTGTTGGTGGTGACAATGAAGGCGGTGTCGCCGAAGTAGGTGGTGTCGCCAGTGTAGAAGACCATAAAGTTAGAGTCGGCCACAGCGGGGATATATGACATGGCGGTGACGGAAGAGAGATGGTTCCCGGAGGAGTAGCGGACGGTGTCGGGACCATTCCAGGTGATGTTGGGTTGACGGTTTCTGTACACAGGGTAGAGTATGAGGTCGCCATCAGGCATGGTGCGGTAAGTGATGTTACCAGCACGGTTTGAGGTCCAGGAGTTAAAGCTTCTGCCCGGGCAGGTAACGACAGGGTACTCGATTGTCTGACCATAGAGCATGGTAACGATGGTGTCGGGGAGGTTGCAGGTGACGCCAGTAACGCCAGAGTGGTTGAGGCGCCAGGTGAGGGTGTAGGTGTTGCGGTCGTAGAAGAAGTCGATAATGGTGGTGTCATCGGCGGTGGCGAAGGTGTAGGGCACGACGAGCAAGGCGATCTGGTCGTGGTAGCCGGGGAAGCGGCTGGCATCAGACGCGAAGGTGGTGTCGGCGGAAACGGCGTACTCAACCGAGTCGACGAGGGTGTAGGCAGTGGGGTCGTCGATGTTCTGGATGTGGTGGTTCACGCGGACGAGGTTGGTGGTGAGGGGGTCATAGTAGTCCCAGCGGGCGTAGAGGATGGTGTCGCGGTTGACCGAGTCGCGGTCGAAGAGCCAGGGGTTGGTGCTGTTGACGGAGTCTTTCCAGTAGTGCTGGAAGAGGTACTCGGGGGCGACGTAGGAAGGACGTGCCATAGCGGGGATGATGAGGCCACCTTCGGAGCGGATGATGGTGTCGTGGTTGGCAGCGTCGAAGTTGACGAAGGTTACCTTGTAGCCGTCGGTGGCGACTTTCCAGCGGAAGCTGGAGGCGTCGGCATCGGGGTTGTTGTAGAAGAAGCGGCCGGGAGCCAGCTTGGAGGAGAGGGCGGTGACATCGGGCAAGTTGCACTTGCCGTCGTAGATGGTGAGTTTGGAGGCGGGCGTGATGCTGATGTAGTTGATGCGTGCATACTGGACTGCCCATTCGTGGTCGGTGCCACAGGAGAGGAAACCGATGGAGTCGACGCCGTCGATGGTGATCAAGCTGGTGTCGGTGCCCGAGGTGTTGAGGATGGTAAGGGCGCTACCGGTGCTACCGCTGATGTAGACGTTGCTGTCGGCGCTGACGGTGACAACACCGCGGACCTTACAGGTGTCGAGGAAGAGGGCCAGGGGATTGGAGATGGTGTAGGGGTTAATGCTGGAGGGGAGGTTGGCCGTCAGGGTGATGTAGGGGTAGGAACGGTCGGCGGCGGAAGCGTTGGCGGCATCGAAGGTGGTGTAGAAGCAGCCCTTGTTGTCTTTGGCGACAGTGGCGTAGGCAGGGTCGTTGCGATAGAGGAGTTCGGCCACGGAGAGGGTGGCATCGATGGTGTCGGGGAAATCGACGGCGGTGAAGGCACCTGCATTGCGCAGAGCCTGGTCGCCAGCACCGTAGATGTAGATGCGGTTGAGTGCGTCGGTGACGACGACAACGCCCCTGGGATAGGAGAGGCCCGACACGTTGGTCCAAGCGCTGTCAGCAGTGATGTTTGTGAAGGGCTGAGAGAGCGTGGCGACGTCGGCAATCACCTGGGCGCCGGTGGCGGTGAAGCGTGCGTCGGTGGGGTCGACGCAGAGGGTGTCGTTGCCGCTGTAGGCGTAGATGGTAACCGACGCAATCGGTGTACGATCCAACGTCTTCACTTTGAGGCGGACCGGCATCAAAGACTGGGCTTTGAGACTGTTTCCAGGCAACACTGAAGCGAGCAGTGCTCCCAGCAAAAGAATCATTGTCTTTTTCATTTTGTGTTGTTTTTGTTGATAATATTATTAATAACTTGCATTTTCCACTTTTTGTCATCCATATACAAAAAACACTTCAGACACATTATCAATGCTTTGCGTCGAAGTTTTCTGATGGCTTTGAATAGCAAAGATACATTTTTTTCAGGAATGCAAAAATTTTTTTTCACGCAGGGATGACTAATTTGAGGAAAAATCACTCAAAACACTAACAACCAAGCACTTGAAAAGTGCGTGATTTTTTTTGATTTTTTTTACATTTTGGCTTTAAAACGTGGATTTGCAGACGGGTGGTTTTCAGAGGTTTAGAGGTATCCTCTTCTTCCTCTCTTCTTCCTCTCCAGGAGGGTGGGAAGGGCGGCTGCGGGGGGTGCGAAAAAAGGCCGCCCCGGGTGAGGGGCGGCCTTGCGTTTGGACGGGGGGCTGATGAGTGTTATTTGGTGCTGATTACCAGGTAGTCGGTGTATTTCCAGAATTGGGTGGGGTCGAGGATGCGGAGGTAGGCGGTGATGGCGTTGTCCTCCTCGTCGGCGACGAGCTCGTAGCTGTTCTCTGGGTGCTGTGTGACGAGCTGGGGTTTCTTGCGGCCGATGTTGATGGTGGTGACCTTGGTGCGGTCGATTTCGGTGAAGGCGTTGGTGTTCATGTCGGCCACGGTGCCCTGCTTGCGGCCGATGCCGATGAAGCCGCCGGTTTTGGCGACGACGCCGGCTTCTTTCAGCTCGTTGTAGGAACCGACGACGAACCAGGCGCGGTTGGCGGCGGCGAGCTGCTGGGCGATGTATTCGTCTTTTTCCTGGTTGGAGGCGGTGAGCTCGGTGACGTTTTTGTTGAGGCCTTTGATGACCACCTTGTTGTTTTCGAGTTCGGTGAGGAGTTCGGAGATTTGTTTTTCCTGCTCGGCGGAGCGCTCTTCGAGGCGTGTGATGTAGGCCTGGAGGTCGGTGTTCTTTTTGCCGAGGGAGCCGATGCGGCTGTTGAGCTGGGCTATTTTTTCTTTGTTGGCGGCCATCATGCTTTCGATGGACGACATCTGCTCGGAGATTTCCTTTTTGCGGTCGTAGTTGCCTTCGGTGCTGTTGCGGCGGAGCTGCTGGACGTTGGAGTACTTGGAGTTGATGGCGGAGAGGTTGTCTTCGATTTCGTTGAGCATGGAGAAGAGGCCGTCGATTTCGCCGTCTTTGGCGTTGATGACGCCGTAGAGGGAGTCGATGGTGACTTTGGATTGCTCGAGCTCTTTCTGGTTGCAGCCTACGAAGGAGGCGGTGGCTGCGATCAGGCCAAGGGCCAGGAGTGTCTTTTTCATGTGTTATCTTTTATTGGTTTGTATTCTTTTTTGCGTCTTTATCCCGTTACGGACGCTTTTATAACGCTGTGTGATAGTCGATATTGCGCGGAGGTGGTGTTTTTTGTGTTAAAAAAGATTAAAAAATAACGTTGGCGGCCCCCAGAACGGGGGCCGCCAACGCATTAACACTATTACAAATCCGATTTATTTCTTGATGATTTTGCAGGCCGTGCCTTCGACGCGGAGCATGTAGACGCCGGCATCGAGGGAACTGATGTCGAGACTGTTGCGTCCGGCGACGAGGGAGTAGGCGGCGAGCTGGCGTCCGGTGAGGTCGTAGAGGACGGCCTCGGCGGCGCGCTCGAGGGTGACGTTGAGGTGGTCGGCCGCGGGGTTGGGCCAGAGGGAGAGGGCGAGCTGGTCAACGTCGCCGATGGCCTGCTGGGGTTCGAGCTGGTGGATGACGCCCACAGCGTCGAGGTCGAAGCCGCTGCTGCCGTAGCCAGCGGTGGGCCAGGGGTCGTTGACGATGTGGCCGAAGGCGTCGTAGGTGGCGTACTGCGGGTCAATGCTGCCGACGACATCAATGATACGCACGTGCGTGATGCTGTCGATGTTGATGCCGGTGCTGTCGCGGAGTTCTTCGAGGTCGAAGGGTGTGCCGTAGCCCATGCGGTACTTGCCGGCGAGGTTGTTGATGAAGGTGGGGTCGAGGCGCGTGGCCTGGGTCTCGGTCTGAGTGAGGCTGGTGGCGGGGAAGCGGACGAAGCGGTTACCGTCGGAGCTGACCTCGACGAAGGCCAGTTCGAGGAAGTAGTCGTCGAAGCCGTTCTCGAAGACGGCGAAGTCGGGTCCGTCGCCGTTGGTGATGGGCTGTGCGAAGGTGAGGGTGGCCATGCCGCCGTCGCCGAGGCTGACGACCTTGAGGTTGTCGGTCATGACCACGGGGCCGAGGGCCATGGTGTCGTCGCCGTAAGTGGCCAGGGGTGAGTTGGGGACGGCGATGTTGTCGGGGCCGCGCTGGAGGGTGATGCCGGTGGCCCAGGCGACGAAGAGGTCGCTGTTGCCTGCGATGGCGTTGCTACCCTCGGTGCCTGCGGGGCCGCAGAAGGGGCCGTGGTCGGGGATGACGGGGTCGTCGGGGGTGGTGGCGGTGTCGGGGACGGAGACGGGGGTGATGGTCATGGGATAGACGTAGGTGTAGCCCCAGCCGTAGCCTTCCCAGTAGGTGCTGTCGACCACCACGCCAGCGGCGGGGTCGGCCCACTTCTCGAAGTCGCCGTTAGCAAGTGCCTGGCCCATGCCGGCGTCCATGACGCCGTTGTTGGTGCTGCCCCACCAGCTGCCGGGGGTGCCGCGGAGGGTGTCGGTCATGCCGGCGGCGGTGTCGATGTAGAGGATGTCGGAGAGGGAGCCCATGTTGCCGACGTAGCTGAAGCGGGGGTCGGCGGCGGCGATGGCGTCCATCATGTCGGCCACAGTGGCCGAGCCGTCGAAGCGGTAGCCCCAGGCCAGTGCGGTGTCGGCCCAGTTGACGGCGAGGACAGTCTGGTTGCTGCCGGTGCCCACCCAGTAGAGGATGTCGCTGGCGGCGATGGTGGCCTCGACGGGGGCGGCGGTGGTGTCGGGCGTGGTGGTGTCGGAGGCGACGGCCATGACGCGGAAGTTGTCGATGCCGCAGTAGATGTTGCCGACGTAGGAGGTGGTGGTGGCGGTGGCTTTCCAGCAGAGGGCCAGACGAGCGCTGTCGGGGATGGAGCTGGAGAGGGAGTCGAGGCGGAGGGAGTCGACATGGTGCAGGACACGGAAGTCGGAGGCGATGGAGTCGAGGGCAACGAAGTCGGCGGTATCGCTGACGACGTAGCCGATAAGGAGTGCGGCACCGGCCTTGCTGGTGCGGTAGTCGAAAGAGATGGCCAGCTGGGAGAGGGGACGCTCGAAGGCGGGCAGGATGGCATACTTGCGGGTGCCCATGTCGAGCATGTCCTCATTGTACCAAAAGTCGGTTCCGTTGTAGATTTCGGCGGCGATGAAGCTGAAGAAGGGGTCGCCGACAGCGATGCAGCCGTAGTTGTTGGTGGAGGTGGAGGTGCCGATGCCGGAGAAGTAGATATACTCCTCGGGGTCGACATCGCGGGTGTAGCGTCCATTGCTGAGCACGGTCCAGCACTCGGGCAAGGGAGCGCCGGCTTCGCAGGGGTTCTGTCCCGCGGTGCAGTTGGAGAAGGCTTCGGTGTAGGGGAGCGCGTAGACGGAGTCGCATAATGCTGCGGGGACGGGGGTGGTGTCGGTGGCGGCGGGAGGAGCCACGGGGGTGGGGGCGGTGAGCCAGGCCTCTTCCATGAAGTAGGTGCCGAGGGGATCCCAGCCGGTGGCGGAGTTGAGGTCGCCGTACTTGAAGACGTCGCCGTTGTGGAGCGTGGCACCGATGCCAGCACCGGCGCTGCGGCCGTTGAGGTTGGTCCACCAGAAGTTGTAGCCGAGGGTGCCGACGGGCGAGAGGCCGAGGGTGTCGCCAGCGTCGGTGATGAAGTGGATGTCGCCACTCATGGAGGGCGAGCCGGTGTACCAGAAGCGGGGGTCGGCGGCGGCGATGGAGTCGATCATGGCCTGCGCGGTGGTGGTGCCGTTGAAAAGGAAGCCCCAGGCGAAGGCGGTGTCGGGCTGTGCGTAGTTGACAATGAAGGCAACACTGTCGGTGCCCTGGCCCACCCAGTAGAGGATGTCGGAGAAGGCGATGGTGGCGTCGACGGGGTTGGTGGGGGTGACGGTGGTGTCGGAGGGGGCCGGGCCGTTGGGGTCGGTGGCGGCGGTGGCGGAAGTGAGGGAGAAATAGCAGGAACTGCTGATCTCCATCAAGTCGCCGTCGACAATGGGCTGGATGCTATAGGCATCGGCAAAGCCTCCGTTGACGCCATAGCACCAGTAGCTGCCGCTGCCGGGAGTGGCGATGAGGGTGCCGTCGTTGTAGCCGATGCTGGTGACGAAGCCCGAGCTGATGTTGTACTGCACACGGCTGTCGTAGGTGGCGATGGTGTCGAGCATGTTGACGGCTGTGACCGAGCCGTTCCAATGCACACCCCAGGCGAGGGCGAAGTTGTTGCCGGAGGTGCAGTTGTCCCAACCGATGACGACCACGGCCGAGTTCGAGCCCGTGCCGACCCAGTACTGGATGTCGCTCTGGTCGAACTCGATGCTTTGGGCTGCCGCGCCGGTCATAAGGAGCGCCGCGGCGGCGAGTGAGAGTAGTTTCTTTGTCATTTTCGATATTGTTTTTAATAGGTTATACTTTCCTTTTTCAATATCGGAAACGCATGGACGAGGGGAAGACAGGGGCAAAAGGGGACGGGCTGCGTGGCCGCACACCTTGGCTACCGGATGGCTTTTTCCTCGAAAGCGATACCGATTATGTACGTTTTGGCAGGTCTTCTGGCTTGCTCGCGAGGCAGCGGTCTTCCCATGCGACTATGGCGCCGCACAGTGACGTAAATAGTTGTGCCTCAACTCTCGAGCTTACAGCAGCGGGACTGCGCCGGACTTGCACCGGCTTCCCTTTTGACACCCGAAACGGGCGACCAAAACGGCGGCAAAATTACAAAATAAAAATGATATGGCAAAAAAAATCGCCATCTATTTTTTTTCACCCAACCGAATTCCATGCACAATATTTTGCACATCCGTGCGTTGTACGTAATTTATAAAGCATACCTCCACATGGACAAGATACAAGAACTCGAAACCAAACCCATCGGCCACCTGCTGTGGCAGTACGCCCTGCCGGCGGTGATCACGCAGGTGGTGGCCTCGGTCTACAACATCGTCGACCGCGTCTTCCTCGGCCAGTACGTCGGCGCCCTGGCCATCGCCGGCCTCGCCATCACGCTCCCCATCATGAACATCATCCACGCCCTCGGCTCGCTCGTGGGCGTCGGCGCCTCCAGCCGCATGAGCATCGTCCTCGGCCGCAAAGACATCCGCTGGGCCGAGAAAATCCTCGGCAACAGCATGTTGCTCACCTTCTTCTTCGGCTTCCTCTTCGTTGCCGGCGGCTACCTCTTCATGGACCGCATACTGGAGCTTTTCGGCGCCTCGCCGGACACCATCGCCTATGCCCGCCAGTACATGCAGATCATCCTTCCCGGCATGTTCTTCACCACCCTCACCTTCAACCTCACAGGCCTCATCCGCGCCAGCGGCTACCCGACCAAGAGCATGTGGATCATGGCCGGCGGCGCCGTGCTCAACATCTTCCTCGACGCCCTCTTCATCATGGTCTTCGGCTGGGGCATCAGCGGTGCCGCCTGGGCCTCCACCCTCTCGATGCTCGCCACCGCCGTCGTGGCCGTCCTCCACTTCGTCAGCCCCTCCGCCTTCATCCGCTTCCACCGCCACGCCTGGACCCCGAAGCTCTACATTTTCCGCAACATACTCCTCATCGGCCTCAGCCCCTTCCTGATGAACTTCGCCGCCTCGTTCGTCGTCGCCCTCCTCAACCGGCAGCTCATCCGCTACGGCGGCGACCTCGCCGTGGGCGCCTACGGCATCGTCAACACCTACGGCGCCTTCCTTGTCATGTTCATCCTCGGCCTCTGCCAGGGCATGCAGCCCATCGCCGGCTACAACTACGGCGCCGGACACAACCACCGCCTGCGCCACGTCTACACCCTCACCCTCAAGGTCTCCCTCGTTGTCGGCACCCTCGGGGCCCTGCTCGCACTCGTCGTGCCCCGCATCATTCTCCGCGCCTTCACCGACAGCGACCCCCTCCTCGACCTCGGCGTGCCGGCCATGCGCTACCTCAACGTGATGATGCCGCTCATCGCCTTCACCATCACCAATTCGCAGTTCTTCCAGTCGATCGACAAGCCGTGGATCGCCATCGTCACCTCCCTCTCGCGCCAGGTCCTCTTCCTCATCCCGCTGATGTTCGTCATCCCCCACTTCGTGGTGCAGCGCGGCGGCGACGGGCTCACGGGCGTGTGGGTCACCTGCACCGTCTGCGACCTCCTCGGCGCCGTGCTCGCCGCCGCACTCCTCTGGACCCAGCTGAAAGTGTTCCGCCCGGGCTACGTGCCCCCCGTCCGACGCCCACGCAAAGAAGCCGGCCCCAAAGCCTCCCAAGCCTGACACCCCAACCATTCAAACAATCAAGCAGTGACCATCCACGAACACTACCCCCTCCAGCGACTCACCACCTTCGACACCGCCGCCACAGCCCGCCGCTACCTCCGCCTCGACCGCGAGGTGGAGCCCCTGCTCGCCTCCGGCCTCCTCGACTCCGACTACCTCATCCTCGGCGGCGGCAGCAACATCGTCTTCACACGCGACTACCCCGGCACCGTCATCCAGCTCGCCCCCAACTCAAAAATCAAAATTCAAAATTCAAAATTAATTACAGGTGCCGGCCTCCAGCTCGACGCCCTCGTCGACCACTGCGTCGACCGCGGCCTCGGCGGCGGCATCGAGAACCTCTCCGCCATCCCCGGCACCGTGGGCGGCGCCGTGGTGCAGAACGCCGGTGCCTACGGCGTCGAAACGGGCGAGTTCGTCGACCGCGTCGACGCCCTCGACCTCCACGAGCGCCGCCGCGTCACCCTCTCCCGGCAGGAATGCCGCTTCGCCTACCGCACCTCCCTCTTCAAAGAGCAGCCCGGCCGCTACCTCATCCTCGAGGTGCACCTGCGCTTCGCCACCGAATACGCCCCCGTGCTCAAATACAAAGCCCTGGCCGACGAACTCCAACGCCGCGGCATCACCTCCCCCACCCAGCGCCAGATGCGCGACCTCATCACCTCCATCCGCTGGGCCAAGCTCCCACGACCCGAAGAGCACGGCTCCGCCGGCAGTTTCTTCAAAAACCCCGTCGTCGACCGCGACACCTACCTCCGCCTCCGCGACGCCTACCCCGACATGCCCGAAGCCCACCCTACCCCACCCGACAATAATTCAACATTCAAAATTCAAAATTCAGAATTATCCTACAAGCTCTCCGCCGGCTGGCTCATCGACCGCGCCGGCTGGAAAGGGCGCACCCTCGGCCGCGCCGGCGTTTGGCCACGCCAGGCCCTCGTCCTCTACAACACCGGCGGCTGCACCGGACAAGACCTCCTCGCCCTCGCCCAAGCCATCCAGGCCGACGTCCTCAACAAATTCCACGTCCAACTCACACCCGAAGCCATCCTTATCTAAACGACAACGCTGACAACACGGACAACTTTCGAAACACCAACATGGCGTTTCCCTCTTGAAAAAAATAAAAATGATTAATATTGAAAGACTTAAGGAGAACAGCTACGACGTTGTCGGTGCCCTGCTCACAGTCAAAAGCGAACTGGGACCCGGCCTGAATGAGAAAATTTACCAAGAAGGACTCGCCTTGGAACTGACCGAGCAAGGTATTGAATTCGAGCGCGAAAAAATAATACATCCCACCTACCGAGGCAAAACCATGGAGTCAACTTTCTATCTTGACTTTTATTGCAAAAAGTCTATCATTGTGGAACTCAAATCCGTCAACCAACTGACAAAAGAGCATCGTGCACAACTGTTTAACTACATGCGGATTGTAGAACCCACAGTTGGAATATTGGTCAACTTTGCCCCCTCATTTTCGGAAATAGAACGCTATTATTTCGACCAAAATACACTAGAGATAATCAACTCTGACGGGAACAGCATAAATGAACGACACCCGAACAGACACTGACCACCAAGAAAACGCATGTTGCGTTTTCTGAAAGTTGTCCCTGTTGTCAGCATTGTCGTCGAAACAAAAAATATAAATAGTATATGAATAAAACAGAAGTTTTCTGGCAGTGGTTCACCGACCATAACGAGCAGTTAGTAATGCTCAACGACCTCGATGAGAGAGAGCGCACCGCCCTCGAGACCGCCCTCCAGCAGCAGCTCACCGCCTACTGCGACGGCCTCGCCTACGACCTCGGCCCCGCCACCGCCAACGGCCGCACACTCACCTTCACCGCCGAAGGCGACACAGACCTCTTCCGCTTCGTCGTCGAGCTCGTCGACGCAGCCCCCGACCTCGACTGGTGGGAGTTCATCGCCTTCAAACAGCCCATGGGCACCGAGCTAAAAGTCCGCTTCGACCGCTACCTCTTCGACACCCGCAAGATGCACTTCGAGCAGCTCGAATGCGAGGAAGAGCCCGACATGCTGGGCCTGCGCATCGCCGTCGACGGGCCGCACGAGGACGAAGACTTCCAGGTCGGCGTCTACGTCACCCTCGAAGCGCTCCTCGGCGAGTTCGACTGCGCCACCCTCCTCGGCTACGTCGAAACCGTACCCCTCCCGGCCGAACCCTTCAAGAGCGGCTTCCAACCCCTCGACGACCTACCCCGCTTCGCCGAATGGTTCAAGCAGCAGCGCGACGCCTAACGTACTTCTTGTTCAACGACGATACTCTACCACTATTGTTGTAACGGTGCGGGAAACAGCATGGCATCTGGGCAACAACCAGCAATTAAATTTTGCCAGATAGAAAATAATGTGTATCTTTGCAGCGTGAAAATGATGAAATAAATAAGACATAAAACGTAGAAACATAGCAACGACAACATAGAAGAATAACGCAGTTCATTCTCTGTCTTTAGTTATAGAAAATCAAAATAATTACGTTTTATTTCATCCACCTGCCTGCCGTCGCTGATTGGAACGACGGAAATTTATTTGTTGCGGAGAATAGCGTAGATATTCGCCGCATATCCTGCGGAGAATATGTGTTTTTTGCGGGAAATGATTGTTTTAAAAGCATTTGTGTGCGTACACTTTCGGGTTATAGGTTTTACTCCCCTTTTGCTCAAATTCTAATCAAATACTATGTCCCTCTAAGGTGACAACGCAACAAAAAGCCTGTTCCCTGTCGGCTGAGCCGACGGCATAGCACTGTGATGGCTCGGTGGTCCTTCGGCAATGTCTCGATGAAAAAAAACATTTTGCCATGTCAAATAAATGTTGTATTTTTGCAAATTGAAAATGAATAAAACGACACGAGATATACACTAAAGACAAACAACGACTTGTCATGTTAAAGTCATTATACATAAAGAATTTCAAAAACATTCAACAGTTGGAGATTCAGCCCTTGAAGAGAGTGAATCTTTTCTGGGGAAGAAACAATACAGGTAAATCTACGTTGTTAGAAGCGCTATCGATATATGCATCCAATGGTGATTTGGGGCAACTCTATGATTTACTTAAACTGCGTGGAGAGGACTTGTATGCTTTCAAAAGTAGGAACAATATAACGGTTGATGATGAGATAAACGCATTTCTTCCATTGGTTAGTCATTACGATAAAACTATTTTAAGTGATGGAGAAGGAATTCATGTTGGTGAGAGTGAAGAAGATGCAATAGAAATCGGCCTAGTTCGGATTCATACCATTCGAGTATCCAGGAATGGAAAAAAAATGACGAGAAGATTAATAACAGAAATAAACAAATCCGTATCAGAAAACTCTGTAAGTAATTTTATCGCACTACAAATTAAAAGCAAAGCCAAGGAATTCGAATATCACGTTGTTTTAAACGGGCAGGGAATACAGGACGATGGTTTCTTTGAAAGAGAAAAAGTCCCCATTGGTATCCCGTTCCAGTTTGTATCCAGTAAAGGACCTCAAAATATAGCATTGGATCAATTATGGTCAACTATCTCAATGTCAAAGGAGGAAGAATTTGTTGTCAAGGCACTCAGAATAATCGAGCCGACAATAGAGAGGTTCAACATTTTATCCAACGACAGAGAGGACGATAAAAAACGCATCCCATACGTTCGCCTTGCTGGCATGGAGAAACTTGTCCGATTAAGTGCTATGGGCGATGGCATAAATAGGATGTTGCAGATTATTCTTGCAATGATAAACTGCAAAGGGGGTGTCTTCCTGTTGGATGAGTTTGAGAACGGACTGCACTTTTCTGTCCAAGAACAATTGTGGAGAATTATCTTTGATTTGGCTGAACAATTGAATATACAAGTGTTTGTTACAACACATAGTAACGATTGTATCAATAGTTTTGCCAAAGTGGCAACCAAATCGGATGCTCTTGCCATTCGATTGAATCTCAATATGGGTAACCGTATTTCAGCGCAACACTACGAGAGTCCACAAGATCTTCTGTTTGCATTGAACAATTCAATTGAGTTAAGGTAATATGGCATCAGAAGAGAAATATATAAACAAATTGCTCGTTGAAGGCCCTACGGACAAACACGTTGTTCTAGCATTATGCCAGTACTATGATGTACCTGAAAATTTTGATATTATTGTCGCAGGTGGTATCAATGATTTGGTGCGTAACATGGATCTTAGATTGTCGCATCCTGAGTTGAACCGAACAATAGGTGTGGTAGTGGATGCTGACAATGACATACAAAACAGGTACAAACAGATTGCCGGAATAGTCAATCAACACGCTGGAAATATCGAAGGGTATACTCCTGAAAGCGATGGCTTGATAATACCATCGCATAGTACTGAGGCCAACTTCGGTATTTGGCTGATGCCCAACAATGTCAATCTTGGAATGATCGAAGACTTTGCAATATCACTTATACCACAGGAGGATAGGTTGTTGCCAGAAGTAGAGAATACTTTGGATAGAATTGAAAAGCTGGGCATAAACCGATATTCAACGGCTCGCCGTTCAAAAGCGAAGATACATACCTTTTTGTCTTGGCAAGAAGAACCAGGTTGCCCAATAGGACTGTCAATAACAAAAAATGTACTAAAGCCTGAAGGAGAAATTGCAATTCGTTTTGTCCAATGGCTCATTCGACTTTTTTCATTATAACTGTCAAATAAACGAACTTGGATTGAAAATGACATAAACATAGGAATATTAGAAAACAAAATAATCGAGCGGACGCTCTTGTTCTCTTCCTTTGAATCCGGAAAATTCATCAGTACAGAGAATAAGTAAGCTGAAAGGTCACGCGTTGGCGTGAATTATTCACTACTTATTATGTACGAGGTCTTTTCCGGAACCCAAAGGAGTAGTAAGTAGAAAATACCAAAGAATAATTCCACGCCTTTTTTAGTTAAAGAAATAGAATATGTTTGATTTTCTAAAACGGAAAGAATTTGCAGAAATAACACGACTCAATAACGAATTACTTGCCGAGAAAAATCGTGTTAAAGAGCTTCAAAACACCCAGCAAGAAAACTCAAATAAAATAGAATCGTTAATTATTGAGTTGGGATCTCTAAAGCCATACGCAGAAATCCGCGATATTGAGCGAGAAAAAAAGCGTGTTCAAGAGGAGCTCTCTAAAGAAAAAGATTATTATAATGGTCAAATTGAAAACTATAATAAGATTGTTTCTGATAAAAAACAGGAAATAACTTCTTTAAGACAAGAAATAGACATTTTAAATGACGAAATACTGCTTCAAACATATGGGATATATACTCCTCTTTATGACTTTCAAAAACTAGAAGACTATAAAGAGAGACTATATGAAATAAGAGACCTAGAAAAACAACTGATACGTGATAAAGAAGCAAGTATTTCTTCCATTAATTGGCTTGTTGATGGCAGCTTAAGCAAAGGCCAAGCACAGACGAATCAACAAATCAAACAAATGATTCGCAATTTTAACATAGAGTGCGACTTGTTGATTAACAAGGTAAAGTTCAATAACATTGAAGCCTATATTCATAAAATTCGTCACACTGCAGAAATAATAAACAAGTTAAATGACAAATCGGGAATATCAATTTCAAATAAATATGTTGACCTTAAAATAGAAGAACTACGAGTCGCATACGAATATGCCAAAAAGAAACAGGAGGAGAAGGATAGAATAGCAGAAATTAGAAGAATACAGAAAGAGGAGGAACGTGTAAGAATGGAGTTAGAGGAAGCCAGAAAAGACATTGTCAAAGAACAGTCTCACTATAACAATGCTTTAAAAGATATTATGGACAGAATTAACAGCGAATCTTCTGTTGAGATGGAATATTTGCTGGCGAGAAAAAACGAAATAGAGAAACACTTAAATGAATTGGACCAGGAACTAAAAGATATTGATTATAGGGAGGCAAACAAACGAGCAGGCTACGTTTATATTATCTCCAATATTGGTTCTTTTGGAGAAAACGTTTATAAAATCGGGATGACTCGACGGCTTAATCCAATGGAGCGTGTCGATGAGTTAGGTGATGCCTCCGTACCGTTCAAGTTTGATGTTCATGCTTTAATTTTTTCCGATGATGCACCAACTCTCGAGACTGCTCTGCACCATGCATTTGAGGATAAAAAAGTCAACATGGTCAATGCCCGACGATAATTCTACCGAGTGACATTAGATGAAATAGAAGCTGTTGTAAAATCAAACTTTGACAAGACTGTAGAATTTGTCAAAGTGCCTTTGGCAGAACAATATAGAGAAAGCATAAGGCTGTACAATCACAGCGAATTGTCGGCAACAAGTTAGAAACTTCCAAATTGAGTATATCTTTCCTTAGAAAAGAGTATATCTTTCGTGCAATAAGATATACTCTTTTTACTTCATTGGGTATATTTTTTTTTCGAGGAACTAATCTTTAGAGCCTTTAGAACTGGAAATGTTTAGCATTTTTCAAAAAGCACATTTCTTCTTCCTCTTTTTGAGATAAAAGAATGATGTCAATATTCATTGAGAACAATTCAGACAATAGTTTCCTAATCTCTCGTCTGTATTCTACAGCATCTTCTACACTGATGTTATTTTCATCATAAACAATAGCAATATCTATATCAGCAGGAGCATCAGAATAAACCGCAGAGCCGAAAACATATCTTTGGTAGTATTGTTTGGGCTCTATATTATTTATCTTTTTTAGGTCGTGGTACATAATTCATAAAAGATTTCCCTGTACGATGAAGAGCTCCATAAAATTCATCTCGTCTAAATAAAGCAACTCCGTTTTCTTTCGCTGACTTTTTAGCATCACTAGTATATCTATTGTAGTAGCCGACCAATACGATTGCGTCTATATTCTTATTTTCAGCCATTATTTCGTACACATCACAACCACTCATTATATAGATTTCTTCAACACGAACAACCAATGGAGGTCTTCCTCCTGTTCTTTCTATTCGATAAACATTACAATCAATTTGGTTGAGACTCGTTACCGCACTATGCCCATGCATTGACTTCTCAAAGTTAAGCCTACTAGAATATTCTACTTCACTCATAGGAACATATTGTTTAAATCTTTGGGGAACAACGGAACCGCAGGATTTACATCTCCAGATATTTTATTGTATTCAAACCCATCTCTGTGTAATTTGAACAGATTAAAAACCCGTCTTTCTTTGTCTGTCATAAGATGTTGATTATTGCCGAGAATAGATTCTATTTTTCTATTATTGGGGATAATATTTTGAAGTGATAACCGATACCACATGACTTCTGCATCCATTTGTTTATTGGTGGCATTTTCAGAGTATGGACCATACATGTCGAAAATTGCTTTGTTTTCCTCTAACAAAGGAAACAATGCATTCCGTGCTTCTTCTCTATTATGAAAAACAGGTGAGGACATAAGATTCTTAATGGAATTCTCATAATCTTTTTTCCACTTTTTTAGGACGTCAACGGTAAAGGTTTGAGGATTTTTGTCAACTATTGTATGGCACGATGGACAGAGAACGATAAGATTTTCGAATTCATCTCTTTGAGATAATGGTAATTCATCTTTACCTCGTGCTCCTTTCTCTTTCTGCGCAATTATATGTGCTAATTCATCAATGCTTGTTATTGTTCCATTCTCGAATATGGGAATCAACTCCTTATGACATGATGGATTACAACAATATCCACTAGACGATGCCCACAATTTTCGCTTGACAGGCTCACTAATCTTTTTTCTTTTCATAACAATAGAAAACAAATGGGCGTATTGCTACGCCCATTTGTTTGATTGACAGGTTGACTTACTTCACCTCTTCGTAGTCGACGTCGGTGACGTTGTCCTGCGGGTTGCCACCTTGCTGGCTAGCGTTGGGATTGCCGCCCATGTTGTTGGGGTCGAAGCCGGCGCCGGGGTTTTGTCCGCCGGCCTGCTGCTGGGCTTTGTACATGTCCTCGCTGGCGGCCTGCCAGGCGGCGTTGATTTTGGCCATGGCCTGGTCGATCTGCTGGACGTTGCGGGCGCTGTGGGCGGCCTTGAGCTCGGTGAGGGCGGCCTCGATGGCGCTCTTCTTCTCGGCGGGAATCTTGTCGCCGTAGTCCTTGAGGTTCTTCTCGCTCTGGAAGATCATGCCGTCGGCGTTGTTGATTTTCTCCACCTCTTCCTTGGCCTTCTTGTCCTGGTCGGCGTGGGCCTCGGCTTCGGCCTTCATGCGCTTGATTTCGTCCTCGCTGAGGCCGCTGCTGGCCTCGATGCGGATGTTCTGGCTCTTGCCGGTGGCCTTGTCGAGGGCGCTGACGTTGAGGATGCCGTTGGCGTCGATGTCGAAGGTAACCTCAATCTGGGGCACTCCACGCGGTGCAGGCGGAATACCAGCCAGATGGAAGCGGCCGATGGTCTTGTTGTCGTTGGCCATGGGGCGCTCGCCCTGCAGGACGTGGATCTCCACCTCGGGCTGGTTGTCGGCAGCGGTGCTGAAGACCTGTGATTTCTTGGTGGGGATGGTGGTGTTGGCGTCGATGAGTTTGGTCATCACGCCGCCCAGCGTTTCGATACCCAGCGAAAGGGGAGTCACGTCGAGCAGCAGCACGTCCTTCACCTCGCCGGTGAGCACACCGCCCTGGATGGCGGCGCCGATGGCGACCACCTCGTCGGGGTTGACGCCCTTGCTGGGCACTTTTCCAAAGAACTCTTCGACCTTCTTCTGCACGGCGGGGATACGGCTGGAGCCGCCGACGAGGATGACCTCGTTGATGTCGCTGTTGCTCAGGCCGGCATCCTTCATGGCCTGACGGCAGGGTTCGATGGTGGCGCGGATGAGGTCGTCGCAGAGCTGCTCGAACTTGGCGCGGCTGAGTTTCATCACCAGGTGCTGCGGCACGCCGTCGGCCACGGTGATGTAGGGCAGGTTGATTTCGGTCTCCATGCTGCTGGAGAGCTCGATCTTGGCCTTCTCGGCAGCCTCCTTGAGGCGCTGCATGGCCATGGGGTCCTTGCGGAGGTCGATGCCCTTGTCGCTCTGGAAGCTGTCGGCCATCCAGTTGATAATCTTGCGGTCGAAGTCGTCGCCGCCGAGGTGCGTGTTGCCGTTGGTGGACTTCACCTCGAAGACGCCGTCGCCGAGGTTGAGGATGGAGATATCGAACGTGCCGCCGCCGAGGTCGAACACAGCGACGTTCATATCCTGGGCTTTCTTGTCGAGGCCGTAGGCCAGAGCGGCAGCCGTGGGCTCGTTGACGATACGGCGCACCTTCAAGCCTGCAATCTCGCCGGCCTCTTTGGTGGCCTGACGCTGGCTGTCGTTGAAGTAGGCGGGGACGGTGATGACGGCCTCTGTAACCTCGGTGCCGAGGTAGTCTTCGGCGGTCTTCTTCATTTTCTGCAGCACGATGGCGGAGATTTCCTGCGGGGTGTAGTTGCGGCCGTTGATGTCGACGCAGGGGGTGTTGTTGTTGCCGCGCACCACCTTGTAGGGCACGGCCTCGATTTCCTTCTGCACCTGGTCGTAGCTCTCGCCCATGAAGCGCTTGATGCTATAGACGGTGTTGTGGGGGTTGGTGATGGCCTGACGCTTGGCGGGGTCGCCCACCTTGCGGTCGCCATTCTCGAGGAAGCCCACCACGCTGGGGGTGGTGCGGTTGCCCTCGCTGTTAGCGATAACTACGGGTTCGTTACCTTCCATGACGCTGACACAGCTGTTGGTTGTGCCGAGGTCGATTCCGATGATTTTTGCCATATTGTTTTCCTTTCTTTTTTTGTTTGCTTGTTAATTCTCCTGCTCGCTCCGCTCACGAAATCTCGTAAATCTTGTAGATTGTTTCGCTTCGCGGATTGAGCGATGACACCCCATACATAACAACATCCGTGCCAGTCTGCCGGGACTGACACGGATGCTGACAAAATGGCAGTCGGGAGACATGGCAGACGGTAGGGGAACGGTAGGGGTTCTGTAGGGGAATAGTTCGGCCCTTTCCCCTAATTACCCACTGGTGGGAAAATAGGGATACTTTTTCTCCGGGCGCATACTAAATGGCTGATTTTGGCGTTACAAGGTCGTAAAAACAAAGTCAAAGACATGAAGCGACTATACTTCTTGGCCCTGGCCGTCCTGGTGGCAGGGCAGGTGTCGGGGCAGGTGGTGGACAGCGTGGCGCTGGAGGAGCCGGTGCTCGAGGAGCGCAGCTACGAGGAGCAGTATGAGGCTGCCCGGAAGGCGGAGCGCAAGGCCCGGCGCGAGCAGCGCAAGGCCGAAATCGGGCGCGGGCTGCGCTGGGAGTTCGCCCCCAACGCGGGCCTCGGCGGCAACACCTACCTCGGCCACCGCGGCGATGCCTACAGCCACCACAGTTTCGATTTCGGTGGGGCGCTGCTGGTGCACTGGCCGCTGAGCCGCCGTTTCGACCTCAGCATCGGCCTCGGCTTCCGCCTGACGCACATCGTGCTGCACAATTCGGTGCAGTTCGACACGGCGAGCGGCCAGTTTGTGGGCTACGACCTGACGGGCTGGCGGGGCTACCGCAACTGGACCACGGACCGCAGCATCTATGTGCCGCTACGCGTGAATGTGGTGACCAATCAGGACTACAGCGTCTACCTGGGATTGAACCTGGCCTACCGCATGGGCAACACCTTCACCTACGAGCGGATGGCCGAGAACGACAGCTGGACCCCGGTGGACGAGCTGGCGATGAGCAACATCGAGACCCTCGGGCAGTGGCGCATCGAGGTGGCCGTCGGCATGACCTATCCGCTGTGGTGGATCCTGCGCTGGGGCTGGGAGGTCTACTACAGCCTGACGCCCACCTTCGACACCTCCATCCCCCACGCCCCCACCACCCACGAATTCGGAATAAGACTGAACCTATGATACAGAAACTCTACGACACGTACCTGCGCACGCGCACGGTGACCACCGACTCGCGGCAGCTCACGCCGGGATGCCTCTTTTTCGCCCTCAAGGGGGAGCACTTCGACGGCAACGCCTTTGTGCCGCAGGCGCTGGAGCAGGGAGCCGCGGTGTGCGTCACCAGCGACGGGCGCTACCGCGGCGACGAGCGCTGCGTGGTGGTCGACGACGTGCTGGCCGCCCTCCAGCAGCTGGCCGCCGAGCACCGCCGCCACCTGGACATCCCGGTGATAGGCATCACCGGCACCAACGGCAAGACGACCACCAAGGAGCTGGTCACCGCCGTGCTGGCGCGCCGCTACCGCGTGTCGGCCACCAAGGGCAACTTCAACAACCACCTCGGAGTGCCGCTCACCCTGCTGGCCATCCCGCAGGAGGCCGAGATCGCGGTGGTGGAGATGGGAGCCAACCATCCGGGCGAAATCGAGCAGCTGTGCCGCATCGCCGACCCGGACTGCGGCCTCATCACCAACGTGGGGCGCGCCCACCTCGAGGGGTTCGGGAGCTTCGAGGGGGTGGTGCAGACCAAGACCGAGCTCTACCGCTGGCTGGCGGGCAAACACGGTCTGGCCTTCGTCAACGCCGACAGCGAGCGCCTGATGCACGAGGCCGAGCGGCTGGCCACCATCCCGGGCCTGCGCTCGGTCATCCCCGCCTACCAGCCGGACAACCCCGCCTTCGTGCCATCGGCCATCGAGCGCACACCGCTCAGCCTGCTCACCTACGGCCGCAGCACCGAAGCCGACCTGCGAGGCACCCTCGTGGGCTGCGAACCCTACCTGCACTTCTACTTTGAGGTGGGAGACAACGTCTACAACGTGCGCACCCGCCTGCTGGGGGCCTACAACCTGGACAACTGCCTGGCCGCCACGGCCGTGGGGATGCACTTCGGCGTGGAACCCTTCGACATCAAGGAGGCCATCGAAGCCTACATGCCGAGCAACAACCGCTCGCAATACAAGCGCACGGAGCGCAACGAGCTCTATCTGGACTGCTACAACGCCAACCCCTCGAGCATGGCGGCCGCCATAGCCAGCTTCGGCCAGCTGGAAGCCGCGCGCAAAGTGGCCATCATCGGCGGCATGCATGAGCTGGGACGCGACGAGCACAAGGAGCACCAGCGGCTGGTGGAGCTGCTGGCGGAGTGCCGCCTGGACGACTGCCTGCTCGTGGGACCCAAGTTCCAGGGCATCGCCCTCCCCCACCCTATGCGCTACTTCCCCGACACCGACAGCGTGCGCGCCTGGCTGCAGGCGAACCCCGTTGCCAACGCCACCATCCTCATCAAAGGCTCCAACAGCAACCGCCTGTGGACACTGGAAGAATTGCTGTGAGTTAAAAAAAGTTAAAAAGCACAAAACCGGATACCCGCTGTAGTTTTTTGCCCTATTGTATCGTTTATTGTGTGTAAAACAAAATTTAAAACACACAAAAATGAAAACAACATCAAAACTGCTGGCCATGCTGCTCATGGCAATGACAATGGTATTCGCCGCCTGCGAAAAAGACTCAACCGACAAGCCGGAGAATCCGATCGACAACCCCAGAAACGAGAACATCAATCTGGCCGAAACCTCGTGGGAGGGTATGGCGGAAAGCGACTACCTCTACCAGGGGCGAGTGAATATACACATCACCTGCACCGTTACCCTCGACTTCAACGACGCAACAGCAGGCGAGATGTTCATGAACGTGGACATCGAGGTGCCCCAGGATCCCTCCGCCAACCAAAACCAGAACGAGACATTCCCGTTCACCTATACTTTCAACGGCAAAACCTGCACCCTCCGCGATGCCAACAAGCCGACAGAACTTCTTTCCGAAATCCAATACAACGCTGCCAACAAAACATTCACCATGACCATTGAAGATGCTGCAACGGTAGAAATGCTCGGCACGAATACCATAGTGCTCCATCTGACACGTGGCACACTTTAATTCCAACACCATGAAGAAATCACTTGCAACATGTGCGCTGGCGCTGCTGGCATGGGGGTGGGCACAGGCCGGCCCCGTAACGCCCGAGCGCGCCGCAACTGTGGCCAAGGCATTCTGGTCCTCCACGCTCAACGGCAAGGGGGACCTGAATGCTGTCGGGCCGCTTGAAGGATGGCCCTACGACGGCATCCACCTCTTCACCCACACGGGCGGAGGCTTCGTGATGGTGGCCGGCGACGACGCCTCGCGCCCCATTCTGGGCTACTCCGCCTCCGGGCGCATCGACCCGGGAAACCTGCCGGTGCAGCTGCGCGAATGGCTGGATGGCTACCAACAGCAACTGGACTACCTGCGCGAGCAGGGCGGAACGCCCTACCCGGCCGATGCCGAGGCATGGGCGTGCCTGGAATCCGGCAGCGGTATGAAAGATGGCGAAGGAGTTGGCCCCTTGCTGACCACCCGATGGGATCAGTCCGACCCCTACAACGACCTCTGCCCTGCCGGCACGGCAACGGGCTGCGCTGCCACGGCACAAGCCCAGCTGATGAAGTACTGGAATCACCCGGCCTTCGGCACCGGCAGCCACAGCTACACGCATGACACCTACGGCCAGCAGGCGGCCGACTTCAGCCACACACTCTACGACTGGGACCACATGCCCGACATGCCGAACTGGGCATCGAGCAGCCAGGAGCGGCTGGCGGTGGCCACGCTGATGTACCACTGCGGCGTTAGCCTGGAGATGCACTACGCTCCCGCCTATACTGGCGGAAGCTCGGCGCTGGGGCTGGTCGGCATGCCCGGCTACAGCAGCATCGACAACTCTCTGCAGAACTACTTCGGCTACAGCCGCCAGATGCAGGTCATCATGCGGGACGCGGGCTACACCGACGAGCAATGGCGCGCGGCACTCATCGCCGAGCTTGACCAAAGGCATCCCATCGTCTACTGCGGTGCCGCCGAGGCCGGCGGACACGGCTTCGTATGCGACGGCTACGACAGCCGCGGCTACCTGCACTTCAACTTCGGCTGGAGCGGCCTGGGCGACGGCTATTACACCGTGGACAGCATCAGCCCGGGCGTGGGAGGTATCGGTGGCAACGGCACCTACACCTTCAACTTGAACAACACCGCCCTCCTGGGTGCGGTGCCAGTGTATGAGATACGCGTGAGCGACACCCTCGTCAACTACGGTCGTGAAGGCGGCACAGACTCACTGCTGTTCGGCATCAACGAGCAGGTGGATACTCCGTGGAGCGTTGAGAGCAGCGCCACATGGCTTACCGTGGACGAAGCCACCTTCACCCGTGCCGGATGGGTATACCTGCATGCGGAACCCATCACCGACGGAACGCTGGAGCGCACAGCCACACTTACATTCCGCCAAGGCAGCGAGAGCGCCACGGTTCGCGTTACACAGACCGGCTACAGCAACGAAGACCTGTGCCCTGTAACGGTAGTGATGGAATCCACCCGTGGCAACGGCTGGCAGGGCAACGCACACCTGACCCTTGAATCGGCCGGAGGCTACATATTCGGCACCGCCCGGCTGACCGACAGCCAACGCGATTCGGTGGAGATACTGGTCCCGTCCAGCGAGGTGCTATCGGTGTGGCACAGCGGTGGCGGCACCGACCGCTACATCAACTACTACGTGCGCAACCAGCATGGCGAGAACATCGTGGAAGCCGAATACGCCTACCGCACCGGCGGAACCCACCTCATCGAGCGGCCCTGCGCATCGGTAGGCATTGACCAAGCTACACAATCCAGCCAATGGACCGTATATCCCAACCCGGCCACCCATCAGTTGCACATCGGAGCCGAGGGACTGCTGCGTGCGGAATTGCGCGATATGACAGGTCGCATTGTGGCCACCACTACAAGCCACACGATGAATATCGAACCCCTGCCCGCAGGAGCCTACATCCTAAGCATCACCACCGCAACCGACCACACCGCGCGGCGCATCATCAAACAATAAACATCCCCCCAAAAAGAGAAAGGCCGTCGGCAATACCGACGGCCTTTTTAACAATTGTCGGGGTGAAAAGACTCGAACTTTCGACCCCTTGCACCCCATGCAAGTGCGCTAGCCAACTGCGCCACACCCCGAACAATTATTGATTGAACGCGACGCTCTGCGGAGCGACCAATCAAACGATTTCTTCTGTCGAAATCGGGTGCAAAAGTACTAACTTTTCGCATACTGGCCAAATTTTTTTGCATATTTTTTTGCATTTTGCATTTTATCACCTACAAATCAATCTATTGCAGAAAAAGAAAATCGCCGCCACAGGGTGAGTGTGGCGGCGCAAACTGCATAGGGATGAATGCCGGATGGGTGTTTTTCACTCTTCGACGACCACCATCAGACGCGACACACCGGAGGCGTTGGTACAGCCCGCCGTGCCGGCGCAGCCGTTGGCGATGGTGATCTTGACGGTGGGTGGAAGCAGCGGGTAAAGGTAGGCCTGGAGCGACTGGATGCGCTGGTCGGTGAGGAGGCGGTTGAAGGTGCGGTCGTCGGTGAGGTCGTTGGTGAGCGACATTTGGACCGAAGTGGCGGGGTTGTCGTTGAGGAAGCGGACGAGTGGGGCGAGGCGTTCCCTGCCAGCGTTGCTGAGCTCCACGTCGGCATTGGGTCCGAAGAGGTCTTCGTAGTAGATGCGCTCGCCCATGGGGAGACGCTCGAGGCGGACATCGCGGCGTGCTTCGGCGATGAGGAGTTCGCCGTCGGACTTGGCGGTGTTGACAGTCTCGAAGGAGACGAAATAGCCGTCGGACTGGAAGGAGATGTCGTAGAACTGGCCGCACTGGAGGTACATGCGGTAGAATCCGTCCTGGTCGGTGAGGGTGTTGCAGACCACCTTGTCACCCTGGCGTGCAGTTACTTGCACACCGGAGAGCGTGTGTTCGAAGGCGTCGGAGACAAGTCCCCAGAGCTGCACTCCGTCGAGGGCGCCGGCGAAGGAGAAGAGCTGGGAGTCGGAGGCGCTGGCGTTGCGCGAGGAGACCCAGTAGCCGAAGCCGGAGGCTGTGTCGATGGCCATGTCGAAGTCGTTGGCGAAGGCCACGTTGAGGGGTTCGGGAAGGCGCTGGACGCGGCTGCGGCCAATCTGGAGCATGCCGACGGTGTCGCCTTGGACGCGGTCGGAGACGAGGTGTGTAGCGTAGAGGTTGAGGCGGTTGGCGTCGTCCTTGTGGCCGTTGGAGGCGAAGAGGAGGCAGTCGTGGTAGATGGAGGGGGAGATGTCGTCGCCAGGGGTGTTGATGCGAGAGCCGAGGTTGAGGGGCTTGGACCAGCGCTTGCCGTCGAACTGGGAGTACCAGAGGTCGTAGCCGCCGTGGCTGCGCTGCTTGTCGGCCGAGGAGAAGATGAGGATATTGCCGTCGGTGGAGAAGGTGGGGTGGTGGACGGTCATGCCTTTGTTGAAGAGCCAGCCGCCGCCGAGCTTCACCCGCTTGAACGAGTGCTTGTCGCCCTCGACGGTGCCGCAGTAGAGGTAGGAGCGACCCTTCTTGTCGCGCATGGTGAAATAGAGTTTTCCGGACTGGGGGTGGCGGACGGCGAATTCGATGCCCTCGCTGAACTTCGAGAACGAGGTGTCGGCCCAGAAGCCGAGGAGCTGCTGTCCGCTGCGCTGCGCTTTGAGGAGGACGCCCGAGGAGTGGCAGTACAACTCGCCGTCGACCACCGACACGTTGGCCACGCTGCCGGGCAGGAGGGCCATAGCCTGGCGGTGGGCCTCGAAGGCCGACTCCTGGGCGCGGAGGGTATTGAAAATGGGAAATTGAAAATTGAAAATCAGGCAGGCACTTAAGGCCACTGCCCAGCGAAACTTACTTTCCATGTTTTCTCCTTTCTTTCTTTTCGGGCACGAGGGCGAGGGGGAGCGCCTGGCTCATCTCGGTGATGTAATGGAACTGGAGGCCGGAGAGGTAGGCGGGCTCGATATCCTCGATGTCGCGGCGGTTCTCTTCGGAGAGGATGATGTCGGTGATGCCGGCACGCTTGGCGGCGAGGATCTTCTCCTTGATGCCGCCGACGGGGGTCACTTGGCCGCGGAGGGTGATTTCGCCAGTCATGGCCACGGTGGGCTGCACGAGGCGATGGGAGAGCGCAGAGAGCATGGCGACGAACATGGTGATGCCGGCCGAGGGGCCGTCCTTGGGGGTGGCGCCTTCGGGGACGTGGATGTGGAGGTTGACCTCGTCGAGGAGCCCAGCGTCGACGCCGAAGCGCTGGGCGTTGGACTTGATGTACTCGAAGGCGAGGGTGGCGGACTCTTTCATGACGTCGCCGAGGTTGCCGGTCATGGTGAGGGTGCCTTTGCCCTTGCTGAGTGAGGCTTCGATGAAGAGTATCTCGCCGCCGACAGGGGTCCAGGCGAGGCCTGTGACGACGCCTTCGCGGGGCTGGCGCTGGCGGCGCTCGCTGTTGTGGATGGGCAGGCCGAGGACCTGGCGCATCTCGGCGGCGTCGACGGAGGCCTTGCTCTTCTCGCCGGTCTCGAGCATGACCACGCGGTGGCGGACCAGCTTGGAGAGCTGCTTCTCGAGCTGGCGGACGCCAGCTTCACGGGTGTAGTCGTTGATGAGGGCACGGAGGCGGTCGTCGGAGAAGCGGAGGGTGCGGCCGTCGAGGACGTTGTCGTGCATGACGCGAGGCAGGATGTGGCGGCGGGCTATCTCGACCTTCTCTTCGATGACGTAGCCTGAGAAGTCGATGACCTCCATGCGGTCGAGGAGGGCGTGGGGTATGTCGGAGAGGGAGTTGGCAGTGGCGATGAAGAAGACGCGGGAGAGGTCGTAGTCGAGGTCGACGTAGTTGTCGTGGAAGTGGCAGTTCTGCTCGGGGTCGAGGACTTCGAGCAGTGCCGAGGCGGGGTCGCCATGGAAGGAGGCGTGCTGGACCTTGTCGACCTCGTCGAGGACGAAGACGGGGTTGGAGGTCTTGGCCTTGATGATTTCCTGCATAATGCGGCCGGGCATGGCGCCGACATAGGTGCGTCGGTGGCCGCGGATTTCGGCTTCGTCGTGGAGGCCGCCGAGGGCGACGCGGCGATAGGGGCGGTCCAGGGCCTGGGCGATGGAGCGGCAGATGGAGGTCTTGCCGGTGCCCGGAGGGCCGACGAGGCAGAGCACCTGCGCCTTGCCCTGGCGGTTTTTCTCGGCTTGGCGCTTGCGCACGGCGAGGTATTCGATGATGCGCTCCTTGACCTTTTGGATGCCGAAGTGGTCGCGGTCGAGAATCTGGCGGGCGTGTGCGATGTCGTAGGTCTCGCTGGAGGCGGCGTTCCAGGGGATGTCGATGAGGGTTTCGAGGTAGGTGAGCAGGAGGGTGTAGTCGGAGGATTGGGGGTGGGTGCGTGCCATTTTGCCGAGTTCGCGCTCGAAGGCTTCGGCCACGAGCTTGGGCAGCTGGGCTTTCTCGGCCTTCGCGCGCAGGTTTTCGACGTCGGGCGCTGCCTCGGGGCTGAGGGCCTGGGTGCCGAGCTCTTCCTGTATGACGTTCATCTGCTGGCGGAGGTAGTATTCGCGCTGCTGGCGCTCCATCTCCTCGCGGGTCTTGGTGTCGATGGCGCGGCGGAGCTCGTCGAGGCCGCGGAGGGTGCTCAAGTGCTCGAGCATCTTGTCTACACGCGCGGGGTAGTTGTCGAACGAGAGGAGTTCGTACTTCTGCTGTGCGTCGACGTCGAGGTGTGTGGCGGCGAAGTTGATGAATATCTTGTTGGAGCCGATGTTGGAGAGCATGGGTGCGAGGTCTTCGTCGCCCATGCGCGGGCGCATGACTTCGGCGAATTGCTTGCGCAGCAGCTTCATTTTGCTGCGGAAGTCGCGTGTGTCCATGCCGTCGGGTGACTCGGGGGCCATGGTGACGGTGCCGCGGAGGTAGGGGTTGGTGGTGGTGATCCAGAGGGAGTGGCAGCGGACGGTGCCCTGGAGGATGGCGACGGAGATGTCCTCTTTGAAGTGGAACACCTTGAGCACACGGGCGACTACGCCGACGGGGCAGAGGTCGGCGATGCCGGGTTCCTCGGCGTCGGTCTGCTGGGTGAAGACGGCCACGTGGCCTTGTGTGCCGCTGACGTCGGAGAGGAGGCGGCGCGACTTGGAGCGCTGGGCGGCGATGGGGATGATGACGCCGGGGAAGAGCACCTGGTCCATCACGGGGAGGATGGGCAGCTCGGGCTCGATGGAGTCGTCGGAGAGCAGGAGGTCTTCGTCGACTGCGTCGATCATCGGGAATATGTTGGCGCGGACGTTCACGTCCTTGGAAATCATTTGGGCTATATCGTCGAGGGTCATTGCGGTGGTTTCTCTTGGGTGACGGTAGGGGTTCTCTAGGGGTTCTCTAGGGCTGTTCTTCGTCTGTTCTTCGGTTGTTCTTCGGTTGTTCTTCGGTCAGTCCTGCGGTTGGGGCAGTGCGGGTTTGGGTAGGAAATTTGCAAAGGTACGAATTATTTTTGGACTGGCAAAATTTATTTTCTTTATTCCTGATAGTAAATGCGTTTGACGCGCGGCGAGACGGAGGTGAGCATCTCGTAGGGGATGGTGCGTGCGGCGGCGGCGTTGCGCTGGAGGAGGTCGCCGTGGCCGAAGATGACGACGGGGTCGCCCTCGGCGCAGGGGAGGCCGGTGACGTCGGCGAAGCACATGTCCATGCAGACGGTGCCGATGAGTGGGGCTTCGTTTTCGCCCACGAGGACGCGTCCGTGGCCGTAGCCGAGCTGTCGGCTGAGGCCGTCGGCATAGCCGATGGGGAGGATGGCGATGCGCGAGGGGCGCTGTGCCACCCAGCGGCGGTTGTAGCTGACGCTGTCGCCCTCGGGGATGTCCTTGAGCTGCGAGATGCGTGTCACGAGGCGGCTGACGGAGCGGAGGTGGCGCTGCACCTCGGGCTGCGGGGCGACGCCGTAGAGGCCGATGCCGAGGCGCACCATGTCGAACTGTGCCTCGGGGAAGCGGACGATGCCGGAGGAGTTGAGGATGTGGTGGAGTATGGGTGCCGCCGGCGGCTGGGCGATGAGGCCGTCGAGGCGGTCGGCCCATGCGGTAAAGTGGCTGATTTGCAGGCGAGTGAAGTCGTCGAGAGCGGGGTCGTCGCTGCAGGCGAGGTGGGTGAAGATGCTCTGCACCTGCAGCAGGGGGGCGAGGTCGGCCAGGCGGCCGGCGAGCTCGGGGATGTCGGCCTCGGCGAAGCCCAGGCGGTGCATGCCGGTGTCGAGCTCGAGGTGGATGGGGAACTCCTTGAGGTCGTAGAGCCGGGCATGGCGGGCGAAGAGGTCGAGGATGCGGAAGGAGTAGATATCGGGCTCGAGGCGGAAGCGGAGGATGTCGTCGAAGGCGGCCTCCTCGGGGTTCATGACCATGATGGGGAGGGTGATGCCGTTGCGGCGCAGCTCGACGCCCTCGTCGGCGTAGGCGACGGTGAGGTAGTCCACGTGGTTGTACTGCAGCACGGAGGCCACCTCGGCCTTGCCCGCACCGTAGGACGAAGCCTTGACCATAGCCATGAGCTTGGTGGAAGGCTTCAGAAGCGAGCGGAAATAGTTGAGGTTGTGGACCATGGCGCTGAGGTCGACCTCGAGGATGGTCTCGTGCGAGCGGCGCTGGAGCATCTTGGCGATATTCTCGAATCCGAAGGCGCGGGCGCCTTTGAGGAGGATGGTCTCGTTCTGGAAGAGGTTGAAGTCGAAGGTGCGGATGAACTCCTCGGTCGAGGGGTAGAAGGTGGCGTCGATGCCGGCGAAGCATCTGCGCTGGCGCTCGAGGGCGGGGCCGATGGCGATGAGGCGGGAGACGTCGCACTGGCGAAGCAGTTCCGCCACTTGCGAATAGAGCTCGTCCTCGAGCATGCCGGTCTGGAAGAAGTCGCTCAGGATGAGCGTCTTGTTGGCATGCTGGCGCTCGTGCTGGAGGAAGTTGAGGGCGATGGAGAGCGAGTTGATGTCGAGCGAGTAGCTGTCGTTGATAAGCAGGCAGTTGCCGATGGCGTCGTTGATTTCGAGGCGCATTTCGACGGGGGTGAGTTTTGCGACCCGGTGGGCGACGTCGTCGACGCTGTAGCCGAGGAGGAGCATGAGGGCGATGCAGTGCATGGCGTTTTCGATCGAGGCCTGGTCGGTGAAGGGGATGACGGCCTCGGCCGTGTGTTCCCATTGTGCCGGGCGGTAGGAGATGGTGGTGTGGCGGTCGCCTACCTGGGTGTCAACCAGTTGCACATCGTTGTCCTCTCCCCTGCCCCAGGTGAAGCGGCGGATGGAGCGGAAGCCGTCGATGGCGCTGATGGCGCCGTGGATTTCCTTGTGGTCGGTGCAGTAGACGAGGGTTTGGCAGTGGGTAAAGAGCTGGAGCTTCTCGGCGATTTTCTGCTGGTGCGAGAGGAAATGCTCGTCGTGGGCGTGGCCAATGTTGGTGAAGATGCCGATGGTGGGGTTGATGATGTGGCGCAGGCGTTCCATCTCGCCCGTTTCGGAGATGCCGGCCTCGAAGACCGCCATGTCGACCTCGGGCGAGAGCTGCCACACCGAGAGCGGCACGCCGATCTGCGAGTTGTAGCTTTTGGGGCTGGCGGCGAGGCGGTGGTCGGGCGAGAGGAGCTGGACAATCCAGTCTTTGACGATGGTTTTGCCGTTGCTGCCGGTGATGCCGATGACGGGGATGGAGAACTGCGCACGGCGGTGGGCGGCCAGGCGCTGCAAGGCGGCGACCACGTTGTCGACCACCCAGTAGTTGGCATCGGCATGACACAATTCGCATCCCTCGGGCACCACGAAGTTGCGCACGCCGGCGGAGTAGAGGGGGTCGATATAGCGGCAGCCGGTGTTGCGCTGGGTCGGGATGGCGAAAAAGAGGGTGGAAGCCGGCGACGAGAGGCGTCGGCTGTCGGTAAGCAGATGGAGTATATCACCCTCGGGCAGAACAACTTGAGCCGAAAGCGACTTTATGACGGGGGCTATCTCTTGGGCTTTCATGAGGTGTGTTTCATTATGTGGTGGCCGATGCGGCAGTCGAGGCAACGGCGGCTGTAGCAGTAGTGGTTTTTGAGTTGCAGCAGGGCTTGCGACTGGGCGGCGTTGGCAGGCGACAGACCCGCGGAGAGCCACTGTCGGGTGACGGCGTTGTCCTCGGCGCCCAGCTGCTCGAGCAGCGCCACGGCCTGGTCCTTGTAGTGCTGGTTGCCCATCGTCTCGCCATAGACGAAGAGGAGTGGCACCCAGGCGTTGATGACCAGCAGGTCGGCCTGCATGCGTCCGAGCTGCTTGACCGAGCTTTTGGCGGTGGGCTGGTCGAAGTGGTAGTGGTTGTCCCAATAGGAGGAGGCACGGCAGGCGAAGAGGCGCTCGATGTCGGCCACCTGGGTCATGGTGAGCAGCGAGGAGAAGAGGCTGGAGGTGGAGGCCAGGAGGTGGGCCAGCTGGCTGATGCGGATGGTGGGGAAGGCCGAGGGGCGCAGGCGGAAGAGGCGCCAGAGGGCGGCGTCGATGGGGATGAGCGAGGCGCCCTGGCGCAGGGCATGGTAGTCGGCCTGCAGCTGGCGCGGATAGTCGTCCTCGAAGTATCCCTCCAGCAGACCGGCCTGTCCCATGAGGAGGGCCTCGAGGCGCTGGGGATTGTCCTTCCAGCGTGCCAGGAGGGTGGGCGGGGTGGCCTTGGCCAGCAGCTCGAACGGCAGGGCGTTGACCTTGCCGCCGAAGTAGTGGGCCAGCAGCCAGTAGCAGGTCTGCTCCCAGCCGCCGCGGCTCTCATCGAGCAGTCGTCGCACCAGTTCGGATTTGGCCTGTATGCGTTCCACGACGAGGCGGTCGAGGAACGAGCCGGTGATGAGCTTCGGCACCTGCGGCAGGCGCTTGGCGCAGGGGATGGCGTCGACGGTCGACGGCGCCATGAGGGCGTCGTAGTTGGCCACGATCGAGGGATGGAGGAAATGGCGCAGCTCGAGGGTGAGAGGCTGGCGACCATTGTGAAGGGTGATGTCAGCGTCGTGCTCGTAGACGACGTGGAGGATGACGTTGTTGTAGGCGGGGTCGGCGGTGTGGCGGTGGGCATTCCAGTCCGAGGTGCGCAAATGCACCTCGATGTTGCCCACCCACTCCACGCCGTCGATGGTGAGGCGTGCGTTGAAGAAGTCGGGGCCGGCGTCGCGGTTGAGGGTTCCGGCACTAATAACGACAACGGGCTGGCCGTCGGTGGTGGCCAGCCTCTTGTCGAGCATCTGATGCTGCCAGAGGTAGTGCAAGAACGCTTCTGTCATCGCCTAGCTGAACATTTCTTTCATCTTGTCGAAGAAGCCGCGCTCCTGTTTGGACGGGTTGGGCTGGAAATTGGGGTGCTTGCCCAGCTCCTCGAGCTGCTTCTTCTCGTCCTTGGTGAGCTCCTTGGGCACCCACACATTGAGGCTCACCAGGAGGTCGCCGCGGCCGTAGCCGTTGAGTATGGGCAAACCTTTTCCGCGCAGGCGGACCACACGGCCCGAGGGGGTTCCGGCGTCGATCTTGATTTTGACCTTGCCTCCAAGCGTGGGGATTTCCACCGAAGCACCGAGGGCGGCATCGGCAAAAGTGATGAAGGCATTATAGTAGAGGTTGGCATCCTGGCGCTCAAACAGCTCGTGCTCCACCTCCTCCACCAGCACGATGAGGTCGCCCGGCACACCGCCGCGAGGGGCGGCATTGCCCTGGCCCGACATGGCCAGCTGCATGCCATCCTGCACACCGGCGGGAATGTTGATGGTGATGATTTCGTCGCTCTTCACAATGCCGTCGCCATGGCAGTCGTGGCATTTGTCCTTCACTATACGACCTTCGCCGCCGCAATGGGGGCAGGCGCCCTGGGTCTGCATCATGCCGAGCATGGTGCGCTTGGTCTCGGTGACCACACCGGTGCCGTGGCAATGGGGGCAGGTCTCGAGCTTGCCGTCGCGCGAGCCGCTGCCGCCGCAGGTCTTGCAGGGTACATATTTGCTGACTTTTATCTTCTTCTCGCAGCCGCGGTCAATCTCCTCGAGGGTGAGCTTCACCTTGATGCGGAGGTTGCTGCCGCGCATGACGCGCCGCTGGGCGCCACCGCCGCCGAAGCCGCTGAAGCCGCGGAAACCGCCGCCGCCGAAGAGGTCGCCGAAGATGCTTCCGAACTGGGAGAAGATGTCGTTCATGTCCATGCCTCCCTGGCCGTAGGCACCGTCGACGCCGGCGTGGCCGAACTGGTCGTAGCGGGCTTTCTTGTCGGGATTGCTCAACACATCGTAGGCCTCGGCCGCCTCCTTGAACTTCTCCTCGGCCTCCTTGTCGCCGGGGTTGCGGTCGGGGTGGTACTGGAGGGCCAGCTTGCGGTAGGCCTTCTTCAGCTCGTCGGCGGTGGCGTTCTTGCTCACGCCGAGTACTTCATAGTAATCTCTTTTTGCCATAAACTATTTGCTCCTAACACTTAACAGGCCACAACCACTTTGGCATAGCGCAGTACCTTGTCGTTGAGGTAGTAGCCCTTCTCTATCACATCCATCACGAGGCCTTTCTGCCCGGCATCGGCAGCGGGAATCTGGGTGACGGCCTCGTGGAGGCTCTCGTCGAATTTCTCGCCCTTGGCCTCCATGGCTTTGAGACCCTTCTGCTCGAGGATTTTAATCATCTTGTTGTAGATGAGCAGCACACCCTCCTCGTCGCCGATGGCGGAGAGGGCGCGCTCGAAGTCGTCGATGACGGGCAGGATGGCCTTCATCATCTCGCGGCTGCCGTTGAGGAGCAGGTCGGCCTTCTCCTGGGTAGTGCGCTTGCGGTAGTTCTCGTACTCGGAGTAGAGGCGGAGGTACTTGTCGTTCAGTTCGGCCAGTTTTTCGCCCATCTCCTGCACCTTGTCTTCTTCGGTGGGTTGGGGGGTATCTTCTGCGGCGGGCTGCTCGGTGTCGACGGCCTGCTCGTCGATGGGTTCGGTCTCTTCGTTGTGTTTCTCTTTGTTGCTCATAGGGGTAGTTCTTTTCTGATTTTTACACTATAATATGCAAAAAGACTGCCATTGGCAGTCGGACTGACATTTTGTCACCACACGAATACATCCTCCGGCCGTCGCGGTCGCCGTTGGGGGAGCCAGCGAAAGCCCTTGAGGCGCTTCCACTCGTCGGGAACACTCATCACGGGATAGGTCTTCATGTCGGGCTTGTCGTAGGTCACGACGCGCTCGGGGGCGCGGGCGGTGTCGAAGTAGATGCGCATGGAGGAGCCGACGCCCACATTGGCGCCGATGAGGGAAGTGCCGCTGGCAGTGTCGCTCTCGGTGATGTAGAAGACCATCTCGGCGTTGCCGATGACATCGGCATACCGGGGCTCGCCGGCATCAAGGTGGACGATGCCCTGCCGGCCTTTGAGCTGGTTGAACTTCTCGCGGTCCACCTGCTGCATGGCGAAACAGTTGGAGCGCAGGTAGGCCAGGCGGGCGCCAGTAGAGTCATGGAGCACCTCGATGGTGTCGGCAGAGCACTGGTAGTGGTCGTACCAAAGGACAGGGTCTTTGTAGAGCGAGAGGAGCGAGTCGGGAGCGGAGTAGAAGGCCGAGTCGCACATGGCCTGGGCATCGCGGCGATAGACCTTCACGCGGTGGCATGCGCGGACAGTGTGAAGCTGATTGGAATCGTTGGTGACGACATAGACGGTGTCGGCATGGAGGTAGAGCGTGTCGCCGCGGTCGACAAAGCGCACCAAGGCGCTGTCGGTCACGTAGGAGTAGCGGTCGGCCTGACTGGTTTCGCCGTAGTGGCCGGAGCAGGTGAGGTCGTTGGTCGAGTCGACGATGAGGACGTGTCCATAGGCCTTGCCGAAGCGGCGCTGGTCGTCGTAGTAGAGGGTGTCGCTCTTGATCATCTGCCCCTTGCCGTCGACGCGCGAGGCGCGATAGGAGACGGCAAAGCGGGTGGCGGTGTTGTAGTCGCCGAGTTCGCTGTAGATGACCGAAGAATCGCTGTAGATGGTGGTGGGACTTTCGAAGTGGGCGACCTCGGTGCGGGTGTTGTAGACGAGGGTGTCGGTGTAGAGGGTCATCGCGGAGTCAGTGAGGACGACGTCGATGTAGATATAGAATTCCTTGAGGTCTGAGTTGTATTCGCCCTGCTGGCTGTAGAGGGTGCGCGTGCCACTGGAGCCGTGTCCCCAGCGGGTGTAGTAGGCGGTGGCGCGGTTGCGCTCGTAGGTGATGTGGTCGGCAAGGAGGTTGGTCTGTCCATCGACGAGGGTGACGGTGTCGTCCCAGACGTCGACGATGCGGGTGTTGCCGTCGTAGTGGATGACGTCGCCATAGATGTAGGTGGTGTCGGAGATTTCGACCACCACGTCGCCGAAAGCGGTGAAGCTGTTCTGTCGGGTGTCGAAATGGGCGGAGTCGGAGGTGAGGGTCATACCCTCGTGGCGGGCTGTGACGCCGCGGTAGAGAATCCAGATGTCGCCGTTGTCGGGGTCGCGCGAACCCATACCGGCGGAGTAGTCAATCAACTTCTGGGCGCCGCAGGAGACTGCGACGCCCAGAAGTAGAACTATTATTGCCGATGCCTTTCTCAATGCTTGTTATTGTACGCGTGAGCCAAGGCGATCCATAGCGCAACGGAAGCCGATCCAGGAGGTGGACTTGTCTTGGTCGTAGTAGCGACGGGTGCTGGACTGGAGGTAGTAGGCGCGGTCCTTCCAGCTGCCGCCCTTGACGACGCGCACCTTGTTGTTGACGAGCGAGGTGGTCTTGTCGTCCTTGCTCTGCACCTGGCGACGATACATTTGGTTGGTATTGTAGTCCTCGCCGGTGAGCTGGGAGCCGCCATCCTCTTCGATTTCGTCCTCTTCGGCATACTCGGAGGTCTCTTCGCCGTCCTCTTCATCCTCGCTGGCCTCGGCGTCTTTCCACATGCTGCCGTCGAGGTTGGAGGTGCGGTCGCCGTCGAGGTAGTTGACGTTGTCGGCCTGACGGTAGTTGCGGCGGTTCATTTGGTAGTCTTCTTCTTCGTACTGCATGAGGCCGTCTTCGCCGATGAGGATTTCGTTCTCTTCGTCGCGGACGGGTTTACGGTAGATGTTGCCACGGAAGGGGTCAACGTCGTCGGCGCCGACGGGGTTGACGGTCTTACGGTAGACGTCCATGCACCACTCGCTGACGTTGCCGGCCATGTTGTAGAGGCCGTAGTCGTTGGGGAAGTACCACTTGACGGGGCAGGTGTAGTCCCAGCCGTCGTTGAGGTTGCCGGCCACGCCCATGGCATCGCCACGGGTGCGCTTGAAGTTGGCGAGGAACTGGCCGTAGTACTTTTTATTGGAGGAGCGGAGACTGTGGCCAGCCCAGGGGTAGGTCTTGTGTTCGGTGACGCGCTCGTCGTAGGTGTTGCCGATGTGGCCAAGGGCTGCGAATTCCCACTCGGCCTCGGTCGGGAGGCGGTAGTAGGGGTAGAGGATGCCGTCGGACTTGCGCACCTGTCGGTCTTCGCCGCCGGCGTTGGGGTCGAGGTTGGTGATGCCTTTCTTGGTCTCGCCTTCATAGAGGCCGGCGAGGTAGACGTCGGTCTGGAAGGCACCGGTGCCGAGGTTTTCCTGGTCGAGCTCGATGATACCCATGTCGACAAGGAGTTTCTCGTTGACGCGGTCGGTACGCCAGGTGCAGAACGACTGGGCCTGTTCCCAGCTGACGCCGACGACGGGATACTCCTGGTAGGAGGGGCTCTGGAAGTAGTAGTCGACGAAGCTTTCGCGCCAGGCGAGCTTGTCGCGCCAAGTGGCGGTGTCGGGCATGATGGCGGTCACCTTTTCGGGATACTCTTCGCCGTAGGCGCGCTGCATCCAGTAGACGAACTCGCCGTAGGATTTGTTGCTGACCTCGGTCTCGTCCATGTAGAAGGAGGAGACGGTGACGGTGTGGGCTACGTTGTCCCACGAGTAGCGGGTGTCCTCAGTGACATGGCCCATGACGAAGGAGCCGCCTTCGATGAAGACGAGGCCCGGGGCGGTCTGCTGGTTGGTGCGGTCGGAGACGTCGTAGCCACCCCAGGTGGGGTCGTTGTACTTCCAGCCTGTTACATCAGACGAGCCAGCCTTGTTGGAGCAGGCGGCGAGCATCAGTGTGGTGGCCAAGGCCAAGCATGCAAATCTGAGCAGTTTCATATACACTATATTTTTGTTTTATTCTATATAAACGAAGAAGTTGGTTTTTTGTTACATTTTTTTGCGTCAGAAGGAGGGGCAGCGGATGGCGCGGACCTTCTTTTTCTGCTCGGGGATGGGGAGGAGGAAACCGAGGGTGAACTCATGGGAGCCGGCGGTGGCGTTGGCCATCTTGGAGACGGTGACGTCGTAGGAGTAGCCCACTTTGAAGTAGTCGTGCTGGAAACCGGCCTGGAAGATGAAGGCGTCGGGGTTTTCGAGGCCGTGGCGGAACCAGACGCCGACGAGGAAGGGCTGCCAGTCGAGGTAGACGCCGTAGTTGAAGTAGTTGAAGCCGTCCTGGAGCTGGTAGACCACATTGGGGGAGACGATGGGGGAGCCGAGGCCGAGGGAGGACTGGCGGCGGCTTTCTTCGGCGACGTTGATCATGCCGCCGCCGTGGATGGTGAATTTCATCGGGACGGGGTCTTCGGAGTAGAAGGCCTGGTTGGGCTGGGTGAGGTGTGCGACGGCGAGGCCGGCGTACCACTGCGAGCCGCTGACGAGGAGGCCGGCGTGGAAGTCGGGGCTCCACTTGGTGAGCTTGTCCGGCGGGGTGGCGCCGGTGGCGTAGGAGAAGCCCATGCGGGCGTCAATCTGGTCGGGGAAGCGGAGGTAGTCGTTCCAGTTGAGGTGCATGTTGACGATGGAGGCCTGAAGGGCGGCGCTCATGTAGATGTCGCGGCTCAATTGGAAGCGGAAGGAGTACATGGCGCCGAAGAAGGAGGTGGAGAGGGCGCCGTGGTCGCCCTGGCGGTCGGTGAGGAGGATGAAGCCGAGGCCGCCGTGGAGGTCGGGGAAGTACTGGTCGTAGGAGGCTGACACCGTGGTGAATGCGCTGACGAGGCCGGGCCATTGGGCACGATAGGTGAGCGAGATGCGTGGCGCGATGGCCGAGCCGGCGAAAGCGGGGTTGAGGTATAGGGGATTGGCATAGAATTGGGAGAAGCCGATGTCCTGCGCCTGCGCAGCTCCGGAGAGGAGGAGCATGGCACCGAGAAGCGTGCGTTTGAATCCCTTTTTCTGTGTTATTTTTAACATATTTTTAGGCCTATTTCAAAACGCAATATTACGAATATTTTTTGGATTGGCGCCCTTTTTAACAAAATATTTTTGCAACAGACTGTATTTCATGGTGTTATTTTTCACCCTACAGAACCGGAACGCTTGCAAAAAACGGTTGACGGAGGCTTATTTTCCCACTTTTTGGGGGTTGCGCTGACGGCTGCCGAAGGGCACATCGGCGGGGAACGACAGGGGTTCTCACCGTGGTTTGTCCGCACCAACTAGGGCTGTTCTTCGGTTGTTCTTCGGTTGTTCTTCGGTCGGGAGGTGTGTGGGAGAAGAAAAATCGGGTGGGAAACCGGGGGCAAAGTTACGAAGTTTTTTTGACATAGGCAAATATTTTTTTTCATACTGAAAACATGTATGTTGCGAAGCAAAGATAAGATAAATATGTCCACGCATACCGCGAATTATATTTTTATTTGTATCTTTGCAGTTTTGAACGGAAGACCCCAAACGACGTAACTCGCTGTGATTGGCTGGCTTATACTCCTGATTATCCTCGCCACGATGATCCTTTTGCCCATCGGCATCGCGGCGCACCTGCTGTCGGTCTACTACAACCGGCAGGACAAGCAGCTGCGCGACGAGGCCGAAGCGCACCGCAAGATACTGGAGGGCACCTACGACTACATCTGGAACAACATCAAGCAGCGCGCCGGCATCCGCGAGGAGCACCGCCGCAGCTTCAACAACATCTACCCTGACCTGCTGAACAAATCGATTGACAATGAGAACTTTCTGAACTGGATACTGGACTGCAACCTCGATTTCGACCCGCAGGAGTACCCGCCGCTGCTGGAGCTCATCGTGATGGCGCGCGAGAAGTTTGTCTTCCACCAAATCCGCATGGAGAACCTCATCCGCGAGCACCGCGTGCTGCTGCAGAGCAAGCCGGCCAAATGGCTCATCCGCGACAAGTCGGCCATAGTTTACGTGCCCATGGAGACCGACTACACGCGCTGGGGGAGGGCGATTTAGGGAATTGAAAATTGAAAATTGAAAATTGATATTCCGACCCGCCATACTGTTCATTGCTAGCATATTAAGCTATGCCCATGCGGTGGCGCAGGAGTTGCCGCAGGGCTATTTCCGCGTGCCGATGGAGGGCGAGATGGCCCTCTCGGCCACCTTCGGCGAACTGCGCATGAACCACTTCCACGCGGGCATCGACATGCGCACCGGCGGCGCCACCGGCCGGGCGGTCTACGCCGTGGCCGACGGCTATGTGCAGTGCGTGCGCATATTGCCCTGGGGCGGCGGCAAGATGCTGTATATCAACCATCCGGGCGGCTACCAGTCGGTCTACATGCACCTGGAGAGCTACGAGGGCGAGATCGGCAAGCGGGTGCTGGCCGAGCAATACGAACAGCGCTCATACTCAATCGTCAAGGAGTTTCCCGAGGGGCTGCTGCGGGTGAAGAAAGGGCAACTCGTGGCGCGGAGCGGCAACAGCGGCAGCAGCGGCGGCCCGCACCTGCACTTCGAACTGCGGCAGGGCGGACGGACCATCAACCCGCTGCACTTCGGCCTGCCCTACACCGACGGCATCGCCCCCACCATCCGCGGCATCCGCGTGTACTCGGCAGAGGGCACCTCCGAGCTCAGCGCTCCGAACTCCTCGCTGACCGTCCGCGGCCCGTTCCACCTCGGCATCTACGCCACCGACGCCGCCGAGGGGTCGACGCTGCGCAACGGGGTGGACCGCATCGAGGTCTATCTCGATGGCGCACTGTTCTTTAAGTACACCACCGAGCAGTTCCCGCTGGACAGCAGCCGCATGGTGAACGCGCTGGTGGACTACCCCCACTTCGCCGCCACACGCCAGGCCTACCTGCTCACCCGCGCCCTGCCGGGGGCCGAGGGGCCGTGGATACCGGTGCGGCAGGGCGACGGCGTGTTCCGCCTGCAGCCCGGCACCACCCACAGCATCAGCGTCAAAGCCTTCGACATCAAGGGCAACGTGGCCGAGCGCACCCTCCGCGTCACCGCCCAGGCCGCTCCCCCACCCCAGCCCCAACCACAAGTTGGCGAACCCATACAATACAACTCAAATTTCAAAATTCAAAATTCAAAATTCAAAATCGACCTGCCCGCCTACGCGCTCTATGCCGACGACCGGCTGTCGCTGCAGCCCGAAGAGGGCGCCCTCGGCAGCGGTCTCACCCTCGAGCCGCAGGTCAACGCCCTGCCGCCCGACCGCTGGTATACCCTCGGCCTGAGCGGCGCACGGCGCGGGCGCGTGGTCATCGTGCGCCTGGCGGGCAACAGGAAATTCGCCTACAAGACCGACTATCAGGACGGCTACTACACGGCCCAGGTGCGCGACTTCGGGCGCTTCGTGCTGATGCAGGACACGGTGGCGCCGACGGTGAGACCCGCTAACTTCCGCGAGGGCAAGCAACTAAAAACCAATACCCTGCGCGTAAAAATCGGCGACGACCTGAGCGGCGTGGAGCGCTACGACTGCTACCTCAACGGGCAGTGGATCCTGGCCGAATACGACGGCAAGAGCGCCACGCTCACCATCAACGCCGCCGGCAAACTCCGCGCCGGGCAGAACCGGCTGCGCGTCGAAGTCGTCGACGGCGTGGGGAACAGCACGGACGTCACGTTTTTGATTAGGAATTAGGGATTGGGGATTAGGAATTGCCCAATACGTACACAGCAAAAAACGGGGGTGTCCCAAAAGTCAAAAAAAAGCCCGCTACGGGCGGTAGACTTTAGCCGTGGGCGCAAGCCCACGGAATCGGACAAGATACATACCTAGAGCCCTGAAAGGGCGACACTAAATTGATTGTCAATGTGTCGCCCTTTCAGGGCTCCAATTTCATCGCTAAATTATTTCCGGGGGCTGGCGCCCCCGGCTATTCTCTGCCGTCCCCTCTGGGGACTTGTGGGTCACTCCCGCCCCTGCCGCACTATTCACTGAGGACTGCGAGGCGGCAGGGGCGGAACGGAACAGGGTTAGTTTTGAGAACGCACGGCGCGGACGGAGAGACCGCCGTAGCGGCTGCCGCCGTCGTCCATGCTCTGGCCGTCCGAATTGAATCCGAGGTACCACGCGCGGCTCGGGTAGCCCCCGACGAGCGACGAGGACCAGTAGTTGCCGCGGCTGCCAGCGTCGCGGAGCTTCGAACCGTCGCGGCCGCCGGCGGCGGGCAGGAAGAGGCTCTTGCCGTTGGAGGCGGTGAACTTGCGGCCTTTGACGCCGTTCACTTGCGTCCACTCGGCAGTGGTGTTGTTGATGAGTTCTTCCCACTCCGCTCTGGTCGGCATGCGGGCGCCGCTGCCGAGCTTCTGCTTGGCCGCGTCGTCCATCGCATCCAGCGTGGTCAGGTTGTCGGTGAAGCCGTTGTGGCCATAACTGCTGCTGTTGCAGTACTTGGTCAGTTGGTTATAGTCGCCATTGCTGTACTTGTAGGTGCTCCAGTTGTACACTTCCTTGGTCGTGGTCTCGCCCCAGGCGTAGTAGTCGCCGTACTCCTCGGGGCTCGAGGCGCCGAGGTTGCACTTGGCCCACAGCAGCCCGCTCGGCAGGCCCAAGTCCACCCATTCGGCGGTCTCGGTGCCGGTGCCACCGCCGGTGTTGCCACCGTTTCCGCTGCCATTGTTGTTGTCGTCGTCCTTGCCGCAGGCGGCGAAGGCCAGCGCGGCTCCCATGGCCATGATGGCCATAAACTTGAATGTTTTTCTCATCTTTTTGTGAATTTTGTTAACTAATGATCAGCATGTTATGAAAATTCGCTCTCATATATCCAGTTTGCAAAGATAGGCAAGATTTTGGACATATGCAAACGGTTACGAAGGTTTTTTACAGAATTGAGCGAAGGTGCCTGACGGCGCAGGGTGATAAAAAAAACAAGGAGCCAAGACATACCGTCCCCGGTTATTGTCTTGACTCCTTTCTACTTAACTCCTAAATAGAGGAGGTTATTCGAACGAGCGGATGGCCTCTTTGATGAGTTCCATGGCTTCGCGGAGCTGCTGCTCGGTGATGCAGAGCGGGGGGGCGAAGCGGATGATGTGCTGGTGTGTGGGCTTGGCCAGCACGCCGAGGTCGCGCATCTTGATGCAGACGTCCCAAGCCTCTTTGCCGTTGTGGGGTTTTATTATTATGGCGTTCAGCAGGCCTTTGCCGCGCACCTTCTCGATCATGGGGCTCTTGAAGTTGGACATCTCCTCGCGGAAAATCTTGCCGAGGCGCTCGGCGTTCTCCATGAGGCCCTCGTCCTTGATGACCTGGAGGGCGGCGATGGAGACCTTGGCGGCGATGGGGTTGCCGCCGAAGGTGGAGCCGTGCTCGCCGGGCTTGATGGTGAGCATGATGTCGTCGTCGGCCAGCACGGCGCTGACGGGCATCACGCCGCCACCGAGGGCTTTGCCGAGGATGACGATGTCGGGGCGGACGCCTTCGTGGTCGCAGGCCAGCATCTTGCCGGTACGGGCGATGCCGCACTGCACCTCGTCGGCCATGAAGAGGACGTTGTGTTTCTTGCAGATGTCATAGCAGCGCTTGAGGTAGCCCTCGTCGGGGACGTAGACGCCCGCCTCGCCCTGGATGGGCTCGAGGAGGAAGCCGGCCACCTTCTTGCCGTGCTCGGCAAGCACCTTCTCCAGTGCGTCGGCATCGTTGTAGGGGATGCGGATGAAGCCGGGGGTCATGGGGCCGTAGTTGGCGTAGGACTCGGGGTCGTTGCTCATGGTGATGATGGTGATGGTGCGGCCGTGGAAGTTGCCTTCGCAGCAGACGATCATCACTTCGTCGTTGGGGATGCCCTTCTTGACCACGCCCCAGCGGCGGGCCAGTTTGAGGGCCGTCTCGTCGGCTTCGGCGCCGGTGTTCATGGGCAGCACCTTGTCGTAGCCGAAGTACTCGGTGACGTACTTCTCCCACTCGCCGAGGCAGTTATTGTAGAACGCGCGCGAGGAGAGGGTGAGCTCGTGGGCCTGGTCGCACATGGCTTTGACAATCTTGGGGTGGCAATGACCCTGATTGACAGCGCTGTAGGCCGAGAGGAAGTCGAAGTACTTCTTGCCTTCGACATCCCACACAAAGGCGCCTTCGCCCTTGGCGAGGACGACGGGCAGCGGGTGATAATTGTGGGCGCCGTAGCGGGCTTCCATCTCCATGAATTGTTCGGATTTTGTCATAGTATTCGTTTTTAATTTGTGATTGATATTATTCTCAAATGAAAAGATTTGCAAATATACACACTTTTTCCGAAATCTGTGCGTTATTTTGCAAAAAAATATATTAAGTGAACAAAGACAGCGTTTTAGAGGTTCGGGATTTGTCCGTTTCGTTCGACCAGAGGTGCGTTTTGGAGGGGGTGAGCTACACACTTCGCCGCGGCGAGACGCTCGGCATCGTGGGTGAGAGCGGCAGCGGCAAGTCGGTGGGCACGCTGGCCCTGATGGGGCTGCTGCCGCCCAATGCCAGCACGACCGGCACCGCCATGCTGGGCGACACCAACCTGCTGACCCTCAGCGAACAAGAGCAGCGCACCATACGCGGCAAACGCATCGCCATGATTTTCCAGGAGCCCATGACGAGCCTCAACCCCGTGCAGCGGTGCGGCGAGCAGGTGATGGAGATGATGCGGGCGCATTCCAATGAGAAATGTGGAATGAGGAATGAGGAATTAAAAGCCCGTACGATCGAGTTGTTCCACGAGGTGCTCCTCCCCCGCCCCGAGAAGATATTCGACGCCTACCCCCACGAAATCAGCGGCGGGCAGAAGCAGCGCGTCATGATTGCCATGGCGCTGGCCAACGACCCCGACATCCTCATCGCCGACGAGCCCACCACGGCCCTCGACGTCACCGTGCAGCGCACCATACTGGAGCTGCTGCGGCAGCTGCAACAGCGGCACGGCACCAGCATCATCTTCATTACCCACGACCTGGGCGTCATAGCGCAGGTGGCCGACCGCATCATGGTGATGTACCGCGGCCACGTGGTGGAAGAGGGTTCCGCCGCCGACATCCTCCGCCACCCCCGCGAGCCCTACACCCAGGGCCTGCTGGCCTGCCGACCTCCCCTCGACAGCCACCCCCACCGGCTGCCCACGGTGGAAGATTTTATGGAGGGGGTGAGCGGGAGTGAAAAGGGAGAGGAAAGAAGAGAACAGACCATTCCGAATGACGACACAACCGCCCATTCCCAACCCCTCATCTCCGTTCACGACCTCTCCGTCACCTACACCCTCAAGCGCAGCCTCTTCGGCCGCCCGCTGCAGACGCTGAAGGGGGTGGACGGCATCACCTTCGACATCCACGAAGGCGAGACCCTCGGCCTGGTGGGCGAAAGCGGCTGCGGCAAGAGCACTCTCGGCCGCGCCCTGCTGCGCCTGATCGACCACTCCGCCGGCTCCATCGCCTACCGCGGCACACCCCTCGACCAACTTTCCCACCACCAAATGCGCGCCCTGCGCCCCAAACTGCAAATCATCTTCCAAGACCCCTACTCGTCGCTCAACCCCCGCATCACCATCGGCGACGCCATCGCCGAGCCGCTGCGGGTGCACAAGGGACAGAAAGGGAGCGAAAGGGCAATAGTCTTGGAACTCATGCAGCATGTAGGCCTGCAGCCCGACTGGTACAACCGCTACCCCCACGAGCTCAGCGGCGGCCAGCGCCAGCGCGTGTGCATAGCCCGCGCACTCATCTTGCAACCCGAGCTGGTCATCTGCGACGAAAGCGTCTCCGCCCTCGACGTCAGCGTCCAGGCGCAAGTCCTCAACCTCCTCAACGACCTCAAGGAACGCTTCCACTACACCTACCTCTTCATCACCCACGACCTGAGTGTGGTGCACTACATGGCCGACCGCATCATGGTCATGCAGAAAGGGAAAATCGTCGAGAACGGCACCCCCGACGACCTCTTCCGCCATCCCCAGACCGAATACACCCGCACACTCATCGACGCCATCCCCCGCATCCCCTGACGCGCACCCGCACAAAAAAAACGGTGCCGCCCCGTCGGGGCGGCACCTGACATTGTCAAAAATTTGATGTGTGTGTATATTGGTGTGTGAAAAGATTTCCCTTTGCTAGCGACGCTTCTTGCTCGCCTCCTTGGCCTCGACGGTCATCGTGGCGTGCGGCACAATCATCAGGCGCTCCTTCGGGATGAGCTTGCCCGAAGCCTGGCAGATGCCGTAGGTGCCGTTCTCGATGCGCACCAGCGCGGCGCGCAGGTCGCGGATGAATTTCTGCTGGCGCACGGCCAACTTCTGGTTCTCCTCCTTGAGCAGCGTGTTGCTGCCCTCCTCGAGGGTCTTGAAGGTGGGCGAGGTGTCGCTCACATCGTTCTCGCTGCCGGCCACAGCCTGTTGCAGCATCTCAAGGTCCTTCTCGGCCTTGGCGATCTTGGAGAGGATCAGCTCCTTGAACTCCTGCAGTTCCTCGTCGGAATAGCGGGTTTTCTCCGTGGCTTGGTCTTTTGTCTTCATAGCAGTCTGATTTTGGTGGCAAAAGTAGGCATTTTTCCCTTACCACACACCAAAAACATTTCAACACTATTTGTTGAAATCGGCCAGATACAAATCAATCAGCCCATTAGGTGCCTCGATATAGAGCGTTTTTTGTTCGCGGTCCACCTGTTTTATCACCGGGTCGATGACCGGGATGAGTATTTCCACGCCGTTTTTCATCACCTGGAAGAGCGGCTGCGCCGGGTGGTCGATGACCGAGGCGAGGGTGCCGATGTCGCCCTTCTCCGCATCCACCACCTTGAATCCCACCACCTCGTGGAAATAGAATTTGTTGCCCTCCAGCTTCGGCAGCAGCGCCAGCGGCAGGTACACCTCGTGGCCCACCAGCGCATGCGCCTGCTCGGCCGTGAGGTCCTCGAACGTGATGACGGCCTTGTTGCCGTTGAGGTTGTCCACCTTGAAGAAGTAGGGCACCAGCTGCCCCTTCACCTCCACAAAGGCCGAGTCCAAGCCCAGGTAGTCCTCCGGCGTGTCCACGTCCAGAAAGAGCACCACCTGTCCCTTGTAGCCCCAAGCCTTGGTGAGGCGGCCCAGTTGATAGCATTCTTCGATTTTCATATTTTTTAGAATTAAGGAGTAAGGAGTAAGAATTAAGGAGTAAGAATTAAGGAGTTATGGAAAGGGAAGCGCATGTTGCGCTTCCCTCGGTTGTCATTGTTGTCAACGTTGTCGATGCGAGGAGACTTAAGCCTCGGCGGGAGCCTCGGCCTCGGCGGCAGGGGCATCGCCCTCGGCGGCTTCGGCGGCAGCGGCCTCGGCCTTGGCGGCGGCTTCGGCCTCGAGGGCGGCCTGGCGCTTGGCGGCGATGGCGGTCTGCTTGGCTTCGTTGGCCTTCTTCTCGGCCTCGAGGCGGGCCTTGCGCGTGTTGCGGGCCTCGTTCTCGGCTTCGCTCTTCACGTTGGCAATCTTGGCCTCTTTGGCCTGCAGCCACTCGTTGAAGCGCACATCGGCCACCTCCTGGGTGATGGCGCCCTTCTCCACGCCAATCTGCAGGTGGCGGCGGAGCAGAACACCCTTATAGCTCAGGATGCGACGCACTGTATCAGTCGGTTGCGCACCATTCTTCACCCACTGGACGGCGCTGTCGAAGTTGAGCTCGATGGTGGCGGGGTTGGTCATCGGATTGTACGTGCCAAGCTTCTCGATAAATTTTCCGTCTCGAGGTGCACGACCATCCGCAACAACGATGTGGTAGAAAGGCTGATTCTTTTTACCATGACGCTGAAGTCTAATTCTTGCTGGCATAATTGTTTGTTTTTTAAATCGTTAATACTTTTTGTTTGATACAAATCGGACTGCAAAGATACAACTTTTTTCCATTCTGGCAAAAAAATTGTTTCAAATATATTTCTCCTTAGGTTCAACATGTGAATGCAACACGTCATTGCAAATATACAAAAAAAACGTTTTTCGGAGCATCGAAGTTCAATTTTTCTCTCGGACGGCGGTTT
>CACWPQ010000019.1 GCA_902762805.1 uncultured Bacteroidota bacterium | reverse complement strand
CGCCGTTGTCGCGCACGACGGCCCAGGTGAAGATGCGTAGGAGCCCGTCGGGCGAGGTGAGGACGGAGGCGTAGTCGGGCAGCTGCCAGCGCCAGCGGTGGGAGTCGTCTTCGTCGAGGGCTTGGGCGAGGAGCTGGACGGCCTGTTCGGAGGCGAGGTAGCGCTCGTTGTCGGTGGGTGCGCTGGCTACGCGCCCGATGAGTTCGGCGAGTCGCTGCTGGTGCTCGGCCATGCGGGCTTTGTCCTGCGCATGGGCGAGGGCGGCGAGGCCGAGGGCGGCGAGGATGAGGAGGTGTCTGCGGATTGACATAGCGTCTGCTATAACGTCGGGGCGGATGAATTATTGTAGGGTGGCGAAATTTTCTTTCGCCCCCCTACCCTTCCGGGGTGGGAACGGTAGGGGGATGGTAGGGGAATAGGAGGGTGATTTCGCATTATTACCCATCGATGGGTAAATCGGGGTAGATGTTTCGGCGGTGTTGTTTTTGTGTTCCGGTCTGCGATTTGGACGATTTAACATGCGATTTGGACGATTTAACATATATTAATATCAATGTGAAAAAAGAAATTTGTATCTTTGCAAATGTTAAAAAACGGAAGAATGAAACACAAGATATTGATATTGTTGCTCTTGAGCGGTCAGTTGACGGTGGCCAGCGGCCAGTTGACGCTGGAGGAGTGCCGCCAGCGCGCGTTGAGGGAGAACCACGGGTTGAAGCGTGCGGAGGAGCGGGTGGCCGAGGCGAAGGCGATGGAGAAGGTGGCGCTGTGGCAGATGCTGCCGAAGTTGAGTGCGAACGGCACCTATCTGTGGATGGACCGTCAGATAGAGCTCCTCAGCGAGAGCCAGAAGGAGCGCCTGCGTAATATGGGCACCACGGCGCAAGAAGACATCAACAGGTATGTGCACAGCCAGCTGGACCAGCTGCCGGTGGGCGGCACGGCCGTGGGCGACTGGGTGGCGGGTGTGCTGAGCGGCATGCCGCTGGCCGGTGCGCTGAACGGGGTGGGCGACGAAGTGGTGCGCTCGCTCGAGACAGACACGCGGAATGTGGTGGCCGGCGCGGTGACGGTGACGCAGCCTATCTATATGGGCGGCAAGCTGAGGGCGCTGTACCGCACGGCTTCGCTGATGGCGCAGCTGGGCGGTGTGGAGATGGACAAGAAGCGCGAGGAGACGCTCATTGCCGTCGACGAGGCTTACTGGCAGGTGGTCAGCGTGCAGCACAAGAAGGAGCTGGCCGAGCAGTATGCCGCCTTGCTGGATACGCTGAACAGCAATGTGGAGAAGATGGTGGAGGCCGAGGTGGCGACGAAGGGCGACCTGACGAAGGTGCGCGTCAAGCTGAACGAGGCGCAGATGAACCTCACCAAGGCCACCAACGGGCTGGCGCTGGCCAAGATGCTGCTGGCGCAGAGGTGCGGGATGCCGCTGGACACGGTGTTCGAGGTTAGGTCGGGGAGGAGTGGATCTAGTAATTCTAGTATTTCTAGTATTTCTAGTCATAATTTGGACAGTGTCTACGAGCGGCGAGCGGAGATGAGGATGCTGCGCATCAGCGACAGCGTGGCGCAGCAGGGGGTGAGGATGGCGCGAGCGGGGCTGCTGCCGAACATCGCCGCCACGGGTGGCTACCTGATGACGAGCCCGAATGTGTTCAACGGGTTCGAGAATGCGCTGAGCGGGACGCTGATGGCGGGTGTGGTGGTGAATATTCCGATACTGCACCCGGGCGCCATCTATTCGCTCAAGGCCGCCAAGCACCGCAAGCGCGAGGTGGAGCTGCAGATGAGCGAGGCGCAGGAGATGATAGCGCTGCAGGTGAACAAGCTGACCTACGAGCACGAGCTGGCACACAAGAAGCTGGCGCAGGCGACGAGCAACCTGGCCAACGCAGAGGAGAACCTGAAGCTGGCCGACGAGAGTTTCAAGGCCGGCATGGCGAGCAGCAGCGACCTGATGGCCGCGCAGACCGTCTGGCTGCAGGCCAAGGGCGAGGTGCTGGACGCCGAGATCGAAATCGAAATGAGCCGCCTCTACCTCAACCAGGCGTTGGGGTTTTGAGGGGAAAGGTTATAGGTTATAGATTTTCAAGCAGACAAACAATCATACATTCAAGCAATCAAACAAATAATTCATAATGAAAGAGAATAACAAGAGTTTGCTGGCGGGACTGGCCGTGGTGTTGGTGACGGTGGGCGTGGTGATGCTGGTGGGACTGCTGGCCATCCGTCCGCAGAAGACGATTATCGGTGGCGAAGTGGATGCCGCCGAATACCGAGTGAGCAATATGGTGCCGGGCCACATCGACACCCTCTATGTGAAGGAGGGCGCGAGGGTGCGCCGCGGCGACACGCTGGCCCACGTGGCCAGCCGGCAGATCGACGCCAAGATGCAGCAGGCCACCGCCGCCCGCAGCGCCGCCAGCGCGCAGAGCCGCAAAGCCCAGGGCGGCGCCCGCGAGCAGCAGGTGGAGATGGCGCGCCAGGTGTGGCAGAAGGCGCAGGCCGCCGTGGAAGTCTACAAGAAGAGCTACGACCGCGTGAAGGGGCTCTATGAGAAGGGGGTGGTCAGCGCGCAGAAGTTCGACGAGGTGGATGCACAGTACAAAGTGGCGCTGGCCGACTGCGCCGCCGCCGAGCAGCAATACCTCATGGCCAAAGAGGGCGCACGGAAAGAGGACATCGCCGCCGCCGCCGCGCTGGTGAACCAGGCGGGCGGTGCTGTGGCCGAAGTGCAGAGCTATCTGGACGACAGCTACCTGATCGCGCCCTGCGACGGCATCGTCATGGAAATCTACGCCAAAGTGGGCGACCTCATCGGCACCGGCAGCCCCGTGGTCAGTGTGCTCGACATGGAGGACGTGTGGATGTACTTCGCTGTGCGCGAGGACTATCTGAACGGCCTCGACGTGGGCGACACGGTCCAAGTGAACATCCCCGCCCTCGGCAAGGAGCTCCACCCCTGCACCGTCAGCCGCATCCAGGCAATGGCCAGCTACGCCACCTGGCGCTCGACCAAAATCGGCGGCCAGCACGATGTGAAGAGTTTCGACGTCAAAGTGATCCCCTGCACCACCATCGAGGGACTGAAACCCGGCATGACGGCGGTGATGAAGTAGTGGTCAGTGTTCAGTGTTTAGTGTTCAGTGAAAAGGGTATTCTATAGAGAGCTGCGGCGCATCCGACGGAAGCCGCGCTACACTATCATCCTGACGGTGGGCATCGCGCTGTCGTTCATCTTCTTCGCCACCATGACCAGCGAGGGGCAGCCGCAGGAGCTGCCGGTGGCGGTGGTGGACCTGGACGGGAGCTACCTCTCGCGCCGCCTCTGCCACGAAATCAACGCCACCCAGGCGGTCAACGTGGTGGCCGTCTACGGCTCGCACGGCGAAGCGCGGTCGGCCATGCAGCAGGGCAAGATATTCGCCTTCTACGAGATACCCAATGGCACCTACAACGAAGTGCTGCAGTTCCACGCACCCAAAATAGTGCTCTACACCAACCAGTCCTACCTCCTTGCGGGCTCGCTCTGCTACAAACAGTTGACCACCATCGGCAAGCTGGCCGGCGGCGCCGTGCAGCGCGAGGTGCTGCGCAAAAAGGGCGTCGACGAAGACCAGATCATGGGACGCATACAGCCCATCGCGCTCGACACCCACCCCATCGGCAACAGCAAAGGCAGCTACCACCTCTACCTGCTCACCATCCTCGTGCCCGGCATCATCATCCTGATGGCCATGCTGCAGACAGCCTACGTCATAGGCCGCGAGCGGCAGGAAGAGACCCTCCGCGGCCTCATGCGCGTCGCCCGCGGCAACGCCCTCCACGCCCTCGTCGGCAAGATGCTCCCCTACACCATGTATTACACCCTGCTGATGCTCCTCTGCTCCCTCATCATGTTCGGCCCCATGCACCTGCCGATGGAAGGAAGCTGGCCGCTGCTGATGCTGCTGTCGTTGCTCAGCGTCGTCGCCGCCCAGTGCGCCGGATGTTTCCTGATGGGCTGCGTGCCCGACCCCTCCGTCGCCATGAGCCTCACCTCCGCCTATGGCACCCTGGCCTTCACCATGTGCGGCTTCTCCTTCCCCGTCGACGCCATGCCCCTGCCCATGCAGACCTTCAGCCTACTCTTCCCCCTGCGCTACTACTTCCTCGCCATGCGCGACATCACCCTCTTCGGCAACGGCATCGGCTACATCTGGCCCCAGCTCTGCTCCCTCCTCCTCTTCCCACTCCTCCTCCTCATCGGCGCCGCCATGCTACGCCGCCAATACGAAAGGAGGCCCCAATGCTGAAACACCTCTTCCGCACCCTCGTCGAAACCTGGGAAGTGCTGGCCAACGAAGTGCGCCGCGTCTTCCTGGACAAAACCACCGTCGTCATCTTCTTCCTCGCCACCGCCGTCTACCCTCCCCTCTACTACTACATCTATCACCGCGAAGTGCTGCAGGAAATGCCCGTGGCCGTCGTCGAACTCTCGCGCGGCGAAAACTCCAAACGCTTCATCCACAAACTCGACGCCACCCCCGAATTGGCTGTCGCCTACCGCTGCGCCACCCTCGCCGAAGGCGAAGAACTTATCAACCGCCACCAGGCCCGCGCCGTCTACATCATCCCCGCCGACTACGACGACCGCCTCGCACGCGGCGAGACAGCCCGCATCACCTGCTTCTCCGACATCAGCTCCTTCCTCTACTACAAAAACGCCATGTTCGGCGGCAGCGTCGTCATGCTCGATGAAATGCACACCATTGAAATGGCCCACCACACCGACGCCGGCCTCGACCACCACAGCGCACGCATCCAGGTGCAGCCCATCGAAGTCGAAGACGTCAAACTCTACAACCCCTCCGGCGGCTACGCCTCCTACTTCATCCCAGCCCTCCTCCTCCTCGTCATCCACCAAACCCTCTTCTTCGGCATCTGCGTCCTCTGCGGCGACGCCAGCGAACGCCACCGCTCCCTCCAAGTCATACCCACCCACCTCGGCAGCTTCCGCAGCATACGCATCGTCACCCTCGGGCGCCTCCTCTGCTTCCTCCTCATCTACATCCCCATCGCACTCTTCGACCTCTGGATCCTGCCCCGCATCTTCGGCCTCCCACAACTCGGCAGCGCCATCGACATCTGCCTCCTCCTCCTCCCCTTCCTCCTCGCCACCATCTGCTTCTCCATGACCATCGGCAACCTCTTCTCCCAGCAGCGCATGAGCACCCTCCTCTGCTGCCTCTTCTTCAGCGTCATCCTCTTCTTCCTCAGCGGACTCGTCTGGCCCCAGCCCAACATGCCGCGCTTCTGGCTCGCCGCCAGCTACCTCTTCCCCTCCACCCCCGGCATCCAGGGCTACGTCCGCATCGCCTCCATGGGCGCCACCCTCGCCGAAGTGCGCCACGAATACCTCGCCCTCTGGCTGCAAACAGGCTTCTACTTCCTCACCGCCAATATCTCCCTCTACTTCATCCGCAAATTCAAACCCCAAACCGATCATTGACCGTGAACCGACAGACACCCCATCCCCAAGGCACAATCCACATCCAGCCCTACCGCCTGCCACGCGCCCTCTGGATAGCCCTCGCCTCCGCCGCCATCCTCTCCATCGTCATGGTCCTTGGCGCCACCTCCCGCACCAACCTCCAAATCGAACCCCACTTCAACACCCTCTACGTCTGCATCGCCAACCTGTTCATCTTCCTCATCCTCTACCCACTCAACTTCTGGATACTACGCTTCTCACTCAAAACCTCCCACCGCGTAGCCCTCTGCCTCATCGCCTCCCTCTCCCTCTCCACCATATTCACCCTCGCCAGCTACCAAATCGAAATCCTCCTCGACCCCATCGGATTCACATCCAACCCCTTCCACCTCAACCTCATCGCCAACCTCGCCGCCGGACTCATCTCCTTCCTCGTCTCCATCCTCATCAACAACATCACCGAACACCAGCGCATCCTCCTCGAAAACCAACAGCTCCAGTCCGAAAACCTCCTCATCCGCCACCAGACACTCCAGCAGCAACTCTCCCCGCACTTCCTCTTCAACTCCCTCAACACCCTCGACGGCCTCATCGGTACCGACGACCCCTCCGCCCACCAATACCTCCACCAGCTCGCCGCCACCTTCCGCTACTCCATGCAAAAACAGACCGAAGTCACCCTCGCCGACGAACTCGAATTCACACAATCCTACATCTACATGATGCAGATACGCCACGGAAACAACCTCCACGTGCTACAACACATCGATAACGACCTCCTCTCCACACACGTCGTCCCCATCAGCCTCCAGCTCCTGGTCGAAAACGCCATCAAACACAACATCGTCTCCCAGCGCTACCCCCTCACCATCTCCATCTCCACCACCCCCCACCGCACCCCCCTCGTCTCCAACCCCCTCCGCCCCAAAGCCGACAGCCAAACCACCGGCGGCACCGGACTCACCAACCTCGCACAACGCTACCGACTCCTCTACCAGAAAGACATCAAAATCACCAGGGACGACACCACCTTCACCGTAGAAATCCCCCTCATTTGAATGAGGAGTGAGGGATTAGGAATAGGCACTCAAAAATCAGAATTCAAAACTCAGAAATCAGAATTCAAAAAATGAAAAACATCCTCATCGTCGAAGACGAAAACATAGCCGCACAGCACCTCCAACGTCTCGTCGCCGAACTCCTCCCCGACGCCCACATCCTCGCCACACTCCAAAGCATCGAGGAAAGCATAGAATACCTCCAGCAACAACCCTCCCCCGACCTCATACTCCTCGACATACACCTCGCCGACGGACTCTCCTTCCGCATCTTCGACCACGTACATCCCCACTGCCCCATCATCTTCACCACCGCCTACGACCAATACGCCCTCCAAGCCTTCAAAGTCAACTCCATCGACTACCTCCTCAAACCCATCAACCGCGACGACCTCCAGCACGCCCTCGACAAACTCCACACCCTTGCCTCCCCCACCCCCTCCCAGCTCGCCGCCCTCGCAGGCTCCCTCCACCACTACCGCACTCACTTCCTCGTCCCCATGCGCGACAAACTCATCCCCGTCCCCATCAACCAAATCGCCTGCCTCTACCTCGAAGACAAAATCACCCGCGCCATACTCCTCGACGGACACCACCAAATCATCGACCGCCCCCTCGACAGCATCATGGAACAACTCGACCCCTCGCACTTCTTCCGCGCCAACCGCCAATACATCGTCGCCCACCACGCCATCAGCGAAATAGCCCTCTGGCCCATATCCAAACTCGCCCTCACTCTCTGCGTCCCCACCCCCGACCGCATTATCATATCCAAAGCACGCGTCAGCGAATTCAAACAATGGTACACCAAATGATCAACATCGTCATCTTCGGCGCCCCCGGCGCCGGCAAAGGCACACAAGCCACACTGCTGGCCGAGAAGTACGACTTCCTTCACATCTCCACCGGCGACCTGCTGCGCCAGGAAGTCCGCCTCCAGACCCCCATCGGCCTGCGCGCCAAAGCCATCATGGACCGCGGCGACCTCGTCGGCGACGACATCGTCGTCCAGCTCCTCCACCGTGCCCTCCAGCAGCGCTCCACCCTTCCCAACCCCGACGCGCAGGAGGATCCGTGGGATGTGGCCCGCAAAGGGCCCTCCCACCGCCCCGAAGGCTGCATCATCGATGGCTTCCCACGCACCGTGCAGCAGGCCCAAACCCTCGAATTCGTCACCCGACGCCTCAAACGCAACATAGACCTCATCATCGCTATCGACGTGCCGCGCGACGAACTCATCCGCCGCATCCACGAGCGCGCCGCCATCAGCGGCCGCAGCGACGACACCGAAGAGGTCATCCGCCACCGACTCGACCTCTACGACCGGCAGACCCAGCCCGTGCTCGACTACTACCGCCTCTCCGGCCGCCTCACCACCATCGACGGCAGCGGCGAAATATCCCAAACCAACAACCGCATCTGCCGTGTAATCGACCGTGCTCTCCGCTCCTAACCTTACGCCTGTTTGCCCCTGCAAAGATACGCAAAAAAAAATGGAACCTTGCAAGAGATTTATGCCTAAAATGTTTTAAAATAAAACATCCATAAATTTCAAACCTTTCTAGAAGCAGGCTTTTTTATCACCATCGAGAACACCACACTTACCACCAGGATACCCAAGATGACGGCAAGAGAAACCAGCGTCGGGATATGCCAGTGGAAAAAGGTGGCGCCAATCATCTTTACCCCGATAAAGCAGAGCAGTGCACCAAGGCCGTAATGCAACAGCCAGAAGCGGTCTGACACGTCGCTCAGCAGGAAGAAAAGCGAGCGCAAACCCATGATGGCGAAGATGTTGGAAGTATAAACAATAACGGGGTTCTGTGTAACAGAAAACACAGCAGGAATACTGTCTACGGCGAAGATAATATCCGAAAACTCAATCACTAGCAGCACCAGAAACAGCGGTGTCATCTTTCCGGCGTGGAAGAAATCATGCCCGTGGCTTTCCGTCGTCACGGGAAAATATTTGGAAGCAAAGCGTACCACGGGGTGGTTGGCCGTGTCGATATGCTCGTCACCCTTGTCGCGAAACATCTTCACACCGCTGTAAATCAGTATCAAACCAAACACCGCAAGCAGCCAAGCGAACTTGGTCACCAGTGCTCCCAAGGCAAAAATGAATATGAAACGCATCACGATGGCCCCAAAAATACCCCAGAAAAGTACGCGGTGGTAGTATTCCTTTTTGATGCCAAATGACACAAAAATCATAATCATCACGAAAATATTGTCGATTGAAAGGCTCTCTTCGAGGAAGTAGCCCGCCAGGAACTCCTGCACCATCTCCGAGCGCCACGCGGCAACATCCATCGTGGCATCGGTCGGCGGTATCATCCAGTCGCCGAAGAAATAAATCAGCACCGCAAAGCCCATCGCCATGCCAACCCAAAAAAACGTCCACAGGGAGGCCTCTTTTACGCTGACAACATGGTCTTTTTTGTGAAAAACAAAGAGGTCAAGCACAAGCATCACGACTACAAACGTCATGAAAAGTGTAAAAAACAATGTATTCATATACAATATCTTTAATCGTTTTCAGTTATTTTGACAATCTCCGATAACGCATCTCATGGTTAAATATTGTGAACTGTTTGCAACTTTTTTTCGCGTAGGCACTTTCACCATCGGTGGTGGTTATGCCATGATACCCCTGATGCAACGTGAAGTGGTGGAGCGGCGTCGCTGGATGGACGAGGTGACTTTTCTTGACATCGTAGCCCTCGCTCAGGCCATGCCAGGCGTTTTTGCCGTCAACATGGCCACCCAAGTTGGCTACCGCCTGCGCGGTGTGGCAGGCAGCCTCGTCGCCACCCTGGGCAATATCCTCATGCCTGTCGCCATTATCCTCCTCTTCGCCACCCTCCTCCGCCAATACAGCCACCACCCCACCCTCGAGCATATCTTCATGGGTATCCGTCCAGCCGTTGTGGCACTAATTGCCGCACCTGTTTTCACCCTCGCTCGCTCATCTGGTATCACTTGGCGCACACTATGGATCCCAGTGTTGGCCGCCCTCTTGATATGGCTCCTGGGTGTCAGTCCCATCCTAGTAATACTAATTGCCATCGCAGGTGGCTTCCTTTATGGCCACCTGAAACACTCTTCTTGACGCGTAGACTCCAAACCATATAATTGCCAGAAAAATGATATTCTTCGAACTCCTCTACACCTTCCTCCTCATTGGTATTTTCACCTTTGGCGGCGGCTACTCGATGGTAGCTCTGATACAAGATGAAGTAGTTGTACACCACCAGTGGATGACATCGCAGGAATTCACCGATGTGTTGGCTATCAGCCAGATGACCCCCGGTCCCATTGGCATCAACACCGCCACCTATGCCGGCTATACTGCCGCCCTCAACGCCGGCTACCCCACCGTTGCCGCTGTAGGTGCTTCGCTCCTTGCCTCGCTGGCCGTCATCTTACTGCCAATCATTTTGATGCTCCTCGTCTGCCGCTTCCTCATGCACCACAAAGACAATCCCCGCGTAGCCTACACAATGCGTGTGCTACGCATGGCCATCGTCGGTCTTATTGCCGCCGCCGCACTCCAACTACTTACAATCGAAACTTTTGGTACACCCTCATTCAACCGCCATTTCATATCATCCACTATCATCTTTGCTGTCGTCTTCACTTTCAGCTACTTCAAAATACGTAATCCTAAATTCAAATTTCTCTCCTCCCCCATCCTACTTATCCTCCTCTCTGGCACCGCGGGCTTTCTTCTTTACCAAATCTAAAAAAATCTAAATTTTTTTTCCGTATGCAAATTTGTTTGTACTTTTGCACCACCAAAAAACAACATGTATCATTAATAAAAAAGTAACTATGAAACGTTTAGGTATCATCCTTATGTGTGTGGCCACGCTGACACTGGCCTCGTGTAGCCTCCTCCAGTCCGGCGCCGGCGCCAATGCCATCGCCCAGACCACCGGTCAAACCTGCGGCAGCGCCCTCCTCGGCCTCTACAACTCCTACAAGTCCACCGGCACCATCTCCCTGTCCGACCCCGCCAATCTCGGCTACGCACTCTCGCTGGCCACGGCCTACACCCAGATCAAACAGAACAAAGACGACAAGGCCTACCGCAAGGCCTTCGGCAACGGCCTCGTCATGGCCGGCGCAGGATTGATTACCAAGAACAACTCCAACGCCATCATCGACGCACTGCTCGCCGCCAACGGACTGGCCAACGTCAGCTCCACCAGCTCAACATCGCAGAAGACCGAAGCCGTGGGCTCGATAATGCCCATGGTGCAACTGCTGAATTAAGCCGCTCCGACGGCACAAAAAACGGCGAGGCCCCTGCCATCCGGCAGGGGCCTCGCCGTTGTATTGCAAGGCTTAGTGCAAGAAGGCCAGCAGGATACCGGCAGCCACCGCCGAGCCCACCACGCCGGCCACATTGGGCCCCATGGCGTGCTGCAGCAGGTAGTTGGTCTTGTCGTACTCCAGGCCCACGTTGTTCGACACACGGGCGGCGTCGGGAACCGCGCTCACGCCCGAGTTGCCAATCAGCGGGTTGATCTTGTTGCCCTCCTTCAGGAAGAGGTTCATGCCCTTCACAAAGAGCACGCCGCAGAAGGTGGCCACAATGAAACTTCCCGCGCCCAGCGCAAAAATCAGCACCGACTTGCCGGTGAGGAACACCGAAGCCTGGGTCGAAGCACCCACGGTGATGCCGATAAGCAGCGTGCACACGTTGACGATACCGTTGGAGGCCACGTCGGAAAGGCGCTTCGTCACGCCGCACTCCTTCAGCAGATTGCCGAAGAACAGCATGCCGAGCAGCGGCAGGCCGCTGGGCACTATGAAGGCGCAGAACAGCAGACCGATGATGGGGAAGGTGATCTTCTCCAGCTTCGACACTTTGCGTGGCGGCTTCATGCGGATGGTGCGCTCCTTCTTGGTGGTCATCAGGCGCATGATAGGCGGCTGGATGACGGGCACAAGGGCCATGTAGCTATAGGCCGACACGGCGATGGCACCCATCAGCTCCGGCGCCAGCTGCGACGAGAGGAAGATGGCCGTCGGGCCGTCGGCGCCGCCGATGATGCCGATGGCACCTGCCTCGTTCGGCTGGAAACCCAGCGCCAAGGCACCCATATAGGCCGCGAAGATGCCCACCTGCGCCGCCGCACCCACCAGCATCAGCTTCGGGTTCGACAGCAGCGCCGAGAAATCCGTCATCGCGCCTATGCCTAGGAATATCAACGGTGGATACCATCCGTTCTGCACACCGTGGTACAGGATGTTAAGCACCGAGTTCTGCTCGTAGATACCTATCTTCAACCCCGGGTAAAACGGGATGTTGCCGATCAGCATACCGAATCCGATAGGCACCAGCAGCAGCGGTTCAAACTCATACTTGATGCCCAGGAAGATGAACACCAAGCCAATCAAAATCATGGCTATATGGCCCCAGGTCACGTTGGCGAAGCCGGTGTATTCCAAGAACTGCACCAACTGCGTCGACATGAACTCCATGAAGCCACCTGTTGCTAAACTAATCATTGTCTACAGTGTTTCAGAGTTATCCAATCACAACCAGTACATCGCCCTCGAGGACGCTGTCGCCCTTGCGGACTTTCACCTCCTTGACGGTGCCGTCGCAGTCGGCCTCGATGTTGTTCTCCATCTTCATGGCCTCCAGCAGCACCACCGTCTGGCCGCTCTTCACCGCGTCGCCCACGTTGACGAACACGTCCAAAATGGTGCCCGGCAGCGGAGCCTGCACCTTGGTGCCGGCCGCGGCATTCGACTTCTGCACCGAGCCGCCGGCGGCAGGAGCCACGCGCGGCTGCGCGGCGCTCGTCACTACCGTCTTCTTCGTCGGCTTCATTTCCTGGTCCACCGTGACGGCATACGGCATGCCGTTCACGTTCATTTTGATCTCCTGGCCCTCGACTTCGTTGATTTCCACATTGTAGTCGTTGCCGTTTATCTTGAGCTTATAGGTCTTCATTGCTTACTTCTTGTTGTTAAAATAATGATTCATATTATAATACTTGGCATTCCAAGGCGTCCACTCGCGCTCCACCTTCTGGATGGTAATCACGGTCTCTTCCTCGTCGTGCAGCTCGTCGTTGTAGAGGTGCACCGCCGCGGCTATGGCGGCATACAGCTCGTTGCTGGCTGCCGACGAACCCTCGGCCACGGGTTTCACCTTCGACTGCTTCTTCTCCTTCTGCTCCTTGTCCTCCATGCCCATCAGCAGTTTGCCAGAGCCTTGCAGGATAAGCGCTATGCACACCAGCGCCAGGAACACCACGGCCACAGCCACCGCCGTCAGGCCCACGCCGACAGGGTCGCTCTGTTTGATGCGCTCGGCCTGCTGGGCCACGCGGTAGTGGTGGGTCAAAGCCTCGCCACTCTCGAACTCTTCAAGCCCGCCGCGCAGCGGAAGCACATTGATGTCGTAGCCGAGCGGGTTGCGACCCACCACGAACATCTGGCCGTGCTCGAAGTGCATGGCATACATCGGGCTGTTGAAAGCGCGGCGAGCCACAGGCTTCATCTCCTGGTCCAGCAGGGCCACATAGGCAGAATCGTTGGCGGCCGAAGCCAATACCACGATGTACTTGCCCAACACGCTGACGCTCACAGGGCGAAGTATGTTCTTGAGGTCGTGGCGTTTGTGGATATTGTCGGTCTGGTAGCTGGCGGCAGTGTCCAGTTTGCCGTCCACCATTTTGACCAGATGCACGGAGCATTCCATGCTGTCGATGGCCACAAAGGCACCCATCTGGGGTGCATAGCAGATCTTGGTGCTTTGGAATTCCACGGGGGCCACCATGCCATGCGTCATGCAGCCGTGGTGGGGCTGCTCGTGGCGCGGCTGGTCGGGCGTGGCACCGGCCACGGCGTCGGGCTGCGGCCCCTGGGCCGTTGCCGTCAGCGTGGCGAAGCACAGCAGACCTGCGAATAACAATTTATAAATGGTATTCATTGTCTTTAATGGGTTGTAACATCAAAACTTGTAAAAGGTAGGATTAAGGCCCGGGGCGCACCCAAGCCTTAATCCTTGGCTTTTTTTAGTTGGCCTTGTGGCACTCTTTGCCTTCGGCCTTGCAGCATTTCTTCTCGCCTTCAGCCTTGTGGCACTCTTTGGCTTCGCCTTCCTTGCAGCACTTCTCGCCTTCAGCCTTGTCGCAGGCCATGCCTTCGACCTTCTGCTCGCAGCACTTGGTGCTGTCGCAGGGCTTGTCGCACTTCTTCTCGCAGGGCTTGTCGCACTGCTCGGTGGCGGCGGTATCAGCCTGCTCGGCGGGCTGGGCGTTGTTGTTGCAGGCAACCATGGCGACGAGGGCCATGGCAGCAAAAGCGGTTAAAAAGACCTTTTTCATTGTTTGATGTTTTTGATATTGGTTAATAATGAATGGATTACAAGGGGAGGTTGCAGTGCTTCTTCATCGGCAGCGAGTCCTTCTTGGTGGCAAGGGCCTGCAGGGCGCGGATGACGCGGAAGCGGGTGTTGCGCGGCTCGATGACATCGTCGATGTAGCCATACTTGGCTGCATTGTAGGGGTTGGCGAAGAGGTCGTTGTACTCCTTCTCCTTCTCGGCGATGAACTTGGCCTTCTCGTCGGCATCGGTAATCTCCTTCAGGGCGCGGCCGTGGAGCACCTCGGTGGCGCCGCTGGCACCCATGACGGCAATCTGGGCCGTGGGCCATGCGTAGTTGATATCGGAACGCAGCTGCTTGCAGCTCATCACGATGTGGGCGCCGCCGTAGCTCTTGCGGAGGGTAACGGTGATCTTGGGCACCGTGGCTTCGCCATAGGCGTAGAGCATCTTGGCACCGTGGACGATAACACCGTTGTACTCCTGGCCGGTGCCGGGCAGGAAGCCGGGCACGTCGACGAGGGTAACGAGCGGAATGTTGAAGGCGTCGCAGAAACGCACAAAGCGGGCACCCTTGCGCGAGGCGTTGCAGTCAAGCACGCCGGCCATGGCCTTGGGCTGGTTGGCGACGATACCGACGCTCATGCCACCCATGCGGGCAAAGCCTACGACGAGGTTCTTGGCGAAATTCTCATGCACCTCGAGGAACTTGCCTTCGTCGACGATGGCGCTGATGACGGATTTGACGTCGTATGCCTCGTTGGGGTTCTCGGGGATGATGGTGTTGAGGCTGTCCTCCAGACGGTCGATGGGGTCTTCGGTGGCCACGTAGGGAGCCTCCTCGAAGTTGTTGCTGGGGATATAGCCGACCAGGTCACGGATGAGCTGGAGGGTGCTTTCCTCGGTCTCGCCGACGAAGTGGGCCACGCCGCTCTTGGTGGCATGCACCATGGCGCCGCCGAGCTTGTCGACGGTAACATCCTCGCCGGTAACGGTTTTGACCACCTTGGGACCGGTGAGGAACATGTAGCTGTTCTCCTTGGACATGAGGATGAAGTCGGTCAGCGCGGGGCTGTAGACCGAGCCGCCGGCGCAGGGGCCGAAGATGGCGCTGATTTGGGGAACCACGCCGGAAGCGAGGATGTTGCGCTCGAATATCTCGGCATAGCCGGCCAGGGCGTTGATACCCTCCTGAATGCGGGCGCCGCCGGAGTCGTTGATGCCGATGACGGGGGCACCGACCTTCATGGCCTGGTCCATTACCTTGCAGATTTTCAGGGCCATGGTCTCGCTGAGCGAGCCGCCGAAGACGGTGAAGTCCTGGGCAAAGACGTAGACCATGCGGCCGTTGATGGTGCCGTAGCCGGTAACGACGCCGTCGCCGAGGAACGATTTTTTCTGCATGTCGAAGTTCATGCAGCGGTGGGTTACAAACATGTCGAACTCCTCGAAGGATCCTTCGTCGAGCAGCAGGGCGATGCGCTCACGTGCGGTGAGCTTGCCGGACTCGTGCTGCTTGTCGATGCCTTTCTGGCCTCCGCCCAAGCGGGCCTCGCCACGCTTGTCGAGCAGCTCTTTTATCTTCTGTTCAAAAGCCATAATTTATCTTGTTGTTAGGTTTATACGTTGATAAGTTGATACGTTCCGCCGACTATTTGCAGCAGAATTCGGTGAGCACGCCGAGGGTGTTCTTGGGGTGCAGGAAGCCTATTTTGAGGCCTTCGGCGCCGGGGCGGGACTGCTCGTCGATGAGGCGGACGCCCTTTTCCTTGGCCTCGGCCAGGGCCTGGTCGGTGTTTTCCATGGCGAAGGCGATGTGGTGCATGCCGCCTTTGCCGCCGTTCTTCTCGATGAACGAGGCGATGGTGCTCTCGGGGCAGGTGGGCTCGAGGAGCTCAATCTTGACGTCGCCGCAGCGGAAGAAAGCGGTCTTGACCTTCTGGTCTTTGACTTCTTCGATGGCGTAGCACTTGAGGCCCATCACGTCTTCCCAGTAGCGGATGGCCTCGTCGAGGTTGGTCACGGCAATGCCGATGTGTTCAATGTGTGAAGGTGTCATAACTTTTGTATCTTACTTTTTATGTTATCTATTAATTATCAGCCTGCTGCACAGGCAGGAGGCAGGGTTTGAAAGTGCAAATATACAAAGTTTTTTTCATATACAAGCAAAAATCTTTGAACAACAGGCTGTTAATTGCCCTGCGGAGGCAATGCGGACTGCAAGGAAAAAGAGCGTGTTTTTTCTGAATATTTTTTGAAAACTAGCGGAAAATGCAGGAATGCAACAGGCTGATTCCCAGCCACTGAAAAGCTATAGGTTTTGCCTCTCTTCTTCCTCTGTAGGGCCTCTCCAAGGGTACATAAAAAGGCCAGGCCGCAGGTGGGTGGTTCCTGCGGCCTGGAGGGTTGGGTTCGGGAGCGGGGAGCGTCAGTCGCCGATGAGGGGGCGGACGCAGAGGGAGTAGTTCGAACTCGATGTGCTGTTTCCAATTCCGGTGAAGAACAACGAGTAACTACCGTTTTCGTCGGCAAGCCGATATCCAATCCCCTGATGTCCTTGGCCGATCACAATACCTACACGGCTATAGAAGTTCAGCACAAGAAAACCATGTTGACGCATTTCCTCTGGAGTCATGTTAAGGGTTGTAGTACGGCTGAATCTGTTGAAACTATTTGCATCCAGCGCACTCATCCCCGGGAGGCTGCGCACCGACTCGGCGGTGTGGCCGTCGGGGAATATGACGAGGTAATAAGTGTAATCCTCGAACACCTGCTGGCACATCTTCACCTGGGCGAATCGCGCCCCCGGCCTATCGTTGAGAAGGTACTCCATTTCGGCGCGGGTAGGCATGGACCAGGAGCCACCGGGCATGTCTGTGTCCTGGTTCCGCTTGAAGAGCACCTTCTTGGTGCCGGAGAGGGAGAAGAGGGAGAGGCGGGAGATGCTGCGCTCGGAGTCGAGCAGGTGCCCGTCGGGGCGTATCTCGGCGCGGGCCTTGAGCAGATGGTTGCGCTGCAGGCGCGAGCCGAGGGTGGCGGAATGGGAGAAGACAAATTCCTTTAGGCCACTGGAGGGCGCGTTGCGCGCGGCTACCCAAGATCCTGGGACGCTGCTCAGGTTAAAAGTGAAAAAGATGGTGCCGTAGACGCGGACAGTCAGTTCCTCGCCCTGCGGCAGTGGCGGCACGGGGACCTGGAGTGCGCGGCTGCCGCCGGCGGACAGGATCATGTGGTCGGTGTTGAGGCGCACGCTGCGGCGGGCATACACGTGGTCGTACTCCGCCGGTGCGGAGACGTTGGGGGTGCCGGTCGCGGCGTTGAGGGTGAAGTAGCCCGTGCCGTTGAGCGATTGATGGGCGGCCTCGACGACAATGGAGTCGATGTAGCAGCCGACGTTCATCGGGTTGGAGAGGTGCACCTCGACGGCGGCGGCCAAATGCCTGAACGTGAGGGCGGCCGCATCGCTTTCGGCCACGGCCACCATGGGCGAGGCGAGGCGTTGGCGGCCGTCGGGAGCGATGGCGTAGGTGTACTCGCGCGGATAGGTGAATCCTAAACTCCTCTGATTGCTGCCTATCGGGTGCTCCCACCAGAAGTCGTTGCTCCCAGGCACGGAGAAGAGGTCGGCGGGCGAACAGGCGAAGAAGTGCTCGCCCGGGTTCGGCGCGGTTACGTCGGTTACGCGGGCGACATTGCCGCTGACGCTGACGGTGCGCTCGGCGCCGTTGATGCTGATGACGTCGCCGTTGAGCCATGTGGTGGTGATGCCGCTGACGGCGGGCTTGGCTCCGGCGGAGGCGGTGTTCTCGATGTTGAGCAGCAGGCCGCCGGCCAGGTCGGCGGGACTTTCGGGCTGGCAGGAGGCCAGCGCGAGGGCGGCGGCCAGCAGGGGTATGATGTGTCTCTGTTTCATAGCGGTTGCGGGGTTTTAGAAGAGCCATCCTTGATCCGAGCGTTCCTCGCCGGTGGAGAGTGCGTCGGCGGGATCGGCGACGAGGGAGAATTCGGTGAGGAGAGTCCGCAGGCCGGAGGCGGCGAATCCGCGCTCGGCGGCGAAGCGGACCACGGTGAGTCCGGGGGGCAGGTAGTGCCGCCGCGGGCAGATGTCATTGTTTTGTGTCATAGGGATTATTGTTTGATTTGGGTTGATATAATAACTAAAACAGTCTCAAAAGGGCGTCCCAGTGAAGGCTCGCAGGGTGGGGTGTCAGCCGTTGATGATAGTCCGGACCAGAAGACTCCTTTCTGTACAATCAAATGGATAACTGTCAGAAAGAACTCCTCTAGAAGTCAAGTATCCGTCTATGAATTTGTATTTAATCTCTGACCCGACTGTATTACTCCCTCCACCCATTGTTAAAACAACAAATCCATACTCGTGGCATTTGTTTCTAAACATAAGGTTCCTAGCAAGATCTTGTTCTCCGTTGTCATTGAAATAGCTGGCATCCAACACATCCATCCCGGCCAAGCTGCGTACCGAGTCTATGGTGTAGCCATCGGGGAATATGATTATTAATGGTACGGAGTAAACCGTACCTTCATTAATTTTCACTCTAATATAGCGAGCACCCTCCCGGCTATTCATAAGGTACTCCATTTCTGCGAGGCTTGGCATGGAGTAGGAACCGGCGGAAGAGGAAGAGCTTACGTCCTGATGTCTTTTAAACAGCACTTTCTTGGTGGCCGACACGGAGAAGAGGGAGAGGCGGGAGATGCTGCGCTCGGAGTCGAGCAGGTGTCCGTCGGGGCGCACCTCGGCGCGGGCGCTGATGAGGTGTGTGCGCTCGAGCGCGGAGGCAAGGGCGGCGGAATGGGAGAAGACAAATTCGTTGACATTGCCCTCGTAGGGTTGATTTCGCATGGCAAGCATGTTCCACGTGTCGTCGTAGTTGGCCAATGCGGACACGGTGGTGCCGTAGACGCGGACGGTGAGCTCCTCGCCGGCGGGCAGGGGCGGCACGGGCAGTTGTATACGCAGAGGCTGGTTGGAGAACACAATGCTAGTGCTGCCGCTGCAGTCGATGCGGACGCTGCGCCGGGCATAGCTGGCGGGGGTGGCGGAGGTGGGGGCGCTGATGCTGGGGACGAAGGAGGTGTCTACGGTGAACGAAGCGTCGCCATTGAGACAGGCCGAGGTGGCCTCGAGCACTACGGAGTCGAGCCGGATGGGCATCAGCATGGGGGTCTCCACCTGCACCTGCACGGCGGCGGCCAGGTGGCGGAAGGTGAGGCTGTTGGCATTGCCTGCGGCCACGGCCACCATGGGGAAGGCCACCTTCTGCTTTTGGAAGGGAGCGGCGTAGGTGTACTCGCGCGGATAGGTGAACTGGAAACTTTCGCTGGCCGCAAGGCGCTCTTCCCACCAGAACTCCCCGGCGCCTTCGGGCGGGGCGACAAGGCCGGCGGGTGAGGTGGCGAACCAGTGCTCGCTGGCGTGCGGCTTCGTTGCGTTCTGCACCTTGGCGGCATAACCGTTCACCAGCACCGTGCAATCCGTGCCGTTGAGGGTGATAAGGTCGCCGGCGAGCCATGTGGTGGAGATGCCGTCCACGGCGGGCTTGGCTCCGGCGGAGGCGGTGTTCTCGATGTTGAGCAGCAGGCCGCCGGCCAGGTCGGCGGAGCTTTCGGGCTGGCAGGCGGCCAAGGCGAGGCTGGCGGCCAGCAGGGGCATGAAGTGTCTCTGTTTCATAGCGGTCGCGGGGTTTAGAAGAGCCAGCCTTGGTCTTCGCGGTTCTCGCCCGTGGAGGGCGATTCGGAAGCGCCGGTGGAAAAGATGAATTCATCGAGGACGGTGCGCTCGGAGAGGGCGAAGCCGCGTTCGGTGGCGAAACTCACCACGGTCAGGCCCGGGGGCAGGTAGCGCCGCCGCAGGCGGATGTCATTGTTTTGTGTCATAGGGATTGTTTTTGATTTGGGTTGATAAAAATGATTGCATGGCAAAACAACGGCACCGCACTGCGCGACCCACGTCGCGGCAATGCGGTGCCAAATAATGGAAGGGCTCCTTCAAGCCCGAAGCAAGGCTCGCATGGGGGGGGGGGGTTGGCAAATGATTGATTATGTGCAATTTATACATCATATTATTTCTTGCGGAGCACCTCGAGGCCGACCTGGTAGCCGTCGTCGAAGTCTTTCATCACCTTGTAGTAGTAGTCGGTGCCGAAGAGGTCTTTGGCCACCTGGGCTTTGAGCATGAGGGCCAGGTAGCGGTCGGTGTGGGCGGTGCGCTCGGGCTCGCGGGCCTCTTTTTCCGTGTCGCGCACGATTCCCTTCTCGATGGCATGGGCGGCCAGCAGGCTGTCGAGGCCGAAGGTGTCGTAGTGCTGCAGGAACGCCTCGAAAGTCTTCACCTCCGCCTGGCCGCGGTGGGCATCAGCCCACTGCATGGGGAAGGTGTTGAGCAGTCCCTTGCCGCGGAGGCTGATGTAGTAGTCGGTCAGGCGCATGGTGTCCATCGGCACAAAGACGTCGGGCATCACGCCGCCGCCGCCGTATACGGTACGCCCTGATGCGGTCTTATACTTCAGTGAATCAGGGAAATGGATAGAGTCGGCGTTGACCATCTCGCCACGTTTGTAACGCTTGGAGAACTCGTCGCGGTAGGCATCGGAACCCTCGTCGTAGGGGCGCTGGATGCAGCGGCCGGAGGGAGTGAAATAGCGGGCGGTGGTGAGGCGCACCTGGCCGCCGTCGCTGAGGGGGAACATGCGCTGTACCAGTCCCTTGCCGAAGGTGCGACGGCCTACGACCAGGCCGCGGTCCCAGTCCTGGACGGCGCCGGCAACGATTTCGGAGGCCGAGGCCGAGCCCTCGTCGACCAGCACCACGAGGCGCCCCTCGCGGAACTTGCCGCGCCCGTTGGCGAAGAAGTTCTGCCGCTTGGTGCGCCTACCCTCTTGGTAGACAACCAATTGGTTGCGCTGCAGGAACTCGTTGGACATGCCGTAGGCGATGTCGAGGAAACCACCGGTGTTGCCGCGCAGGTCGAGCATAAGCGCCGTCATACCCTGCTTCTCCAAGGCTTTCAGCGCCTTGCGGAATTCGTCGATGGACGTGCGCGCAAATCGCGTGAGGCGGATATACCCAATGGTGTCGTCGGCCATGAAATAGGTGTCGACTGAGTAAATAGGCACCTTGTCGCGCACAATGTCAAAGGTATAGACCGTTCCCTGGCGCATGATGTCGAGCACCACGGTGGTGCCTTTCTTGCCGCGCAGGCGTTTGAAAACGAAGTTGTTGTTGATGGTGTCGCCGGTGGCAACCTCGCCGTCGATGCGGATGAGTTTGTCGCCCACCTGCAGACCCACCTTCTCGCTGGGTCCACCCTCGATAACCGACTGGACGACAATGGTGTCGCTCACGATTTGGAACGAGATGCCCACGCCCTCGAAGTTGCCCTGCAGCCCCTCGTTGGCGCGCTCGACGTCCTTGGCGGGGATGTAGATGCTGTGGGGGTCGAGGGCGCGGAGCATGGCGCGGATGGCCTCGTCGGACATGCGGTTCATGTCGGGCTGCTCGGTGTAGTTGCCGTCGATGAGGCGCATCACCTCGTCGACACGCAGCTGGCCAGCCGTGGCGCTGTCGGGGATGAAGGCGGGCTGGGCGTGCAAATTGAAAATTGAAAATTGGAAATTGAAAATTATACCGAAGCAGAGCAGCAGTTTGAGTATCTCTTTCATTTTTGTGTTATTTTCAAATTCCAGCGGCGGGCATTTGCTGGCTGAGGCAGTGGAAGGAGCCGAGGCCCCAGATGATGTCGGTGGAGTCGATGCCGATGACTTCGCGGTCGGGGAAGCAGGCCTCGAGGATGTAGGCGGCCTCGTTGTCGGTCAGGCAGCGGTAGGTGGGGAAGATGACCTTGTCGTTGGCGATGTAGAAGTTGGCATAGGAGGCCGGAAGACGCTGATTGTCATAGAACACCACGTCGGGCATGGGCAGCTCGACGATGGTGGGCTGCTTGCCGCTGGCCAGGCGGCAGCGGCCCAGCATGCGGAGGTTCTTCTGAAGGGGCTCGTAGTTCTCGTCCCACGCGTCGTGCTCCACGGCGGTGAGGATGGTGTCCTCGGAGACGAAGCGGCTGATGTCGTCAACGTGGCCGTCGGTGTCATCGCCCACGATGCCGTCGCCTAGCCAGATGATATTATCCAAACCGTAATAGCCTCGCAGATAGTCTTCTATCTGGTCTTGGTTCAAGTGGGGGTTGCGATTGGGATTGAGCAGGCAGGAGGTGGTGGTGAGCAGGTCGCCACAGCCGTTTACATCGATGCTGCCGCCCTCCATGACGATGCCGGGCGAGAAGAGCAGCATATCGGGGAAGAGCTCGTGGATGCGCACAGGTACCTCGGTGTCAAGTTCATAGGGGTACTTCCCGCCCCAGGCGTTGTGGTTCCAGTTGACGATGGCGCGACTGGCGGCATCATTCCTGTTCATTAGGAATGCCGGGCCGTGGTCGCGGCACCAAGCATCGTTGCTTGGAATGATATGCAGTCTGATATTCTGCATATTGCAGTCTATCTCCTCCAGCTCTGCTTTAACATGGTGGAGCATGCGCTCGTCGTCGACGTTAATATGAACCACCTCGCTCTCGGCCAGCACCTTGACAAAAAGGTGGTACGAGGGATAGATGGTCTCGATTTTGCCCGGCCACGAGTCGGGGTTCTTGGGATAGGTGAGCCACGTGGCCTCGTGGCGCGCCCATTCGGCGGGCATGTAGTAGCCTTGTTCTTTGGGGGTCATCATTCTTTTAGGAGTTAAGACAAATGCGGGGTCAGTCGATATAGCGGTTAAGGATGGGCTGGTAGGAGTCGATGCGGCGGTCGCGGAGGTAGGGCCAGTGGCGGCGGTAGTGGTCGGTCTGGTCAAGGTCGAGCTCTTCGATGTGGAGGGCCTCTTCGAGGTGGGGGGCCTGGTAGAGGATGCGGCCGAAGGCGTTGGTGATGAACGAGCCGCCCCAGAACTGCATGCCGCCTTCCTGACCGGTGCGGTTCACGCTGACCACGGGGACGCCGTTGGCCACGGCATGGGCGCGCTGGATGATCTGCCAGGCGTCGTACTGCTCGCGGTTGTCGTGCTCGTTCTGGCGCACGTCCCAGCCGATGGCGGTCGGGTAGAAGAGTATCTGCGCGCCCATGAGTGCGGTGATGCGGCTGGCCTCGGGGTACCACTGGTCCCAGCAGATGAGCACGCCGAGGGTGGCGAAGCGGGTTTTGAACACCTTGTAGCCGAGGTCGCCGGGGGTGAAGTAGAACTTCTCGTAGTAGCCCGGGTCGTCGGGGATGTGCATCTTGCGGTATTTGCCGAGGTAGGTGCCGTCGGCGTCGATGACAGCGGTGGTGTTGTGGTAGAGCCCCTCGGCTCGCTTCTCGAACATCGAGCAGATGAGCACCACGCCCAGCTCCTTGGCCAGCGCCATGAAGTGTTGGGTGGTGGGGCCGTCGGGGATGGGTTCGGCGAGGCGGAAGTTCTGATAGCGCTCCTCGTCGCAGAAATAGAGCGAGGCGAAAAGCTCCTGGAGGCAGATGATCTGTGCGCCGCCGGCGGCCAGCTCGCGCACCTTATAAGTGTAGCGCTCAATGTTTTGCGCTTTGTCTTCGACGCAGCTGAGCTGCGCAATTCCCACTTTTACTTTCATTGTTAGGGTGATGATTTGAGAGTGCAAAGGTACAACTTTTTTTGAAAACAGGAGGACAAAATGAGCAATCAATTGATCTACAGTATGATAAACACACTGGCAAAAAGATGCAAAAAAGTGAGAAAAAATTCGAAAACGAGAAGAAAATCTGAGTTGTGCAACAGGCTGATAGTCAGTATCAAATACGGTATAGCTTTTGCTCCTCTTTTTATTAACCAAGTGAATGAATGGGGTGGGCAGCAAACTAAAAAAAACATGGGGGACAATAAAGCAATGGGGAGGACGTTATTGATGGCGATGAAACTGAAACTGACAATGGCCCTCCTCCTAGCGTTGCCAGGTTGTATGGCCGCGGCGCAGGGAGTGCTCGAAAAGGGGCTGAACGCTGACCGCCAGGGACTTGTGGACCTAGCCGAGGGCTACTACCGCCAAGCGGTGGACACCAATGCCACGGCGCGTCTGCGGCTGGGACTGCTGCTGGAACGCACAGAGCACTTCGCCGAGGCGGCACGCTGGCTGGCGGCGGCCGACACCACGGCGCTGGGGATGACCCACCTGGCCGTCTGCCACAGCGAGCAACGCCACTGGGCCGACGCCAAGCGGGCGGCCGAGAAGGCGGTGGAACTCTGCGCCGAAGGCGACAGCGCGCTGCGCGCCTCGGCCATGGCCACGCTGGGGCTGGTGAACTGCATCGAGCGCAACTACACCAACGCCCTCTCCTGGGCCAACCGCGCGCTGGAGCAGGACCCCAAGTCGGCCCGGGCGCTGAACGTCAAGGGTATCATCCACTACAACCGCGGCCAGGACCGCGAGGCCACCCAGGCCTTCCGCCAGGCGCTGCAGGCCGACCCCAAGAATGTGGACGCCCACTTCAACCTGGGCGCCATGTACTGCTACCGCAACAGCTACGACCTGGCAATCACCACGTTGAAGAAAGGCCTCAAGGTGGAGCGCAGCTCGATCAAGCTCATCTACTGCCTCGGCTGGGCCTACCTTCTCAAGGGCGAGAAGGAGAGCGCCATCGAATGCCTGGAGGAGGTGATCCAGCGCGACAGCACCTACGCCATCGCCTACAACCGGCTGGGCGACATATACTTCGACCGTGCCGAATACAACCGCGCCATCGCCTACTACCGCACCGCCACCCGCATCGACCCCAAGGACAGCGAGGCCTACCGCCTGCTGGGACGCACCTACGCCGAGATGGGCGAGAACGGCAAGGCGCTGCGCAACTACCAGCGGGCCACGGAGTTGAACAAGAGCGACGCCGAGACCTACTGCCGCCTGGCCGAATTGTACGACAAGCAGAAGCAACCCAAGAAAGTACGCTCCTACTACATAAAAGCAGCCAAACTGGGGCATCCTACCGCTCAGAAATGGTGTACCGAGCGAGCTATTGCCTATTAATATAGGTACGCGCGAGAGCCTCCTCTCCCACCCTGCCGAGTCTTGGGGCAGACGACTGCAAACGCAGTTGCCCGAAGACTGAAAAAAAGCCCTCCCCCTCGGCGGGATGCGATGCAGATACATCACCGCTAGGGGGGGGCTGTATGCGCACGGTCGGCGCTGCTACTCGGCGTCGCGGCCGTGGCAGTTTTTGTATTTCTTGCCGGAGCCGCAGGGACAGGGGTCGTTGCGGCCTACCTTCTTTTCCACATGGACGGGCATCTGGCGCTGGGGCTGCTGGCCGCTCTGCTCCATGGCCTGGCGCTGCTGGGCGGCGGCACGGTCGAACTCGTTCTGGCGGCCGGCCTTCAGTCCGCGCTGCGGAGCCTGCGGCTGGCGGGCCTCCTGCACATCGCTCTCCTCGCGCAGCGGCAGCTGGGCACGGCTGAGGAAGGAGGTGATTTCGCGGTTGATGTTGAGCAGCATCTTCTCGAAGAGGTTGAACGACTCGAACTTGTAAATCAAGAGGGGGTCTTTCTGCTCATAGGCGGCGTTCTGGACGGACTGGCGCAGGTCGTCGAGCTCGCGCAGGTGTTCCTTCCAGAGGTCGTCGATGATGGCTAGGGTGATGCCCTTCTCGATGGAGAGCTGCACCTCGCGGCCCTTGGTCTCGTAAGCCTTCTTGACGGGCACCACGGTGTTGAGCGTCTTCTTGCCGTCGGTGATGGGGAAGGCCACGTTGATGTAGCGTGTGTTCTCGGCGATGTTCTTGATGAAGGGCCAGGCGGCGTCGCATATCTTCTGCATCTTCTCCTTGTAGGCGCTGTAGCACTGCTCGTAGAGGAGCTGGATGGCGTCCTGGCGGCGCATGGAGAGGAACTCGCGCTCGGAGATGGGCACTTCGTGGGCAAAGACGCGTATCATCTCCATCTGGAAGTCCTCCCAGACGCGGCCCTCGGTGTAGAGGAGCTCGCAGGTGTCGTAGAACATATTGGAGATGTCGATGGAGAGGCGGTCGCCATAGAGGGCGTTGCGGCGCTTGTTGTAGATGACGGTGCGCTGGTTGTTCATCACGTCGTCGTACTCGAGCAGGCGCTTGCGCATGCCGAAGTTGTTCTCTTCGACTTTTTTCTGTGCGCGCTCGATCTGCTTGGTAATCATCGAGTGCTGGATGACCTCGCCCTCCTCGAGGCCCATGCGGTCCATGACGGAGGCGATGCGCTCGGAGCCGAAGAGGCGCATAAGGTCGTCCTCGAGCGAGATGAAGAAGAGCGAAGAGCCCGGGTCGCCCTGGCGGCCGGCACGGCCACGCAGCTGGCGGTCCACACGGCGGCTCTCGTGGCGCTCGGTGCCGATGATGGCCAGGCCGCCATGTTCCTTCACGTCGCCCTTGAGCTTGATGTCGGTACCGCGGCCGGCCATGTTGGTGGCGATGGTAACGCGGCCGGGCTCGCCGGCCTGGGCCACGATGTCGGCCTCCTTCTGGTGCAGCTTGGCGTTGAGGACGTTGTGGGGAATATGCTTCATCTTGAGCATCTTGGAGAGCAGCTCGGAGGTCTCCACACTGGTGGTACCCACCAGCACGGGGCGTCCCTGGCCGATGAGCTTCTCGACCTCGTCGATGACGGCCTTGAACTTCTCGCGCTTGGTTTTGTAGACCATGTCGTCCATGTCGTTGCGGGCGATGGGCTTGTTGGTGGGGATGACCACCACGTCGAGCTTGTAGATGTTCCAGAGCTCGCCGGCCTCGGTCTCGGCGGTACCGGTCATACCGGCCAGCTTCTTGTACATGCGGAAGTAGTTCTGGAGGGTGATGGTGGCGTAGGTCTGGGTGGCGGCCTCCACCTTGGCGTTCTCCTTGGCCTCGACGGCTTGGTGCAGGCCATCGCTCCAACGGCGGCCCTCCATGATGCGGCCGGTCTGCTCGTCGACAATCTTCACCTGGTTGTCCTCGGTGAGGATATAGTCCACGTCGCGCTCGAAAAGGGTGTATGCCTTGAGGAGCTGGTCGACGGTATGCACGCGGTCGCTCTGCACCGCGAAGTCGGCGTATATCTTGTCCTTGGCCTCCACCTTCTGCTCGGGGGTGAGGGCGGCGTTGTTCTCCACGTCGGCCAGGGCGGAGCCGATGTCGGGCAGTTGGTAGAAGTTGGGGTCCTCGCCCAGGGCGGTGAGGAATTCCATGCCCTTGTCGGTGAGTTCCACCTGCTTGTTCTTCTCGTCGATGACGAAGTAGAGCTCCTCATCGATGATGTGCATGTGCTTGTTCTGCTCCTGCATGTAGAAGTTTTCGGTACGCAGGAGGATGGTCTTGATGCCGGGTTCGGAGAGGTATTTGATGAGTGCCTTGTTCTTGGGCAGGCCGCGGTAGGCGCGCAGCAGCTGCTTGGCGCACTCGTCCTCGGGCTTGGCGTCGGGCTTCTCGGCGATACCCTTCTTGGCGTCGGCCAGGCACTGGCCGGCCAACTGACGCTGGGCGTTGTAGAGCTTCTCGATGGTGGGCTTGAAGCGGTAGAACTCCTGCTCGTCGTCGCCCTTGCCGGTGGGGCCGGAGATGATGAGCGGCGTACGGGCATCGTCGATAAGCACGGAGTCGACCTCGTCGACAATGGCGTAGTTGTGGCCGCGTTGCACCAACTCCTCGGGGTTGCGGCTCATGTTGTCGCGCAGGTAGTCGAAGCCGAACTCGTTGTTGGTGCCGTAGGTGATGTCGGCGGCATAGGCGGCGCGGCGCTCGGGGCTGTGGGGTTCGTGCTTGTCGATGCAGTCGACCACGAGGCCGTGGAACTCGAACAGCATGCCCATCCACTCGGAGTCGCGCTTGGCGAGGTAGTCGTTGACGGTAACCACATGCACACCCTTGCCGGGCAGGGCGTTGAGGTAGACGGGCAGGGTGGCCACGAGGGTCTTACCCTCACCGGTGGCCATCTCGGCGATTTTGCCGCTGTGGAGCACCACGCCGCCGATGAGCTGCACGTCGTAATGCACCATGTCCCACGTGATTTCGTTGCCACCGGCCATCCAGTGGTTCTTGTAATAGGCCTTGTCGCCCTCGATGGAGATGGAGGCGTGGGTGGCGGCGAGGTCGCGGTCGCGGTCGGTGGCGGTTACCTCGACGGTCTCGTTCTGCGTGAAGCGGCGCGCCGTCTCCTTGACCACGGAGAAGGCCTCGGGCAGGATGTCGTCGAGCACCTTCTGGGTCTTTTCGTAGGACAGCTTCTCCAATTCGTCGATGCGCTTGTAGAGTCCTTCCTTCTCGTCGACGGGCATGTCATACTCCGCCTCGATGCGGTCGCGCAGGGTTTTCAGCTCGGTCTCCTCGGCCTGGACGGCGAGGCGTATCTTGTCGCGGAACTCCTGCGTCTTGGCGCGGAGCTGGTCATTGGTGAGTGTCTGGATGGTAGGGTATACGGCAAGGCAGGCGTCAAGGAAAGGTTTTACGGCCTTGAGGTCGCGCTGGCTCTTGTTGCCGAACAGCTTGGTCAGGAAATTTGCCATGTTTTATATCACTTATTATATTATTATTCAACTATATGTACGTATCTGCGCACAAAAACGGAGGTACAAAGATACAACTTTTCCGCCACGTGGGCAAAAGAAAATTGCACCCCGACGGAAATCGGAGTGCAAAAAGCGTGCCAAACGGCAGGGAGGCGGTAGGGGAATGGTAGGGGTTCTCTAGGGGAATACATAGGCCCTTTCCCATTATTTCCCATCGATGGGAAAATTTGGATACTTTTTATTGAGTGTTTTCCGGCACAGCGACATTTTTTCTGGACAAAAGTGCCGCCAGAGGGTAGCCGACGGCAGGCATGGCGAACCAGAGCCAGTTCCAGCGCGGATTGCCTGTTGAATGCCATAGCCACCAGATGGTTACCGAGAAAACCACCAGTAGCGCACCCCACAGGATGTAGTACTTGGCGCTGTTCTGCAGAATCGAGCGGCGGCTGTTGTTCAGCATCTCGCCGATCAGGTTCAGGCTCTCCTGAGCCGTCATTTCCTTGTTTTGTTCCTTTTCTTGTATCATATCGGTTTGTGTTTGAAATTTGATGCAAAGATAAATAAGTTTATGATATAAACCAAAATTATTTGCATAACATTTCAATCACAAAACACAACACGCTGTAAATCAACGTGAACATATTTGAAAATTTTTATGCAGCACGATGGAAAAAGAGAGACAAATCACCTTATTGGAGGCTTCGGAATGCATTTTTTCCCCACGGAAAATAGTAGGAATCGCAGAAATCGCGGCAAAGTATTGGGAACAAGAACATTAAAACAGAAACGGAGCCATGCGGGATTCCGTTTCAAAATTGGTTTTCTGTAAGAAAAAACAACGTTGTCGCAAGAAGCAACCATCTCATCACTAGTACTTTCCGTGCCGGCATCCCATCATCACAGACGAGGTACACACCCATCGGCATAGGCGCGTTGGTATCCCTGCCCGCGACCACCGCCACCTACCTACTGCATTCGATGAAGTATACAAAATTCTTCGCTCTTTTCACTTTCTCGGAAAGCGACAAGGAGGATATAGTGTTGTTGTTTGGGAAAGGTATCTTCAAACCAGCGCTCTCGATAAGCAGTTTGAGGTACGAGATTTTGATGGCATATCCAGCGTTTTCAGCACTAGAATGGTGAGCGCAAACGATGCCAATTACATTACCCTTGCTATCGAACATCGGACCACCACTGTTACCAGGTTGTATGGGCGCCGACATTTGATAATTAGCCACATCTCCTTTGAATCCCGACCTAGAACTAATGATACCGTTGGTCAATTTGATTTCATCCCCCATGGTTTGAGTCAATGGATAGCCAAGCACGAAGATGTCTTCGCCCACATCGGCCATCCGGCTGCTTACAGCATAGGGTATCTTACCGAACCCCTTAAACCGGTTATCATTGATTTTCAGCACTGCGATATCGTTCACCTTGTCTGTCGCCACCACCTCGGCAGAATAACCTAGATTGAAGTTGCCACGCACACCTTTGATACTGATGTTGGTAGCGTCTTCTGCCACATGGTAGTTTGTCACCAAATATCCACTGCCAATGGCAAAACCCGTACCAGTCCAAGAAGATGGAGTGCTTTTCTGCGAAATCACTTTTTCGTACATTGACTGTGTCGGAAACTTCTTTACGAAATTCAATTTCATGTGGGCCTCCATATTATATAGACTTGGCACGTCTTGCTGTATAACATCATTCGGGATTACGATTTTTGCCTCAAATTCATATAGAGATTCTAAATTAATGCGTCGTATAACTCTGTTGCTCGCAGCAAACACTACTGTCAAATCATACGCATACGTCTCTCCTATTCGCGATATTGCCATTGATTTTATACCAGAACTTCCCGTATAGATTACATCAAATTGACTTCCTGATTTAACGATTGCCATTTCAATAACACCTTGTGACACGGGTTGGAGATAATCATCTACGACAATTGTCATATTCACATCCACGCTGTAAATACCTTCGATAGGATCTAGGTTGGCAAGATTTTCTTCCAAATATTGTCGTGCAGAAGCAATATCGCTATATATTGGCACTAAACCACCTGTGGCTTTTGTTACTGTCGACTTTCTGGATATTGTACTTGCTCCCCAAGGATTTCCTGAAGCATTTCCGTTGTATACTACTTTTAGTACTTTTCCTAACGCATTTTTTCCGATTTTACTACAAACGTCAGGAATTTCAAGGGAGGCCAACCTTGTACACCCATTGAAGGCATAGTTACCTATACTAACGATACCTGTTCCAAGGTTTGCCTCCACAAGGTTACAACAATGACAAAATGCATAGTCGTCAATGTACATCACACTACTAGGTACGGAAATTTGAATTAGATCATTAAATCCATAGAAAGCATAATATCCAATGTGTTTAATACTATATTCTTTGCCTCCATGCCATACTTTGTCGGGAACAATAATGCTGCCACTCAATTCACTTGGTGGTTGTTTGTACGACAAGGGAACAATAGCGGCTGTATTTCCATAAATGCTGTAGCAAAGGGTATGCCCGCTAGGTGTTACTGATTTAAAATCATATGCGAGAACACTTTTAAACAGAGTTATGAATATAAAGAATAATACTTTTTTCATACTTTTAAAACATAGACCAATACTACTGATATTTCAAGTACAACATGTCACCCTCTTCATAATCCACTTGTTTGATAGATATACCAAACACCTTTGGCCTTTTTGAAATAAGGTCTATCTTGGTAACTCCTTCTGGTAGGGGGGGGAATTCCAACAGAATTACATGATAACCATACCTTGCAAGTTGTAATGCACGTTCATTGTACATCCTTTGGCTTTCCCTCAAAAATAACTTTTCAACGTTACCTGTTACAGGGCTTTGGTATTCAAGATAGGTTTTTTCATTGAATGCATAAGAACCTGAAATGTAAACTAAAATATCTGTTTTTTCCCTTAATGTGATAACAAAATTTACTCTCACATCATCTATCCACCACGGTTTGGCTTTCCTAAAACTAGGTTGCTCTGTTAGTTGGGCCATAATTTTTAATGTTGAGAGCAGGAGTAGAATTAAAACAATAGATTTTTTCATTTTGATATATTTATTTATGATACTAAAATACTGTCGCATAATTTTAACAACATGCTTTTTTTACTTTTAGTTGCTTGTTTTATTATTGTTTATGGTCCATTTTTTGATATTCATCTACCACAACTTTGTCAAACTCACTGCGTGTTCCTAAAGCAAGGCTTTTAAAGTCCCCCTCCATATTGCCATGCATCCACACGCAGATTTGTTCACCATCTGACGTTTTGTAACCATCAAGTTCGGCCCACATGTATTTTGCCTCAGACTTATCAACTTTACTTTTATCCAGATTGACAGAGAGACCAATTTCGTTTAGATAGTAAATCATGGAATGTTCGAGGTCTTGTTCGAATTGCTTGAGGTGTACATTTATATTATACTCCCTCCTGAAATGCCCAAATACATCTCGTGGCAGTTTCCAATTTGTTTTTTTACCTGCTTTAATCTTGAGTTTCATTTCTTTTTCATTTGACTGTTTCATAGTAGTGTTTTTAATGAGCACGATTCCCAAGTTGCTACTGTTTATTCCTAAATTAACATATAAAAAAGAGCGCGGGAATCTGCTTTCTTTGCTTATCCCGCTCTGTTAGGCCTTCGCATTGCCCTTGATACTGAATAAGCAATGCCGAAGCCCACGCTGAAGACGCACGGCAAGACTGCCATACGCCAATCCATGGACGATGAACATTGCGTTATTGCGGTATCAATTAAGAAGTTGCGAAGTTCAAACAGAGCCGCAGATAAACGCTGTTACAACGTCTTTCATATATGTGCCATCGCCTGTAGCACAGGGATTTGACCCCTGACCCACCCGCTTGGCCCGTCGCTCTCGAGGGGCTTCGGCGGTACGGAAACGACGGTGCAAAGATACGAACTTATTTTGAAATGGGAGAAAAAAAGTTTTGCGAAAGTGTAAAAAAGGAAGCGCAATTGCGCTTCCAAGATGTTGTCGCTGCTCGCAGCGTTGCCGCGAAGGGGTTCAGTACTTCACGATGGGCTCCATCTCCTTGGCCTGGGCAATCATCTTCTCGATTTCCTTGACGGCGGGGATGCGGTTGGTGAGGTTCTTCTCGACGTTGACGGCCTCCATCTTGGCGTGGAGGTTGGCGGGCACGCGGTGGCGGAACTCCTTGATGGTGTCGACGCCGGCGGCCTCGAGCAGCTCGGAGAACTGGCCGGCCACGCCCTTGATGCGGAAGAGGTCGGCGTGGTTGGTCCACTTCAATATGAGCTTCTCGCTGATTTCGGTGGCCTCGGCCACTTTCTTGCGGCCGCTCTTGGTGGCGCACTTGGCCAGCAGGTCGTCCGTGGTCTTCAGGCCGGCGGTTTTCAACTTGGCAGCGTACACGTCGCCGATGCCTTCGATTTGTTCAAGCTTGTATGCCATAATGTGTTGATTGTTTGTGCGCCTACTCTTGGTGGGGATTTTCGGCACTCTCCCTTGTGATTTCACGGTGCAAATGTACAAACTTTTTTGCAACTGACGGCGAAAAAATTGTCAACAAAGGGTGTTTATTTCCCTCCTAACGCCCTAAAATACAGCGGTGAGAACGATTTGTTGAAAAAACATTTTTGCCATGTCGGAAAATGTTCGTACTTTTGCACTCGTTTTTGGAAGCGGGAATCACCCATTTTCAATCACGGAAAGATGCCGGAGTGGTCGATCGGGGCGGTCTCGAAAACCGTTGACCAGCTTGCCTGGTCCCAGGGTTCGAATCCCTGTCTTTCCGCAGAGCAAGACGCCGCAAGTCAACTGACTTGCGGCGTTTCTTTTTCACGGTGGGGAAACTCTATCACCTGGCCGTCGGCGGCGATAGTGGTGTTAGGGAAATGCACCTGGGCTTGGGCCAACAGCACCTCGGGCTCCTTGTAGCGGGCGCTGATATGGGTGAGCAGCAGATGGTGCACGCGAGCCTGGGCGGCCAGCCGGGCGGCCTGGCCGGCGGTGAGGTGCAGCCGCTTCTCGGCCAGCGGGGCGTACTCGTCGGTGAAGGTGCTCTCGAGACAGAGCAGGTCTGCGTCGGCCACATAGGGAAGGAACGCCTCGGTGTAAGCCGTGTCGCAACAATAGCAGTAGCTGCGCACGGGGCGTGCACTCCATGGGCGCTCGGTGATGCGGAAACCGTAGGTGGGCACCGAGTGCACCAGAGGGAAGGCATCGACGGTGCACTTATGGTTCTCGAACACACGCTGCATCCCCTCTGAAAAATCCATCTCATGCCACTCCAGGTCAAACCCTATATTGTTTCCTGTCAATGCGAAGGTGGTCTCTATCACCTCCCTGGCTCCCATGGGCGCCACGATGCAGACGGGCTCGGTGCGGCCGCAGAGGTGCATGGTGGAGAGCAGGCCGGGGAGGCCGAAGAAGTGGTCGCCGTGGAGGTGCGAGATGAGGATGGTGCTGAACGACTGGAGGCGGAACCGCTGGCGGCGGATGCCATTCTGCGTGCCTTCAGCACAGTCTATCAGCAGCTTGAAGCCGTTGACGTTGAGCACCTGGGCGCTGCAACGGCGGGGTCCGGTGGGCAGGGCGGCGCCCGAGCCGAGTATGGTAAGAATCATATGAGTTATGAGTTATGAGTTATGAGTTATGAGTTACGATTTTCTTTTTGGGGAAGCAGAGGAGCAGGAGGAAGGAGATGAGGCCGTTGAGGAGCAGTATCTCGAATCCGAAATGGTATCCGAACCACTGCGGGGCGTTGAGTTTCAACACATAGCAGATGACTGGCGAGGCGACGGCAATCCACGGCACCGCCCTGTCGCGCACACCGCGCCGCGTGAAGAGGCCGAAGGCGTAGAGACCTAGCAGTGGACCGTAGGTGAAGCCGGCCACGTCGAAGAGGGTGTCAATGAGGCTCTGCGTGTGGAACGGACGAAAAGCAATGATTACCAGCAGATAAAGCAGCGCAAACGAGACATGAACCAGGCGGCGCACGGTGACCTTGGGGAGTGAAAGGGAGTGATGAGGAGTGAAAGGGAGTGAGAGGACAATAGTGTCGTCTTCCTCATTAGTCCCTCCACCCCCTTTCACTCCCTTTTCACCTCCGACTTCCGACCTCCGACCTCCGAACTTAAGAAAGTCATAGCAGAACGTCGTCGTCAGGGCGGTCAGGGTGCCGTCGGCCGAGGAATAGCCGGCGGCGACCATGCCAAGCACGAAGCATACTGCAGTGAAGCCGCTGAGACTGAAGGCGATGGAGGGAAAAATCTTGTCGGGCACCACTCCTCCACCCTCGCCTACCGGCAGGGCAAAGCCCGTCTGCGCGGCGTAGGCCAGCAGGGCGGCGCCGAGCGAGAGGAAAAGGATATTGACCACGATGAAAAGCAGGCTGGAGGTCATGACATTCTTTTGCGCATCGCGCAAAGTCTTGCAGGTGAGGTTTTTCTGCATCATATCCTGGTCGAGGCCGGTCATGGTGATGGTGATAAACATGCCGGCCACCACCTGTTTAAGCCAGAATTTGGGAGCCGTGGGGTCGGTGTCGAACATGCGGGTGTGGCCCTGTTCGTGGGAGATGCGCATCAGGTCCATGAAGCTCATGTCCAGCCGGTGGAGGATGGCCACCACCGTGGCCAGGGCAGCCACCAGCAGGAAGGTGGTCTGCAGCATGTCCGTCCACACCACCGTCTTGATGCCGCCGCGGAAAGTGTAGAGCAATATGATGGCGATGAACACCACCGCCGGCACCCAGAACGGCACGCCCCAGGCGCGGAACACAAACTCGTAGAGCACAAACACCACCAGATACATCCGCAGCGCCGAGCCCAGCAGGCGCGAGACAATGAAGAAGAGGGCGCCCGTCTTTTCGCTCGCCGCGCCGAAGCGCTGCTCGAGGTAGGTGTAGATGGAGGTTAGGTTCAGGCGGTAGTAGAGCGGCAGCAATACCAGCGCAATCACCGCATAGCCAAGTACATAGCCGAACACCAGCGGCATATAGGTCCAGGCGCCGCTGTAGACGCCGCCGGGCACCGACATGAAGGTGACGCCGCTCAGCGATGCCCCCACCATGCCGTAGGCCACCACCGGCCACGGCGACCGCCGCCCCGCGCGGAAAAAGGCCTCGTTGCCCGTCGCCCCGCGCCGCCCCGTCAGCCACATCACGCCGAAGAGCAATGCCGTATAGGCCACAAAACACAGCAGTATAGTCAGTTCCATCTAGCTTGCTTTAATTATTTCGTCTGCAAAGATAAGAAAATAACCCACACGCGCAAAAAATAATTTGATTTTACACCAGGTGTTGCATCCGTTGAAGATAGTATAAATTGATAAATTGCGGTTACAAAATTAACGGCAGATAAAAAAAAATGCGGCAAAGTCGCATTTTTTGTTACTTTACAAATTTATAAATTAATAATTGTTATATGCCTTTCAGCCCCCCTCCCTTCGCGTCCCCTGGAGAGGAAGAAGAGAGGAAGAAGAGGATACTTCTTATCCACTTATTATCAGCCACTTGTAATCGGACAAAAATCGGCCTTTTTCGCACTTTTGGAGCAAAAATTTTCATGCTTCCGAAGGGCGATTTTGCACTTTTTTCGCACCCGCCATACAATAATATACTAAACCACACGTTACGCGTACAAAACTGAAAACCGAACAACACCTCCAAGATGAAGATAAAGACCCTCCTGGCCATCGTGGCCATCGCGCTCCTCCCGCTCACCGCTGGCGCCCAAAGCGGACACGACCTGCAGGACGACGGCCTGCGCGGCGCAGTCAAAAAAGTCGACGCCGTCCTCTACGAAGCCATGTACGACCAGAACGACAACGTGGCCCGCGGCGACCAACTGGAGCACCTCGTCACCGAATACAACCAAAAAGGCCACCGACGCAGCCAGACCTACCTCTCCGTGGCCGAGGACATCATCTTCCGCACCCGCTACAAGCACGACGGCTTCGGACTGACCACCCTCGAGCATGTGGTCGACAACCAGGACCGCGTCATCGGCCGCACCTACTACGTCTACGACCAGGACCACACGCTGGTCGAAATCTATGTCGAAGACGCCGAGCGCCAGGTCGAAAGCCGCCTCCGCCTCCACCACGACAACCAGGGCCGCATCGACCAGCGCTCCTACAACGACCACGTCAACGAAATCTTCCGCCGCGAGAAATACCTCTTCAACGCCAACGGCACCATCAACAAAGCCATCATCTACGACCGCTCCAAGCAGAAGATACAAGAGAAGCGCTGGGAGTACGACGCCCAGGGCCAGCCCGTCAGCTACACCCTCTACGACTACACCGAAGCCGAACCCGAAATGTTCGTCACCCTCTACGAACGCGAGTACGACAGCCACGGCAACTGGATCCGCTGCACCGAATTCGAGGTGCAGGGCGACCGCCGCTACCCCACCTTCACAACCGTCCGCACCATCGATTATTTCTAGCATGACGCATCGCGCTGGATTTGTAAACATCATCGGCAACCCCAACGTCGGCAAGTCGACCCTCATGAACGCCCTGGTGGGCGAGAAGCTCAGCATCATCACCTCCAAGGCGCAGACCACGCGCAAGCGCGTGATGGGCATCGTCAACGGGCCCGACTTCCAGATTGTCTACACCGACACCCCCGGCATCGTCAACCCCGCCAACAAGCTCCACGAGCAGATGCTCGGCTTCATCGGCACCGCCCTGCAGGACGCCGACCTCTTCCTGCTGGTCACCGAGAAAGGGGCGCCGGTGAAAAACGAGGCCGTCATGGAGCGCGTGCGCCGCTCGGACACCCCCGTGCTGGTCATCATCAACAAGATAGACCTCTCCAACCAAGCCACCGTCGAGGAGCGCATCGCCCACTGGCAGCGCGAGATACCGCGCGCCACGGTCATCCCCTGCTCCGCCACCGAGCGCTTCAACATCGACCTCATCTTCGACCACATCCTCCGCCTCCTGCCCGAACACCCCGCCTACTTTCCCAAAGACGAGCTCACCGACCGCTCCATGCGCTTCTTCGTCAGCGAGATAGTGCGCGAAAAAATACTCCTCTACTATCAGAAAGAGATACCCTACAGCTGCGAGGTGGCGGTGGAAGCCTACGAGGAGAAAGACGGCATCGACAACATCTCGTGCCTCATCTACGTCGAACGCGAGAGCCAGAAAGCTATCCTCATCGGCCACCAAGGCAAGGCCATCAAGAAGCTGGGCACTGAGGCGCGCAAGGATATCGAGGAGTTCACCGGCAAGAAGTGCTTCCTCAGCCTGCACATCAAGGTGCTGAAGGACTGGCGCAACAGCGACCGCGCCCTGAAGAGTTTCGGCTACGCCATTGAAGACTAACCCCACAGCCATGATACAGACCCGCGAAGACCTGCGCCACTATCTGGCCGAAGACCGCCGAGTGAATCTCGGCAACCTCTCATGCAGCCAAATACTCAAAGCCCGGATGAAAGACATCGGTGGCTACTCGGCATGGCGCTTCCTCAAGGCGCTGCGCCACCTGGAGTACTACATCAACAACAGCCGCCGGTCGCCGCTGCACAAGCTGCTGTGCGGCTACTGGCGCCTGCGCTACACACGCCTCACCAAACGCTACCGCCTCGAGATACCGCCCTTCACCACCGGCTACGGCCTGCGCATCAGCCACCTGAGCTGCGGCGGCATCGTATTCAGCAACTGCAAAGTGGGCAACTACCTGGATATCCGCCAGTTCACCACCATTGGCAACAAGGGCGACAACCGCCACGAGGAGCAGCCCGTGCTGGGCGACCATGTTTTCCTAGGCTGCGGCGTAAGCATCATCGGCAACGTGCACATCGGCGACCACGCTGTGATAGGCGCAGGCTCGGTGGTGGTCAAGGACATACCTGCCTATGCCAACGCCGCCGGCAACCCCTGCCGCGTCATCTCCATGCAGCAGCCCTAGTGGGCAAACACAAATCCCAGGAACACCCGCGGCCCCGTCGGCACGTCGACACGCTTCAACGGCGTCAGGTACGAGAGGCGCGAGGTGAGGTGTATGCGCTCCGTCAGCGCGTATTCAAGGCCGATGTGCGGGTCAGCCAGCATGAAGCTCTCGCTGTGCATCACCACATCGGGCTCGGCGTCCCAGTCGCCGGTCGAACCGTCGAACATCAGCAGCGTCGTGGCCGAGCCACCGCCCAGCGTGCAGCCGAAGAAGGGGTGCCAACATCCCAGGCGCCAGCGCAGTTCGGCCACCACCCCTCCCCATCCGATGCGCACATAGCTCCCGTTGTCCATCAGGCTCAGCGTGGTGATGAACCCCTCGCCGCCCACACGCAGCAGGCTGCCCACATGGAAGCGCATCGTGCCGCCAATGCCGAAGGGCATGCCCGAAGCCTCGTGGTTCTTGGCGGGCAATGTGGCCGCGAGGTATCCCGTATGCACCATCATGCCGCCGTCGAACTTGGGCTGCGCGGCCAGCGCAAAGCAAAAAAGGCTTCCCGCTATTAGCAGGAAGCCTCGTTTGAATGTTCTCGTCATAGGGGTGCTTATTCGGCAGCCTCTTCGCTGGTAGCGGCGGTGGCGCTGGCGCGGGTGCTGACGACGTTGATCACCTCGCTGCTCTTGGGGTTGAGGATCTCGTACTTGTCGGTGGCAATCTCCTGCACGCGGATGCGCTGGGCGACGTCGAGGTTGGTGATGTCGAGCATAATCTCACTGGGCATGTCGGCGGGCAGGGCCTTCACCTTGAGGCGCTTCTGCTTGTAGACCAGCTTGCCGCCCTTCATGACACCCTTCGAGGTGCCAGTGGTGTGGACGGGGATGGACATCACGATGGGCTTGTCGTCGCTCAGCTCATAGAAGTCAGCGTGGTAGACGATGTCGGTTACGGGGTGGAAATCGATGTCCTTCAGCATGGCCTTGCGGACGGTGCCGTTCATGTCGATGCTCACGAAGCAGGGTTCGGGGTTGAACAGAATGCGCTGGAAGGCCTTCTGGTCGACGCTGAACATCACCTGCTCGCCTTTGCCGTACATGACGCAGGGCACTTTGTCCTCGCGGCGCAGAGCCTTAGCATCCTTTTTCCCTACGTTCTCGCGGAGAGAACCGCTCATTGATACTACTCTCATTTTTTTTGTTTGTTTTTGGTTGTTAATGATGAATTTATAGTTACTGTAGCCACTATGGCTACAGTTCCTGTTTTCCTTTCTATTCGTTCATTCTCCTGATGACACCCTTGCGGTGGAGGGTGGTCTCGTAGAGGTTGTCGAGGCTTTCGTAGTTCACCACGCGGCGTATGGCCTCGGCCAGCAGCCAGTCGCAGCTCAGCACATGAATCTTGCTGCTCTCGCGCCTCAGGGGGATGGTGTCGGTCACCACAAGCTCCTCCAGTTCCGAAGCTTCCACCTTCTCGATGGCATTGCCGCTGAGCACCGGGTGGGTGATCATGGCGCGCACGCTCTTGGCGCCGCTCTCCTTGATGATGCCGGCGGCCTTGCAGATGGTGGAGCCGGTGTCGATGATGTCGTCCAGCAGGATGACGTGCTTGTCCTGCACATCGCCGATGAGACGCATCTCGCCGATTTCGTTGGGCTTGGAGCGGTGCTTGTAGCAGATGACGAAGCTGTTGTTCAGCGTCTTGGCATAGATGCCTGCGCGCTTGCTGCCGCCCATGTCGGGGCTGGCGAAGAGGACATCCTCGATGTCGAACTTCTCGCGGATATAGGGCATGAAGACGCTGGAGCCGAAGAGGTGATCCACAGGCACGTTGAAGAAAGCCTGAATCTGGTCGGCATGGAGGTCCATGGCGATGATGCGGTCCACGCCGGCCACGGTGATCATGTCGGCGATGAGCTTCGACGCGATGGGCACATGGGGTTTGTCCTTGCGGTCCTGGCGCGCGAATCCATAATAAGGGATAACGGCCACTATCTTCTGAGCCGAGGCGCGCTTGGCGGCGTCGATCATCATCAGCAGTTCGAAGAGGTTGTCGGTCGGCGGGATGGTGCTCTGGATGATGAACACGATGCCGCCGCGGATGGTCTCCTCATAGGAAGGCTGAAATTCGCCGTCGGCGTACTGGAAAACTGTCGAATTGCCGAGCGGAATGCCATAGATTTCCGCCACACGGCGTGCCAGGTTTTCGGTTGCCCGACCGGCAAATATAAATACCTTGTCGGAACGCATATTGTTCATCATCTTATTGATTTATAATTTATTTCGTCCATTTCAGAGGCCTGTCCGACCCCATAATTGTGAGTGCAAAGATACACTTTTTTACACGACTGACAAAAAAAACTTTTTGCCATGTCGGAAAAAGTTAGTACTTTTGCACCCGATTTCACGACTGCCCTGGTGGTGGAATGGTAGACACGATAGACTCAAAATCTGTTGCTCGCAAGGGCGTGTGGGTTCAAGTCCCACCCGGGGTACGAAAGGGTGCTGATTCAATCAGCACCCTTTGTTTTTATGAAAAAATCAATAACAGAAGAAAAAGAAAAACATTATGAAAGAAGGATCGGACAGGGAGATGAATGCAGTTGTGGGTGCAGAATGGCTGGAGCTGGAGGTGGTGCGTATGGCGGAGTTGGCAGATTATGTGGAACGAGAGGCGCGTGACGACGAGGAGCGTGTGCGTGCGCTGCGTCGTCTGCTGGCGAAGATGGCAGAGGAGGGTGCAGCACGAGGCGTGCCGGAGCAGGTGGATGGGCGTGCGGGGGTGGCGTTCTTCCATGCGATGGGAGTCTGCGACCCGTACATGGAGGTGGCGACGGCGGGGAGTGTGAAGAGCCTGGTAGAGAGGCAGGAGGGAGGGCTGTGGGAGAGATGGAGCGGGGAGGTGTGTGCGGCCTATGTGTTGTGGCATCACCTGCGCGAGCTTGTGGAGGAGCGTGTAGGACGACTGGAGGAGGGGTTGGCGCTGCTGGGGCGTGGGGAGGGGAAGCCGACGCGCGGACGTGCGGGGCGAATGCTGCCGCATTTCGATTTGCTGACTGACGATATGGCGCTGGATATCATGTGTCGTGGCTTGGTGGCGGGGGGATACCTGCATCCGGAGACTAGAGAAGCGGAGTGGCGCTATGTGTGCAAGGGCGAGGGACGGGCGCCGGAAGGGCCGCTGGTGTGGACTGGGAAGAAGAACGAGTTCAAGCTGATGGTGACTACGCTGTTCCGCGGACAGGCGCAGATGTGGGAGCGGGCGCTGGGATGCTTCGTGCACACGACGGGGCCATTCAGCGAGCACATACGCAACGCGCATCTGCCGCTGGGCGATGACAGCGAGCGGCTGAAACGGAGTATGGGGCGCTACGGGGGACGCTAAAGGAGACTTCAAGGCATTGTATTTATTACGCTGAGGCCCAGTTGGATGACCGACCGGGCCGGGGGTGGTAGTGCATTGTAGTGCGGTGGGGGCGCGGAGAAGGGTGTACTTTTGCAACCGAAAACGGAGAGAGGTCCTAGATGACTCCTAGATGACTCCTAGATGGTTCCTAGGTGGGTGGTGGGAGGGGTATGGGACGGCATCGGGATGCAAAAGAGATAAATAGTATTCACCAAATAAAAGAAAGGAAAAGAAATGAGCAAGAATTCGCAGGGATACATGGGTATCCAGATTGGCAAGTTGGGTCCTGCCGTGGGTAGGATCTACCGCAGGGAGCAGGTGTATTCGGCGTATCAGCCGCATGTGAGAAATCCGCGGACGGAGGCGCAGCAGGCCAACCGTGCCCGGTTCAGGCGGCTGATGGGGCTGACGCGGGCTTTTGTGCCGGCGACGGCGCTGGGGTTGAGTGCCGCGGCGGAGAATGCCGGATTGCACTACAGAAATCTGTTTACGAAGCTGAATGCCGACGCTGTGAGCACGGCGATGGAGCCGGAGGTGAGGTATGGCGAGCTGGTGGTGGCACTGGGGCCGGCGGTGGGGGTGATGTTCAGCGGTGTGGCGGCGGAGAGCGGAGGGAAGGTGGTGGTGGCGTATGATGCGAACATGGAGACGCCCGGGGCTGGGGTGAGGGACGAGGTGTATGTGTTTGCGTATGGGGAGGGGCTGGGCTACGGGGTGATGAGCGGCGGAGTGGCGCGGACGGTGGGGCGAGTGGAGCTGGAGCTGCCGAGTGTGTGGGCCGGGGAACGGATGCACGTGTACGGTTTTGTGCGGACTACGAACCGGCAGGCGGAGTGGGACGAGGCGCTGGGGCGGCAGAGGCTGCCGTTTGAGGTGTCGGGGTCGGTTTATGTGGGGGTGGCGGTGGTGGTGGAGTAGCGGCGCATCCAGGTCAGCTGCTTGCGGGCATAGTGCCAGGTGTTGAGTTTGATGGCCTGGATGGCTTCGGAGAGGGTGGCGGTGCCGTCGAGCACGGGGAAGAGTTCGCGGTAGCCGACGGTGTTCAGGGTGTTGAGGTGGCGGAAGGGTAGCAGGGAGCGCACCTCCTCGAGCAGTCCCTCGGAGATCATGGCGTCGACGCGGCGGTCGATCCGGTGGCGGAGGTCGGGGGTCGGGAGTTGGAGTACGCGCACCTCGGCCTCGAAGGGGCGAGCGGCCTGACGGCTCTCGGCGAGCACGGCGCTGTAGGGGCGCCCGGTCATGTAGTAGACCTCCAGCGCGCGCTGCAGGCGGACCGGGTTGCGCAGGTCGACACGGGCGTAGTAGTCGGGGTCCACGCGCTGGAGCAAGAGGCGCTTTTCGTCGAGGGGCAGGGCCTGCATCTGCTGACGCAGTTCGGGCGTGGGGTCGGGCATGCGGCTCACGCCGTGCAGCAGGGCGTCGATGTAGAGGCCGCTGCCGCCCACGACCACCACCGTCGCCATCCGCCGGTGCAGCTCGGCGATGAGGGCCAGGGCGTCTTGTTCGTAGGTGGAGATGTTGTAGGGCTCGGCTACGGAGCGGCAGGCGATGAAGTGGTGGGGCACCGAGGAGAGTTCCTCGATGGAGGGGCGAGCCACGCCGATGCGCAGTTCGCGGTAGAACTGTCGCGAGTCGCAGCTGACCACTTCGCTTCCCAGCTCGCGGGCCAGGCGTATCGCCTCCGCCGTCTTGCCGACAGCCGTCGGCCCCGTGATGACGATGACCCGTTTCAAACCTTGTTATCCAAAACCAACTGGAACTGTTCCCAGAACTCGGGGAACGACTTGTCGACCACTTCGGGCGCTTCGATTTGGAGTTCGGGGAAGCGCAGGCGCAGCGGTGCGAAAGCCATGGCGATGCGGTGGTCGCCGTAGGTGCGCACGGGTTGGGTGGGATTGAGGTGCGCGGGGTGGATGGTGAGTTCCTCGCCGCTGTTGGTTACACGTCCCCCCATGCGCTCGAGCTCGGCACGGATGGCCTCCATGCGGTCGCTCTCCTTGAGGGCTATGTTGCTGACACCCTTGAGGGTGGCTTTCACTCCAGCCGCCGCAGCGGCCACGGCGAAGGTGGGAACGAGGTCGGGGCAGTCGAGGCAGTTGAAGTGTACCAGCCGCGACACCTCTCCCCCACCCTGCACGGTGATGGAGCGTCCGGCGGCGCGGTAGGGCGAGCGCACTTCGGTGGACTGCACGCCGAGCAGGCGGAAGAAGCGGTCGGTGGCGGCATCGCCCTGGCATGAATCGAGCTGCAATCCCAGCAGGCGTATGCGCAGGTCGGGGCGGAGCAGGGCCATGGTGTAGAAATAGGAGGCCGAGGACCAGTCGCGCTCGATGTTGATGGTGGCGGCCTTTGGGCGTCCAGCGAAATGGCTGACGTAGTAGGTGCGTCCGTTGGACGAGCGGCGCACCTCGATGCCGGCCTGCCGCAGGGCGTCGCAGGTCATCTCGATATAGGGTCGCGACGTGGGGCGCTGGGTCATCGTCAGGGAGATGCCCTCGGGCATGCGGGGTGCGATGAGGAGCAGGGCGCTGACGAACTGGCTGCTGAGCAACGGGTCGACGCCGACGGTGCGCTTGGTGGGCACGCCGCCTTGGATGTTCAAAGGGAGGAACCCCTCCTCGCCGGTGCATTCCACGCGGAGGCCCATCTGGCGCAGCGAGTCGATCAGTGGCGCCATGGGTCGCTGGCAGAGACGCTCGTCGCCGGTCAGGACATGGTGGCCGGGGGTGATGGCGAGCAGGGGCATCAGGAACCGCGCCACCGAGCCGGCGTTGTTGCAGTAGTAGACGTTGGAGTTGCCCTCCTCCAGCTGCGTCAGCAAGCGGCGCAGCAGGCGCGTGTCGCCCGAGGTGGAGACTTTATTGACGCGGAAGTGGCCACCCGTCAGGTGGTTAATCATCAGCCAGCGGTTGCTCATGCTCTTCGACGCCGGCAGCGAGATGCGTATATCGTTGGTCTTCATGACTCGCTGATGTTGTATTCTTTAAGCTTGCGGTAGAGGGTGCGCTCGGAGATGTGCAGGTCGGCGGCCGCCCCTTTGCGATTGCCGCGGTTCTGCTCCAGGGCGCGCACGATGGCCTTGCGCTCGCGGTCTTCGAGGCCTAGCGACTCGTCCTCGATCACTTCCGGGGTGACGAACTCCTCCTCCTCGCCGGTGGCCAGCGGCCAGTGGTTGGTGGGCAGCGAAGGGGGAGCGGGGTGCGACACGTCGGCACTCTGACCACCGACCACTGACCACTGACCACTCATCTGGCTCACCATCTGGCGCAGGTCGTTGATTTCGGAGCGCATCTCGTTGATCATCTGCCCCATGGTGAGTGCCTTGAGCAGCAGCTCGCGGTCGGTGATCTGGCTGCCGCCCGAGGGCTGGCTGCCATCCACCAGGGCCGGCATCTTTTCGGTGGGGACATAGGAGAGGTAGTTTTGAAGTATCTCGGGCGTGATGGTGCGCTCGGTCTCCACCACGGCTATCTGCTCGGTGATGTTCTTCAGCTCGCGGATGTTGCCATACCAGGGGTAGTCCATCATCACGCGCTTGGCGGCGTCGGTGAGCACGATGGGGGGCATGTGGTATTTCTCCGCCACGTCGGAGGAGAACTTGCGGAACAGCAGCGGCACGTCGTCCTTGCGCTCGCGCAGGGGCGGGAGGTAGATGCTGATTTGGTTGAGGCGGTAGTAGAGGTCCTCGCGGAAACGGCCGGTGCGGACGGCCTCGACGATGTCCACATTGGTGGCGGCCACCACGCGGACGTTGATTTTTTGCGCCGTGCTGCTGCCGACGGGTATGATCTCGCCGTTCTCGAGCACACGCAGCAGCTTGACCTGCATGGCCAGGGGCAGCTCGCCAATCTCGTCGAGGAATATGGTGCCGCCGTCGGCCTCCTCGAAGTAGCCCTTGCGCGAGCGGTCGGCACCGGTGAAGGCGCCCTTGACGTGGCCGAAGAGCTCGCTCTCGATGGTGCCCTCGGGGATGGCGCCGCAGTTGACCGATATGAGGCCGCGGCCGCCACGGGCATGCTTGCGGGTGGAGTTCTCGTGGATGATGCGCGAGAAGACGTCCTTGCCGACGCCGCTCTCGCCGGTGATGAGGATGGAAAGGTCGGTGGGGGCCACCTGGATGGCCTTGTTGAGGGCCAGGAGCAACTTGGGGTCGTTGCCGATGATGTCGTAGCGTAGTTTGAGCGATTGAATGTCCATAGATGTATGAGTTTAACTTATGACGCGGTGGAGGGCGATGCCTATCTGGCGCCGGAGGTCGATGAGTTGTTTCTTCTCTTGCAGGAGGGCAAGGGTGCGGTCGTCGCCCTGCGCCTGGCGCAGTTCGAGGGCGTTGGCGGCGATGCGGTCGTCGAGGTACTTGAGTTTGAAGCTGAGGAGGGCCTCGGAGACGTCGGTCTTGAGGTTGTCTTCGGGCTTGGGGACGAAGATTTGCTTCTTGCGCCAGGTGTCGCTGACGCGGTAGGTGTCGACCATGAGGGAGATGGCGAACTGGCGCAGAGGCTCGTCGTCGGCGGTGATGAAGTGGGTGGGGTCGGCGGGTTCGCCGCGGTCGAGGGCGGAGGCGAAGTAGGAATAGACCTGCTGGCAGAGGGGGTGGGAGAAGGAGAGGTCGTCGGCCTGGAGGTCGCCCACGATGAGTTCGTAGAGGGGGTAGGTGTAGTGCTGGGGGGCACCGTTGTCGTCGGGGAGGGTGACGTCGATGGGCTGGTTGGCGTAGTTGAGGAGGAGTTTGACGAGGTGCGCCTCGCGGGGGTCGGGGGGAGGGAGGACTGTGGGGCTAGTAGGACTAGTATCACTAGTGGGACCAGGTTCTGCGGGCTGGGGGGAGGGCTGGGGCTGGGAGTCGGCCTCGTAGGCGCGCTGGCGGTTGCGGTTGATGGCTTTGGAGAGCTCGGAGGCGAGGGCCTCTTCGGGCACGGAGAGGAGTGAGGCGCACTGGGCGATATACTCGGTGCGCTCCAGGAGGTCGGGCACGAGGGCGATGGTCTGGACGGTCTCCTTGACGAGTTCGGCCTTGCGGATGGGGTCGTTGCCGACGGAGTCGAGCAGGACGCGTGTCTTGAACATGACGAAGTTGTCCTCGTGGTGGGCGAGGTAGTCCTGCAGGGCGGCGGAGCCATGGCGCTGGGCGTAGGAGTCGGGGTCGTCGCCATCGGGGAAGAGGACGACGCGGACGTGCATGCCCTCGGTGAAAAGGAGGTCGACGGCACGGAGGGCGGCCTTGATGCCGGCCGAGTCGCCGTCGTAGAGGACGGTGACGTTGGGGGTGTAGCGCTTGATGAGGCGTATCTGCTCGACGGTGAGGCTGGTGCCGCAGGAGGCGACGGTGTTCTCGACACCGGACTGGTGCATGGAGATGACGTCGATGTTGCCCTCGACGAGATAGCACTTGTTGGCCTTGGAGATGGCTGTGCGTGCCTGGAAGAGACCGTAGAGGGTGCGGGACTTGTTGTAGATGTCGCTGTCGGGCGAGTTGACGTATTTGGCGGCCTGCTTCTCGGAGCTGAGGATGCGGCCGGAGAAGCCGAGGACGCGGCCGGAGATGCTGTAGATGGGGAACATGACGCGACCGCGGAAGCGGTCGTAGCTCTTGCCTGTGTCTTCCTTGAAGATGGTGAGGCCGGTCTTGTCGAGGACGGCGTCGCTGTAGCCGTTGCGGCGGGCGTGGTCGGTGAAGTTGGTCCACTCGTCGAGGCAGTAGCCGAGGCCGAAGCGGCGGATGATTTCGTCGGAGAGGCCGCGGGAGTGGAAGTAGGAGAGGCCGACGGCGCGCCCCATTTCGTCGTTGTAGAGGAGGTCGGCGAAGTACTTCTGCGCAAACTCGGAGAGGTGGAAGAGGGCGTCGCGCTCGTTCTGCCGTTCGCGCTGCTCCTCGGTCTGCTCCTCTTCGCGGACTTCGATGTTGTATTTTTTGGCCAGGTAGAGGAGGGCTTCGGGGTAGGTGAAGTGCTCGTGCTTTTTGAGGAAGGCCACGACGTCGCCGGCCTCGCCGCAGCCGAAGCATTTGAATATGCCTTTGGAGGGGGAGACGTAGAAGGAGGGTGTCTTCTCGTTGTGGAAGGGGCAGCAGCCGATGTGGTTGGCGCCACGCTTCTTGAGGGACACAAAGTCGCCGATGACGTCCTCGATGCGGGCGGCATCCATGATGCGTTGTATGGTCTCCTGGTCTATCATTTCGGGGGTGCAAAGATACGACTTTTTTCGGACATGGAGGGAGGAAATATCGACAAGACTGGTTGTCAATGCGATAGCACAGGCGGCGAGTGGGAGGGGCAAAAAAAGAGCCTCCCCGCGGGTGCGGGGAGGCTCGGTGAAGGATGGATTTTTTTGGGGAGGGTATGCTATTTGACGACTTCGATGGCGCCGTTGTGTTCGATGTTGCCGCTGTAGCCTTTGGCGGAGAAGCGGTAGAAGTAGGTGCCTGCGGGGAGGTCGGCGGGGTCCCAGAAGTCTTCGTCGCTGGAGATGTTCTCCTTGTGGTAGACGCGGGTGCCCCAGCGGTTGTAAATGTCGAGCTGGTTGATGGGGTAGCCGATGCCGTCGAGGAGGTTGATGATGACGAAGCGGTCGTTGATGCCGTCGCCGTTGGGGGTGACGACGTTGGGGAACTGGAGGAAGTCGTTGATGATGAGTATCATGTTTTCGGCGGTGTCGCGGCATTGGATGCGGTTGCCGGAGGGTGCGAGGTTGTCGGTGAAGGCGATGAGGCGGACGGCGTAGTTGCCGGAGAGACCGTCGTCGCTGGCGTAGGTGGCGTAGTTGAAGGTGGGGTTACGGTCGGTGAGGGTGTGGACGGAGAGGTTGTTGTTGCGGTCGTACTGAAATTCCCATCGGTACTGGCTGTTGCCGCTGTGGGGTTGGGTGGTGTTGGTGAATTGGACGATGGGGTGCGATACCGAGGGGTAGACGGGTTCCCAAATGAAGTTGGCTTTAGGCGTGGGGTAGACAACAATGCCGTTGGGCGAGATTACCGAGTCGACACATCCATCGTCAGAGAGGGCGTAGTATTTGAGGGTGTAGATGCCTTCGGCGTAGGTGTGGACGGGGCTTTCGTGCTCGGAGGTGATGCCGTCGCCGAAATCCCAGAAGTGGCGATCGGTGTTGGAACTCCTGTTCTCGAACGAGAGTGTAAAGGGAGCGCAGCCTTCGAAGGAAAGGGGCTCAGAGAGGAAGCTGGGATAGGGCTGCTTGCGCTGGCGGATGAAGATGGTGTCGCGGGTGGTGCAGACGGTACTGCGGCGGGTGTTTTTCACTTCGACGATGTAGGTGATGTCGCCCACATCCTCGCCGTCGCTGGAGGTCTCGATGGTGGAGGTTTCTTGTCCGAAGGGGTTCCAGAGGTAGGTGTAGTTTTCGGAGGGGAGTTCGGAGTGGCGGTCGCGTGCGTCGAGGGTCATGGTGGAGACGCCGCAGAGGGTGGTGTCGGGGCCGAGGTCGGGCTCGGGGGCCCAGTAGGTGGTGATGGAGGTGGTGGTGTCCCAGATGCAGCCGAATTCGTCGTAGATGAAGACGTCGATGGGGAAGTGTCCGGCGGTGTCGGGCGAGGAGAGGTAGGAGACGATGGGCGTTTCGCGTCGGACCTGGAGGCCACGGTAGCGGCCGAGGTCATAGTCCTCGTGGCCGGGGCGTGGGCGCCAGACGAGAGAGTCGATGGCGACCTCGTAGCGGCAGTCCTGATCTTGGGAGACGCCGCAGATGTCGAGACTCCAGTTGAAGACCCAGCCGTTATCGCCAGGCCAGTCGTCGCATATCTCGATAGCCCAAGTACCATTGAGAGGACATCCAATGAGTTCGGAGAAGTCAGTGTAGGGCAGATAATAGTCAGTTTTTTCTTCGTGGTTGCTGGGTTTTTTGGTAGTACTGCTATAACTCACCGTCTGGCCGGAATAGGAGCCAAAGCCTGCGGGGATAGTATAGGTTACAGGGGGATTGACCGCGATGGTATAGGCAGAACTGGTAGTGATGTAGTAGTTGCCCGGCGAGGGTCGGCCAATAATGGAACCAGCAGGATCGCCCGTGACGAGGGTGTAATCTACGTTGCGGCTGAAGCAGTAGTCGAATCCCACACCATAGGGGTTTTGGACGGTGTCGCAGCCATTATTGGAGCTGTGGGGGCAGCCCATATCAGTACCGCTGCCATGCATACCAGGGCCACCAGCTACCTTTTCGGTTGAGGGAAGGGCGGCGCGAGCCGGGTCGTAGTTTCCGAAGAAGAGGGGAGCTTTGTTGCCCGTAGGACACACTAGGCGGACAGAGATATCGCCCATAAATGTGTGCTCCATATTGATACAGATGGAACAAACGTCAGCTCCCGAAGTCACCCTCTTGCTCGGCGGGAACTCCGTAAAAAGAACAGGAGCGGAATAGCAAGTGGAACCTGACGCGTCGGCGCATCCATCGGGGATGAAGGTGCGGACTTCGTTGACTTTGGAGACGGTCATTTGGTTTTCGATGGTGCGGAGGGTGAGGGTGGCATTGTCGCCGTCGTAGCCCATGGAGACGAGGCGCTCGGCGTTGTTGCAGATGTCGCCGATGGTGAAGATGGTCTTCAAGGGGTTGAGCGAGGTGCGGATGCGGACGGAGGTGAGGATATTCGATGTGCAACCAAACTCGTCGACGATGGTGAGTGTGAGGTCGTAGCAGCCGGTGCGCTGGTACTGGTCATAGTGGATTTCCGTCATGCCGATGCCTTGCAGCGTGTCGCCCTCGTTGGCCATGTCCCAAGTGAAATGGGTGGTGGCGTCGGAGGGGGTGTAGTAGCCGTGGTCGTAGGTGTAGACGCCATGGCCACGGAAGATGACGCCGTCGCCGACACAGAGGTGGACGCCGGTGAAGTAGGAGGTGTCGATGGCGCTGATGCCGAGGGTGTCGCCGTTGGAGTTGACGTTGTAGGTGGTGTCGTAGACGGGCACTTGGCGCTGGTAGGCCGAGTCGTAGATGACGCCGTTGCGTGTGCGGTAGAACATGGAATCTATCTCGGCGTAGATATTCTCACATGGGACGAAACAACGTGCCGTCAATGTAAATCCGGTGCCACCCACAGTAGTATTGGCAGATTTGAGACGCACGGTAAGCATTCCGGAGGTATTTGCGGCTGACACATACACGAGGTCGTCTATGGCGTGCCCAGTACAGTTGTTGATTTTTGCACGGACAGCACCGTTGGTATCGGGTCCGTCGTAAATAAACAGCGTGTCTGTGCAGGCAATATCCAATTCGCTGATAATAAAACAGAAACGATTGGGAGCCACACAGTTGCTAGTGACGGTTAAATAGTAATCGCCCGGGGTGTATCTTGCATCCGGACCTCCGTTATCGCAGATTCCGACGGCACTTCCAACAATGTCGTAGTTGACTGTGGTGCCATTGTTCGCAGCATCCACATTGTAAATATCGACCTGAGCCGAAAGTCCGATCGGACAAAGCCAGAGGAGTGACTTTATCCAAAATAATCCTATCCTTTTCATATCTATTTAGTCATTGATTTTTCAAACTCGGCTATTTCTTCTTGCATCTCCTCATGCGTCCGCATGACGAGATAACGATGGGTGGAACCCGGAGTGGAAAAACAGATCTGCCTATCAGCATGGGCAGCGCGAAGAGCCCTGAAATTATAGTGGTAGAATCCCATAACATCAAGATTCACCTTAAAATTCTTGGGCAGCGGCTTGCTCGTCACGGGGTCAACGACATCGCCAATTGACATCATCACCGCGTTCTCTGGAGCCACATCGGTCTCATAGAATGCCGACCTCCCAAAGAGACAACGAAGTTTGTACTTCTCTGGAGCTACGGCTTTATAATTGTCCACTTGTGCCTTATCATTGTGGAAATAGGGCAACATGATGGCGTCGCAGTCCTGGGCTTTCAGCCCGAGGGCACCCAAGAGCAGGGCGGCGGTGAGGATGATTCGTTTCATGATGGTATACGTATTTATTCGTTTTTCGCACTTCTCTATATCTTATAGACGGAGAAGTGCGAAAATCGGCTCAAAATTTAACACTTTTTATGCTTTTTTAACATTTCGGTTGCGCAGGTGGTTGATGAGCGCCATGAGCAGACCGAGGGCAATGAAGCCGCCCGGAGGGAGGATCATCATTAGCATGCCGTCGGCGCCGCCGATGAGGCTGTGGCCGAAGATGCAGCCGGTGCCCAGCAGCTCGCGCACCATGCCCAGGAGGGTGAGGCCCCAGGTGAAGCCCAGGCCCATGAAGAGGCCGTCGAGGAAAGAGTGGCCGACGCTGTTTTTCGAGGCGAAGGCTTCGGCGCGGCCCAGCACGATGCAGTTGACCACGATGAGGGAGATGAAGAGGCCGAGGCTGTCGTAGAGGGCCGGCAGGTAGGCTTTCATCACCATCTCCACCATGGTGACGAAGGTGGCGATGACGACGATGAAGGCGGGGATGCGCACCTTGTCGGGGATGACGCTCTTGAGGAGCGAGGTGACGATGTTGGACATCATCAGCACGAAGGTGGTGGCCAGGCCCATGCTGAGGCCGTTGATGGCCGAGGTGGTGGTGGCCAGCGTGGGGCACATGCCGAGGATGAGCACCCAGATGGGGTTCTCTTTGACGAGGCCGTTGCGGATTATATCTTTTGCGTTCATAGCGGTGTGTGTTCTAGAGGGTTAGGCGTTGATTTTCTTGAAGACTTCGTAGGCGTCGGCCACGGCGAGGAGGAAGGAGCGGGAGGTGATGGTGGAGCCGCTGATGGCATCCACTTCGCCGCCGTCTTTCTTGACGGTGAGGTTGCTCTGCTCTGGGTGCTTGCCGACCACCGGGGCCTTGCCGTCGGCCTGAAACCAGGTGTCGGCCTTGGCGCCGAGGCCGGGGGTCTCGTGGGTTTCAAGGATGCGGTAGCCGTAGACGTTGCCGTCCTTGTCGAAGCCGACCATCAGCTGCAGGCGGCCGCCGAAGGCCTTGTCGTTGCCGGCCTCGATGGCGGCGCCGACGAGGTTGCCCTCGGCATCGTAGCCGAGATTGCATTTGTTGCCGTCGACCTCTTTGGTTTCCAGCTTGTCGAAGGCGGGGAGCACGGCGCTGATGGCCTCCTCGACCTTGGCCTGCTGGGCTTTGGCGATGGGTTCCTTGGTGACGCCGTTGAGGGCTGCCAGGGCCGCGGCCGCCACCAGGGCGATGGCCGTCAGCGCGAGCAGCATATTGACGAGTGTGGATTGTGCTTTCTTTGCCATAATTATTCAGTGTTTAGTGTTCAGTGGTCAGTGTTCAGTTTTATGCGGCGAAGCGGGCGGGTTTGCACCAGCGGTTGATGAGGGGCGTAACGCTGTTCATCAGGAGGATGGCGAAGCTGACGCCTTCGGGATAGGCGCCCCAATTGCGGATGATGATGGTCAGCAGGCCGCAGCCGAAGCCGAAGATGAGCTGTCCGCTCTTGGCCATGGGCGAGGTGACCATGTCGGTGGCCATGAAGCAGGCGCCGAGCATGATGCCGCCGGTGAAGATGGTCATGAGGGGATCCATGTACTGCTCGGGGTTCACCAGCCAGAGGATGGCGCTGAAGACCAGGGCGGTGCCGATGAAGGCCACGGGGATATGCCAGGTGATGACCTTCTTCCACAGCAGGTAGCAGGCGCCGAGGAGGATGGCCAGGGCCGACACCTCGCCGAGCGAGCCGCCGACATGGCCGAGGAAGGCATCCCAAAGGGTGACATCGGCCGGCAGGGCACCCTCTTTGAAGGCTCCGAGGGGCGTGGCGCCGGTGGCGACATCAAAATTCATCGGGAAGATGCCGTCCACCACGGGCCAGGTGGTCATCTGCACGGGGAACGAGATGAGCAGGAAGACGCGACCCACCAGGGCGGGGTTGAAGGGGTTCTTGCCGAGGCCGCCGAAGGCCATCTTGCCGATGCCCATAGCCACAAGGGCGCCGATGACGACAATCCACATCATGTCGACCGTGGAGGGCACGTTGAAGGCCAGCAACAGGCCGGTGATGACGGCCGAGCCGTCGCCGATGGTGGTGGGGACCTTGAGGATGTATTTCTCAATCAGCCACTGAAAGAGCACGCAGCTGGCCACGGCGATGAGGCTCACCAGCAGGGCGTTCAGTCCGAAGTAGGCGATGGCGACCAGCAGGGCCGGCACGAGGGCCAGGTTGACACGCCACATGATTTTCTTGGTCGACTCGTCGCTATGCACGTGGGGCGAGCCCGATATACTTAATAGGTTCATATATTAATAATATATTTCAAAGTTCAACATTCAAAATCATTTTTTTGCGGCCATCATGGCGCGGACGCGGTTCTTGCCGAGGCGTATCTCGTCGGTCAGCGGCTTGTTGGCGGGGCAGCTGAAGAAGCAGCAGCCGCACTCGATGCAGTCGAGGATGTTGCTCTGCTGCGCCTCCTCGGTGCGGCCGGCCTTGACCAGCGACGAGAAGAGGTAGGGCTCCAGCCCCATCGGGCAGGCATTCATGCACTTGCCGCAACGGATGCAGGCGGTCTCGGGAGCGCGGCGCGCCTCGCCCTCGTCCATCACCAGCACGCTGGCGTTGCCCTTCACCGTGGGGGCGTCGAGGTTGACGATGGCCTTGCCCATCATGGTGCCGCCGGAGATGACCTTGCCGGTGGTGGCGGGCAGCTCGCCGATGGTGTGCTTGACGATGTCGGCAAAGGTGGTGCCGATGCGCACCAGGCAGTTGTGCTGCGTGGGCAGCTTCTTGCCGGTAACGGTCAGTATGTTCTCGATGAGGGGTTTGTTCTTCTGGATGGCCTCGTAGACGGCAAAGGTGGTGCCGACGTTGGAGACCACGCAGCCCACGTCGATGGGCAGCTTGCCGCTGGGCACCTTGCGGCCGGTAACGGCGTTGATGAGCTGCTTCTCGGCGCCCTGCGGGTACTTCACCTTGAGGGGCTCGATAACGATGCCCTCGAACTGGCGCGCCACCTCCTGCATGCGGGCGATAGCCTGGGGCTTGTTGCTCTCGATGCCGACGTAGGCGTTGGGGACGCCCAGAGCCTTGCGCAGGATGCTGATGCCGATGCAGATCTCCTCGGCATGCTCCATCATGACGCGGTAGTCGGAGGTGAGGTAGGGCTCGCACTCGGCGGCGTTGATGATGAGGTACTCAGCTTTCTTGCCTTCGGGCACGCTGTACTTGATGTGGGCGGGGAAGGTGGCGCCGCCGAGGCCGACGATGCCCATCTCCTTGAGTTTGGCCACCACGGCGGCGGGCTCAAGCGTGCACTCGCGCTTGATGTCGGGCGTGCGGTCGATGGTCTCCATCCACTCGTCGCCCTCGACGGTGATGTGGACGGCGGGCTTGAGGAGGCCGAAGGCGTCCTTGACGGGTTCCACCTTGGCCACCGTGCCGCTGACGGGCGAGTGGACATTGGCGCACATGAAGGCCTGGGCCTCGCCGATAAGCTGGCCCACCTTCACCTTGTCGCCCTTCTGGACGACGGGGGTGGCGGGGGCACCGAGGTGCTGGTTCATCAGGACCACCATCTGGGCACCTACCGGTATCACCTGTATGGCGGCATCGTTCGATATCTTGTTTTCTTCGGGGTGGACACCACCCATTTTGAAAGTCTTCATTCTAGCAATGTTGATAGGTTGATACGTTGATCTGTTGCTACGGTTATGCCTTGGCGGGCTCGGCCTGGGGGACAGCCACCGGCTCGGCCTTCGGCACTTCCACCTTCGGGGCCTCGAGGGCCTCGGGTGCCGGCTTGGGCTCGGCCTTCTTGGCCGGCGAGGGGAAGTTGACGTCGCGGATGGCCTGGGTGGGGCACTCGGTGACGCACTTGCGGCAGGCGATGCACTTGGTGAAGTCGATGTAGGAGAGGCTGTCGGCGATGGTGATGGCGCTGACGGGGCAGACCTTCTCGCACTTGGAGCAGCCGATGCAGGCGTTGTCGCAGGTCTTGCGGGCGGCGGCGCCTTTCTCTTTGTTGACGCAGGAGACGTAGACGCGGCGGTTGTTGCGGCCCTTGTTGCGCAGCTCGATGATGCGGCGGGGGCAGGCCTTGACGCAGGCGCCGCAGGCGGTGCACTTGGCCTCGTCGACTTCGGGGGTGGAGGTCTGGGGGTTCATGCGGATGGCGTCGAACTGGCAGGCGGCCACACAGTCGCCACAGCCGAGGCAGCCGAAGGCGCAGCCGCTCTCGCCCACGAAGACGCTGGCGGCGAAGGCGCAGGAGGTGAGGCCGTCGTAGTTGGCGCGGCGCTTCTCGCCGCAGAAGGAGGGGTTGCAGCGGACGACAGCCACCTGGGGCTCGCCCTGCTCGACGGTGCAGCCGAGGAGCTCGGCGATGCGAGTGGCCACGGGCTCGCCGCCGGGGGCGCAGCGCAGGCCGTCCATGTTGCCCTGGGCCACGCAGGCCTCGGCAAAGGCGCGGCAGCCGGCCTTGCCGCAGCCGCCGCAGTTGGCGCCGGGCAGCGCATCGGCCACCTCATCGATCAGGGGGTCTTCCACCACCTTGAATTTCTGGGCCACAAAGTAGAGCACCACGGCAAAGAAGGCGCCGATGGCACCCAATACCAATACCGCAATCAAGATCTGTTGAGTCATGTTATTTTGTTGTGTTTTAAGATTTCAGATGTATTTTTTAACATTAATTAGCGGATGCAAAGATACATATAATATATAATATGGACAAACTTTTTTTTGAACAATCATCACAATCAAGTGTATACCAACGCGTTGCACACACAGAACAAAGAGCCAAAAAGAAGAAAACGGAAATATTTTTTGGTCAATTGGGAAATTAGTTGTAATTTTGTGCCGTGAAATTTTAACACAAAACCATTATGAACAGAGTAGTTGTTGGATTCGATTTTTCGTCCGGATCGGCCTATGCCGTCGACCTGGCCATTGACATTGCCAACCGGTGGCAGAGCGACATCCGTTTGGTATACGTGAAGGAAAAGAACGAGGACGAGAAGCCCATCCGCGAGGAGATAGAGCGCCGCAACGCCGGCGTGGCGCACCTCCTGAAGGGCATCAAGCTGGAATACGTGCTGCGCCAGGGCAACCCGGCCGAGCAGCTGGCCAAGCAGGCCGAAGAGGATGAGGCCAGCCTCGTCGTGGTCGGCACCCACGGCATGAGCGGCATGAAGAAAGGCATCCTGGGACGCAACACCTACAAGACCGTCGAGCTCTCGCCCGCACCGGTGCTGCTCCTGCGCGAAGACTTCAACTTCAACAAACAGCTGGAAACCATCGTCGTACCCATCGACAGCAGCGACAACACCCGCCAGAAGGCCGGCCAGGCGGCCACCTTCGCCAAGACCTTCGGCGCCACCATCCACCTCCTCGGACTCTACACCTCGACCGCCAAGGACGTGCGCGCCATCGTCAACAAGTACATCAACATGGTGCAGCGCCACTTCGACAAGACCGGCGTGCAGTACCAGACCAAGTTCATCGAGGTGGGCAAAAATGTCAGCCTCGACACCATCGACTACGCCAACTCCGTCAACGCCGACATGATTGCCATCATGACCGAGCAGGAGAGCTCGCTCTCGAACCTCATCATGGGAAACTACGCGCAGCAGATGCTGACCAACTCGAAAATACCGGTGCTCACGGTGCGCCCGCGCCGCGTGCTGACGGACACGGTGAGCTATTGAGCAGGAAGGAGTTAAGGAGTAAGGAGTTAAGGAGTTAAGACAATACGGAAGATGAAATCCATAATGAAGATAGCACTCGTTGCGGGTGTGATTGCAGTGGTTTCCCAATCGTCGGCGATGGGGCAGACGGGGCGCGTGCGCGTCACGGGCGATGTGGCGGTGAACCAGATGGTGGAGAAGCATATCGAGCTGAATTCCAAGACTAAAACCATCCCGGGCTACCGCGTGCAGATTGCCTCTTTCTCGGGCACCAGTTCGAAGAGCAACGCTTTCGGCTTGCGCGACCGTTTCATGACCGACCACCCCACGGTGCAGGCCTACATCATATACGACGAGCCCAACTTCAAGGTCAAGGTGGGGGATTTCCGCACGCGCCTGGAGGCCTATGCCTTCCTGCAGGAGATCAAGGAGACCTACAAGGGATACATCATCAAGGACAATATCTACCCCGAGCCGCCGCAGCAGATTGAGTTCGCCCCGGACGACGAGATGTCGGGCGACGAATAAAGGATTTTCTTTTTCATAAAGTTAGTAGGCTCGCCCCATGTTTCGACGTGGGGCGGGCGTTTATTATCAGCACTTTAAGGCAATCAAAGTTTGCCTATAGTTTGATGAAATATTTTAATCGTTGGGCAATAAAAACGGGACATGCGCGTTATGGGTGGAAAGGAATATTTATGAACGACAACAGGGACAACTTGGACAACGGGGGGCTGCACGACATGCGCAGCCTGTGCGGTCGGGCGGGATGCGCCGACGGGAAATAAAGTATAACATTTAATATCAGCATACAATGGCAAAGATTGAACAGGGAATTCTGGGGCCGTTCCGCGGCACGGTGGGGACGGTGATCGGGTACCGGTGGAGGGACCGGTGGTGCATGCGCGCGCGGCCGAGCCACTACAACGACCGCCGCAGCGAGGCGCAGCTGCAG
>CACWPQ010000018.1 GCA_902762805.1 uncultured Bacteroidota bacterium | reverse complement strand
TTCACCTCTTCCCATTCCGAACAGAGAAGTTAAGCCCTGCATCGCCGATGATACTGCGCTTGTTTGTGGAAAAGTAGGTCGCCGCCAATCTTTTTAAAGGAGTTCCATTTCGGGACTCCTTTTTTTGTTGCCCGTTTGGACCATCTTTTTTTTTGGGGGGGGAGGGCGCAATTGGTAGCAGGGGGTGGTTGCGGCGGTGCCGCAACTTATGGGGAGCCTTTCTAGGAGAGGGACAGGGGCTGCGATGGAATCGCAGCGGACGAGGGAAGGAGAGGAGGGGAAGATGGGGACAAAAAAGGCCAAGCCGACATGCGGTTGGCCTTGGGACTGGAGGTGCACTTGGGGGCGCTAGTCGACGTAGGTGTAGGTCACGGAAAAGGTACTACTGCGGCCTTCGTCTGTGATTGTCCAAACAAGTTTTGTGGGATAGTCGCCGTCATAGCTCCAGGATAGATTGTAGTAGTCATCCACGTTTCTGTAGGTCATTTTGGTAACGATATTTTTGCTCCATATAGCACCGAACATTCCGTTGTATCCATGTACATACCCCCACCCTGCAGGATTGCCGCTGATTAAATCGTTAAGCTCTATACCAAAGAGCCCCATTGGTGGGCAGAATGCGGGTCTCTTGTCGGAGTATTCAAACGAACCTTCCCTATTCTTTCCATCTCGTACTGTGGCGACATTATTTCCGTCCCATGTGTGGTAGAGAAGAGACTGTGCATCCGATTCTACAAAATCAGGATGGTGATTGGTTATTCTTTCGTATTGAATTATGTTGTAGTCGGTCTCTACAATCTTTGTAATCTTTCCATCGGTATAGGTGTAGTCCCAAATCCTGCATGAGTCAACTTGTCTGTTCGGGAAATCCGAATCAGGCTCCATATAGAGAACGCGCGTGACGTGTTCGCCTGAGTAGGTGTAGGTGACCGAGGCAAAAAGACTGTCTTCCCAGTAACCGTTTATGGCTATGGGGCGATTCCCGTCGTATGCAACAATAAAACGGCGGCTATCCCCCCAATCCCCTCGATATTCAGTAATTTCTGATAGTAAGTCGCCCTCCCAAGATAGGTCATACGTCCAGGTATTGCCATATTGATGTTCGTAGTGCACCACGGCTTTGGCCAGCTTGCGGCCGGAGAAGGCGTAGGTGCTGGAGCCGGGGTTGTCGCCGCCGCCGGAGGGGCTGTCGGAGGGGTCGTTGGCGTTGTCCTTGTCGCCGCAGGCGGCGAAGAGGGCCGCAGTGGCAAGGATGAACATGCAGTGTCTCAATGTTTTCTTCATTGTTGTGTTTGGTGCCGGTTATATAGCATCGGCGCGTCGCTGTTGAGGTGTTTCTCCGGCCCGGGAAGAGGATTGTATGCAACGAAGAAAGTGGAGCCATCCATTTATGTCTCTATCCTCAACCGTAGGGCTTCGACTCCCTGTAATGCAAGGTATATGTGAATCATGAACCGCTCCACGGTGGATGTATACCATCTATGATACAAATCCCAATAGGAGCATCACTTTTCTCGTTTATCCCTGCATTGCTTTTGAATGTGAAGTGTCGAAGTTCACGGTTGGGAATAAGGCGAAAATGCGCTTTCTTTCGGCAAACCGTCCTGTCGGTTTGCGGTTGCAAAAGTACTAACTTTTTTCCAATCGGCAAAATATTTTTTCTTTTCTTTTTTTTTTCGCCCATCGCTTGCAAATGTCCGCGGGACTTCGTATCTTTGCAAAATCGTTTCCGTCCGAGGTTTTCTTGCAACGTTTTGATTGTGTGGTGGCAATGCTGGTTTTTCGTCCGTCGGCTCGCCGGCAGGGTGGGGTGGCAACCGAAGAACAACCGAAGAACAGCCGAAGAACAGCCGAAGAACAGCCCTACTTGATACCTGCCATTACCCTGACAAACCCCTGCCGTACCCATAAGGTTTCCTGACGATAATGTGCAAATGGAAAGAAAAATTGGCCACATGGGGAAAGGTTGTACTTTGGTGTAAATTTTGGACATTTGTATACTTTAGACAATTTTTCCGCGTTATAGGCTACTAAATATACATGAATATGGAACTCGGATACCAAAAGATAGACAAATACGACGAAGCCTGTGTGGCCGAGCTGGCGGCGCACTACAAGGAAATCCTCCGCCTGCTGGGCGAAGACCCCGAGCGCGAGGGACTTCTGAAAAGCCCCGAGCGCATCGCCAAAGCCATGCTTTTCTTCACCAACGGCTACGACCTCGTCCCCGAGGACATCCTCCGCTCGGCCATGTTCCACGAGGACTACAAGCAGATGGTCGTCGTCAAGGACATCGAACTCTACTCCCTCTGCGAGCACCACATGGTCCCCTTCGTCGGCAAGGCCCACGTGGCCTACATCCCCAACGGCACCATCGTGGGGCTGAGCAAGATACCGCGTGTGGTCGATGCCTTCGCCCGCCGCCTGCAGGTGCAGGAGCGCCTCACCAAGCAAATCAAGGACTGCATCCAGGAAACCCTCAACCCCCTCGGCGTGGCCGTCGTCATCGAGGCTCAGCACATGTGCATGTCCATGCGCGGCGTGCAGAAGCAGAACTCCGTCACCACCACCAGCGACTTCACCGGCGCCTTCATGAAAGACCCCAAGACCCGCGAGGAGTTCATGAACATCATCGGCGTAAAATTGCATTAAATCTTCGAGTTAGGTAGAACTTAATATACACAGTCATGAAAAGATTTGTCCTTTCACTCCCCTTCACTCCCTTTCACTCCCTTTCACTCCTTTTTTTCCTCCTTTTCCACTTTTCATTCTCCAATCCTGCCCAGGCGCAAATCACCCATGCCTCGCAGGGCCGGCTCGACGAGAACGCCACCGCCGCCCTCCAGAAGGCCGCGCGGCGCATGGACAACGTCCGCTGCACAGTGACCCGCACCGCCCTCGACGCCAACAAGAAACAGCTCGCCAAGCAGTCGGCCACCGTGCGCTACTGCCGCGGCAAGTACCGCCTCGAGTTCGACGGCCAGGAGATTATCTCCGACGGCACCACCGTCTGGCACTGGAACAAGGCGGCCAAGGAGGTCACCATTTCCACCGTGGGCGACGACGACATGGACCTGCTTAATCCCGCCCGCCTCGTGGCCAACTACGATAAAAACTTCCGTGCCAAGTACATACGCACCGACGACGACGGAACCGCTGTCATCGACCTCCAGCCCCGCTCGGCGCAGAGCTACCACAAGCTGCGCCTCTTCGTCGCCGAGAAAGACGGCACCCTGCGCCGCATCGAGATGCACAAGTACGACTCCGGCCGCGAGATCTACGACTTCTCCGGCCACAAATTCTCCCTCCCCGTCGGCTCCTACTCATTCGACCCCAAGGCCCACCGCGACGTCGAGGTCATCGACATGCGATAATATTCCCAATTCCTAATCTCTAATTCCTGATTTCCCGTGAACCTGCTGCTCATCGAAACTGCCACCCAGGTCTGCTCCGTAGCCCTCGCCGCCGACGGCCGTATCGTCGCCCGCCGCGAGAGCGACACCCCCAACGCCCACTCCACTTGCCTGCAGGTCTTCATCGACGAGGTGCTCAAGGAGTGCCGCCTGCAGCCGCGCGACCTCTCGGCCGTCTGCGTCTCCGCCGGCCCCGGCAGCTACACCGGCCTCCGCATCGGCGTCTCCTCCGCCAAGGGCTTCTGCTATGCCCTCTCCATCCCCCTGCTCTCCGCCCCCACGCTCCTCTCCATGGCTGCCCTCTACTATCGCCAGCACCCTGACTATCAGGGTCTCGTCTGCCCCATGATTGACGCCCGCCGCATGGAGTGCTACACCATGTTCGTCGCCCCCTCCCTCGAAATCCTACGCCCCACGGCGGCCGATATCGTCGAGAAAGGCATATACAACCAATACCTCGATGCCCACGAGGTTATGTTCGTCGGCGACGGCGCCGCCAAGTGCCGCGAGGTGCTAGGCGCCCATCCCCACGCCCGCTTCGACCTCGACTTCCGCCCCTCGGCCGAAGGCCTTTTCCCCATCGCCATGCAAAACCTGCAAGAGGGTCGGCACGAGGATGTTGCCTACTTCGAGCCCTTCTACTTGAAGGACTTTGTTGCCAAAAAGAGTGTTGTCCACGGATTGAGATAGTCATGCTGCGATATGTCACCAAACGCCTCCTTTACGGGCTCCTGGTTCTGCTGGGGGTGGTGACGCTCGTCTTCTTCCTCTTCAACATCCTCCCCGGCGACCCGGCCCGCATGATGCTCGGCCAGCGTGCCGACGAAGAGAGCATCGCCCTCATCAACCGCGACCTCGGGCGCGACCGCCCCGTCATGGTCCAGTTCGCAGGCTACCTCAACGACCTCCTGCCCCTATCCTTGCACAACAATGCCGACCCCGAGAGCTTCTTCTACCTCTCGGACGACAAGTACGACTACGCCACCCTCCTCCGCATCTCCTCCACCTCACTCGTGCTCAAGAAGCCCTACCTGCGTCGCTCCTACCAAAGCCAGCGCAAGGTGTCCGAAATCATCGCCACCGCCTTCCCGCAGACCGCCCTCCTGGCAGTGGTGGCCATGCTCTTCGCGCTGCTGGTGGGCATCTCGCTCGGTGTGGTCAGCGCGCTGCACAAAGACTCGTGGATCGACCGCACCACCCTCGTCCTCAGCACCCTCGGCATGTCGCTCCCCAGCTTCTTCGCCGCCATCCTCATCGCCTGGCTCTTCGCCTATGTCCTCGCCGACTGGACGGGGCTCAACATGTTCGGCAACCTCTATTCGGTCGACGACTATGGCGACGGCGAGCACCTCGACCTCAAGAACCTCATCCTTCCGGCGTTGACCCTCGGCATACGCCCCTTGGCCACCCTCACGCAGCTCACCAAAAACGCTATGCTCGAGGCCCTGAGTCAGGATTATATAAGAACCGCGCGCGCGAAGGGCCTCAGTCACCGCCGCGTCGTGGTGCGTCATGCCCTGCGCAACGCGCTCAACCCCGTCGTCACCTCGGCCTCCGGCTGGCTGGCGTCGCTGCTGGCGGGTGCGGTGTTTGTGGAATATGTGTTCGACTGGAAAGGTATGGGCATCGTCATCGTCGACGCCTTGGACACCTACGACTTCCCCGTCGTCATGGGGGCCATCCTCTTCATCTGCGTCCTGTTGGTGGTGATCAATATCCTCACCGACCTCCTCTACGCCGCCCTCGACCCCCGCGTGCGGTTGGCCAACTAAGCTTTATTTTAAAATCTTATCCACCACCTCCCGAGCGAGGAACACCGCCGTATTCTTTTCGGCGTTATAGAGGATGTAGCCGTCGAGGGCCGTGCTCAGAACCCCCATCTGTTTCATCCCGTTGCCGTAAAGCAGGAAGTTGCAGATGTCCGTGGGGGTGATATAGGGGTTGTCCTTCAGATGGGAATGGTAGTTCGTCTCCATTTTGTTTCCCTCCTTGTCCACCGTCTGCATCGGGAGGAAGGATTTATGATAGCGTCGGAAGCATTTCGCGTTTCCCTGGTTGTCGAAATCGATGCTGTAGTCGTTGCCGAACGGGATGACATTGGACCGCTCGACACCTTGGAGGATATACATGCGCACGGTGTTGGTGTCGATGCGCACAAAGTCGATGTTGGGGCGGCCATAGTCGCCGTTGTAGCGCAGGCTGTCGCCGTAGTTTGCGATGGCATTGTCGACCATGGTGCTCTTCAAATCCCACTGTGCCCGCTCAGTCTCGCTGATGGGTCTCGTTTCGTAGGAAAAATCCGTCTCCTGGGTGACCGTGTTATAGGTCAGCTCGAAAATGCAGTTCTTGTACCCGCGGTCGAAAAAGACAGCGCTCCAGGTGCTGTTGTTTGGTTGCCAGATGATGTTCCCTCCGATGTGTTCGCTGTCATTATGCGCCAGAACAGAGTCGGTGGCCACCCAATTGATTCTTTCGGCGACGAAAAGGTTATAGCCTTCGTTGCAGATGCTGTCGAGCGCGGCCTGTATCGCCTCCGGCTGCGGACGCGCGCCGGCGCCATGTTTGTGTGCTGCGCAGGACACCATGCCTGCCACGGTTATGGCCGATACAATCAAGGACAAGGTTTTCAGTATCTTGCACATAAGACTGTTCTATTTAAATATGAGCGAAAAGATGTCTTTCAGCATGGGGTTGTCGCATTGTGGAGCCACATCGGTTGAGGCACCTTTGAGAAGCTGGCGCGCCTGGTCGAGGGCGGCGAGGTCGAGGGCGTCGGAGGCGATTTGCACTTCTTGGATAGTGTTGTCGCTGATGTCGAGCTGGATGTCCACCGACCCCCAATCGAATTGGGCGCTGCGCTGGGCGGTGAAATGCTGCCAGTTGCCGAGACGCCAGTGGTCGGAGGCAAATTCGTCGCGCAGGGCTTGCACGTCGGGATGCTTCGCGAGGGCATCGAAGTCGAGGTGCGTGGCGGTGCCGCCGTACACCTGCTGGAAGGCCTCGAGCAGGCGCGGGGCTATGGTGTCGGGCGTGATGTCGGGGTTGAGGTCGGAGAGGTTGACCACGCGGCTCTGCACCGAGCTGACGCCGTGCTTGAGCAGTTTGGCGGGCTTGGGGCGGAGGTAGCGCTGCAGGTCGCCCATGTTGCCGCGGATCAGGATGGTGCCGTGGTGCAGGTCGTGGTGCTTGCCCTTGCTGAAGGCGTTGCCGCTGAATTTGCGCCCGTCGGCCAGCACGTCGTTGCGGCCGCTGAGCTCGGTCTTGATGCCGAAGGAGGCCACGGCCTGTTGCAGCACCGAGAACTGGCGCAGCAGGTCGTAGAGCGCCTTGGGGACGACAAAAGAGAAGTTGAGGTTGCCGTCGTCATGGTATACGGCGCCGCCGCCGGTGCGGCGGCGCATGAGGTAGCCGCCATCGGCCTCCAGCGCCTCGAGGTTGCACTCGCTGTAGGGGTTCTGGTTCTGCCCGATGACCACCGTGCGGTGGTTCCGCCAAAGGTAGAGCGTGACGGCGCCGCCGTCGGGCTGCGCCACGAGGTGGTTCTCAACCGCTATGTTCAGATAGGGGTTGGTCTGGTTGGAGACGATGAATTGTAGCATCTCTTAAAACTTATAGCTGAGGGTAAAGAAGTTGGGTGCCTGCGAAAGGTGGTAGTTGCGGCGGGCGTAGCTGAAGTCGAAGCGGCGGGTGTGGATGCCGATGCCGAAGGAAAAGCCGCTGAGGTTGAAGGCGTCGGCGCCGCGCATCTCCATCGCCTGCCGGTAGCTGTAGCCGACACGGGCAAAGAGGTTGCGGCCGATGTTGAGCTCGACGCCGAAGAGTGTGTGGCGCATGAGGTTGTCCAGCGCTCCCTCGAACCAACCCTCGCTGGTGGTCTCGCCGGTGAAGGGGTCGGTGGTGGAGGTGGGGCGCAGGGGGTCTTCGTAGCGCAGGTCCCACCGTTGCAACTCGCTGGCGGCGAAGAAGAGGCGGAAGGGAGCCTTGGAGAGTTTGTAGGAGAGCGATGCGGATAGCTCGAAAGGGAGACGCTCGACGGCTTGGTCGAAGGTGGTAATCTGCGCGCCGATGTTGCGTGCCATGAGGGTGGCGGCGAAGCGGCGGTCGGCAGAGAAATAGGAGCCGGCGAGGTCGATGGCCAGGGCCAGGGCGCGGTAGCTCTCGTAGTGCGAAAGAACGGGTTTGAGGGTGGCGCCGATGGCGAAGTGCGAATCGATGGGCATAGCCCACGAGACGGCCAGCGCGTAGTCGGCCGCCGAGAACTCGCCCTGCGGGGTCTCCTCCTCGTCGAAGGCGCGGAAGCGGCCATAGTTGTTGAAGCGGAAGGCGAATGCCAAGGGGCCGATGTGCTTGAAATCATGCACATACGACAGTGCTCCCATGTTCCCACCGTCGAAGAGGGTGGAGAACGACAGCGACCCGGTGCGGGCCATGGAGGGGTTGAGGAGCGAGGGATTGTCGAGGGCTAGGGTGGGGTCGTCGGAGTGGAGGGCCAGGTAGTCGAACCCCAGGCCCGAGGTGCGTGCCGAGGGCGAGAGGTCAAGCAGTGTCAGCGTGTTCAGTCCGGCTATCTGGGCCTTGACAGAATTGAAAATTGAGAATTGAAAATTGAAAATTATGGCGCATACAAGTACACGCCATAATTTCCAATTGTTTGTGCCGAAAAGTTTCAATTTTCAACTGTTAATTTTCAATTCTTCTTGTTGCGTTCGTGGCGCATGAGGTGGCTGGGTTCGAGGGCCATGCGGTCGGTCTCGAGCAGCGAGGCGACGCCTTCGTCCACGCGCTTCTTGGCCTGGCAGGCCTCGCAGTGGCAGTCCTCCTCGTAGTGGCGCGGCTCGGTGTAGGTGGTGATGACACCTTCGAAGTTGCGCAGAATGACTTTGTCGGGGCTCTGCGAGATGACGTACTGGGGCATGACCGGGGTCTTTCCGCCGCCGCCGGGGGCGTCGACCACGAAGGTGGGCACGGCGTAGCCGGAGGTGTGGCCGCGCAGGTTCTCGATGATTTCGATACCCTTGCTGACGGGGGTGCGGAAGTGCTCGAGGCCCATGGAGAGGTCGCACTGGTAGATATAGTACGGGCGCACGCGGTTGCGCACCAGCTCGTGCATGAGTTTCTTCATCACGTGGACGCAGTCGTTCACGCCGCGCAGCAGCACGGTCTGGTTGCCCAGCGGGATGCCGGCATTGGCCAGGCGGGCCAGGGCCTGCTCGGCCTCGGGGGTGAACTCGTTGGGGTGGTTGAAGTGGGTGTTGAGCCAGACGGGGTGGTATTTCTTCAGCATCTCGCACAGCTCAGGGGTGATGCGCTGCGGGCACACCACGGGGGTGCGGCTGCCGAGGCGGACGATTTCCACATGCGGGATGGCGCGCAGGCGCTGGATGATGTATTCGAGCTTCTGGTCTCTGACCATCAGGCAGTCGCCGCCGCTGAGGAGCACGTCGCGCACCTGGGGCGTCTTCTCGATGTAGGCCAGGCACTTCTCGATGCGCTCGCTGGGGCTCTCGTCGTCCTTCTGGCCGGCGAAGCGGCGGCGCGTGCAGTGGCGGCAGTACATGGAGCACATGTCTGTGATGAGGAAGAGCACGCGGTCTGGGTAGCGGTGGGTGAGGCCCGGGGCGGGGGAGTCCTCGTCCTCGTGCAGCGGGTCGTTGAGGTCGGCCGGGGCGATGTTGCACTCGGGGCCGGCCGGGATGGCCTGGCGGCGGATGGGATCGTAGGGGTCGTTGGGGTCGATCAGCGAGAGGTAGTAGGGGGTGATGGCCATGCGGAACTTGCTCAGCGCCTGCTTGATACCCTCGGCCTCCTCGGGGCTGAAGGTGAAGTACTGGCTCAGCTGCTCGTAGGTCTCGATGCGGTTTTTGACTTGCCATTTCCAGTCGTTCCACTCGGCGTCGCTTACGCCCGGGAACATCTCTTTTCTGCGGTTGACTTTCATACTAGTATATATGTTTAATTTGTTCTTATTCTATAAGATACGTGCTTCAGGTCGAGTGGCGCGCTGCCACTTCAACGCTGCAAAGATACGAAAAAAATAGAGACTGTAAAATGAAAAATGCATTTGTACAATAAAAGGGTAGGGGGGAGCGTTACCCATGCGTCATGGGTCACTTTCTGCCTATAACATTGGACGAGGTGAAACGCCTCGGCTGGAGCGAGGTCGACGTCGTCCTCGTCACCGGCGACGCCTACATCGACCACCCCTCCTTCGGCACCGCCGTCATAGGCCGCACCCTCGAAGCCGCCGGCTACCGCGTGGCCATCATCCCCCAGCCCAACTGGCGCGACGACCTGCGCGACTTCCGCAAGTTCGGCTCGCCGCGCCTCTTCTTCGGCGTCAACAGCGGCGCTATGGACTCCATGGTCAACCACTACACCGCCGCGCGCCGCCTCCGCAGCGACGACGCCTACACCCCCGGCGGCCAGGCCGGCTTCCGCCCCGACCGCGCCACCTACGTCTACACCCGCATCCTTAAGCAGCTCTACCCCCACGTGCCCGTCGTCATCGCAGGCATCGAAGCCAGCATGCGCCGCCTCGCCCACTACGACTACTGGGACGACCGCCTCTTCCCCTCCATCCTCATCGACACCCCCGCCGACCTCCTCAACTACGGCATGGGCGAGCGCACCACCCTCAAAATCGCTCGCCTGCTCGAGCAAGGCAAGGGCATAGAAGCGTGCCGCATGCTGCCGCAGGTGGCGTATGTCACGGGAGTGAAAGGGAGTGAACGGCCAGATGTCATCGAACTCCACAGCTTTGAGGAGTGCCAGAAGAGCAAGCGCGCCGAAGCCGAAAACTATCAAGTCATAGAGCGTGAGAGCAACAAAATCGACTGCGCCACCCTCGTGCAGCGCCACGGCGACCGCATGGTCGTCGTCAACCCGCCCGAGCCGCCGATGACCACCGACGAAATCGACGCCAGCTTCGACCTCCCCTACCTGCGCCTGCCGCACCCCAAATACCGCAAGCGCGGCCCCATACCCGCCTTCGAAATGATACGCTGGAGCGTCAACACCCATCGCGGATGCTTCGGCGGATGCTCCTTCTGCACCATCAGCGCCCACCAGGGCAAGCAGATAGCCAGCCGCAGCGAGGCCAGCATCCTGCGCGAGGTGGATCTCATTACGCAGGACCCCGACTTCCGCGGCACCCTCACCGACCTCGGCGGCCCCTCGGCCAACATGTGGCGCATGCGCGGCCGCAACCCCGACCTCTGCCGCCGCTGTGCGCGCTACAGCTGCTCCATGCCCTCCCTCTGCCCCAACCTCGACTCCGACCACCGCCCCATGATCGACCTCCTCCGCCGCGTCAGCGCCCTCCCCGGCGTCAAACACCTCTACGTCGGCAGCGGCATCCGCTGCGACCTCTTCCACCCCAACAACCACGGCTGGGACTACTTCCGCCAAGTCGTCCTCCACCACACCTCCGGCCGCCTCAAAGTCGCCCCCGAGCACTCCTCCCCCCACGTCCTCAACCTCATGCGCAAGCCCTCCTTCGACCTCTTCCGCGAAACCAAACGCCGCTTCGGCGAAATATGCCGCGACGCAGGCCTCCGCTACCAGCTTATCCCCTACTTCATCAGCTCCCACCCCGGATGCCGACTCGAAGACATGGCACGCCTCGCTCTCGACCTCAAGCAGATGGGCTACCGCCTCGAGCAGATCCAGGACTTCACACCCACACCCATGACCCTCGCCACCGAGATGTACTACACCGGCATCGACCCCACCACCATGCAGCCCCTCCACGTCGCACGCACACCCCGAGACAAAGCCGACCAGCGACGCCTCTTCTTCTTCTACCGCCCCGACCAACGCCGCGACATCATCCGGAGCCTCCGCGCAGCAGGCTGCGAGCGCTACATAAGCAAGCTCTTCTAAAATCTTCCCTTATTTTCCCACCGATGGGTAATAATGCGAAAGGGTCGAAGTATTCCCCTAGAGAACCCCTACCATTCCCCTAGCGTTCACAAAAAGCCCGCGACTTGTCCAAAAGTCACGGGCTTTGTTATAAGCACTTGTGTGTCAGTGTAATGGTCAGACCATCTGTTCGATCGTCCACACGAAAGCGCGGATGCCCACCTCTTCGTTGCGGCGGTCCAGCTTGCGGACGGCGGTGAGGAGGGGCTCCACCTTGTCGTCGTCGACTACGGTGAGGATGGCGTTGTTCAGCTCGGGCCATGTGTGCGTGCCGCGGTGCGGGTCGCCCTGCCGGTGGCCGCGGCCCTGCACGTCGACCCACTGCGTGAAGCCGCGGATGCCCAGCGTGTCGAGCATGTATTCCACACGCTCGTTGTTTGCCTGGTTGTAGGTTATCAGGATGCTTTTCATTGTTCGTTCAAATCAATGTTCATAAATATGAATTTCTTGCGCTGCTTCTCCTTCTTCTCGATGTCGCCGCGGCGGTTGAAGACGCCGTAGAGGACGGGTACAATCAGGAGTGTGACGAAGGTGGAGACCGTCAGGCCGCCGATGACCACCAGGCCCATCGTGGTCCACAGCTCGGAGCCTTCGGAGGTGGAGGTAGCCATGGGGATCATGCCGAGGATGGTGGTGAAGGCGGTCATGAGCACGGGGCGCAGACGGCTTTGGCCGCTCAGCGCAATGGCTTCGGCCAGCGGCACGTCGCGCTCGCGCATCAGGTTGATGTAGTCCACCAGCACAATACCGTTTTTCACCACGATACCGATGAGGAGGATGAGACCCAGCAGGCCGATCATGTCGATGTTGTTGCCCGTGATGAACATCATCAGCACCACACCGCTGATGGCGAAGGGGATGGAGAACATAATGATGAAGGGTTTGGCGAAGGACTCGAACTGCGAAGCCATGACGATGTATACCAGCATCATGATGAGCAGGCCGAGCAGCAGCATGTCGCGGCTGGAGTCCTGCTGGTCCTTGTAGCTGCCGGCCAGGGCATAGTGGATGTCCGAGGGTACCGTCATCTGGTCGATTTCATGCTGCACGTTGTGCGCCAGCTCCTGGAGCGAGGTGTTGAAGGGCATCACCGTGAGGGTTAGGTAGCGCTGGCGGTTCTTGCGCTCGATGGTGGGCGGGCACCAGTATTCTTCGATGCGGGCCAGCTCGTTGAGCTTGATAAGTTTGCCAGTGGGCGTGGGGATGGAGAGCTGCTCGATGTCGGAGATGGAAGAGCGGTACTCCTCGCGCAGGCGCACCACTATGTTGTACTCCTCGCCGTCCTCCTTGAGGTAGCCGGCGGTCATGCCGTTGACGCGATTGCGCACATACAGAGCCACGGTGGAGCCGTTCAGCCCGTGGAGAGCCAGTTTCTGCTTGTCGAAGGTGATTTTCAACTCGGCACGGTCCTCGTCGCGGCTCACCTTGGTATCGCGGGCACCGGGCACATTCTGCTCGATGCGCTTGCGGAGCTCCTGGGTGAAGTTGGTGGTTTGGTCGAAGTCGTAGCCGTATATCTCCACGGCCAGCGAGTTGTTGCTGCCGCCACCCATCATGCCGCCCTGGTTCACCTGGAAGGTTACCAGCTCGGGATACTCGGCGAAGTAGCGGCGCAGCTTCTCCTGCATCTGGAAGATGGTCTCCTCGCGGTGGTACTTTTTGGTGCAGCGGATGGACATGGATATCTTGTTGTTGTTGGTGGAGTTGAAGAGTGCGGCGAAGCCTGCGTCGTCGTTCGAGCCTGCCGAGGTGGAGACCACCAGCACCTCGTCGCCGAGTATGCGGTAGATGTCCTCCTCCATGTGGCGGGCGGTCTTGAGGGTCTCCTCAATGCGGGTGCCGCGCTGCAGCTCGGCGCTGACGCTGATGTTGCCGTTGTCCTGCTCCTTCATGAAGTCCATGCCGATGGATCCGCTGAAGAGGGGCATGAGGGATAGGATGAAGAATGCCAGGGCGATGAGGAGGGTGATGCGCTTGTGGCCCAGGCACCAGCGCAGCAGGTTGGCGTAGGCGGCGTCGAGGGAGTTGAAGGCGCGGGTTACGGTACGGTTGTAGAAGTTGCGTTCGCGCTTGGCCTGGTAGGCTTCCTCCTCCTCTTTCTTGAAGAAGAAGGGGCGCTCCTTGAGCATCTTGCTGGAGAGCATGGGGATGAGGGTGATGGCGGCGCCGGTGGATACACAGACCACGATGGTGATAATCCAGCCCATCTCTTTCATAAAGATACCCATCATGCCGGGCAGCATGGTCAGCGGCACGAACACGGCCACAAGTACCAGCGTGGTGGCAATGACCGAGGTCCACACCTCGTTGGTGGCGCAGATGGCGGCCTCGCGCGGGTTCTCGCCGCGGTCGATGTGTTTCGAGATGTTCTCCAATACCACGATGGCGTCGTCCACCACCATGCCGATGGCCACGGTGAGCGAGGCCAGCGAGATGATGTTGAGCGAGCTGTCGGCCAGCAGCAGGTAGATAAACGAGGTAACTAGCGAGATGGGGATGGTGAGGGCGATGATGACGGTGGCGCGCCAGTTGCCGAGGAACACCAGCACCACCAGCACCACGAAGAGCAGGGCGTAGAAGATACTTTCGGTGAGACCGTTGATGGCGTTGACGATTTCCTCCGAGCCGTCGCGGATGAGGGTGGCCTCGATGTCGGGCGGCAGGGTCTTCTGTATGGTTTCCATCTGTGCCTTCACCTGGCGGGCGATGGCCACGGTGTTGGCGCCGGTCTGCTTGGTGATGATGAGGCGTCCGCCGTCGCGGCCATTGATTTTCTCGTCGAGCGAGAGGTCCTTGATGGTGTCGCGCACGGTGGCCAGGTCGCGCACAAAGACCTGCTTGCCCAGCATGGTGGTGGCGACAGCGATGTCGGCTATTTCCGAGCTCTCGATGTATTCACCCTTGACGCGCATCTGGTACTGCTCCTTGCCCATCTTGACGGTGCCGGAGGCCAGGTCCAGGTTGTTGGCGCTGATGGCCTGACCCACCTGCTCGAGGCTGATGCCGTAGGCGTCCAGCTGCTTGGGGTCGAGGTCGATGTAGACGTAGCGCTGGGGAGCGCCACTGACAGTGATGTTGCCGATGCCGTCGATGCGGTTGAGTTCGTTGACCACGTTGTCCTCCAGTATGCGGTCCAGGCCCGAGTAGCTCTCCTTGGCCGTGAAGCCGTAGACCATGATGGGCATGGCCGAGGAGTTGAGCTTCAGTATCATGGGGCGGCTCACGCCGTCGGGCAGGTTGTCGAAGATGAGGTCCACATAGGAGCGTATGTCGTTCAGAGCCTCGTCGATGTTGCTGCCCCACTCGAATTCGAGCGTTACGACCGAGATGTTGTCCCTCGAGTTGGAGGTGATGTTTTTCAGTCCGTCGACCGAGTTGAGCGAGTTCTCGAGTATCTTGGTGATGTTGGTCTCGATGTCGCTGGCGTTGGCGCCGGCGTAGGTGGTCATCACGGTGACGTAGGGCGGGTCCATCTCCGGCATCTGGTCGATAGGCAGACGCGTCAGCGAGAAGAGACCCAGCACTATGACGGCCACGAATATCAAGCCCGTGGTGATGGGCTTGTTGATTGCTGTCTTATAGATTGCCATGGTTATTCAACGATTTCAAGGTTGTCGCCGTCGACGAGGCGGGCCTGACCGGTGACCACCAGGCGGTCGCCAGCCTTCAGTGCCCCGGCTTCGACGGGGATGATTTCGATGCGGTCGTCAAAGCGCTGTCCCAGCGTGACGGCCACGCGGCGTGCCGTATTGCCATCGGCCACGAAGACATAGCGGTCGTTCGAGCCGGTGAGTTTCAGCACACTCTGGTAGGGGACCACGATGGCGTCCACCTCGCCCACACCCAGCCGTGTGCGCACATACATGCCGGGGCGGATTTTCTCGCCGCCGTTGGGAATGTTCAGCTTGGCCTGGAAGGTGTGGCTCTGCGGGTCGACGGTGGGATAGACGATTTCGATGGTGCCCTGGAAGGTCTGGCCGGGGTAGATGTCGCTCTCGATGTCGACTTTCATGCCCTGCTTGACCAGCGGGAAGTAGGTCTCGGGGATGTTGATGATGGCTTTCAGGCGGCTGATTTGGGTCAGCGTCAGGATGGGCTGGCCGGCATACATCTCGCCGTCCTCGTAGTTCTTGGCGCTGATGACGCCGCCGAACTGGGCTTTGACGAAGGTGTTCTCCTCCAGGAAGCGCTCGTTCTCCACCAGCTGGTCGTAGCCGGCTTTGGTCTGGTCGTAGACCTGCTCGCTGACCGAGCCCGTGGCCTTCAGCGCGGTGACGCGGTCCAGCTCGGTCTTGGTGCTGGCCAGGTTGATGCGCGTGGTGTTGAGCTGCGTCTGGTCCATGCGCACCAGCAGGGTGCCTTTGCCCACGCGCGAGCCCACCTCCACGTAGATGTGCTCGATGTGGCCCGTCAGGCTGGGGGCGATGTTCATAGTCTCGTAGCCTTCGAGGGTGGAACTCAGCTCGAGGGTCTTCGCGATGTGTTCGCTCGCCAGGGTGAGCACTTTCACCTTCTCGGCCTCTTTCTTGGTCGTGGTGGCGGCGTTGTCGCCGCCCTTGCCGCCGCAAGCCGCCAACGAAAAGGCGGCAAGTGCGAGGGCTGCTGTCTTGATGTATTTATTCATATTGTTTATTATTATTTCCTTTGTTATTTTGAGGGGGGAGTTAAGGAGTTATGTGGTTAAGGAGTTAAGACAAATGTTTTTCTGACTCCTCATTCCTCATTCCTCACTCCTCACTCCTCACTCCTCACTCCTCATTCCTCACTCCTCCCCCCTGCACATTCAGCAGGTTCTCCAGCGCCACCTGTGCGCTGATGACATTCATCACGGCCTGGATGTAGTTGCTTTGGGCCGAGATGATGTCGGTCGAAGCCTGCGTCAGCTCGAGGCTGCTGGCGCGGCCGTACTTGTATTTCTCCGAGAGGCTGGCAAAGACGCGCTGCGTGACCTCCATGTTCTTGCTCTGGATGTCGTAGTTCTCCAGGGCCGAGGCGAGGTCGTAGCGCAGCTGGTTGTACTGCAGGCGCAGGCCGTCCTCCGCCTGGCGGCGGCTGTTCTGCGTCTCCTGCAGGGCGATGCGGGCGCTCTTGATATTGGCCAGGCGGGTGCCGCTGGTGAAGATGGGCAGGCTGACGCTCGCGCCCAGCATGTTGGGCGGTGTCATGTTCATGCCGGCATCCTTGCCGAAATAGGTCTTCGCACTGTACTGGTAGAAGACGGCCACGGTGGGCAGGAAATCCATCCATGCCATGTTCACCTGCCGGCGGCCGAGCTCCTCGTTCTTGGCCAGCAGCTGGTAGTCGTAGTTGTTCTCGATGCGGAACGGCTCCTGCATCAGGCGGGCGGCGGCGTCGACACTCAGGATCTCGTCCATGTCGGTGGTCAGTTCCAGCTCGGCGCCCGCGTCGGCACCCAGTTGCAGCAGCAGCGAGTTTTTCAGCACCTGCAGCGAGCGCTTGGTACTGTTGATGCTGCTTTTCAGCGTGGCCACCTGCACCTGCAGCTTGTCGGCGTCCACCTGCTCGGCGGCACCGACGTTGACGGCCGCCTGGCTGGTCGCCGCCAGCCGCTCGAGGTTGGCCAGCGAGGAGTCGAGCAGGCCGATGGTCTCTTGCATCACCAGGTGCGACACGTATACGTTCTTCACCTGGGCCCGGGTCTGCAGCTCGGTCTGCTGGCGGCTGAGGTCGGTCATCTCCACCGCCAGGTTCTGCAGCATCGTGCCCACCACCTGCGCACCCGTCAGGGCCACAGCGGCGTTCACGCCGAAAGTGCCGTTGGGGTTCAGCGGTATCTTGATGGTCTGCCCGGCCATGCCCATCTCCATCTCATAGCCCAGCATGTTCTGGTAGTCGAAAGTGCCTTTCACCTGCGGCAGCATCGACGAGATGGTCTTCCAGCGTTCCATCTCGGCTTTCTTCACCTCCAGGTTGGCGTTCTGCATCGCCGCGTTGTGCTCCACAGCGTATTGTTGCGCCTCTTCGAGGCTCAGCCTGAGCGTCTGGCGCTCCTGCGCCCCGGCCCCGAGGGCCAGCGCCGCAAGCGCCATGGTCAGAGTCAGTCTTTTCAGTCTCATTGTTCTATATTATTACATTATTTTTTTGTTTCTCATTTCTCGCTTTCTTCCTCCAAATCGTGCATCACCTGCTCGAACTGCCCCACTTTGCTGTCGTAGCGAGCCAGCGTCTCGGTGTTCATCAAGCCGCGGAGGTAGGTGAAACACATCTCGTTGATGCGACGAATGCAGTCGTCGCGGTCTCCCACCTTCGCAAGGCGTTTGTGCTGCGTCAAGGCGCAGAAGAAGTCGATGGCCACGTCGATGTCCGCATCCGCCCGCAGGTAGCCTTGCTTGCGCACAAAATCCATGCCGTATTGCATCTTCTCGCGCAGGCCATCGGTGTGGGCACTCAGGAATCGGTGGTGGATTTCGGGGTAGTAGCGCTCGGTCTCCTCGATCAGGCGCCGATACTTGTGGATGAACAGCGCGTTGGTGCGCAGCATGTACATGGCTACCAGCAACGGTTCGCCCGACCGCTGGTGCGCTTGGCGGTGGCGCTCGTTGGTGTGTTTCTGCACCAGGTTCAGACATTCCGTCAGCAGCTCCTCTTTCCCTGCAAATGCTTCGTAGAGGGTCCGTTTCGACATCCTCAGCTCCGACGCGATATCGTCCATCGTAGCCCCCTTCAGGCCGCGCTCATTGAACATGCGCAGGGCTGTTTCGACGATTTTGTCTTTGTTGTCTTCCGATGCCATTAGGCTGTATGTTTTTGATTGTCAATTAATTCAAAATTCAAAATTCAAAATTCAAAATTGAATTTGCGGCTGCAAAGATACAAAGAAAACTTGGAAAACGTAGCAAGTTTTCCAAGTTTTTTATTAAAATACCTAAAATTGGTGATAACTCTTTCACTGACCACTGACCACTGGCCACTGACCACTGGCCACTGGCCACTGACCACTGACCACTGACCACTACCCCCTCTCCGGCACCGGCTGCAGCGTCGCAATCTGCACCTTCATCCGGCAGCCCGGCGCCGCCTCGACGGTGGCCATCGCACCTTCGCGGCTCACAAACGACACATGTATGCCCCCGGCCGTCATCAGCCGGTCCCCCTTCTGGAGGCTGTCGCGGTAGGCCGCCTCCTTCTTCGCCTTCTGGCTCTGCGGGCGGATCATAAACAGGTAGAACACCGCTATCAGTGCCACCACCATAATGGCTGTCTTCCAGCCGTTGGAAATGTCTAACAGTATCATATTTCTTTCTTTTTTTCGTTCTGAAATGCCTACCCAAAACTACAAAAATGTGCTTTTATTGTCCGCATCTCAAAAAAAACTCTTCATTCCGAATATTTTTCGTCTATTTCCTATTGAGAAAGCATGAATTATAAAAATTACACGTAAATTGGTTAATTGTAAATTCGTGATAATTTGTGTTTTAACAAAAAAAATTCATGTGTCTGTGTCTGTTTCGTGGATTTTGTGTATATTTGCAAAGTAATTTTAGCAAAAACACACACAAATGAAAAATTTTTTCAAACTGCTGGCCCTGGTGGCCATGATGGCAGGGCTGGCCTTCGCCGCCTGCGACAGGGACGAGCCCGTCGACCCCACCCCCGACAATCCAACCCCGGTCAATCCCGAAGACCCCGACCCAGTCAACCCCGACCCCGTCACTCCCGAGACCGCCGGGTGGGTGGACCTGGGCCTTCCCTCTGGCCTGCTTTGGGCCGAGTGCAACCTCGGGGCGACCAAGCCCGAGGAGTACGGCAACTACTACGCCTGGGGCGAGACCGTGACCAAGGAAGTCTACGATTGGAGCACATATAAGTACTGCAACGGTGGCCTCTACCAGCTGACCAAGTACTGCGATAGGTCCGAATACGGCTACAACGGCTTCACCGACAACCTGACCACCCTTCAGCCTTCCGACGACGTGGCCACACAGAAACTCGGCAACGGCGCCCGTATGCCGACCGAAACTGAATGGAACGAACTCCGAGACAACACCACCTCTGAATGGACCACCGAGAACGGCGTCTACGGTCGCAGGTTCACCGCCGCTAACGGCAAGAGCCTCTTCCTGCCCGCCGCCGGCTCCCGCCTCGTTTCCGAGTTCCACGGCGCGGGCGAGAGCGGCGTCTACTGGTCCTCGTCGCTCTTCGCGGGCTACCCGTTCTGCGCGTGGTACTTCGTTTTCAACGGCTCGCGCCAGACCGTGCTCACCCTCGACCGCCTCTGCGGTCTCTCTGTGCGTCCGGTGCGCTCCGCGCGTTGAGAACCTTGCCCTTGCCCCCACGGGCAAAGGGCACCGAAATACGATTGGAAGGCAGCCCCGAAGGGGCGGCACGAGCCGGCAATCCAGGATAGTCAATCCTCAACTCCCCCTCTAAGCTAGAGGGGGTGGCGCCGCCGCAGGCGGCGACGGGGGCGTGTGTCCTAGGGCTTGCGGTGCACACTCCTCCGTCCGCGCTCCGCGCGTCCACCTCCCCTAGCTTAGGGGAGGAGTTTAAATGATTCATGTTCAGTTTCACAACCTGCGCCGCCGCCTGCTGGCCGGGCGGGCGGAGTTCGGCGGGCGCGGCATCTTCGACCTGGCCGTGAGGCACTACCGCCCCTCTCCCGCATTCCATCGCCCCGTTCCACCCCCGAACTCATAACTCATAACTCATAACCGAATGACCCGATATGGGTCCACAGCGGTCCAGAGCCTTTGTATTCCCCTACCGTTCCCCTACCATTCCCCTATGGAACCGCATGAATTTTTTTTCGCGCATTTCAAAAAAAGTTGTATCTTTGTACGTTCATATTTCCATGAACCGAGTGTAAAATTATTTAATAATCAATAAAATAGAACTACATTATGCAGAAAAAAGGCAACAAGTACGGTACCCACCGCGTCATCGAACCCCAGGGCGTCCTTCCGCAGCCCGCCAACAAGCTCGACAACAACATGGACGAAATCTGGGACAACGAGATCCTGATCGACGTCCAGACCCTGAACATCGACTCCGCCTCCTTCACCGACATCCACAACTACGCCAAGGAGCAGGCCGGCGCCGGCGCCTCCGAGGAGAAGATCATGGAAGAGGTCAAGAAGGAGATGCTCCTCAACGTGGAGCTGCAGGGCAAGCACCGCAACCGCCGCACCGGTTCGGGCGGCATGCTGCTGGGCAAGGTGGAGAAGATCGGCGACGCCCTGAAGGGCAAGATCGACCTCAAGGAGGGCGACCGCATCGCCACCCTCGTCTCCCTGTCGCTGACCCCCCTGCGCATCGACGAGATTCTGGAAATCCGTCCCGACGTGGACCAGGTCGACATCAAGGGCAAGGCCATCCTCTTCGAGAGCGGCATCTATGCCAAGATTCCGACCGACATGCCCGAGAAGCTCGCCCTCTCCGCCCTCGACGTGGCCGGTGCCCCCGCCCAGACGGCCAAGCTGTGCCAGTACGGCCAGACCGTGGTCATCCTCGGTGCCGGTGGCAAGAGCGGCATGCTCTGCTGCTACGAAGCCAAGAAGCGCGTCGGCGTTACCGGCAAGGTCATCGGCATCGCCAACAGCCCCAAGTCCACCCAGCGCATCAAGGACCTCGGCTTCTGCGACATCGTGGAGTCCGCCGCCGGCATGACCCCCGTCCAGGTCTATGAGCTCATCGAGCGCCTGACCGACGGCAAGATGGCCGACGTTACCATCAACTGCGTCAATGTGCCCGACCAGGAGATGACCGCCGTCATGATCACCAAGGACGATGGTATCGTCTACTTCTTCTCGATGGCCACCAGCTTCACCAAGGCCAGCCTCGGCGCCGAGGGTATCGGTTCCGACGTGAACATGATCATGGGCAACGGCTACACCAAGGGCCACGCCGAGTTCACCCTCCAGGAGCTGCGCGAGAGCCCCGAGCTGCGCAAGATCTTCGAGGAACTCTATGCCTAAACTTATTCAATTAGGAATTAGGGATTAGGGATTAGGAATTTGAAAATCACGCATATACAATTCCTAATTCCTAATCCCTAATTCCTTATTAAAATATAAAAGCGATGCGACCCAACGGCAACCGCTACGGCACCCACCGCGTGGTCGAGCCCCTCGGCACCCTCCCGCAGCCGGCCCAGAAGCTCGACAACACGATGGAAATCTACGACAACGAGCTCCTGATCGATGTCTCCACCCTGAACATCGACTCGGCCTCCTACACCCAGATACGCCACGCCTGCAGCGACGATGCGGAGCAGATGCGCAAGATGATACTCTCCATCGTCGACGAGCGCGGCAAGATGCAGAACCCCGTTACCGGCAGCGGCGGCATGCTCATCGGCACCGTGCGCGAGATTGGCCCCAAGTTCCACTCCTCGACCAAGGTCAAGGTGGGCGACAGGATTGCCACCCTGGTCTCCCTCAGCCTCACGCCGCTGAAGATAAACGCTATCAAGCACCTCGACCCGCAGCACGACCAGGTCGACGTGGACGCGCAGGCCATCCTCTTCGAGAGCGGCCTCTTCGCCGTGCTGCCCGACGACATCCCCGAGCGCCTCGCCCTGGCCGCCCTCGACGTGGCCGGCGCACCGGCGCAGGTGGACCGCCTGGTTACCGAGGGCGACATCGTCTGCCTCATCGGCGGCGGCGGCAAGAGCGGCATCCTCTGCTGCTACCAGGCCATGCAGAACGTAGGCCCCTACGGCAAGGTCATCGTGGTCGAGTACAGCCGGCAGAATGCCCAGCGCATCCTCGACATGGGGCTGGCCACCGACGTCATCGTGGCCGACGCCACCAATGTGATGGATGTATATAACAAGGTGATGGCCATCACCGGCGGCCGCGGCACCGATGTTACCATCAACAACGTCAACGTGCCCAACACCGAGATGACCTCCATCCTGATTACCAAGGGTCGCGGCTGCGTCTATTTCTTCTCGATGGCCACCTCGTTCACCCGCGCCGCCCTCGGCGCCGAAGGCGTCGGCAAGGACATCAACCTCATCGTCGGCAACGGATTCGCCCGCGGACACGCCGAGCTGACGCTCAATATTCTGCGGGAGAGCGAGCCGATACGCCAGCTTTTCGAGCAGCTTTACGCCTAGGAATTCCGTTTTAAACCCCTCTTGGGCAATTCAGACCCCATTTTTTCCGATTTGGAAAGGTGGGGTTTTTCCATGTCTGGAGTTGTTCGTACTTTTGCCGACGTAAACGGTAATGATATGGACTTTAAAAGTACATCATTGTCAGGTGTTTACCCCCCCCCTCGCGATTGTTTCCAACCCCTGGAGAGGAGCAAAAGCCTCCGATGCCTAGCCTAAGGATGCGGTGAGCATGGCTCACTACGGTTGCTCATTCCATACCAGACTGTTTCTAGGACTGATTAAAGTAAACAATTAACAAGTCATAGTAACAACTAAAAAACCATTGACATGAAAAAGCATGTGTATCAACAACCGCAACTTACCATTGTGAGTTTCAAGGTGGAACGTGGATTCGCCAGCAGTTCTCAATCAGAGGGGGCAGAAAAAACCTTAGGTTTGAGTGCCCTGTTTGACGGCGATGGCGGTTCCGGATTCGAGGAGCGTTCCTGCGAGTCGTCCGGTTCCTGGGGTTCGGGCTGGTAGACCTCCAATCCTCACCCGCGTCTTTATATAATTAATATTAATGTACAATGTATAAAACAAGCAATATGAAACTGTACAATCGATATAGCCGCTTGTTTGCGGCAAGCCTGGTGGCCCTGTCAATGGCGGGCTGCATGAAAGAGAGCGACAATATGCTGCAGCTGGTGGCCGAGGGTCATCAGGGCGGCGCCAAGACCTCCGTCTCCGGCGCCAACATCTACTGGGTTGACGGCGACAAGGTGCGCATCAATGGCTCCGAGTACACCCTCCACACCACCGCCAACACCACCGCCACCGTCGAGGTTACGGCCAACGAGAACGCCGACCTCCTGGCCATCTATCCTTCCAGCCTGGGCACCGTGTCGAACAGCCAGGTCAATGTAACGCTTCCGTCCGTCTATTTCTATTCCGAGGCCGACGGCCGCCAGCAGGTGGCCTTCCCCATGGTGGCCAAGGGCAGGATGGAGCAGGGCGGCTCGTTGCGGTTCAAGCACCTCAGCGCCGCCATCGAGGTGGTGGTGAAAAACACTTCGGGCCATAGGCTGATGGTGCGTTCCATCGTGGTCAAGAGCGACCAGTCGCAGCTGTGCGGCACGCGCAGCATCGCTGTCGGCGACTGGGGCTCGGGCTTTGCCGTCGAGCCCGTTCAGGCGGCCACCGCCGCCGACCGCATGGTCTCCTTCGCGCTCGACGAGGACGACTGTGTGTTGGACAACGGCGCCTCCAGGGCTTTCCAAATCCCGGTCTATCCCATCCTTCCCGGCGACAATCTCAACTTTACTATCTATTCAGGCGAGAAGGAAATCGACGGTGTGCTCGTAACCGCCCTCTATACCTACCGCAGTGGCGACATCGCGGTCAGTGGTGGCATTGCCCGTGCCGTGGTGGCCCAGACCCCTGATATTGAGATTGCCGAGGGTGCGAAGGTTTCACGCACTCCCTCCAGATTCTCGGTTGGCCCCAATGGGGAGAAGGTCTATTTCTCGCAGGGCATCCTGCAGTACAGCAAGGTGGACCGTCAGTGGAGCTTCGCCGACCATCAGTATAAGGGTCTGGGCGCGGACAATATGAACAGCACCGACCTGATTGACCTTTTCTGCTATGGCCAGACCGACCCCAACGCCAATTACACTAAGGTGGTGGGCAATGTGTCGGGGACTGACAACGACTGGGCCCGCCATGCCGGCATCACCTACGACGGGGTTACCAAGCAGGTGGACAAGTGGCGCACCTTGACATGGGCCGAGTGGAAGTACCTGCTCCACCGCCAGACGGGCATCACCATCAATGGCAAGCATGATGTGAGCTATGTGCTGGCCAACATCAATAACCACGACGGCCTGCTGCTGCTGCCCGACGACTTCAACCCTGCCGATGAGTCGCCCTGCCTTTCGAAGCCTCTCGACAGTTGGCTGACCACCTCGATGAATGTAGTGAGCCAGGATGCCCATGACAACCGATTCAACTATGACACCATCAGCCTCTCCGACTGGGCGGTGCTGGAGGCTGCGGGCTGCGTGTTCATGGTGGCCGATGGGTGGCTTAATTATTCCAGCAGTTCCTTCGGGCACAAGAACCCCAATGATGGAATATATTGGATAGGAGCGCAGTATAACGACGACAGGGGCTATGTGATATACTTTAACAACAGGGGTATCCCGACCGATGACGCTGACAGCCGCCCGAACAGCAATACACTTTGGGCCAAGGCGAAGTATACCTCGAACAACCGCAGCAACAAAATGGCCGTGCGCATGGTGCGCGACGTTACGGTAACAGACTGAAATATGGTGTAACTAATTCATACACAAGGGTGCGGGACTTGCCGAGGCAGGTCCCGCACCGCTTGGTTTTCAATCTAACGTTCCTGGATGGTTCAAGGATGAAGGTCCTGTAAATGACCATTCCTACCAAGGCGACGCGGGCATCTATTGGACTTCCACAATGCTTCGAGACAGCAAAATGAACAATGCTTATGTCCTGTACTTCAACAATCAAGGCGTAACGCTGAAAACATGGCGTAACGATGGCCCTACCCAAAAGCAAACTATCAACGGCATGACCGTCCGCCTCGTGCGCGATGTCGAGTCAACCGACTGATTTTTTAATTGTTATATGCGGAAACGGGCGCTGCACTGCAGCGCCCGTTTCCATTTCGTGGGAAAATATGGGAAAATAGGGGAAAGGGCCGAACTATTACCCTAGAGAACCCCTAGAAAGTCCCTAGAGAACCCATGACATTCTTACCACAGGATGGCACGTTTCTCGGGGGCGAGCCACATGCCGTCGCCTTCCTTGATGCCGAAAGCGTCGATGAACTCGGTGACGTGCGGGAGGGTCACGTTGACGCGGTTGCGGCCCAGGGAGTGGACATCGTTCTGGGTGAGGTTGCGGATGCCGTCCTCATTGATGTTGCCGGCCCAGACGAAAGCATAGGCCAGGAAGAAGCGCTGCTCGGGGGTGAAGCCGTCCATCTTGTCTTTGTTGACCTGGTGCTTCTGCATGGCGTTCTGCATGGCGAGGTAGCTGACATGGAGGCCGCCGTTGTCGGCGATGTTCTCGCCGAGGGTGAGCTCGCCGTTTCCGTAGAGGGGTTCGCCGTTGCCGCCGTCTTCAAGCACTTTGACGGCGTTGAAGGCGTCGACGAGGACCTTCTTGTTGTTGTCGAAGTTGCGGGCGTCCTCTTCGGTCCACCAGTCGCGCATGTTGCCGGACTCGTCGTACTTGCGGCCCTGGTCGTCGAAGCCGTGGGTGAGCTCGTGGCCGATGACGACACCGATGGCACCGTAGTTGGCGGCCTCGTCGGCGTGCATGTCGAAGAAGGGGGGCTGGAGGATGGCGGCGGGGAAGCAGATTTCGTTGGTGGTGGGGTTGTAGTAGGCATTGACGGTCTGGGGGGTCATGAGCCACTCGTCCTTGTCGACGGGCTTGTTGACCTTGGAGAAGTTGTAGGCCATATCGAACTCATTGCTACGGACGATGTTGGCGTAGTAGCTGTCGTCCTTGATGTCGAGGCCGCTGTAGTCGCGCCACTTGTTGGGGTAGCCGATTTTGACGTAGATGGTGGAGAGTTTCTTGTGGGCGTTGGCCTTGGTGCTGTCGGTCATCCAGGTGGCGGCGTCGATGCGCTGTCCGAGAGCGACAATGAGGTTCTGCACGAGGGTCTCCATGCGGGTCTTGGCCTCGGCGGGGAAGAATTTGTCTACATAGAGGCGTCCGAGGGCTTCGCCCATGGCGCCTTCAACGGTGGAGGTGACGCGTTTCCAGCGGGGGCGGTTGACCTGGCGGCCACCCATCTCGCGGCCGTAGAAAGCGAAGCTGGCCTCGACGAAGTCGTCGCTCAGGTAGGGGGCGGCGCTGACAATCTCGTGCCAGGCGAAGTAGGCCTTGAAGGTCTCCACATCGGTGTCCTTGAGCACTTTGTTGACTTCGGCGAAGTATTTGGGCTGGCCGATGTTGAAGTCTTTCATGCCGTCGAGGATGTTCATGGCCTCGAAGTAGTCGCGCCAGTTGATGTTGGCGGCGAATTTGGCGGCCTCGTCGACGGTGTAGCGGTTGAAGGTGGCGTGGGGGTCGCGGTTCTCGAGCTTGGTGTTCATGGCGCGTGCCAGGCGGGTTTCGAGGGCCATCACCTGCTGGGCCAGCTTGTCGGCCTTAGTGCCGCTGAGCTGGTCGTAGCCGGCCATGGCGAACATCTTGGTCATGAGCTCGACATAGCTCTTGCGGAACTGGGCGTTCTTGCCCTCGTCGGTGACGTAGCGGTCGCGGTCGCCGAGGCCGAGGCCACCCTGCCAGGCCCATGCGATGGTCATCTTGGCATCGTCCTTGTCGGCCTCGCCGAAGACGCCGAAGAGGACGTGGTTGCCACGGCGGTGCATGCGTTTGAGCTGGGCCCAAACGTCGTCGCGGGTCTTCATGGCGTTGATTTCCTCGAGGAAGGGCTTCAAGGGGGCGGCGCCCTGCTCCTGGAGGCGTGTGCTGTCCATGCCGATGTTGTAGAGGGTGGCGATTTTGTCGGCCAGGCTGCCGGCTTCGTTCTTGGCGGTCTTGACGGAGTCAATGATGCCGTTGACGTCCTTCAGCGCCTTCTCGCTGAGCACGTCGAAGGAGCCGTAGCGCGAGTGCTCGGCGTCGAGGGGGTTCTTGGCCATCCAGCCGCCGCAGGCGTACTGGTAGAAGTCGTCTTCGAGACGTGCCGTGGTGTCGAAATTCTCGGGATTGACACCCGAGGTGAGCTGCGTCTTCTGCTGGCAACCGGTTGCGATAACTGCCATAGTTGCAATGCTTAATAAGGTTTTCTTCATATTGTTTTTATTAATTTAATGTATTCAAAATAAAATGCAAAGGTACGCACATTTTCTCATATGGCGGAAAATATTTTTTTCGTATCTTTGCAGTTTCAAATTTCAGACACGATGGAACCCATACTCAACGAACACAACAAGCAGGAATACCCGCCGATGCACACGGCGGAGCATATTTTGAACCAGACGATGGTGCGGATGTTCGGCTGTCCGCGGTCGCGAAATGCGCATATTGAGCGTAAGAAGAGCAAGTGCGACTACTTGCTTGACACATGTCCGACCGATGAACAGGTGCAGGAGATTGAGCGCAGGGTGAACGAGGTGATAGCGCAGCATCTGCCTGTGAGCTATGAGTTCGTGAAAAGGGGAGAGGTGCCGCCCGAGGTGGACCTCTGGAAGCTGCCTGACGACGCCAGCGAGACGCTGCGCCTCGTCCGTATCGGCGACTACGACCTCTGCGCCTGTGTCGGCACCCATGTGCAGAACACTTCCGAAATCGGCACCTTCAAAATCCTCTCCCACGACTACAACGAGGAAACCCACACCTGGCGGATGAGGTTCAAACTGGCAGAGTAGAATGGACAGACTCGAGAACATAGACTTCTGTATCCGTTACTTGATGGAGCAAACCGAGGCAACGGCTCAGATTCCCAAGAGTCTGCCCGCAAAGAAGCAGTTGCTCCGTACGCTGATGAATGTATGGGAACCTCAACAGTTGAGCGACGACTTCCTTGTGGCGCAGGATGCCGAATTGCAGATGCAGTTGAAAGATAAGGGAGTGATTAGGACTCGCAAGAGATTGTGGCAGGGCGATATCACGAGACTCAAGGTCGATGCGATAGTCAATGCCGCCAATCCCCGCGGTCTTGGTTGTTGGAATCCCCTCCATCCCTGTGTCGACAATGATATCCACTCCGCAGCGGGACTGCAACTTAGACAGGAGTGCAACAACATTCTTCAAGGTGAAGAGATTGCCACGGGTGGTGCCATCATCACTCCGGGATATAACCTGCCAGCAAAATTTGTCATTCATACCGTGGGACCGGTCATTGAGAACGGTATCCCTACCGTGGGACAGGAGGAACAGCTGGCCGGCTGCTACCGCACCTGCCTGTGGCTCGCCCAGCAGCACAACTGCCATAGCATTGCCTTCTGCTGTATCTCCACCGGCGATTTCCATTTCCCCAACCGCCGTGCCGCCGAGATAGCCATCAAAACCTGCCGGGAAGCCCGCATACGTGTGGTCTTTGATGTGTTTGAAGATGCCGACTACGCCATCTACAAGGAGCTCCTGCGGCTGCGTTGAGATATACACCGAAAGGAAGTACCCTATTGCAACACGCCTCTGTAGTAAATTTGCTGCAGAGGCGTGTTGTTTATGTGGCATGTTATATTACAAGTGTGTTGATTCCCTCTTGGAGGCCGTTGAGGAAGCGGGCGGCTTCGAAGCCGTCCATCTGGGCATGGTGGAACTGGAAGGAGACGGGCAGCGTGGTCTTGAAGAATCCCCGCCGGTATTTGCCCCAGGCAAGGAAGGGGTCGGTGAACATCTCGGAGTAGACGCTCACCACCGAGTCGATTTCGCATAGCGACAATGCCGAGGTGTCGATGGCCATGTATTGTTCGCCCAGAAGGTAGTCCTCGTTGGTGTCGTGGACTTGTTGTGTCAGCCGGATGTAGTCTTCGTTGAACTGGCGGATGTCCTCCGAGAAGGGTATGTCGCAGAGATGGGCCTCGCCCTTGGAGGTCATCACGACGGAGTTGACCGCCAAGCGGTCGTATTGCCACAGGCGTCCGCCGGCAGGCAGGGTGTAGAACTCGGCGATGGGGCTTGCCGCGTGGCCGATGCACCAACACATCAGCATGTTGGTCTTCAGCCCTCTTCTCTGGTCCGCTGTGACAAGCCTGCCGATATTGAAGGTCTTGGTGATGGTCACTTTCGGCATCGGGGCATCCTTCCATAGATCGAACGCCCGTCCGCGCGGCGATGATTGTGGGTCTATCTCTCTTCTCATGTCAAAAAACAGTCGTTCTGTTGGTTTTGTTATCGGTTGCAAAGATACTCTTTTTTTTGCAATAATGTTGAGATAGTATTTTCCCATGTGGCGGAAAATGTGTATATTTGCAGTGTGAAACGAAAACGGGACGATGCTGAACAATGCTCATAACTCGCTGATAGTCACCCCCACCCACCCACGAATTGCACAGATAATCGTCGGGAGTCTTTCCTCTTTGTTTTTAATTCATTTGCCAGAATTTATTTACAACTCATAAAAAATGAAACAGAATTATTTGAAATATATAATTGTTGCCTTTTTTACCACATTTGTTTCTTGTGGTCTAAATAACAATGGTAGCAGTATTGATTTGATGGATTCCTTGTCATACTATCAACATGAAGCTGACAAGAACAATATAAACGACACAATATTTGCTGGTTTTTCATTTGCAATGGATAGTTCAATGGCAGTACAGCATGCTATAAAGGATAGTAATATATGGCCAATGTATAAGACGCAATACGGCAGAGATAGGCTATATATTTTTAACGGGAGTGGTGATGGTTATAATGTGGACCTTGATTTGACCTGGTATAGGGAAGAATATGAAACAATGGCTGAATACACATCTCCAGATTCTCCATTAGACTATTATCCATATTATTCTGTTTACACAACAAAAATGGTTTTAATTGAGGATGATTCTACCTATAGCGAGAAACATATAAATTTTGGTCTATCCTATTATAAAAGTCAACTATATGAGATAACAATTGCTTTTCACGGAAAATGGGAAAAATCTCAATACGATGTGCATTCGGAACCTCTCTTGGGCTCTGTTGTAAAAACATTTCAGACAAAATATGGAGAGCCCTATTATAAAAGAGGCCAAAAAGCTATTTGGGTAAATGGGATAACACATATTACAGCGTACTACTATGGGGTAGAATATTGTCATGATAAAAGGTTTACAGACAATGGATGGGAAGACTGTTCTCAGTATTATCCTGTAGTGATTGTTAAATATACGAATTATCCTTTATCACAAGAGTATGAACGAGAATTGGAGAAACGAATACAAGATGAAAATGCAACTCGCGCAGCAAACAAGGAGAAGGAACAATCCGAACTTGAAAAACGTTTCAACAATTCTAATAGAATATAGTTAAACTTGGAAAGCAAAAACGATAATGGATTATAATTTAAATATTGACACACAAAAAGCATATGACCGCCATAATTTCACATTGTGGTGCTACAATTTATTTGAACTAAACGAAAGATTGTATATTGAACAGTCTATTTCAAATAAACTGTATATTAATGAGAATGGTTATTTGTTGAGGTCTTATTTCGTGGTCTTGTGGGAGATAATATATAACGGGAAAAAGTTTTTGGAAAGACAGGAAGATAAAGCCGAAAAGCATTTATCTGCCATTTCTAAACTCATTAATGAACTGATGGGTACTATTAGCGATGATGACTATTTCATGATAAAATACTACCGTAATTGTGCTTCTCACATATTTTTGACAAGCTACAGTGTTTTGGACGAAAAAGATATCCCCAAAGACGAAGATTCAGAAACTCCATTTTATACCAAGGCCGGGAAGAAGTATTATTTAAACTACGATAAAATTTTAGAGAAGGTGGAAAAAGTGTTTGGCAGTAAACTTGGAGTATCTGAAGAGCCTAGATATAAGAATGGACTTATAAGCAGATTGTATCCTATTATTCATAAGTACCATTTGGAAATAAGTGAAATCGACAAGAAAAATGACAAGACGTTTAACGATTATATTTTGTCACAAATAGTGCTAAAAGGGTGTTGAAGAAAAACAGAAACGGTAAAAAAGACTCTCGCCAGCCCCAAATGAATTTGAAAACGGGTGAAAAGAGTGTTGCGGGGCTGTTTTGAAATCAAAAGGCGGTGAAAAGAGTGTCGCAAAGGCCAAATGAAAATAAAAATGGCTGAAAAGAGAATTTTCGGCCATTTTATTTATAACCTGGTATATGCTATTTCAAGGGTTTTGCGCGAATTGATTAAAGGAGTCAGAAAGAACCCACAAAGAAGGCATAAAGAAAGGGAGCATCCGACTGGATGCTCCCTTTTATCATTTATTTTTATGTGGTAACTTCTTAGCCCCTTCGGCAATTTGTTTTTCTTCTTTTGCCATGCGACGTTCTACTTTTTTGATATCTTCGGCTGGCGGTAGGTTCTCAGGCTTGATACCTCGGCGCCCGAGCATCTCACGGACGCTAACATTGTTTTGTATATGCTCATTTGTGATGGCTTGCTCACCGAACATGTCTTTTTGTTCCACATTGTAGTTGGTCATTTCTGTAGCAAGATTTTTGGCCGCAATGGTCAAGGTAGGCAAGCGGTCGGCAAGGGCACCGCTTTTGATGCCAAGGCGCTGTTTCATCTGTTCGGTTGTAAGACCACCAAACAATGCACTGTCGCCTTTTGAACGTATGCGTGCAAAGCCTTTGTCGTCAACACCACGCTCGTATATGTTCTTGCTCAGCTGTTTTTCAGAGGAACGCAATCTGTCGCGGGTTTCAAGCCGTTCGAGCATGTGCAATCTCTCTTCAATCACCTCCGCGCGGCGTGTTTGCACGGCAAAGTAACTCTGAGCAAATGCAATTTCCTCTTTTTTCGGGTCACCATTCTGAGCTATGAGATAGCAGGCATATCGGGTAAGTATGAAGTCTAGAACTGCTCGTTCAGAACCGCTACCCAACGAGACCATTTTCGTGACCTCACGAAAATGGTCATCGATGTTGATGCCCTGCGTTTTGCATGATTGCATGGCTCGTCCGATAGCCACGGCGAAATTCTCCCATCTTACATATCCAAGAACGTGTTGCAGTTCTCTAGCATACCATACTTCAATATCTTCGCCGTTGTCCCCGACAATATGTCGCTCGATTTCGTCAAATGCACTCTTATAAGTTTTAATTTGTTGAATGTCCATAGTCAAATTTTTCATAATAAACGTAGATGCTACAATATTATTGCATTACTATATAAATAAAGCTTTGGCTGGCAATTGCCAGCCAAAGCTTTTATATTGATATTGGTTTGTATCAATTCATCAATACATTCCACCCATGCCGCCCATGCCGGGGTTGGCGGGCATCGGGGGGTCGGGTTCCTTGATGTCGCAGAGGACGCACTCGGTGGTGAGGAGCATGCCGGCGATAGAGGCAGCGTTCTCCAGGGCCACGCGGGTTACCTTGGCGGGGTCGATGACGCCGCTCTGGAACAGGTTCTCGTACTTCTCGGTGCGGGCGTTGTAGCCGTAGTCGCCCTTGCCGTTCTTGACCTCGTTGACGACGACGCTGCCTTCGAGACCGGCGTTCTCGACAATCATGCGCAGAGGCTCTTCGACGGCGCGGCGGATGATCTCGATGCCGAGTTTCTCGTCCTCGTTCTCGGGCTTGACGCCTTCGAGCTTCTGGGCGGCGCGGATGAGGGCGGTGCCGCCACCGGGGATGATACCCTCTTCGACAGCTGCGCGGGTGGCGTGCAGGGCGTCGTCGAAGCGGTCTTTCTTCTCCTTCATCTCCACCTCGGAGGCTGCGCCGACGTAGATGACTGCCACGCCGCCGGCCAGCTTGGCGAGGCGCTCCTGGAGCTTCTCGCGGTCGTAGTCGCTGGTGGTCTTCTCGATCTGGGCTTTGATCTGACCCACGCGGGCCTTGATGGCATCGCTATTGCCCTTGCCGCTGACGATGGTGGTGTTGTCCTTGTCGATGCTGATCTTCTCGCTCTGGCCGAGCATGCTGAGGTCGGCGTCCTCGAGTTTGTAGCCTTTCTCTTCGCTGATGACGGTGCCACCGGTGAGGATGGCGATGTCTTCGAGCATCTCTTTGCGGCGGTCGCCGAAGCCGGGGGCCTTGACGGCGGCGATCTTCAGGCTGCCGCGCAGGCGGTTGACCACGAGGGTGGCCAGGGCCTCGCTCTCGACGTCCTCAGCGATGATGAGGAGCGGACGGCCGGTGTTGACGACCTTCTCGAGCACGGGCAGGAGGTCCTTCATGGTGCTGATCTTCTTGTCGTAGATGAGGATGTAGGGGTTGTCGTAGCTGCACTCCATCTTCTCGGTGTCGGTGACGAAGTAGGGGCTGATGTAGCCGCGGTCGAACTGCATACCCTCGACGACCTTGACGGTGGTGTCGATGCCCTTGGCGTTCTCGATGGTGATGACGCCGTCCTTGGTCACTTTCTCCATGGCCTCGGCGATGATGTCGCCGATGTGGGTGTCGTTGTTGGCGCTGATGGTGGCCACCTGGCGAATCTTCTGAATGTCGCCGCCCACTTCCTGACTCTGCTCCTTGATGCTCTTCACTATCTCGGCAACGGCCTTGTCGATGCCGCGTTTGAGGTCCATGGGGTTGGCACCGGCGGTAACGTTCTTGAGACCGGTGTTGACGATGGCCTGTGCCAGCACGGTGGCGGTGGTGGTGCCGTCGCCGGCCTGGTCGTTGGTCTTGCTGGCCACCTCTTTCACCATCTGGGCGCCCATGTTCTGGATGCCGTCCTCGAGCTCGATTTCCTTGGCGACGGTCACGCCGTCCTTGGTCACCTGCGGGGCACCGAATTTCTTGTCGATAACCACATTGCGGCCTTTGGGGCCGAGGGTCACCTTCACTGCATTTGCCAACTCGTCGACGCCTTTGCGAAGCTGCTCGCGAGCGTCATTATTGAAAACTATCTGTTTTGCCATAATTCTTTTGATTTTAAGTTTAAGTTTTTAGTTTAAGTTTTTAGATGTAGCTGCCGCGAGAACTGAAACTGACAACTGACAACTAAAACTCATTAAATGATAGCGTAGATGTCGCTTTCTTTCATGATCATCAGCTTCTCGCCGTCGATCTCGATCTCGGTGCCGCTGTACTTGCCGTAGAGGACCTGGTCGCCCACCTTGACGGTCATCTCATGGTCTTTGGTGCCCTTGCCCACGGCGAGCACTTCGCCGCGCTGCGGTTTCTCCTTGGCGGTGTCGGGGATGATGATGCCGCTGGCGGTCTTCTGTTCAGCCTCGGCGGGACGCACGAGGACTCGGTCTGCTAAAGGTTGGATTTTCATAATACTTTATTTTTAGTTTATTTTTTTCTGATTATTCTGAGTATTCCGATTATTCTGAATAATCTGACGACAAATAACAATCAACAACCATGCCAACCCCCACAGAAACTGCCAGCGACTGCCACCTGCTGACAATTTGTCAGCCGTTGTGGCAGTCGCCAGTGAGTGGGCTAGCTAACTTATAGTCGCTGAAAGACGAATGGGCTGCCGTTCCCTTTGGTGATGGTAAATTGGTTGAGGTACGACAGCGGTGTGCCCTGTATCCAGAATCCGTCAAGGAGCTCGGTGCCGCCGAAGGGACGGAAGTCGAGCATCAGTCCCCAGCAAGGGGCTCCCATGGCGGGCTGCGTCATCTCGGCGCGCCACATCTCGAAGCGTCCGAAACCGAAGGGCCAGATGACATCGATACGCTCCAGACCGTTGACCCCCATCTGTCCGACATACACCTCGGGGTAGACCTCGATGAAGGTGCCGCACACATGCATCACGATATTGAGTCCCCAGTTGCTGCAGAGGTAGGTGTGCCAGCGGTCGGTGCGCATCAGGGTAACGGGGTTGCCGAGGCGGGTACTGTTGAAGTGCAGGGTATCGCTGCCGATGGAATTAAGAATGTAAAGTCCGGCCGTGTCGCCCCACTGGTCAATGAGCCAGTAGGCGAAGGGAGTGTTCACCTCGTCGGCGTGGCGGTATTCATACACACCCACGGGGTAGTCAGGTGCCGTGATGTTTTGCAACGTAGAGTGAATGGTGATGTACACGCGGCGGTTCACCGTGTCGAAGCTCCAGATGTAGCCGAAGACGTTCATGTCGTCGCACTCGTAAGTAATCAGTCCGCCCGACGGCAGGGGAGGCTGTGGCGCGGTGGCGTAGGCGGTGCCGTTCCAGGTGCCTGTGGCAGGGTCGTAGGTTACGGTTACGGTCTTGCCCTCGTCCTCCATCTGCGCCATCCAGCGCTTCATGTCCTCGCGGCTGGTGGAGGAGTAGGTGGTGGCCTCCTTGGATGTGGAATGTTTTGCCGCGGCCGCTTGATTGCCGTCTGCTCGCCTGAATGTTACCGAGTTCCCCTCTTCGGCCCAGTCGCAGAAGCGGTCGAGGAGTTCCTGCCATTCGGCTTCGGTTTTCAGGTGCACGGTGGCGGTCTGCTCCGCTACGCTGTAGGTGATGTCGCGCTCGGTGTTGAACATCTCATCGGGGTCGCAGCCGGCCAGCGTCAGCATCGCGGCCAGCAAGGTGAGGATTTTCAATGTCTGTTTCATATCGCTATAACGTTAATTTTGTTATTTTATTATATTTCTATATATAAACCTTAAACCATAAACTTTAAACCATAAACCAGAACCCTAATCCCCCATAATCTCCATCTGGTATTCGCGCAAGGCGTCGAATTCGGCCTGTGTCGCCACGCGGTAGAAGGCCAGGGTGCGCTCCTCGTGCACCGCCATGGCGCGCCAGAGGGGCACCTCGGAGCGTTTTACGCGGCGGGCGGGGTTGTCGATGTCGCCCAGCCAGGAGGTTACGCCCTCCGAGGGGCGGATGTCGAACTCCGTTTTCAACCCCTGCCATGCCGCGCTGTCGTCGGCCACGAGGATGACCACGTCGACCCGCACCGTGTCGCCGAGCTGGAAGCCCGCAACCTGCGCCACCGTGAGGTCAGGCCGCGAGGCATACTGCCGGTAGAGCGGCGCCGTCTCCACCTCGCGCGAGCAGGCGGCCAGCATCGTCAACAGCAGCAGTATGTGCAACAGGCGTTTCATCTTGCTGTGGTTTTTAGTGTTTTGGCTGCCACATCGACCCAATGGCTGTCGGCGATGCCGCTGCGGTTGCAGGCCACGGCGTCGTAGCCGCGAGTGGAGGGCGGAAGGTGGAAAGTGTAAAGTGCCACCCCTGCCAGCACCGCGACAGAGGCCAGTGCCACACGGCGGGCACGGCGGCGACGGCGCCAGGCCGGGTACTCCTGCCGCAGGCGCTGCTCGAGCCCCTGCCGCTCCTCGCGTTCCCACAACTCTTCAAATGTCATACTGTTTTGTCCCATTGCTGTTTCAGTTTTTCTTTTATCCGCATCAGGCGGACGCCTACATTGTTCTTTGTCAGTCCTGTATGGCGGCTTATTTCTTTGTATTCATACCCTTCGAGGTGCATCCTTACGATGGTGCGGTCGGGGTCGGGCAGTTGGGCGATGAGTTCGTGGAGTGCGTCGTGGAGCGAGGTGTCCTCGGCGGGAGCGTCGTAGTCGTCCGGCAGGAGGGTGGGGGAGGGCTCCCTTTTGCGGTGCAGGTCGATGCAGGTGCTGCGTGCCACGCGCCAGATCCATGCCGCCTGTTTGGGTGCCGGGGCGATTGCCTGCATCTTCTCTCTGCGTTGCCACAGCGCGAGCATCACCTCCTGCATCAGGTCGTCGGCATCCAGGCCGCGGTGGGCGTACCGGTTGCACACCGCAAACAGAAGTCTGCGGTAGCGGAGCATCAGCCCGTTGTAGCTGTCCATGTCTGCCATACACCCTAATAACGTAAAACACACGGGTGGAAATTACATCGCCGCTAAAAAAAACAGCTGCCACGTGGCGGACAGGTGTCTTGCTACGTGGCAGTTGCTAAAAAAACACAAAAAACTGTTCCCGACTTTAGCGCACGGCGTGCAGCTCCATCGTGTAGAATATCTCGGCCGTGGTCTCGGTGGGTATGGCGTAGAGCACCATGATGCCGTTGGTCACGCAGCCCACTGTCCAGCAGGTGTTGCCGTCGAAGTACTCGCAGCAGATGCGGCTGTCGTCCGACAGGCTCCAGGTGCCTTCCAGCGTCTGCAGCGAGCCGCCGTCGGCGGTGCCGCGCTGGTAGCTCATCGTGCCGTCCTCGCGCAGGTCGAAATAGATCGAGTTGCCCACGCTCTCGGGCGTAACGGTCTGCCACTCGCCGGCCAGGTCGTTGTCGCGCACCACCAGGCTGTAGGAGGTCATGCTGTAGTAGTGCCAGCGCCCCACCACCGAGGTGCGGTCCAGGTCGCGCTGCGCGCTCCCCTGCGCCCCGTTGGCGTAGGCTGTGCCGTTCCACCGGCCCGTCTCCGAGTCGTAGGTAACCGTTACCGTCTTGCCGGCAAGCTCCATTTCCCGCATCCAGGTCTTCATCTCCTCGCGGCTCGTGGTGCTGATGGTCGTGGCCTCCTTGGCTCCCGGGGCCGACTTGGCGCCGGTGGCCGGGAGATGGCTGTTGTAGAAGCTGACCGTCTGGCCCTCCTGGGTGTACCGGCAGAACTGGTCCAGCAGCGCATCCCACTCCGTGTCGGTCATGAGTGTGGTGCGGACCACTTTCGAGTTAAGCGTGTAGACAATTTCGCGGCTGTTGACCGGGTCGCTGCTGCCGGAAGGTGTCTCCTCGCAGGCGGCAAAAAACAGCACGGCGGACAGCAAGGTGATGATTTTCAGTGTCTTGTTCATGTTTCTACTGGGTGTGTTAATATATTCTACATTTATAAGAACGTAATTTGCATCTGCAAAACTACATGGGGGGTGATATTTTTTTCACCACAGCCGACATAACGGAAAACTGCCCCCGAAATTGTGTATCCCGGTGCCATTTTTCTACTTAGTGTTGCACTTGTAACTTGAAATTAAGCCTTCCCTTCCGAATACCCAGTCCCTCCCCCATTGTCTCCCTACCAAGGAAGAAGAGGGTAAGAAGAGGAGAAAAAGGGGAAGGCTACTATTCCCTAATTATCAGCCTGTTGTGTTTGGGCAATTTTGGGCCTTTTTTCGGCTTTTGGGGCAAAAAATTCCATACGCTATACCGCGTTGTATATCAGTGTTATAGGTCTGTTTCTGGCACTTTTTGCCACCGTTTGCGGAATTTTTCGTATCTTTGCAAGCCGAAACAACCTCATATTTTTATGCAAAACATTCGTAATGTTGCTATTATAGCCCACGTCGACCATGGCAAGACCACCCTCGTCGACCGTATGCTCCATCAGGCCAAACTCTTCCGCGACAACCAGGAGACCGGCGAACTCATCCTAGACAATAACGACCTCGAGCGCGAGCGCGGCATCACCATCCTCTCCAAGAACGTCTCTGTGCGCTACAAGGGTTACAAAATCAACATCATAGACACCCCCGGCCACTCCGACTTCGGTGGCGAGGTGGAGCGCGTGCTCAACATGGCCGACGGCGTCCTCCTCGTCGTCGATGCCTTCGAAGGCCCCATGCCGCAGACACGCTTCGTCCTGCAGAAGGCCATCGAGCTGGGTCTCAAGCCCATCGTCGTCGTCAACAAGGTCGACAAGCCCAATTGCGACCCCGAGCTGACCCAGGAGGCCGTCTTCGACCTCATGTTCAACCTCGGCGCCAACAGCGACCAGCTCGACTTCCCCACCGCCTACGGCTCCGCCAAAAACGGCTGGATGGCCGAGGACTGGAACACTCCCGCCGAGGATATCTCTTACCTGATGGACCTCATCATCGAGCACATACCCGCGCCCAAGATTCCCGAGGGCAACACCCAGATGATGATTTCCTCGCTCGACTACAGCTCCTACCTGGGCCGCATCGCCGTCGGACGCCTCAACCGCGGCACCCTGCAGGCCGGCCAGCCTATCGCCCTGCTCAAGCGCGACGGCACCCGTATCAACAGCAAAATCAAGGAATTGTACGTCTTCGAGGGGCTTGGAAAAGAGCGAATCAAGACCCCCATCGAGGCCGGCGAGATTTGCGCCGTGCTGATGGACCTCGACAAAAACGTCATGTTCGAAATCGGCGACACCGTCTGCGACGCCGAGAACCCCGAGGCGCTGCCGCCTATCAAGGTGGACGAGCCCACCATGTCCATGCTCTTCACCATCAACAACTCGCCCTTCTTCGGCAAGGAAGGCAAGTTCGTTACCAGCCGCCACCTGCGCGACCGCCTCTTCTCCGAGCTAGAGAAGAACCTCGCCATGCGCATCGAGGAGACCGGCTCGCCCGATGCCTTGCTGGTCTATGGCCGCGGCATCATGCACCTCTCCGTCCTCATCGAGACCATGCGCCGCGAGGGCTACGAGCTGCAGGTGGGGCAGCCCAAGGTGATTATACGCGAAATTGACGGCCAGCGCTGCGAGCCTATCGAGCAGCTCACCGTCCTGGTGCCCGAGGAATTCTCGTCGAAGGTCATCGACGTCGTTACCCGCCGCAAGGGCGAGGTGGGCACCATCGACACCAAAGGCGACCGGGTGCAGCTGGAGTTCAACATCCCGTCGCGCGGCATCATCGGCCTGCGCAACACCCTCCTCACCGCCACCAACGGCGAGGCCATCATCGCCCACCGCTTCCTCGAGTTTCAGCCCTGGAAGGGCGACCTGGACGACCACAAGTACGGCGCCCTCATCGCCAAGGAGACCGGCGAGGCCACGGCCTACAGCATCAGCAAGCTGCAGGACCGCGGCCCCTTCTTTATCGAGCCCGGCGACATGGTCTACTCCGGCGAGGTCATAGGCGAGAGCCTCCGCCCCGGCAACGATATCATCATCAACGTGGTAACGGCCAAGAACCTCACCAACATGCGCTCCAAGAGCGCCGACGACAAGTCCACCTGCTCGCCCGCCATCAAGTTCAGCCTTGAGGAGGCCATGGAGTACATCCGCGAGGACGAATACCTCGAAATCACCCCCGCCAACCTCCGCATCCGCAAAATCATCCTCGACGAGAACGATCGCAAACGCGCCCGCATCGCCGCCGGCTACAAGGAGGAGTAGCAGGTGATAGAGCGGCGGGAGCGATGACAGTTAGCGACCGCCGAAGCGGTAGCTGACACCGAAGCCAAATCCGAAGCCTGTCTCATGGACGGGGATGTCGTGATTCTGATAGCTGCTATGATACGAATTGCTGAGGATGAAGAACTTGTAGGTGCGTATATTGAATTTTAGCCGGCTCCACCCGAATCGAAATTCGATTGCAGGCTCGATCAGTGGGCGTATAACCTCGAAGTGTCGACTGTGTGTGATATACTCGTCGGCCTCGCGAGCGTATACTCCGTAGGAGAGTTCGGTGTTGCCATAGATGCCGCCCAGACGGAGGCTGAAGCCGAGGTCGATATGCATCACCCGGGTCAGTTCGCGCCAGCCACAATCGGCCTGAATGAAAGGCATCAGGTAATAGCCCTCGAATCCGCGAAGGGATTCGTGGTCGTGATGACTTCCACGTCCTGCAGAAAAGCCGCCAAAAAGTTCCCATACGAAGTGGTCTCCAATGGGGTTGTAGACGCCGACCATGGCTTGGGCGTTCTGCCTGGACAGATCGGCGCCCAGCGACACTCCAAGGCGGTCAGTGGGACTGAAGGAGACGGTGCCACTATAGGGAATGGGAAGAACAATAGGGATGGGGTCAATGGCATTGGGAATGAATGGGTAGGGTATGACACCAAGCTCCACCTGTACTTCGCCGCGCTGCTGGAAAAGCGGAATAGCGGAGGAAGAACCGTTGTATACGCCACAAGAAACAGCCAGCAGGGAGGCAAGCACGAACACACAGAAGAGAAGGCTCGGGCGCACGCACTGCATAAATTTGTTATCCATATTGCGATGTGTGTTATAGATTCTTAACGGTGCAAAGTTACGATTTTATTCCCGTCTTGCAAAATAATTTTGCAAACACCTGAAAATGTTCTCATTCTGGAATTTTCCGATACTATGTTGCAGTTGACAACACAACCGCCATGTCTAATTTCAAAGTGTCTTTTTATTTTTTCATGCGTTTCCCCTTCCCCTATAACCTATAACCTACCCCCCCCACAATTCCCCTCGCAAGTATTAAGTTGAGAAAAAGAGGAGAAGAAGAGGATGCCTCTTATGTACTTATTATCAGCCTCTTGCAAATAGCCCAAAAACGTCCGTTTTCCCCGTTTTTCACAAAAAAAACGCCCGATGCGACAAAGCGTCTGCATCGGCGTTTTTCGAGACTGTAGATATCAGTGGCGGCCAGGGCCTACATGTTGTCCCAGAACACTTTGGGGAGGTAGACATTCCCAAGTGCGGCGGCTTCTTTGAACAGCGGAGCCACCTGCTTCGGGCTGTAGCCCGCTATGCCGGTGCCCACGGCGGTCACCAGGAAGGTCAACTCCTTACGCGTGCGAGCGCACTCCGTAAAGTTCTTCACCGCATGGCAGAGCGAGGCCTCGCCCTCCATCGTCGGCAGGGCATAGCTGCGGCCCGTCAGGCCCTCGCCCACGCCCCATTCGGCGCCGAAGTGCTGGTTGGCATACCACGCCGCTCCGCCGCCATGCATCCCTTGGACATTACTTCCAAATACAAAAATTTCATTTTCAGCCAATTCTGTGATAGGCTCCGGTGCCACGCGGCGACCGTCGATAATCTGTTTGTTGTCCATATTGCGTTGTGTGTTTTAGATTTTTAGCGCTGCAAAGTTACGACTTTTTTGTCGACTTGCAAAATATTTTTTGCCTATGCAGCCTTTTTTTTTGTACTTTTGTCCCATGATGGAGTTGGATGTACCGCTGCATGTGAATGATATAAAGGCACTTGCGCGCCAGGCCCATGGCGAAGGTGAGGTGCGCGAGGCGCTGTTTGCCGCCCTGAGGGGCGACGACCGCCGTGCCGCCGTCAATGCCGCTTGGGCGCTCATACATCTGCCAAAGATTGACAATCAGCATATTGCTGCTTGGCGCGAGCCCCTGGTCGAGCTGGCGCTTTCCACGCCGGACACCTCGTTGCGACGACTCTCGCTGGCACTGCTGGAGCGCTTGGATTGGGGCAGGGATGAGGTGCGAACCGATTTGCTCGACTTCTCTCTGAACCGTCTCATGAGAGCCGACGAGCCGGCAGGCGTGCGTGCACTCTGCCTCAAACTGGCCTACTGCCAGTGTCGCCACTATGCCGAACTGCGCGAGGAACTCCGCCAGTGCCTCCTGATGCTCGAGCCCTCCGAGCTCCTGCCAGGCATCAGGCACACGCGCAACAAGATAATGAAACAATTATAATAACGTATGGAGATTTCGTCGCTCAGAGAACGCCTGTTTGCCTTGCAGGATGCGGAATATGCTGATTTCCAGCGCAGTCTGATACCCACAGTCCGCCCCGATGCCATCATCGGGGTGCGCACGCCGGCGCTGCGCGCCATGGCCAAGGAGCTCTACCGTGCGGATGCGACCCCCTTTTTGCAGGATTTGCCGCACCACTATTTCGAAGAGAATCAGTTGCATGCATTCGTAATTTCGCTTCTGCCCGACTTTCCGTCGGCGGCCAGGGCCGTGGCGCGGTTCCTGCCCTTTGTCGACAACTGGGCCACCTGCGACCAGCTGTCGCCCAAAGCCTTTGCCAAGCATCCTCGGGAGCTGCTCCCCATCCTCGAAAATTGGCTCGGTGATGGACATGAGTATGCGGTCCGGTTCGCCATGCGCATGCTGATGCAGCATTTTCTTGATGCCGATTTCCGCAGCGAGTATCTCTCCTGGGTGGGGGATGTGGAGCGCGAAGAATACTACATACGGATGATGCAGGCGTGGTATTTCGCCACAGCCCTGGCCAAGCAGTGGGACGCTTCCGAACCATACATGCACCCCGGCCGGGTGGGGGAGTGGGTCCGCCGCAAAGCCATCCAAAAAGCCATTGAGTCCTTCCGCATCCCCGCCGACCGCAAAGCACACCTCCGCGCCCTGCGATAGTCAGCGGTTCCCTTTGGCGCGGTTGTGGGTCAGGCAGAGCATCTGGCAGTTGTCCTCGGTGGTGGCGCCGCCGCTGCTCCAAGCCTCCACATGGTCGGCGTCCATCTCCTTCTCGCCCCATAGCTTCGTCCGACGCGCCTCGTGACCCATGGCGCAGAGCGGACAGTTGCTCACACCCCTGCGTCGCGCCTCCTCGGTCTGGCGTTTGTAGACGCGGCGCTTGGTGGCTTCGTCGAAGACCCGCACGTCCAGCAGTCGCGTCTCCTGCTTGCCTCCCAGCAGGTACTCGAACACCCCTTTGCGGTTCTTCACGCAGGGGTCGTCCATCAACACGGCGGCCTCGGCCGTCATCTCCTTTTGGTTGTATGGCGTGGCGTGGTATTTGTCGTAGAGCTGCCCCCATTTCAGCCCGCACATCTCGCTGTAGTGGTCGGCGAAGACGCTCTCCACCCAGGCGATAACATCGTTGAAGTGCGCCTGCAGTTCGTCGATCTGTGTGTCGCGACGGTGTGCCTGCATGTATTCTTCCACCTCGCCGTGGCTCACCCAGTCGAGGGCCGTGTTGAGTATCTCCTGTCTCTTGACAGAGCCGCGCACGTAGGCATTCCATTTCTGCACATTGGCGTTGCGGCTGTTGCTGAACACCGCACGGGCCTGCGTGACGAACGGCCCGCTGTAGACGGCGTTCAGCTCCTCCTGCTCGTTGAGGGGTATGCCGGCGATGTTGATGGTCTGGAACCACTGCTTTATCTCGCTCTCCGTGCCCTCGCATTCATACACCAGCAGCGTGGTGTTCTCCACCAGCGTCTGCTTGTCCTTCGGCAGGGCGTGGAAGCGGTAGGGCAGCTCGTCGCTCATCACCGAGAACTTGTCCGTCAGGAAACGCCCCAGCGAGGTGATGCGCTGCTGCCCGTCCAGCACCTCCAGCCGCCCGTCGGGCAGACGGTTGAAATAGAGCAGCCCCAGGGGGTACCGTTTCAGCACCGATTCTATCACCGCCACCTCTTTCTTGCCGTTGTCCTCGGCATAGAGGTAGTTGCGCTGATACTCCGGCTGAATGGTCAACCTGCCCGACAGGCCATACAGCCCCTTCTCCTCCAGTTCGTTGTACACAAACCCGTCGCACAGCTCCGCGACGGTGTATTGTTTCAGTTCGGTGTGCATATTTTATTGTTTTTTGCGGATAATAATTCGTCTGTAAAGGACCTTCCCATACAAGCTTGGACCTTTTCCACGCCAAATGGGCTTGTCATCGTCAAGCCCAACGATGTCATATTGTTCCACACAGTGTTTGTCAAGGAAAGAAATAGGGACGCCCATCATTCCATCGTGGTCAGCCGGTATGGCATCAGAATAGGGCACTTCGATGGCATCGCAGTTGTCGTATTGTTCATACGCATGCTTTTCCATGAGGTCCTTGTGCTTGCTGTATTTTAGATTATCCTCCATGGTCATTAGTTCTAATGGCTTGTGGCGGCGGCCATGGTCAAGGTTGGTGAACCACACGCTTGGCGAGCGGCCCAATATCTCCCCATTAACCACTTTGTATTTGCTGCGCGCCTTCCCGTCGGCAACAAACTGCTGTTGTAGTTCAGTAGGGATTCTAAAAAGTATATCCTGGCTCATTGAGGTTTTCCCTGTCCACATCAGTCCGGCTTTGATATAAGGGAACACCTCTTTGTAGGTGATGCAGTTCTTGTTGCTTATCAGGAGGAACAGCTTGTTAGAATTGATAATCCAAGCAAAGAACTCACGAAATATTGAAAACGGCGGATTGGTAACAATCACATCCGCCTCGTCGCGGAGCCGGGTTACCTCTTTGCTGCGGAAGTCGCCGTCGCCTTTCAGGTAGTCCCACTTCAAAGCGTTGATGTCGATGTAGCCGTCGCCGTCGGCGCCGCGCTCGAGGACGAAAATCTTGCCGTGCGAACGCGTCTTCTTCCTGTCGTACTGCGGCGAGCGCGTCTCGAACTCGGTCTCGAACAGCGACAGCTGCACGCCGTAGCGCTCCTGCTTGCGCTCGACGGCATAGCTGGTGCTGATAAGCTTCTTCAGCCCCAGCCGCTCGAAGTTCTGCGCAAAGTATTTGGTAAAATTGCTCCACTCCGGGTCGTCGCAGGGCAGCAGCACTGTTTTGCCCCTGAACACGTCGGGGTCGTAGTCGAGGTACGCTTCCACCTCGCGCTCTATGTCGTAGTACTGTGTGTAGAACTCGTCCTGTTTCGCCTCGCGGGCATTGGTCAACGTGGTGTTTGCCATTGTGATTGACAGCCATTGTTGTGCATTGCCATCAATCACTATTGGACATGAAGAAAGGTGCAGACCTTTCTATCACATTCACGAGGAGCGTCGGATGAACCCCGCTGTACCGTTAGAAGCCTACACCTAAAGTGTAAGCATACAAAGATACGGTACAACAAAACACGTCCACTCTCTCCGTGAACTATTATCCAAAATGAAATCTCCAGTTTCCGACGCTTTTGATTCGAATGTGAATAATAGTAATGCTGTTAATAATCTATTTTTTTCACACCCCTTCCTCTCGGGGCATTTCCGGCTGCAAAAGTACGAAATGTTTTTGAGTTGGCCAAAAAAAGTTTTTCGCAGGGTGGGGGAGGAGGGACGTGTGGAGGAAAATGGCGACAGCGACTTTTGCCCCTCTGAGCGGTTTTCTTTCCATTCTGTACGTCCGGCCCAGCAACGGGCACGATAGGCGATTGTGGGCGAAATTCATCTGTTTACATTTGTAGCATGTTTAGGGTGTTACCCGTATAACCACTTTTGTAATTGTAGATAAAATGTGTAAACATTGCACCCAGTTTATGAATATAGTTGTAATTTTTGTTAAAATAATTAACATTTATACATAATGCTTATTTAAATCAATATCTACAAGTGTTTTATATGTTTATTCATAAAGTAATACTTGTAACATTTAGCAATGTAAACCAACACTTCATTAAATCGTATTCATGTTGCATAACTCATTGTGTAACTTTTCTTTTACTTGTTTTATTTAAGTGATTGTTTAATCATCCGTGTGGTTTAATTTTGTAAAATTACAGGTTTAGTTTGGTAGTGTTGGATTTTATGTGTAATTTTGTAATTCGAATAATAGGTGCATTACAAATGTAAGATTATGATAAACAGGATAAATCTCATTCTTCGGGCCAAAAATATCACCGCCCGTCAGTTCGCGGAGGAGATCGGCATACAGCCCTCCGGCATGTCGCACATTCTGGGTGGCCGCAACAACCCCAGTCTCGACTTCGTGGCCAAGGTGCTGCGTCGCTATCCCGAGATTGATGCCAACTGGCTCCTTTTGGGCCGTGGCGAGATGTATGCCTCGGGTGCTCCGGCATCTCTGCCCCCCGCATCCCCCGACCCACAGCCCGACTTCTTCGCCGCCGACACCTCTGTGCACGACGAATTCCAGACCCGCCTCGGCGAGCCTGCGTTGGAAGTTGATAATGGTATTGAAAATGAGTATGTTGAGGAGGTTCAGCCGATGCCTTCAGCCGAGGCTCCAGCCCCTTCCTCCAGGCGGGTTGCCAAGTTGCTTTTCATCTATTGCGACGGCACTTTCGAAGAGTGTCTCCCTCAGCGTTAGTTGCCGGTTGGCTTTTATCCGAAATGCAGCTCGCCCTGCACGGTCGACATGCTGACTCGACAACGCTGGCAGATGTCTGTCAGGGTGGCACCAGCGGAAGACAGTCCATAGAAGTCGTTCTCGCCGAGCAGGATGTATTCCCATGTGCGGCCTTGCCGCTTGTCGGTCGGCAGTTGGTTGATTTTCTCGCACCACTCCGATGCCGCTCGCCTTTTCTGCTGTACGTTGCGGTCGCGCACTTTGTCCTCTCCTTTGGTCTCCACGAGGTACATCCTATCGGCTGTTTCCACCATAAAATCAGGGTGGTAGGTGGCTAGCAGTCCGTCAGTGCGCATATAGGTGATGCTGGCGAATCGGTGGCGTGTCTCGCTGATTTTCAGCCATCGTTCCACATCGCTGTCGGCATCGATAAATACCATGAAGGCGCGCTCCAATCCGCCACCGTGACTGGGAAAAGCAGTGCGGGTGTAGATGGTCTTGCGTAGTTCGAGAGAATACTGTTCGCGCATGGGCAGCTTCTCCACTTTCGAGAACCATGTCTCTTCCACTTCGGCATCTGTGGTCATAACGGTTTGTTGAAGCCGGTATAACACGGCTGCCATTACCCTGACAATGTGCTGCGTAACCACACCGTTTTGAGCCAATAGTATTTTCCAATCGTTTCCATTGAATGGGTCGAAAGGCTGCCCGAACAGCCGTGTGCGGATATAACGGTCCAGCGTCTGCATCAATATTGCCTCGCCAATCTGTATCAGGGGCTTCTCCCTATCCTGTGCGTGAGTAACTGTCCGAAGCAGTTTTTGCAGGTATTCCCGATAGCTGTCGGCCGTGAAAAGGTCGGCCTTGACGTTGAACTTGCCAAAGGTCGTCTTCATCGCCACCGCCTGGCTGACAAAGGTTTCGCCGTCGGTAGCCAGGTGGCGGCGCAGCTGGTCGAGGGTGTAGGCCGTGAATACTTCCATCCGCTCCACTTCAGGCATGGGCATTTTAAGTATCTCTTCGCTGTCGCGCAGGATGTTGAGCCACGCGATGTCGTAGTCCGCGTAGTTCTCTTTCAGCTCGGCCATCAGCATGTCGGTCGGCGGCTCAGGGCTAGGCCCTCCTGTGCCCACCGCAGCCAGGCCACCGTTGATCAGCTCGTCGTAGAACTCGCGAAATCGTGGATGCTCCACAATGAACAGTATATCCATGTAGTTCAGCGGCTCCCGTTTTTCTACCAGCAGCCGGTGGCGGTTCTCCAATTTGGCCTCTGTGTATTCGGGTTCGCGCCACATCAGCCGCAGTCCGCGCCCTACCACTTGCTCCAGCAGGATGCTACTCTCGCTACTTCGCAGCGGTACTATAACGCATATATTGTTCACATCGAAGCCCTCGCGTAGCATCATCACACTCACCACCACCCGCGGCGTAGCGTGGTCGTCCATGTGGGTCAGCCGCTCGCTGACGCGCTTCCACTCCTCTTCTTTCACACTGCCTTTGGCGTCGCTGTCCACCCGCAGCACTTCCTCGCCCGCCAGCCCCTGCGCCACGAGGTACCGCTCCACCAGGGGCGTCACCTTCGTATCCTCGCACACCACCATCATCTTGGCTTGCTTGCCCAGGGGGGTAAAGCTGTGCTGCAACTGGTTCAAGCGCTCCAATCCCGCGCGCAGCATCAGCTTCTGTCCCTCGCTGAGGGCCACCACCGTGCGCCCTTCGCGGATGGCGTTGTAGTCCAGGTCGGCCAGCTCGGTCAGCTCTTGCCGCTGGTCGAGCGAGAGGGTCTTCACCAAGCCCTGCCGCATGGCCTCCATCAGGTCGAAGTCCACCACGATGTGGGGGAAGTACACCTTCCTCGCCTTCCTGCCGCTGCCCCGCTGCTCGTAGGGTGTGGCGCTGAAGTCCACCTGCATGCGCGTCCGCTTGCCTTCCAGCATATAGTCCAGTGCCTGCTGCCACTGCACGTCGTCTTTGTCGCCGGCGTTCTCATGCACATGGTGTGCTTCGTCGTTTATTACCATCAAGTCCTCCAGGTCGTGCAGATATTCCGCCTCGGTGCCACGCAGGTAGCGGCGGTCGAGTGCATCGAGCGCGTTGCCCGCGGCGATGCCTGGTCGCAATGGTAGCAGCTGGTCTACCAGGTCCTTCTCCTCTTCCTTGTCGTCGCGTTGCAGGAAGAGGTGCCAGTTGGTGATGGCTATCAGGCCCTCGCCTACTGTCTTGCGTCCGATGCCGTGCTCTTTGCTGACGGTGTTGGTCTGTACGAAGTTGAACACCTCCTCGCGGTACTGCGGGGGCAGGAATAGGTCCTGATACTTGTGCAGGTCGCTGGTCTCGCTGTGGCGTTCACCGGCCACCATCTTGCCCAGATAGGCATCCAGCAGGCGGTCGTAGACGATGATGCCGGGGGCGATGAGCAGGAAGCGCTGGGTGTAGCGGTCGCCCCCCGTGTGCCGTGCGTTGAGCATCTGCCACAGCAGCAGGGCGTGCATCACCCACGTCTTGCCGGTGCCGGTGGCCATCTTGATGGCATACTTGGGCATCTGGTACTTCTGTTGCGTCAGCGCGTCCATGTCCACCTGTCCCATCATGTCGGGTAGAACGGACGCGTAGTTGTCCTCCACGGTTTGCACTCCAGCTACTTCGTGCAGGTAGATGGTGTTCAGTATGGCCTGCCGCTGTCCTGCGTGGAAGTTGTAGGTACGCTCGGTGGTGAATGGTTCGCAGAACCAGTATTGCAGCAGTTCGCGTGTCACGGGCGTCACCCGTTCCATCATCTCGCCGCTCTCCCAGGCCTCGTTCACCTTGTCGCTCAGCCGCTGCGCCAGCAGCAGCGATATATTGTCTTGGTTGTATTGTGTCATAGTGTATTTTTTTTAGCCCCCTGGGGCGTTACTTCATTTAGCCGTGGGCTTACGCCCACGGCTATTATCTGTCGCCCGCTCCGCGGGCTCAAAACCTCAAACCTCATACTTAAACCTAAACTCTCTCCACCACCACGCTTTCAAAACCGAACACGTCCACCGCCTTCACACACACCGCGCGGCTCTCCTTATGCGGCGCGGTGAGGTCGGCGCGGTAGACGCAGTGCAGCGCGTCGTGGTCCTGCGCTGTGTTCTCGCGGTAGTCCTGCCACGTGGAGCGGAAGGTCACGCCGTCGTAGTCGGGGTCGATGCTCCAGTACTCGATGAGTGAGAGGGGGTCTTCGGCCATCAGGCGACGCACCGCCTCGCGGTCCTTCTCGTCCAGCGGGATATTGTCGGGCGAGAGCTGCACATAGTCGCGCAGACGGATGGTCAGCACATCGCCGTCGGCGGTGGTGTGTTTCTCTATGGGATGGATGGTGAGGTACTGTAGGCCGCTGAAACGCACCGTGCCGCTCTGTATCAGTTTAGTGAAGCCCTGCTTCTTGAGCTTGTCCATCAGGTCGGGCGGAATGACCAGCACCTCGACGGTGTTCTTATATTCCTCTATCGCCTGGCTGATGTCGTAGGAAAAATTCCAGGCCAGGACGATGCACTTCCGCCAGCCGCCGCCGAGGAGGCTCTGTGTGGCTTCGCTGGCGCGGCGCAGGGTGGCGCGGCCCGTCAGCTTGTTGGGGCTGTCCACATATACCAGCGTGCGCTCGTCTTTTATATAGCCATAGTTTCTATCCGCCACCTGGTCGGGTGTGAAGGGCAGGGCGCCGTAGAGCTGCATCACCACCTGGCTGAGGTCGCCGATGCTGCGGAACAGGCGCGTGCCGTGCATCATCTCCTTCTGGTAGTCGCCGATGGCCTGGTAGAGGAAAGGCTTCACCTCCTGGTCGATGAGGCGCTTGCGCATCACGAGGGTGGCAGGCTTGCCGATATCCGATGTTATCCACCTGCGTCCCAGCCGCTCCGCCACCGCCGCCGTAGTGCCGCTGCCTCCGAAGAAGTCACAGACAAGGTCGCCCTCGTTGCTGGAGGCAGCGATGATTCTCTGCAAGAGTCTCTCTGGCTTCTGCGTGGCGTAATTGACAATTTCATTCTTCGATTTAACATGCCCGATAGTCCAAACATCATCACTCAACTTAGTGTCCGATTTAAGATATCCTGCCTCGTCATTGTTAAATCCCGCTGCATAATTGGCTCTTGCAACAGTCGTTTCTGCATATTTCTCACGCACAAATTCGCTTTCTGTATTGAAAGTGTAGTTTTCCTTATCTCTTGCATACATATATATACAATCGTGCTTACGTGGAAAATTGGAATCCGTGCGAGACATTGATGGGTAATGCCAAACTATCTCATTTACGAAATTGCTCTTCCCGAATATCTCATCCATCAGCACCTTTACGTAGTGGCCGACGTGCCAGTCGATATGGACGTAGATGCTGCCGTGGTCGGAAAGGAGTTCGCGCATCAGGACGAGGCGGGGATAGAGCATGCGCAGGTAGCTGGCGGTTCCGTCCTTCCACGTGTCTGCATAGGCAAACTGCTCAATGGTGGTGGGCTTCTGGCTGATGTCGCCGCCGGGGAGGGTGAGCTTGGTGCGGTAGTCGGCCTTGCTGTCGAAGGGCGGGTCGATATAGATGAGGTCCACCTTGCCGCGCAGCGAGGGCAGCCCCGTGGCCGGGTCGCCTGCCAAAAGTGCCTGCATAGCCAGCAGGTTGTCGCCATAGATGAGGCGGTTCTGGTACGCAGGCTTCCAGCCTGCGGCATCCTGGTACGCAGGCATCTTGCCTGCGGCATCATCTCGCAGGCTGGAAGCCTGCGTACCATTGAAGCGCATGGCGCTGCTGGCCTTGGCGGGCAGCACCACCTCGTTGGTCTGCAGTGTAATACGGTTGGGGGAGGAGAGGCGGTCGAGGATGGCCGCCGCCTCGCGGTTGCCGTCGCGCACGATGTCCGGCAACTCGTTGATAAGGCTCTTGATGGGCATAGCTGTTTGTTTTCGGCTTGCCATCCGTCCCTTCTACATCATTTCCACCGACCGCATATAAAAAGGAGGCGAGCCAATCTCGTCTCCAGCCTGCGGTCGTGGAATTACCGGTAAAAGGGAAAGTCAAAAAGCCCGCCTCAACGCGAGCATCCGCTTTTTGTAGCCCTTTTACCCCAGATTGAAATTTCCACGTTCCAGGCTGGTCGGAACAAACAGCAAACGCTATTACTATATGTTGTTTATTTTTTCTGTTTTCTAATTCATGTCTACTTTATTTTCGCGGTGCAAATATACAAACTTTATTTGACATAGCAGCAAAAAAAGTCTCCTCCCTGTCCCCCAGCACGTTACGGACCTCGCCACGCCTATTCAGCCAACATACCCCTCGTATTCACCTCGTATCACCCGCACTCTTCTTGTAAAAATATGTTTCTTGGGGGTCTATTTACGCCAAAAGCGCGGTGTGATATCCTCCATCTTGCCGTCCCGCACGCGGTAGAGGCGCTGGTTGGTGGTGGGTTTCTTCAGGGGGCCTAGGTGAGCCAGGTAGGGACCCAGCTTGAGGTAGTCCAAGTGGCTGAGGTCGACCTCCTTGGAGAGCAGTGTGCGGCCGCTGTACCAAGCGGTGTGGATGCCGCGCCGGCGCTCGCGCAGGCGGGCGAAGAGGGCGTCCACCTCGTCCGGTGCCGCATCGCCGCCCATCAGGGCCAGGCAGGTGACGTGCCCCTTGTGGCTGTCCAACAGACGGTCCACCTCGCTGTCGGTCAGCTCGTTGCCGCTGTCGCTCCAAAGGTGTTTCGAGTGGCACCCCGGGCAGCGGCACGGGCATCCCGTGAGGTTGACGGCCAGCGTCACCTCGTCCGGTATCTCCTGGAACACCACGGCACTGTCGGCGTATTTCAGCATCGTCCTTTCACTCCCTTTCACTTCTTTTCACTCCATAATTACATCGCCTCCGCCGTGGCGTAGTAGCGGCGGGCGGCCTCCTGCTGGCGCGGCTGGCTGAAGTTGCTCACACGTTTGAGGTAGCCGATGATGCGCGTCATGTAGTCCACGTTCTTTGAGTGGCACTTCGGGCACTCCTTCAGGTTGCGCTTGTCGATGTGGCCGCAGTCGTTGCAGATGGTGTTCGGCACGTTGAAGGTGAAGTAGTTGCAGCCCTCCTTGGCGGCCACCTGCAGCAGCTGCATGTACTGCTCCTGCGTCAGGTGCTCGTCCAGGTTCATGTGCAGCGCCGAGCCGCCCGTGAGGTGCTCGATGTAGGGCGCGCCGTGCAGGCGGAACTTGTCGATGATGCTCAGCGACTGGTCCTCAACGATATAGAAGTACGAATTGTAGCAGTCGCGCGGCACGTAGTAGCCGTCCTCGCGGTCCCATTTGGCGTGCTTCACCCCCACGTTCTCCGCCGGTATCATCTCGCAGTTGAACATCAGCTCCTTCGTGCGGTACTCCTTGTTCTTCTTCTCCACCAGGCCCAGCACCGTCTGCACGAACTCGCGATACTGCGGATTGTCCGTGATCGGTATGCCCATGAACTCCGCCGCCTCCACCAGGCCGTTCACCCCGATGGTCAGGTACTGGCGGTTGATGTTGATGTATCCGGCGTCGAACAGCGGCAGCATGCCGTGCTGCTGGAGGTCCTTGAGGTTCTCGTTGTAGGCTGTCTGCACCTTGTGGCAGAGGTCGATGATGTCGGTCAGGTACTCGCGGTAGTCAATCTCGTGGTTCACTGCATATTGGATGCAGCGGTTGAGGTTGATGGTCAGCACGCTCTTCGAGCCCGTCGACACGCCGCCGGCACCCAGCGTGTAGCTGAAGCCGTTGTCCGTGATTTCGTTGCGCAGGCGGCAGCAGCTGCTCAGCGAGTCGGCGTTGTCGCTCATATAGGTGAAGAACGAGTGCCCTTCGGCATACATCTCGGCCGTGAACTGGGCCATGTCGGGGTCGGCGAAGGTGTGGTCGGGGTTGTAGAGCAGCGCCATCGTCTCCACCGGGAAGGTCAGCACCGCCTTGGTCCTCTCGTCGTTGAACCAGCGCATGAAGCGTTTCTGCAGCCAGCAGAGGCCGTTCCAGTCCGGCGCCGACCCGTCCGGGAAGCGGAACTCGCCGAAGAGGCTCTCGAAGTAGGGCTTGTCGTAATAGGCTATGTTCCAGAACACTGCCTGGTAGTTGCGGGCGCCGGTCGGCTGGTTCAGCGAGTAGACAATCTGCTCGAAGCAGTCCGTCACCACCTTGTCGACCGTGCGCTGTTTGAGGCTGAGGTCCACCACGCGCGCGGGGTCTTTATAATAATCCTTGCCGTAGTCCAGCCCGATGAAGTAGTTGAGGTACATCAGGAACTCGGGCGTCGCGCAGGCGCCGCTCAGCATGGAGGAGACCATGAACACCATGTTGATAAAGCCGCCGCAGAAACTCTTGAGGTTGGTCGGCGCCGTGCTGTTGCCGCCGATGCTCATCGTGCCGCCCAGCAGCCACGGATACATCGTGATCGAGGCGCAGTAGTTGGCCAGGCTGGTCTCGTCGTTCTTGTAGATGAAATGGTGCGTCAGCAGGTCTATGTATTTGTCCGCCAATTCTTTGCCGTACATCTTCTTGATGCGGTCCACTAGCAGGCGGCGGTTCAGCCGGATGAAGCCGCTCTTCGGCAGCTCGCCGATCAGCGTGGCGATGTTCTTGTGCTCCACGTTGGCGTTGGCGTCATACTTGCTGCCCGTGGCCGCGTTGGCCGCGTCGCAGTAGTCGGAGAGGAAGCGCAGCTTCTCCAGCGTCTCGCGGTCCTCGGTGTGCTGCTGGCGGTAGAGCATAAAGCTCTTGGCCACAGCATAATAGCCCTCCTTCATCAGCGCCACCTCCACCTGGTTCTGTATCTCCTCGATGGTGATGCCGTTGTGGATGTCCAGGTGCGCCAATATCTTCGAGAGCGACCCCAAGTCGATGGGCTCGCCCAGCGAGTTGAACGCCTTCAATATGGCGTTCATGATCTTGTCCAATGAGAAGCGTTCGGTCTGCCCGTCGCGCTTGGTGATGCTGAAACTGTTGGTCTCCATGTGCTATTGTTCTCCTTTTTGTTTTAATATTCTTTAACATTTCTCGCGCACCGAAACCGACAGCCCTGGGCTGACCCTGGCAACCGGCTTTATTACGCGAAAGCGGCTTGCTATATTGATGTTGCCCGTGGCAGGTCTCCTGGCTTCTCCGCTCCGCCGGTGCGCCTTCTCGAGTGTTGAAACCCAATGGCTTGTGCATCGGCGGCGGTACGCAGAGTTACAGTTGCGCGACAGCTCGCGATTTCCACGCGATTCCCTCTTGGCCTCCCGTCTCGGCGGGTATTGACCACGGCAAAAATCTTAATGTCAAGGCACTTATATCAATCTCCTCTTCCCCTCTCGACGCTGCAAAATTACAACCATTCTTCCACTTGACCAAATAATCTTTTGAACAATCGCCTGTTGAAATAGGGGTGGTCGCCTTGCTGCGCCCTGTTTTCCACCGCCCTTCCTACCCCTTCCATGCCAAGGAGAGTATTAAGTTGAGAAAAAGAGGAGAAGAAGAGGATGCCTACAATCCGCTTGTTATCAGCCTCTTGTATTCGGGCCATTTTCGCCCGTTTCCGGCTTTTTTTTCAAAAAAAACATCAGTGTGCAATAAAGGGTGTATTGTGGCGTTACGGCATTGTAAATGAAAGAAATATAGCAGATGGACTATGAAAACTCCTTTTTGACACGCACCGAGCTCCTTCTGGGGGCTGCAGCGCTTTCTCGCCTGGCCGCCACGAGGGTCATCCTCTTCGGTGTGGGGGGCGTGGGCAGCTGGTGTGCCGAGGCGCTGGTGCGCAGCGGGGTGGGGCGTGTCGTGCTGGTCGACTCCGACCGCGTCGACCCCACCAACATCAACCGCCAGCTGCCGGCCCTGGCCACCACCGTCGGGCGCCCCAAGGTGGAGGTGATGCGCGAGCGCCTGCTGGCCATCAACCCGCAGGCCGACATCGTGGCGCGGCAGGAACGCTACACACCTGAAACGGCTCATGGATTCCACCTGCAAGACTATGATTATGTGATCGATGCCATCGACAGCCTCAAGGATAAGCTGGACCTTATCCTGCGCTGCACTTCCCAATCTTCAATTTTCAATTCTCAATTTTATTCCTCGATGGGCGCGGCGCGCAAACTGGACCCGCAGCAGGTGCGCGTGAGCGAGTTCTGGAAGGTGGACGGATGCCCGCTGGCGGCCACGCTGCGCAAGCGCATGCGCAAGGCGAAGAGCTTCCCCGGGCGTAAGTTCCAGTGTGTGTGGAGCCCCGAGCGGTGCGACACCGCGCAGCCCAAAGGCACGCTGATGCCAGTGACGGCCACCTTCGGGCTGACGCTGGCCAGCTTGGTTATCAAAGACGTTTGTCAGCAGCAGTCGTGATCGTGGCAGTGGCTGCCGGCGGTCTCGAGCTCCAGGGTGCTGTGGCGTATGCCGTGGTGCTCCAGTTCGTACTTGACGCGGCCGGTGACCTCCTCGAGCATTGTGGCGTCGGGTATGACGATGTGGCAGGTGAGCGCCGTCTCGGTGGTTGAGATGGCCCAGATGTGCACGTGGTGCACCTCCAGCACACCTTCCACCTCTTCGATATGGTGCGTGATGTCGTCCACGTCGAAGCCCTCGGGCACGGCGTCGGTGCTCATGCGGAGGCTCTCGTTCAGCAGGCTCCAGGTGGAGACGAGGATGACCACGGCGATGGCGAGGCCGATGATGGGGTCGACGACGGTCCAGCCGGTGTACTTGATGACGATGCCGGAGACGACCACGCCGACCGAGACCAGCGTGTCGGCCAGCATGTGGAGGAAGGCGCCGCGGGTGTTGATGTCGTGCTGCTGCTGGCGGCTGAGGGCCCAGGCGGTGAGGCCGTTGATGACGATGCCGACGGTGGCGGTCCAGATGATGAGGTCGCCGCTCACGTGGCTGGGGTGGAAGAATTTCTCTATGCTCTCCACCATGATGGCGCCCACGGCGACCAGGAGGATGATGGCGTTGAGCAGCGAGATGAGCACCGAGGCTTTGCGGCGGCCATAGGTGAAACGCTTGGTGGCGTGGCTCGAAGCCAGCTTGAGGGCTATCATGGCCAGCAGGAGCGAGAAGACGTCGCTGAGGTTGTGGCCGGCATCGGAGAGCAGACCCAGGCTGTTGCCGACGAAGCCTGCTACGGCTTCGACGATGACGAAGAGCAGGTTGAGCGCGACGGCGACGATATAGATGGTGGACAGTTTCTCTATAGCATGCGTGTGGTGGTGATGGTGGTGGCCGTGGTGGTGTTCGTGTTCGTGGTGGTGATCATGGTGCTCATGGAGCCTGTGTTCATGGTCGTGTTGGTGTTCCATAATTTTGATGGTTTTATGTTCTGATTTAGTTTGAAATTTCATTTTGCAAAAGTACTAACTTTTTCCGACTTGGAGATGTCACCATTGCTGGTGAGAGACTTTTTGGTGTTTAGTGTTAAGCGGTTAGTGTTAAGTTTTAAGTATTAGGTGTTTAGTGTTTGAAATTAGGCGTCGGGTTTCTATGCACACATCCGTTTGGGGCGAGGTGAAAGTGGTGCTTGAATGGATTTTAAGCTTTTTTTTATAGAAGACTTCTATAAAATTGCCTCGGAGAGGCATAACTCTCAATAGCCCCACACGGAAGTGTGGGGTAAACTAAGCAAATACACGACCCGCGTCTCGAAGAGACGCTACCAAATGTGGATTTATAGAACCATCCTATGGTTAAAAATTATTAAAAACAGTACCCCTTGTAGACTTTTCGGAAAAAAGCGGTTATAATAGTATATGTGAAAACAACAAATAAGGCAAAAAAACGTTAATGCGAAAAATAAACACTGTGAAAATGAAGAACCAATCCTTTGTGGTCCGCTGCTGCATGGTGGCGGTGTTGATGGTTTCGGCCATGGGTGCCGCACAGGCACAGAACGAGCGCGCGACGCTCAAGAAGGCCGAGGGCCTGGTGGCCCAGCGGCAGTATGCGTCGGCTTTTGCCATGCTTGATGCGCTGGACCCCGCGAATGACCGTCCGGCGGTGCTGGCCATGAAGGCCGACATCGTGCTGCACTACTTTGCGCAGAGCATGAACCACATGGTATTTTCGCTGGTGGACCTGAAGAAGGGTGAGAGCCTCGACTCGGTGCGCCGCAACTTCAAGGTGGGGGAGGTGTTCGCCTTCGATGTGGACAGCCTCTCGCGCCGTCTGCTGGCCGCTCATCCCGGCGACCAGACACTTCTGGCAACCCATGCCGCCTACCACAAGGCGCTGCTCGACGACTATGGCGACGATTTGTGGATGACATACCTCACGCCCGAATGCAAGGCCCTGTTGCAACTGGCCACGGAGAGCGTCGACGCCTGTTCGCAGATGGGGTATCTCTACACCTCGGACGAGTCCATGGCCGACAGCGCGGCCTACTACTACCGCCGTGCCGTCGCGTTGCAGGACACCCTCTGGGAGGCGCACTACAACCTGGGTGTGATGGAGTACCAGCTGGGGCACAACGACAAGGCCCTGGCTCACTTGGAGCGCGCATGGAAGGGCTATCGGACGCCGCGGCTGAAAGGCGACGCCGCACGCGTGATTGCCATCATCTACGACCAGACGTTGAACAACACGGCCAGGGCTGAGCGCTACTACCGCCAGGCCGTTGCCGACAATAGCACCGACGTCACCAGCTGGGGATTCCTGCTGGATTTCCTGCTGCGTCAGCCGTCGGCACAGAACGAGGTGCTCCCCGTGTTGCGGTCCGGTTGGCATGCGGCTGTGCAAAGTGGCAGTGCATTTGACGAAACGGGTTATATTATCGGCCAATGCGTGAAGAACGAGAAGGGGAACATGGCCATCGCGTTCCTGCAGTCGCGTTGCAACGAGACGAAGGAGGACTTTGAACTCGGCATCTGCCACCTCTACCTCTTCCAGCTGATGGAGAAAGGCGGCGAGGCTGTCGCCCATCTACGCAAGGCTATCGAATGCTTCGAGCGCTGCAACACAAAGGATAAACAAAGAAGCGCCAAAAAGCAAAAAGTTCTTGGCGCATTCGGTAAAAAGTAGTACTTTTGTGTTGTGAAAAATAAAAGAATTCAAAAAAAAGATATGCGTACAAATCTTTTTGCAATTATTGTGATGGCCATTCTGACAGGGGCTGTCGGCGGCGGCCGCGCGGCGGCGCAATGCATGGAGAACATCGGGCACCGCTACCCCACCACCTTCACGCAGCACGGCGATACGCTGGTGCTGGGCGTCACCTTCGGCGAGGAGAAGATGAAAATAAATTACTCCTGCCAGCGGCAGCAGGACGGCAGCATTGTGGTAAGCGGCACGGTGACCTTCGCCAAGACCGGCGAGGCTTTGCCATACGTGACGGTGAGCAGCCTTTACGAGATATATGGCGAGAAATGTTTCTTGCCTTGGGAGGAGTTGGCTGTGACCGACAGCCTCGGGCGTTTCGCCTTCCGCCGGCCGGCGCTGAGCCAGCGGACGCTGGCCTTCTACATGGCGGGTTTAAGGCCGGAACTCTTCGAGGAGCATTGGGACACCATTGCCGTCAGCGAGCGCGAATACATGGTGCAACGCGACGTCAGCCAGCGCTTCGACACCGCTGCCGTCACTACCGAAGAACACATACTCTTGATGACGGAATTCTATGAGGTGTTCCATTCGTGGCCCGGGAGCCAAGAGTACGCCTGGCTGGAGAGCGAGGGACTGCGCTGCCGCATAGGGCGTTTCCAGCCTTCGGGCACGCTGGGGGTGCACATGCTGTGGCCCATCGACGACCGCCGGAGCTTCTACTTCAATGGCATGCTCTACACGAGCTTCTGTGCCGACCGCCTCTTCGCCCTCTCGCCTGAAGGTGTCTTCGCCTCGCAGTCGCCCTCGTCGGGCGATTTGCGCGACCACCTGCACATCTCGCTCATCGACGGATATGAGGTTTCCGGATTCCGCGACCTTGCCCTCGACAGCACACAGGGCGCCCTCACCGGCCTGCGCTGGGCCGAGGGCGGATGGCTCTACTTCCGCACCGAGCGTGGTGGATGCTACAAGCTGCATGTCGACATGCACCCGCAGACCAACTGCCGGCTGGAGGACGTGGAGATCGGCGAGGCCGAATATCTTGCCGCCAAAGCCTCTTTCGCCCAATACAACCACGCCCGCAAGCAGTATGACACCCCCACGGCGGCCGACACCGCCGCGGTGCTCCGCTACCGGGAGAAGTACAACATGTCGTGGTGGGATCCCATGGGCGCGGACTCGCAGGAGGTGGAATACTCCCACCTGGAGGGCACGGACATCGACATCTTCTTGGTAGCCATAGGCGACGGCTGCACCACCATCATTACCGGCGACACCGCCGAGATGAATGCCTGTTGGATGGCGCTGTCGAAAGAGGGGGTCTTTGCAGGTTACCAAGTACCTTTAGAGGTGGAAAGTCCGGGGTACATCTATCTCTACCCATTCAGTGCTGACCGTCGGAGTGTAAAACGGAGCCTTGTCTACCAGACCACCCCCGCATGGTTTCCCTACGGTGGGTGCTTCTGGGGTAGCGACGGCTGGCTCTACCTCGAAGGCCGTGCGGGCAATCACGACCGCGTGGTGTACCACAAGGTGAGGCTGAAGGGGGGTGAGTGAGTGGCTGAGTGACTGAGTGGTTGAGTAGCTGAGTGGCTGAGTGGACTTAGTTGCTTAGTTACTCGTTCTCGAAAGAGTTTGGGCTGGCGCAAGAGCGGTTCGATTGCCCTATTTCCGTTTCATCGTGTATGTTTCAACGACGGTGCAGTCCTCAAAGCCGTACTCGTTCTGGAATACCAGTTTGTCCGGGGTGAGTTCCACAATCTTCCATTCGATGGGATAATTTCCGGCGTAGTACCACGTGATGGTCTCATTGTCGCAAGTGTAGCCGACCCTGCTTTTTGAAATTTCCAGCGGTGGCACGGGGTCGCAGCCGCCCATGTCGTGTTCTACCATCGTGATGGAATCCTCGTCGATATCAAACGAGATATATCTGTATTCGGCGGAATCCAACTTGGGGTTGTATTGCGTGGTATCGGCAGCGCTTCCCGCTGCAAACATTTCTTCATGGCTTCCGCTGCAATCCCATTCTTCTGTCGCTGCTACTGTCTCCCAATGCCCGACAAGAGTCTTTTCCTTGTTGTTTGCCGTCCCGCTCTTGCAGGCGGTCATTATTCCGAGGGCGCACACCATAGCGCCGAGCAAAATTAGATTCTTAATATCGTATATCTTAGGCATATCACTATTGTTATTTCACGCTGCAAAGATACACATTTTTTCCTATTCGGTAAAATATAATTGTAGGTTGTTGTAAAACACCACGTTTGTTTCCGAACCATACCGTCGGTAGTAGTAGCATATAGGAACCATAACGTTACAATATAGTCAGGCAAAAGATGAGAAAAGTTTGAGTAAAAGGTGAGTAAAACCTAAAGACTATTTTTGTGCATAAAGAAGGATGCCTTTGGCATCGGTGTTGTCCGTACCAAAGGCATCTCTTGTACTGGTGTGTTGCTCGTCAATCGCGGCGGTCGCGGCCGAACAACGTCTGGCGGCGGTTAGTTGTTGCGGTCGCGACCGAACAACTGACCGAGCCAATGGCGGTTGAGGCGGGCGATGTTCTGGCGCTTGATCTGCTTGGGGCATTCGGCTTCGCAGGCGTAGGTGTTGGTGCAGGAGCCGAAGCCGAGCTCGTCCATCTTGCATACCATGCGGTGGACGCGGTCGGCGGCTTCGGGGCGGCCCTGGGGTAGGAGTGCGAGGTGGGAGACCTTGGCGCCGACGAAGAGCATGGCGGAGGCGTTTTTGCAGGCGGCCACGCAGGCGCCGCAGCCGATGCAGGCGGCGGCATCCATGGCTTGGTCGGCTTTGTGTTTGGGGACGAGGATGTTGTTGGCGTCGGGCACGCCGCCGGTGGTGGCGCTGATGTAGCCGCCGGCCTGGATGATTTTGTCGAAGGCGGTGCGGTCGACGACGAGGTCGCGGATAATGGGGAAGGCTTTGGCGCGCCAGGGTTCGATCCATATTTCGTCGCCGTCGTGGAAGTGGCGCATGTGGAGCTGGCAGGTGGTGATGCCGTCGTCGTTGCCGTGCGGGCGGCCGTTGATGTAGAGGCCGCACATGCCGCAGATGCCTTCGCGGCAGTCGTTGTCGAAGCAGACGGGGTGGGCGATTTTGTCGCCCACGAGGTGTTCGTTGAGCTGGTCGAGCATTTCGAGGAACGAGCATTCGTCGCTGATGTTGTCGATGGGGTAGGTCTCGAAGCGGCCTTTGGCGCGGGCGTTTTCCTGGCGCCAGATATGGAGTGTGAAGTGCATGGCTATTTATAATTGCGTTTTACAATCTGTATGTGTTCGTAGTGGAGGTCTTCTTTGTGCATGAGTTCGGGCTGGTCGTGGCCTTGGTATTCCCAGGCGGCGACGAACATGAAGCGGTCGTCGTCGCGGAGGGTCTCGCCGTCGTCGGTCTGGTGCTCGACGCGGAAGTGTCCGCCGCAGCTCTCTTCGCGCTGCGTGGCGTCGGCGACGATGAGGCGGGCGAGCTCGAAGTAGTCCTCGAGGCGGAGGGCTTTTTCGAGTTCGGGGTTCATCTCGGCAGCGCGGCCGGGGATATAGACGTGCTGGAAGAAGTCGGCCTCGAGCTCTTCGATTTTCTGCCTGGCGGTGGCGAGGCTCTCTTTGGCGCGAGCCATGCCGCAGTATTCCCACATGATGCGGCCGAGGGCCTTGTGGTAGTGGTCGACGGTGAGGGTGCCCTGGATGCCGATGAGGTTGTCCATGCGGGCGCGGACGTTCTGCTCGGCCTGGTCGAATTCGGGGCCTTCGGCTTTGATTTTGCCGACGTAGATTTGGTCGGCGAGGTAGTTCTGGAGGGTGTAGGGGAGGACGAAGTAGCCGTCGGCCAGGCCCTGCATGAGCGCGCTGGCGCCGAGGCGGTTGGCGCCGTGGTCGGAGAAGTTGGCTTCGCCGGCGGCGAAGAGGCCGGGGATGGTGGTCTGCAGCTCGTAGTCGACCCAGAGGCCGCCCATGGTGTAGTGGATGGCGGGGTAGATCATCATGGGCACCTGGTAGGGGTCCTGGTCGGTGATTTTCTGGTACATCTGGAAGAGGTTGCCGTACTTCTGCTCCACGACGTCGCGGCCGAGGCGGCGGATGGCGTCGGCGAAGTCGAGGTAGACGGCCAGTCCGGTGCTGCCGACGCCGAAGCCGGCGTCGCAGCGCTCCTTGGCGGCGCGGCTGGCCACGTCGCGCGGCACGAGGTTGCCGAAGGCGGGGTAGCGGCGCTCGAGGTAGTAGTCGCGCTCCTCCTCGGGGATGTCGAGCGGCCCTTTCTGTCCGGCGCGTATGGCCTCGGCGTCCTCCTTGCGTTTGGGCACCCAGATGCGGCCGTCGTTGCGGAGGCTTTCGCTCATGAGGGTGAGCTTGGACTGGTAGTCGCCGTGGACGGGGATGCAGGTGGGGTGGATCTGCACATAGCAGGGGTTGGCGAAGGCGGCGCCGCGGCGGTGGCAGACCCAGGCGGCGGAGCCGTTGCTGTTCATGGCGTTGGTGGAGAGGTAGTAGATGTTGCCGTAGCCGCCGGTGCAGAGGACGACGGCGTGGGCGGCATAGCGCTCGAGCTCGCCGGTGACGAGGTTGCGGGCGATGATGCCGCGGGCGCGAGGCTTGCCGTCCTGGTCGGGCACGACGACGAGGTCCATCATCTCGTGGCGCTCGTGGAGGGTGACGGTGCCGCGGGCAATCTCGCGGCTGAGGGCGCCATAGGCGCCGAGGAGCAGCTGCTGGCCGGTCTGGCCGCGGGCGTAGAAGGTGCGGCTCACCTGCGCGCCGCCGAAGGAGCGGTTGTCGAGCAGGCCGCTATAGTCGCGGGCGAAGGGCACACCCTGCGCCACGCACTGGTCGATGATGTCGCCGCTGACCTCGGCCAGGCGGTAGACGTTGGCTTCGCGGGCGCGGTAGTCGCCGCCCTTGATGGTGTCCTTGAACAGGCGCTCCACGCTGTCGCCGTCGTTTTGATAGTTCTTGGCGGCGTTGATGCCACCCTGGGCGGCGATGGAGTGGGCGCGGCGGGGCGAGTCGGAGATGCAGAAGATGTCGACGTGGAAGCCCAGGGCGCCGAGCGAGGCGGCGGCCGAAGCGCCGGCCAGGCCGGTGCCGACGACGATGATGTCGAGTTTGCGCTTGTTGGCGGGGTTGACCAGCTTCTGGCTGGCCTTGTAGTTGGTCCATTTTTCGGCCAGCGGGCCGGCGGGTATTTTGGAGTCGAGGGTCATGCGAATTGAAAATTGAAAGTTGAAAATTGAAATTGTTAGAGGCCCAGGTAGACCAGTATCGGCACGGCGGCGAAGCCGAGGGTGATGAGCCAGGTGTAGGCTTGGCCGCAGATTTCGATGGCGGTGTTGTACTTGTAGTTGTTCAGGCCGAGGGTTTGGAAGGCGGAGGGGAAGGCGTGGCGCAGGTGGAAGAAGAGGGCCACGAAGGCGATGAGGTAGAGGATGACCATGAGGGGGTTGTGGAAGAGCTCGCGGCACATGTAGTAGAAGTCGGGCTCGACGCCGCACTTGGGCATGGTCTGCTTGAGCATCTGGCGCTGGCTGTAGTCGAGGTGGCGTATCCACTTGCGGTCCTGGCTGAACTGGCCCTGGGCTATAAGGTCGGCCACGGGGACGGCGTCGCGCAGGCTGGCGATGTTGGCCTCTATCTCGGCCTGCTCCTCTTCGGAGAGCTGGTCGGCATACATGGCCATCTGGCTTTCGATGCCGGCCACCACGTCGGCGGGCGTCATCTGGTTCTGCACGGAGTACTGCATCAGGGTGTTGACCTCCTCGGTCTGCAGTTTCTCCACCTCGACCATGTATTCGCCTTTGACCCATCCGATTTTGACGAAGTAGAACTGGCAGAAGTGCATCACCAGGAAGGCGAAGATGAGGATGCCGGTCCACATCATGAGTTTGGAGCCCGGGTGGGTTTTGGAGCGCTGGCGCTGCTGGTAGCGCGTGGGTCGGGCCAGACGGTTGGTGACGACGAGCCAGAGCGTCAGCAGGATGTGCAACGCGACGACGCCGAGGAGGATGACCTCGAAGATCTTCACCACCCAGTTGGTGCCCATGAAGTGGCAGAAGGCGGAGTACCAGGCGCCGTCGTCGTGGCGCAGGATGAAGAGGTTGGCCGTCATGTGGAACAGCAGGAAGAGCAGCAGGAAGGCGCCCACGCAGGCGACGAGCATCTTCTTTGTGATGGAGTGGATTTGGGGTAATTGCATATATTATAATGTTATACTTTGATTAATAATCGTTGTTTTCGGGCGGCAAAGATACGAAAAAAAAACAACATGGCACTTTTTTTCGTTGGGATATTATCGTAAAAGTGATAAGTTGTGTGTGTATCAAACAGTTGCATGCTTCCGGATGCGGCGGGCTGGAAGTTGCATTTTTTTCGTACAAAAGCGGGAAATTGGTCTGAAATCGGAGGTGTGCAAGTGGTTGATAATCAGTGAATGATAGGCTATAGGTTTTGCTCAGGTTTTTACTAACTAGGGGGATGGATGGGTGGGGGAGGGGGGAGGGGAAAAAAACAGGCCCGCGATTTTTTCGCGGGCCTTGATGGTTTGTTTGGAGTGGGGCGTTGTTGCGGTGGGAGAGGTTTTTTGGGGGGGGGATGCTGGTGTGGGTGGCGGCCTGCCGCTAGCGTGCGGAGCGGCCACCGAAGGCGATGCCGAGGCTCAATTGGAGTGTCCAGCCAGTGCGGCCGGCATTGGAGAACTCGTAGCTATGGCGCGCGGCCAGCAGGCGTGCTTCGATGCTCCAGCGGGAGAGTTCGGCTCCTTGTGGGTTCATTAAGGCCCAAAGGGAACCCGGGAGGCGGTAGCGTTGCCAGAAGTGGAGGCGGTAGGCGATGCCGAGGGCGGGGCCGTTGGTACCAATGCTGCCGCGCGCCGCGCCGTCGGACAGTGTGAGTGTGCTCCAACTCCAGCCCAGCATGGGGGTGAGGCTCTGACGCCGTGTCTCCAGCACACGGAAGCCATAGGTGAAGGCACCTGTGGCCGCCGAGGCGGGGTCGCTTTCTTCGAGCTGGTGCACGATGCCCTCGTTGTCCTGAAACCACATGGGTTCGCGCAGATGTGTGCCGGCGACGAGTGCCTCGGCGGTGAAGATGTGTCGACGCCACCCCAATTCGATGCCGAACTGCATGCCGAGGCCATCGCTGTAGATGTCGGCCAGGGCGGAGGTGGGCATCCGGAGTGCGATGCCGAGGGTGAGTGCGAGCGATAGGGGCTGCAGCTCGAAGTGGGGGGCGGCGGCGTCGGTGAGGGTGTCCAGCCGGCGCCGTGTATGCTGCTCCCAGGCCACAAGGGCGGACTCGTCGGTGCCGCCTGCGGTGGCGGCGTGCAGCGAGCGCAGGGTGTTGTCCAGGCTGGCGGTGGCGGCGTTCAGTGTCGCTGTGAGGCAGGCGTTGTGGGAGCAGGAGGCCAGCGCGCGAGCCAACTGTCGGCGCTCCACCTCGAGGAGGTCGAATATCACTTGGTTGTAGCGCAGGTTGAGGGCGGTGCGGCTGTTGGCGTCGACCCACGACTGGGAGAGGTCCATCCAGGCCACGGCCTTGTATTGGTCGCATGGGATGCCATCGTCGGCAACAATGCCTTTATGGATTTCATATCCCAGTTCCCAGCGGATGTGGCTGTGGGTGCCGTCGGGTGACATGGTGGTGCGGAAGTCGCTCCACGTCAGCGGCCCGTCGGCCCACAGTCGGCGGTTCTCCTGCGCCGAGGCAAGGGTGGCCAGCAGAAGCAGAATGGAGGTCAACACACTGTGTTTCATTTCATGGAATTGTATTCGTGATATTTTGGAATTTCACTTTTGGCACTTTGTCGCATCACCTCACCACGACCACCTTGACGGCGGGGCGGCTGCCGACGCGGAGCAGGTAGAGTCCGTTGCGGGGTAGGGGGATAGCCTGTCCGCGGGCGACGGTGGCGGACTGCTGGCGTCCTACGGCATCGTAGACCACCACCCGCTCACCCTCGGCCCCCTCGACCACGATGCCGTCCGCCACGTGGCGGACGATGAAGCCGTGGTCGCCATCGACAGCGGGAATCCCCACCGAGCCCTCGAAGTAGGCGGTGAGGGTGGTGTCGCCGGTAACGATGAACACCAACGGGTTCACCCTATCCGTGCCCCAGGAGACGAACCGGTAGTTGCTGTCGGTGGGGGTGGCGGTGAGGACCACGGTGTCGCCGTAGAGGTAGGTGCCTCCGCCACTGACTGAGCCCATGGCGTCGTCGTTGCTGGCGACCGAAACGGTGCACTGCAGTACAGCCTCGAAGAGGGCGGTGAAGGCGGTGTCGGCGGATAGGATGATGACGCGCGGATTGTCCGTGTTGCCGTCGCTCCAACCCACGAAGCGCGAGACCGCCTGCCCGTTCACCATCGTGCATTCGGCCGCGATGACGGTGCTGTCGCAGTTGTCAGCCAGCACCCTGGCCGTGCCGAGGAGCGGGCGGTTGACCTCCAAATCAAGGGCGATGTCGAGGTTGGCCTCTTGGATAGTTCCACAGCCAGCATAGGCCGCTGCGGCGTAGGCCTCCGCCGTGCCACAGGGAACCTTGAAAACAAGGTCGGGGGAGCATCCTTCGAAAGCAGGCATGAAGTAATATCCTGCGGGCGGTGTGTGCGGACGCAGGGTTACCGAACGAAGATTGCTGCAGCCCCTGAATGCATTGCGCAGGTCTGTAACCGAGGCGGGAATATCGATGGCGGTCAAGCCGGTGCAATAGGCGAAAGCATTCTGCTCGATGACCGACACCGTGGCGGGGATGACGCTGTTCTTGCATCCCATGACAAGTGTGTCGCCGTCCGAGCCCGCCTTGACCACGGCGTTGCAGCCGTCGGGGCTGGCATACACGGCGTTGCCGCTGCTGACGGTGATAGTTTCCAGGCTCGAACATCTATAGAATACCTCGGCGAAGAACGACCTCACGCTGTCGCCGATGTGGAGAGCGACAATGTTGGGGGTGGTGTAAAAGTCGAAGAACCTATGGTATGGGCTGAAATTGGCAGCATTGAAATTGACTGTGTTCAGAGCATCGTATACAACATAATTATAATAATTAAGATAATTATACCAATCAACCACGGAAGTTACCGTGCTGGGGATATTGGCCACAGTGATGTCGGGATGCATGCCGACGAGGATGTCTTTGGCGGCGGAGGTGTAGTAGATGCTGTCCTCGATATAGCCGTTGAGGCACCTGGCGCCCCATTTGCCATCGGAATCAGGAAGGGTGTCCACTGCCATGCCGTTGTAAAAAACCATGCACACATTCTCGAAAGCGTTACGGCCGATAGAGGAAACCGTAGCGGGAATTTGGAGTATCCGTTGGAGATGTTCCCTGCCGGACAAGGCCCAAGGGCCGATGTGCGAGACACTGGCGGGGATGGTGATGGAATGGATGTCGGGGTGGTTGGCGGCCAGGGTGTCCTTGGCGGTGGAGGTGTAGTAGAGGCTGTCCTCGACGTAACCGTTGAGACAGAGGGCGCCCCAGTTGCTACCAATATTATAAAGGTCCTCATAAACGTTCTCGGAATCATGGCTTACCGCTGAACCGCCATAGTACACCATGCGCACATTGTAAAATGCCATCGAGCCAATGCTATCCACGGCACTGGGCACCGTGAGCGACGGCAGGGATTTGCACCCATAGAAAGCATTGGCGCCAATATAGCGAACCGTGCCGGGGAGAGTGATATTCCGAAGATTATAGCACCTAGAGAAAGCACTGATATTTATGGTATCAACGGCGTTGCCCAGCACAACGGTGGTCAGCGCAGGGGTAGAATTACAAAGCCCGAGCGGAATCGTTGTCAAGGCATTCCCCAGCGTAAGGGTTGTGAGGGAATTGCACCCCCAAAAAACGTCCATCCCGACCGTGGAGACCGAATCGCCTAGATGAATCGAGACTAAGTTGCTGCAACCATAGAATGCATACATCCCCACACTGCGCACCGAAGGAGGCACGCTGAATGTGGTCAACGATTGGCAATTAGAAAAAGCAAAATGTCCTATGGCGGTTACGCTATTGGGGATTACTGTGTTTGCACATCCGCGAACCAAGGTGTTGGTGGCGGTCTCGATAACTGCATTGCAGTTGTTGCGGCTGTCGTAGACGGGGTTGCCCGCTGCCACAGAGAGCGCCGGTACATTGTAGAGTGTGGATGGGTAGACTGTGGTTACTGTGGCAGGGATGTGCACCGAGGTCAAGGAGTCGCATCCCTCGAAAGTAGCTTCAATCCCGACAACGGCATAGGTGATGCCGTCGTGGGTAACGCTGTCTGGAATGACCAAGGCTCCAGTGGGTTTGGGGTACCCAGACGGCCACGGCCACCCTCCCAACCTACTAGCAGGATCCACCAAACGGGCTTCTCCGTTGTAAACGCTGTAGTACAACGTCTGCCCGCTGGGGGCTACAGCGGAGAAGTCGAACGCCCGTGCCGGGCCGACAAAGAAAAGGAAAGAAAGCATAAGCACTGCAATGCGTCTACTCACAGACCCATGCAAATATGCAGTTGTGTGGGGGGTAAATTGTTGATTCATAATTGTTTATATGTATTTTGACGAGATGTTGTAATATCCAAAGGTACTATTATTTTTCAAATTAAGCGGAAAATAATCACCTTAACTTGCAAATGAGTGTGTACAAAGACTGAAAATTGCCTTTCTTATTGGAACTTATCTTATTGCCATCGGGGAAAGGGGTGTCTTGATGGAGTGATGGGGATCAGCCGCCGAAGTCGTCGTAGGCGATGCTTTCGGGCTGCACGCCGAGGCTGTCGAGCATGGCGACAACGGCCTTGGACATGGGGCCGGGGCCGCACATGTAGTATTCGATGTCTTCGGGCGCGGGGTGGTCCTTGAGGTAGGTCTCGAGCATGACGTTGTGGACGAAACCGGGGGTGTACTTTACGCCGGCGGCGTCGGCTGCGGGGTCGGGCCGGTCGAGGGCGAGGTGGAAGTGGAAGTTGGGGTGGTCGCGCTCCAGCTGGTGGAAGTCGTCGAGGTAGAAGACCTCGTTCAGCGCGCGGGCGCCGTAGAAGTAGTGCATGGGGCGGTTGTGGCAGCCCAGGGTGCGGGTGAGGTGCATGATTTGTGCGCGGAGGGGAGCCATGCCGGCGCCGCCGCCGACCCAGATCATCTCGTTGCCCTGCGGGTCGTCGCTCCATGTGCCCTCCTCGGTGCCGCGGACGGCGAACTCGCCGTAGGGACCGCTCATGATGACCTTGTCGCCGGGTTTCAAAGAGAAGATGTAGGAGGAGGCGATGCCGGGGTTGACGTTTTGGAAGCCGCTGCGGTCGGCCGTCAGGGGCGGGGTGGCGATGCGGACGGTGAGCATGAAGACGTCGCCCTCGGCGGGGTAGTTGGCCATGGAATAGGCGCGCACGGTGGGCTCGGTGTTCACGCACTGCAGGTCGAACATCTTCATCTTCTCCCACGCGGGCATGTACTCGTCGCCGATGAGGGAGCGGTCGAAGTCGGCGTAGCGGATGTCGAACTTGGGGATGCGTATCTGGGCGTAGGAGCCGGGCACGAAGTCCATGTGCTCGCCGGGGGGCAGCTGCACTTTGAACTCTTTGATGAAGGTGGCCACGTTGCTGTTGCTCACCACGGTGCATTCGTATTCCTTGATGCTAAGGATGCTCTCGGGCAGCTTGAGGCCGAGGTCTTCCTTGACCTTGACCTGGCATCCGAGGCGCCAGCCTTCCTGCTGCTGCTTGCGGTTGAAGAACCCTTTCTCGGTGGGCAGTATTTCGCCGCCGCCTTTGACGACGCGGCACTTGCACTGGCCGCAGCTGCCCTTGCCGCCACAGGCCGAGGGCAGGTGGATGCCCGCCTCGCCGAGGGTGGAGATAAGGGTGCCGCCGGTGGGCACGTCGTACTGCTTGTCGTCGTTGACGGTGATTTTCACGTTGCCCTGGGGTACCAGCTTGGCGCGCAGGATGAGCAGCGCCGCCACCAGGAGCAGGATGACGACGAGGATGATTGCAATGGCTGTAATTAATGTTGTTGTCATAGTTCAGTCTATCTTGTTGGCTCTGTCGATCATTAATTCTCCTGCTCGCTTCGCTCGCGAAATCTTGTACATCTAGTAAATTTCCCGCTACGCGGTGCTTGCGCAAGCAATAATTTACAAGATTTACTAGATTTCGGCTCCGCAGGAGCCAGGAGGTTTGATTTACAGAGCATATTGTTAGAGTTTGAATCCCATAAAACTCATGAACGCCAGGCCCATCAGGCCGGTGATGATGAAAGTGATGCCCACGCCGCGCAGGGCAGGGGGGATGTGGCTGTAGCGCAGCTTCTCGCGGATGGCCGCGATGGCGACGATGGCAATGAACCAGCCCACACCGCTGCCGAGGGCGAAGACGGTGGCCTCGCCGATGTTCTGGTAGCCACGCTCCTGCATGAAGAGCGAGCCCGACATGACGGCGCAGTTCACGGCGATGAGCGGCAGGAAGATGCCCAGCGAGTTGTAGAGCGCGGGACTGAACTTCTCCACTATCATCTCCACCATCTGCACGATGGCCGCGATGACGGCGATGAACATGATGAGCGAAAGGAAGCTCAAGTCCACATTGGCCAGCGAGGGCGAGAGCCATGCCAGCGCGCCGTCGGCGAGGAAGTACTTGTTGAGCAGGTAGTTGATGGGCACGGTGATGATGAGCACGAACAAAACGGCGATGCCCAAGCCGGCCGAGGTCTTCACCGTCTTCGACACGGCCAGATACGAGCACATGCCGAGGAAGAAGGCGAAGATCATGTTGTCGACAAATATCGACTTGATGAATATGTTTACGTAGTCCATTACTGTTCGATTAAGTCTTTGTTTTTAGCACGTTGCCACCAGATGATGAGGCCTGTGAGGATGAGGGCCATGGGGGGCATGATCATGAGGCCGTTGTTTTCGTAGCCGAGGCTGTAGAGGCCGAGCTTCTCCGCCACGGGGTAGCCCCAGAGGGTGCCGCTGCCGAAGAGTTCTCTCAAGAAGCCGAGGGCGATGAGTATGACGCTGTAGCCGAGGCCGTTGCCAAGGCCGTCGAGCAGGCTCGGCCACGGCTTCTGCACCATGGCGAAAGCCTCAAGGCGACCCATGACGATGCAGTTGGTGATGATGAGGCCGACGAAGACGGAGAGCTGCTTGCTGACGTCGTACATGAAGGCCTTGAGCACCTGGTCGACCAGCACCACGAGGGTGGAGACGACGACGAGCTGCACGATGATGCGGATGCGGGGCGGTATGGTGTTGCGCAGGAGCGAGACGATGAGGTTGGACAGCATCACCACGACGATGACCGAGAGCGACATCACCACGGCGGGCTTGAGCTGCGCCGTCACGGCCAGGCAGGAGCAGACGCCGAGCACCTGGACGGTGATGGGATTCTGCTTGTTGAAGGGCAGTTTTATGAGGTCGATGTTCTTCATAAGTGTTCAGTGTTTAGTGTTCAGTGTTCAGTGAGGAGTAGTCGTTGTAGGCTTTGGCCAGCATGTCGGTGACGCCGTTGGAGGTCATGGTGCCGCCACTGATGGCGTCCACCTCGTGGGCGCTGGCGGGGTCGGCGTTTTTGCGGAGGGCGATGGGCTGGGTGTCCATGCGCTTGCCGATGAATCGCTGGGCGAACTTGTCGGAGCTGATTTCGCCGCCGAGACCAGGGGTCTCGCCCTTGTGGTCGAAGATGGCGCCGACGACGGTGCCCGCGGGGTCCAGCGCCAAGTAGCCCCAGATGGGGCCCCACAGGCCGGTGCCCTTCAGGGGCAGGACGATGCCGCCGGAGAAGGTGTAGTGGCCGTCGGCCTCGGTGATGTGCTGGGCGTAGAGCTGGTCGGCATTGTCGCGCGTGGCCTCGATGCCGATGGTCTTGAGGATCATCTGCTTGGTCTCGGCGGCCTGGTTCTTCTGCTGGAAGGGTTTGAGGCTGACGGAGACCACGGTGAGGATGAGTGCGGCCACCACGACGAGCACGGCGGAGTAGATGAAGATATAGGTGTTGGAGAAGTTCTTTTTAGCCATTGTGGGCCTCCTTTCTGTCTTCTGCGGACAGGGCACGCCCTGTCCCTACATATGCACGTTTGGTACGGCGCTTGATGTTGCGGCTGATGACGCAGTGGTCGATGAGGGGTGCGAGGCAGTTCATGAGCAGGATGCTGAGCATCATGCCTTCGGGGTAGGCGGGGTTGGCCACGCGGAGTAGGACGGCGAAGGCACCGATGAGGAGGCCGTAGATCCACTTGCCGGTGTTGGTTTGGGCGGCGGTGACGGGGTCGGTGGCCATGAAGACGGCGCCGAAGGCGAAGCCACCCATCAGGAAGTGGTAGTAGAAGGGTAGGTCGAGGTAGGTGGTGCCGCCAATGGCGTTGAAGAGCAGCCCCATCAGGCCGCCGCCGAGGAAGACGCTGAGCATGATGCGCCAGGAGGCGATGCCGGTGAAGAGCAGCAGGATGGCGCCGAGGGCGATGGCGATGACGGAGGTCTCGCAGGTGGAGCCGGGGATGGTGCCGATGAGCATGTCGAGAATTGAAAATTGAGAATTGAAAATTGAGATATCGGCTCCGCTGGACAGAACTCCCATGGGGGTGGCGCCGGCGATGGCGTCGGAACCCCAAAGGTCGGCGGCCACCCACACCTTGTCGCCACTCATGTGGGTGGGGTAGGCGAAGAAGAGGAAGGCGCGTGCCACGAGGGCGGGGTTGAGGAAGTTCATGCCGCTGCCGCCGAAGACCTCCTTGCCGATGACGACGGCGAAGGCCACGGCCAGCGCCATCTGCCACAGCGGTGTGGTGACGGGCACAATCATGGGGATGAGCAGACCGGTGGCGAGGAAGCCCTCGTTGACTTCGTGGCCACGGTATTGTGCGAAGGCGAACTCGATGCCCAAGCCTACGATATAGCTCACGGCGATGAGGGGGAGCATGCGCAGGAAGCCGAACCACCACAAATTGAAAATTGAAAATTGAAAATTGAAGTTCGAGGGGTCGGCACTATAGGTTTGGTAGCCGATGTTCCACATGCCGAAGAGCAGTGCGGGGATGAGGGCGATGACGACGATGATGATGGAGCGCTTCATGTCGACGGCGTCGCGGATATGGGAGCCGGTGCGGGTGACGGCTTTGGGGGTGAAGGCGAAGGTGTGGAAGGCCTCGTAGGTGCTGCCGAGCCAGCTCCAGCGCCCTTTGGGTTCAATCTTTTCGAACCATTGTTCTAACCATTTCATATTCATGCGGTAGCCTCCTTTCTGAGCACTTCGAGGGCGTTGCGGATGATGGATTGTATTTCGGTCTTGGAGGGGTCGATGAACTCGCAGAGGGCAAAGTCCTCGGGCTCGACCTCATAGATGCCGAGTTGTTCCTGCAACTCGATGTCGCCCACGATGCAGGCTTTGATGAGCTGTAGGGGGTAGATGTCGAAGGGGAAGACGCGCTCGAACGAGCCGGTGAAGAGGAAGGGACGGACGGAGCCGTGGAGGTTGGTGTTTATGGAGTTGAAAATTGAAAATTGAAAATTGAAATTCTTAGGCAGGAAGTCGTGGAGCATGCCGGAGAGGAAGGTGCGGCTGAAGCTGAACTTGTTCAGACCCGGCATGAGCCAGCCCATGAACTCGTAGTGGTCGCCTTCGGGGATGAGGCAGAGCTGGTGGTCGTACATGCCGAGGAAGCCGTCGGGGGCGACGGTGGTGCCGCTGAGTGGGGAGCCGGAGATGATTCTGGTGGATAGTGGGTGGTTGGTGGTGGGTAGTTGGGGGTAGTTGGGGTCGAGGAGTTGGGCTTCGGTGATGCGGCTGAGGCAGGCGCCGGCGGTGAGGCGATAGTAGTGTGGGGCTTTGGCGGCGGGGCCACCGAGGGCGACGAGGCGCTCGGGGCGGTAGTGGCCGGTGAGGACCCAGTGGCCGATGGTGGCGACATCCTGCGCGCCGACAGTCCAGACGCACTCGCCCTTGTTGATGGGGCAGAGGGCTGCAATCTGTGTGCCGACGTTGCCGGCGGGGTGAGGGCCGGCGGGGCGGACGAGGTGGAGGGGAGCCAGGGCGTCGAGGGCCTGGCATCCGGCCTCGAAGTCGTGCTCGCGCCCCTTCAGGGTGTAGTCGATGTCGGGGGCGAGGGGGTTGGTGTCGCGCAGGGAGACGATGATGGCTTTGGGCTTGGCGTCGGGGTCGGCGATGGTGCCGAAGGGGCGCTGGCGGAGGAGCCACCAGACGGGGGACAGCCTCACCCCCGACCCCTCTCCTTCCAAGAGAGGGGAGTGGTTGCCGTTAGACGTTTGTTCCTCTCTCTTGGAAGGAGAGGGGATGGGGGCGAGATTTCGTTTCACCACCACTTCGAGCAGTTTGCGTTTCTCGCCGCGGACGATGGCGTGGACCACGCCGTCGACGGGCGAGGGGAGGTAGAGGCGCGTGTCGCGCTTGTCGGTGACCAGCGGCTGGCCGGCACAGACGGTGTCGCCCTCGGCGACAGCCAATCTAGGCGTAAAGCCTACCACGTCGGCAGGCTTCACGGCATAGAGGTCTATGCTGCGCAGGTCGGTGATGTGCCGCTCGGGAATTCCCGGTAGCGGCACATCGAGGCCTTTCTTTATATTTATATGATGTGTTTCCATTTACTTTTTGATGGTGAGGTCGACGGGCTGCAGCATGTTTTCGGGCTTGAGGATCTCGTCGAGCTGCTCTTTGGTGAGCAGGCCGTGTTCGAGGACGAGCTCGTAGACGCCGCGGCCGCTTTCGGAAGCTTCTTTGGCGATTTTGGTGCTTTGCTTGTAGCCGATGATGGGGTTGAGCATGGTGACGATGCCGATGGAGTGCTCGACCATTTGGCGGCAGCGGTCTTCGTTGGCGGTGATGCCGTCGATGCAGAGGGTGCGCAGGGTGTCGAGGCCATTCTCCAGCAGGTGGATGCTTTCGAAGAGGGTGTAGGCGATGACGGGTTCCATGACGTTGAGCTCGAGCTGACCGTTGTCGGAGGCGAGGGTGATGCAGACGTCGTTGCCGATGACTTTGTAGCAGACCTGGTTCATAACCTCGGGGATGACGGGGTTGACCTTGCCGGGCATGATGGAGGAGCCGGGCTGGCGCTCGGGGAGGTTGATTTCGTTGAGGCCGCAGCGGGGGCCGGAGGAGAGGAGGCGGAGGTCGTTGCACATCTTGTTGATCTTGACGGCGAGGCGCTTCATGGCGTTGCTGTACTGGATCATGCAGGTGGTGGCGGAGGTGGCTTCGATGAGGTTGTCGGCCAGGGTGATGTCCCAGCCGGTGATCTGGCGGAGGGCTTTGATGCAGGCTTCGCTGTAGCCGGGCTTGGAGCAGATGCCGGTGCCGATGGCGGTGGCGCCCATGTTGACGATGAGGAACTCGTCGGCCGAGGAGCGGAGGTTCTTGAGTTCGCCGCGGAGCGAGTCGGCAAAGCCGCCGAAGGTCTGGCCGAGGGTCATGGGGACGGCGTCCTGCAGCTGGGTGCGGCCCATCTTCACCACGTGGGCGAACTGCTTGCTCTTCTTGTCGAGGGCGTCGATCATGTGCTCGAGGCGGGGCATGAATTCGAGGTGTTCGAGGCAGAGGGCCATGTGGATGGCGCAGGGGTAGGCGTCGTTGGTGGACTGCGAGGCGTTGACCACGTCGTTGGGCGAGCAGTGCTCGTACTGGCCGCGCTTGTAGCCCATCTTCTCAAGGGCGAGGTTGGCGATGACCTCGTTGGCGGCCATGTTGGTGGAGGTGCCGGCGCCGCCCTGGATCATGTCGATGGGGAACTGGTCGTGGTGCTTGCCGGCGATGAGCTGGTCGCAGGCCCAGATGACGGCGTCGCCCTGCTCTTTGGTGATCATGCCGACCTGCATGTTGGCCATGGCGGCGGCCTTTTTGGTGATGGCCATGCCGCGGATGAAGTTGGGGTAGGAGGCGAGGAGGTGACCGCTGATGTGGAAGTTTTCGATAGCGCGGGTAGTCTGAACGCCGTAGAGGGCTTCGGCGGGGACCTCTTTTTGGCCGAGGAGGTCGCTTTCGGTGCGGAATTTATCGGTTTTCATTGTGTGGTTGTTTTTGTGTAAGTTGTTGTTTTTTAAACGTTTTTGTATCGCTCACATGGTGAGGTCCACGAGGCAAAAGTACAACTAATTTTGATACTGGCAAAAATTTTCGTAACATTTTTATCGTGAAATCTGCAACACGCTGATACAACGGAAGATGGAGATGAAAATTTTTTTTGGCGGAAAAAAGGTGGAAGAGTGAAATTTTTTCAGATTTTTCCAAGGGTGTAACTGCCTGACTGCCAGGGGATGGTAGGCTATAGATTTTGCTCCTCTTTTTATTTTCTAGGGGATGGCATGCAATATTCAGGCGAATTCCGCGTTAAGTGGGTTGGAACGGCGAATAAAACGAAGGCTGGCGCGGCAAGGAATTCGGGGCTGATTACTCGAAGGCCGGCGCGGACTGGGGGTTCGAGTAATTCGCCGTTAAAAATAAATACAGCAGTATATGGCAAGGATTGAAATGGGCATCTTGGGCGGCTTCAGCGGCCGCGTGGGGACGGTGGTGGGATACTACCGCCGCGGGGGGTGGTATGTGCGTGCGTATCAGCCGAATATCAAGGATCGGAAGTCAGAGGCGCAGCTGCAGCAGCGTGGGCGGTTCAAGGCGATGATCCAGTTTGCGTCGCAGGCGACGGGGGTGCTGCGTGTGGGGCTGCGTGAGGCGGCGCGTGCGGCGGGGCTGACGGAGGGGAATGTGTTTTTGAGGGAGAACCACGCGTGTTTTGGAACGGCGAATTACGCGAATTGCGCGAAGGCTGGCGCGGCGGAATTGGGGGCGGATTGCTCGAATGGCTGCCGCAGGGTGGATTTTGCTGGGTTGAGGTTTTCGAAGGGGAGTTTGCCGGGGGTGCGGCTGGTGGAAGCAGCTGTGGATGAGGGCGGTGCGCTGCGCGTGCGGTGGCAGAGCCTGGGGGGTGTGCTGGGCGATAGGATACATATTTATATATATGATGCAGCGAGCGGCCGCGGCCTGGCGGCTGCGGGCACGAGGGGCGAGGGTGGAGCGGAGGTGCTTCTGCCCGAGGAGTTTAGGGTGGGTGAGCTGCATGTGTGGGCCTTCGCCGAGGGGAAGGGGGGACGGGTGTCGGGGACGGCGTATGCGGCCCCGCACGACGGGTCGGCGGAGGGGGAAGAGAAAAATTTTCAGCCGTCGCGCAATATATGCGCGGCACGCGCGTTATTAAAGTTAAATTATAATAAGGCACATGAACCGGACTGTTGCACTCATCCTACTGCTCCTGACGGCCTACGTGGCTGTGGGCCAGACTAATGTGACTATCAAGGGCACGATGGAGAACGGTGCCTCGAAGCATGTGGAGCTCTATGGCTACGAGGACATGCTGACGATGAAGGAGGTGCTGCTCTCGAGCGCCGACGCCGACACGGCGGGCACCTTCAGCCTTGCCTGCTATGCCAACTATCCGCGGCTGGTGTATGTGCAGGTGGAGTGCTACACGCAGTCGTTCTATGTGGAGCCCGGGCGCACCTATGAGGTGTATCTGCCTGAGTTCGACTGGGATGTGAACGAGAAGCGCAATATCTACCTGGCGCCTGAGGCACTGCCGCTGGAGTTTCTGAACCTGCCGCAGAATGAGTTGAACCTCAATATATTGCATTTTGAGAATGTGGCCGACAGCTTTATGACGGCGCATTGGGAGCATTTCGACCCCAAGTACAGGCCCAGCGTGCGCCTGTTCAACGAGATGGTAAAGGAGTTGAACGCCAAGGTGCCGCCTGCGGCCGGGGAGGCCTTTTTCGAGCGCTACCGCGAGTACACGCTGGCCGAGATGCGGCTGGCGATGCGCTTCGCCTCGCGCAAGAAGATGATAGCCAAGTATGTATTGGACAAGCCCATCCACTACCACGACGAGAACTATATGCGGCTTTTTTTGTCGCTGTTTGAATATTCGGTGTCGCGCGGCACGAAGAAGATAGCGCAGGAGCGGCTGGTGTCGTGGGTGGGGCACGGGCAGTTGGGCACATTGCTCGACTCGCTGGGTTTGGACCCGCAGCTGCAGAACGAGCAGGTGCGCGAGCTGGTGGCGCTGCAGGCGCTGAAGGAGGCGTACTACGACCGGAACTACGACCGCGAGGCGGTGCGAGCGATGGTGGAGATGCTGGGCTCGGCGAGCAAGTTTGCCGAGCACCGACAGCTGGCGCAGAACCTGTCGGCGAGCATGAAGCGTCAGGAGCGCGGCGCGGAGGCGCCGCGGATGGTGCTGCCGGACGTGGAGCACCGGATGGTGAGCCTCGACAGCCTGCGCGGCCAGTGGGTGTACCTCAGCTTTGTGCGTGTGGGCGACCCCCACTGCCTCAAGGAGTTGGAGACGATGGCGCACTTCCGCGACACGGTCTACGCACAAAACCCCGACGTGAAGTTCGTCACCGTGGTGTGCGACCGCGAGTTCCAGAAGATGTACCACCTTTTGAGGAACAGCAAGCGCGGGCACCGCTACAACTGGCTGTGGCTGCACTTCGACGGCAACTACCGCCTGCTGGAGCACTACGGCGTGACGAGCTATCCCACGTTTGTGCTCATCAACCCGCAGGGCGAGCTGCACTACACGGTGACGCCGCCGCCGGCGAGCGGCATCCTGCTGCGCGGCGCCCCGTGGGAGAAACGCCCCCAGTCCAAGGACGACGGCGGGCAGGCCTTCGGCCGATAACCATTGAACAAGAGAACAATAACACACAATAAGCAATGAAACGAAGACTGACAGTGATACTGGCGCTGGCCTGCCTGATGGGAGGGGCCACGGCGCAGAAGGAGACCGCCGCCGAGCGGCAGGACGACCTCTACCGCCGCGCCACCGACCTGTACCAGAAACAGAAGTATGCCGCCGCGCAGCAGATCTACGACCAAATCGCGCAAAGCAACGAGGGGCGCGCCGACCTCACCACGGCCGACGCCTGCTACTATGCCGGCGTGTGCTCGGAGAAGCTCGACAACGACGACGCCAGCTACCGCCTCGAGGAGTTCATGCGTCTCTACCCGCAGAGCGCGCGCTGCAACATGGCGAGGTTCTACCTGGGCAACTTCTACTATGCCCGCGCCGACTACGACAAGGCGCTGGCCTACTACCGCTCTGTAGACCCCAAGGAGGTGGAGTACAACCATCGCAGCGAGTACAACTTCAAGCAGGGCTACTGCTACTTCCAGAAGGGCAACCTCGAGCGGGCCTCCGACTGCTTCGCCCAGCAGGTGGGCGGACGGTCGAAGTACGCCTCGTCGAGCCTCTACTACTACGCACACATCCAGTATATGAACGGGCAGTACGAGCTGGCGCTGAAGAACTTCACGGACCTCCAGAACGACCGCAAGTTTGCCAAAATCGCCCCCTCCTACATCGCCCGCATCTACTACTACCTCGGCCGTGAGGACGACCTGCTGGAGCTGGCCCCCAGCCTGCTGCAGGACAAGGACGCCTTCCGCAAGAACGAGGTGCGCCAGATGGTGGCCGAGATCTACTTCAACCGCGGCGAATACCAAAAGGCCGTGCAGCAGTACCAGGAGCTGGACCAGATAGCCAAGCAGCAGCAGACGCAGGACTGCTCGCCGCAGGACAACAACTACCAAATCGGCTACAGCTACTACATGCTCGGCCGCTACAACGACGCCATCTCGTACCTCGAGAAGAAGACGGTCTGCAACGACAGCGTGGCGCAGCATTCGCTCTATCTGCTGGCCGACTGCTACATGCGCGCCGGCCGCAAGAAGGACGCCCGTAGCATGTTCCTCCAGGCCTCGAAGATGGGCTTCAGCCCCCGCATCAAAGAGGACGCCCTCTTCAACTACGCCAAGCTCAGCTGCGAGCTGAACCAGAACGCCATGGGCGAGAGCATCAAGTCGTTCGAGAGCTACCTCAAGCAGTACCCCCGCACCAAGCACAAGACTGAGGTGCAGGAGATATTGACCGAGCTCTACTGCTCGACCAACAACTACAAGGAGGCCATCCGCATGCTGGAGCAGATACCGCAGCGCAACGCCACCCTGGAACAGGCTTACCAGCGCGCCCTGCTCAACCGCGGCATCGAGCTGAGCAACAGCGGCAAGCCCGCCGAAGCCGAGGCGCTCTATGCCAAGGCGGTGCAGGTGAACGCCCTGCCGCGCACCACGGCCGACGCCAACTACCTGCTCGGCGAGATGCGCTACCGCGAAGGCGACATCGCCAGCGCCGAGCGCCACATCAACCGCCTCCTCCTCTCGCCCCACGCCAAGACCTCGGCCTACACCAACGACGCACGCTACACCTACGGCTACATCCTCATGCGGCAGAAGCGCTACGACGAGGCGCAGGAAGTGTTCGCGGAGCTGGGGCAGCGCCTGGCCTCGGCCAAAGGGCAGAAGTCGACCGCCATGCGCAACGACGTGTGGAACCGCCTCGGCGACTGCCTGTATGTGCAGAGCCGCTTCGGCGAGTCGATCACCATGTACGACAAGGTCATCGCCGCCGCCGCCAAGGACGCCGACTACGCCACCTACCAGAAAGCCCTCGCCTTCGGCGCCCAGGGCAAGAATAGCGAGAAGCTGACCTATCTCAACTACATCTTCGAGAAATTCGACAACTCGCCCCTCAAGTCGAAGGCCATGCTCGAGATAGCCAACACCTACATGAGCTGCGACAACAACGAGATGGCCATGACCTACTACGGCAACTTCATCCGCCAGTATCCCAAGAGCGTCTACGTGAAGTCAGCCCTGCTCAACCAAGGCCTGATCTACTACAACACCTCGCGCGACCAGCAGGCCCTCCAGACCTTCGACCGCCTGCTGACCGAATACCCCGGCACCGACGAGGCGCGCGACGCCCTCTCGACGGTGAAAAACATCTACATCGCGCAGAACCGCGTGGATGAATACTTCAACTACGTGAAGCGCACCACCAAGGTCACCATCTCGGAGGTGGAGCAGGATTCGACCACCTTCCTCGCTGTCGAGGGACGCTACCAGGAGGGCGACTTTGCCAACGCCATCGCCGGCCTCGAGGGCTACCTGGGCCGCTTCCCGCAGGGCCTCTTCGCCCTCAAGGCCCACTACCTGCTGGCCGACAGCTACTTCCGCCAGGGGCAGAGCGCGCAGGCCCTGCCGCACTACGAGGCTGTGGCCGACGCCGCCAAGAACCAGTACACCGAGCGCTCGCTCTACAACGGAGCCAACATAGCCTTCAACCTCGGCGACTACCGCAAGGCCGCCAACCTCTACAGCCGCCTCTCCACCAATGCCGAGAGCGACAACAGCCTGCTGCAGGGTCAGCTGGGCAGTCTGCGCTGTGCCGTGGCGCTGAAGAGCCACGCCAACGTGATGCAGGCCGGCCGCCGCCTGCTGGCTGAACCCAAGGCCACCCTCGAGCTGAAGGAAGAAGCCTACCTGGCCATGGCCCGCAGCAGCTTCGACAACCAGCTGCGCGACAGTGCTTACGCACTCTACAGCCACCTGGCCAAGTCGCCCAACGGCGAGTACAACGGCGAGGCGCGCTGCCGTCAGGCGGAGATACTGATGCTGCAGCAGCAGTACGACCAGGCCGAGAAGGTTATCGAGAAGATAGTGGCCGACGCCTCGAGCGACTACTGGCTGGCCTACTCGTTCATCCTTTGGGCCGACATCTACTACGCCCGCGGCAACAACCTGCAGGCCAAGCAGACCCTGCAGAGCATCATCGACAACTATGACGGCCAGGAGCTGGTCAGCGTGGCCCGCCAGAAGTACGACGCCATTGTGGCCAGCGAGCTGCCCAAGCCCACCGTCGAGGAAGAGGAGATCACAATCGAGTTGTGATTTATGAATTATGAATTTTGAGTTAAGAGATATGAAAAGGATATCCACATATATAGCTGCGCTGCTGCTGGGTACGCTGGCAGTGCAGGCGCAGGAGGAGAACAAATACAACGAGAGTGTGCTGGTGAAGGGCTCGTACAAGCCCGTTATCACGCAGGCCGAGAAGCTCAACTTTCCCGCCCGCATCACCGACACCATCAGCCGCATGGACCACGTGTTCCGCTACGAGGTGGCACCTCCGGGTCGCCTCAAGGCGCTCTACGAGCCGGCCCGAATCAAGGCCGCCCGCATTATCGGCGAACCCGCCACCAAGCTCTACAACAACTACCTGCGTCTGGGTGTGGGCAACTACTGGACCCCGCTGGCCGACCTCTACTGGAGCTCCACCCGCGACCAGCAGAAGACCTACGGCGTGCGCTTCAACCACCTCTCCTCCTGGGGCTCCATCCCCGACTACGGGCGCATCAACAACGGCGTTACCGGCATCACCCTCTTCGGCAAGTACATCGTCAAGGAGAAACTGCAGCTGTACACCGACCTCAACTACGAGCACGACCACAACCTCTACTACGGTTTTTCCGACAGCACGCTGGAGGCCGTCATGGGCAAGACACGCGACGACATCAGCCGCAGCGACTACCGCGCCAAGTACAACCTCGCCACCTGGAACATCGGCCTGCGCAACATGCAGCTCGACGTGAACAAGCTGGGCTACGCGGTCAACCTGCGTCTGAGCGACCTCTGGGCCTCATGGCACCAGAACGAGTTCAACCTCAACCTCAGCGGCGACATCCACTACGGCTTCCCCATGCTGCGTCAGTACAAGGGTGTAGCCTATCTGCGCGCCGAGTGGGACGGCTACAGCCACCGCTTCCGCCCCGAGGGCGAGATGCCGCTGGGCTATGTGCCGGCACCCGTGGAGGATACCATCAGGGGCTGGCGCAACATCGTCAAGTTCAACCCATACGTGGATTTCATGTTCAACGACTTGCAGTTCCATACCGGCGTGACGCTGGCCTGGGATGCCTTCACTGACGATCAGAACACCACCTTCCGATTCTTCCCCGACGTGGCGGTGAGCAAGAAGCTGATGAAGGAGGCCGTGGCCGTGAGCCTGGGCTTCACCGGCGGACTGGAGGCCAACAACTGGAACTCGCTCCGCATTGTGAACCCCTACATCGCCCCCAACTCCGAGCAACGCGCCACGCGCCACTACGATCTTGTCGGCCACTTGCGCTGGAGCATGAGCAAGAAACTGGAGGCCAACGCCGAGGTGAGCTATTCGTGGCTGAACGACGACCTCACGTTCATGCTAGACGACGACTACAGCCTGCAAAATGTATACCGCCCACTCTATCTCGACAACAATCGCCTTACGCTGGGTGCCGACATTGCCTTTGTCAATGACGAGATGCTCACCTTGCGCGCCGGCGGCCACTACTATCATTATAACTATACGGGTCTCGGCGTGGCTGGAGACACCTGGGTGAAACTCTACCGCCCCAAGTGGGATGCCTTGCTGGCGGCCGACGTGAACTACAAGGACAAGTGGCTCTTCCACCTCGAAGGACGCCTGCTGGGCAAGATGCAGGGAGACAACGGAGAGGAACTGCCTGTGCGCTACGGCATCAACGCCGAAGTGGAGTACCGCCACAACAAGGCGCTCTCCTTCTTCCTCAAGATGGACAACTTGGCCTTCCAGCGCTATTATTACTGGGCCAACTACCCATCCACCAAGGGGCTCTTCATCCTAGGACTCACCTATACCATGCCCACCAAATGACCTACCAGGAGACACTAGACTATATGTTTGCCCAGCTGCCGATGTACCACCGCATCGGCGCTACGGCTTATAAGGCAGACATACAACCCACGCTCGACATGATGGAGGCCCTGGGCCACCCCGAGCGCAGGTTCAAGAGCATCCACGTGGCCGGCACCAACGGCAAGGGCTCGGTGAGCCACTTCATGGCCTCCATACTGCAGGAGGCGGGCTACAAGGTGGGCCTCTACACCTCGCCCCACCTCGTCGACTTCCGCGAGCGCATACGCATCAACGGCGAGATGATACCCGAGGAGGAGGTGGTGGATTTTGTCAGTGGTCAGTGGTCAGTGGTCAGTGGTCAGTACTCCTTCTTCGAGATGACCGTGGGGTTGGCCTTCGACTATTTTGCGCGTGAGAAGGTGGATGTGGCTGTCATCGAAGTAGGAATGGGAGGCCGACTGGACAGCACCAATGTCATTACGCCCGAGCTATCCATCATCACCAACATCGGGCTCGACCACACGCAGTTCCTGGGCGACACGCTGCCCAAGATAGCCGGCGAGAAGGCCGGCATCATCAAAGAGGGGGTGCCGGTGGTGATAGGGGAGTCGCAGGCGGAGACACGGCCCGTGTTTGAGCGCGTGGCCGAGGAGCATCATGCGCCCATCACCTTCGCCGATCAGCACTACCTCGTCGATGAGGAATTAGGAATTAGGAATGAGGAATTGGGGACTTATTGCGTCCACTCACTCCTCACTCCCCATTCCTCACTCCTCATCCAGTCGCAACTGACCGGCGCCTACCAACGCAAGAATCTGGCCACTGTGCTGCAGGCGGTGGATGTATTAAGAGAGAATTCCTCATTCCTCATTCCTCATTCCTCACTCCAAAAGGGTCTCGCCCGCGTGGTGGACAACACGCACCTGCGTGGCCGCTGGGAGAAAATCGGCGAGCGGCCGCTGACCATCTGCGAGACGGCCCACAACGCCGACGGCATCGAGGCGATGATGCAGAGCCTGCAGCGTGTGGACTTCAAGCGGTTGCATATCATTTATGGCTGCGTGAACGACAAGGATTTCCGCAAAATCCTGCACCTCCTCCACTCCTCACTCCCCACTCCTCACTCCTCGCTGACCTGGCGTTTCAGCCAGCCGAGCGTACCCCGCGGGCTGCCGGTGGGTGACCTGCAGGCGGCGGCGCGCGAGATGGGCATCGAGGGCGAAGCCTATCCGCAGGTGAAGGAGGCCATCGCCGCGGCACGTGCGGCGGCGGGGGTGGACGATCTGGTGCTGGTCACGGGTTCGATCTTCCTTGTTGCCGACGCGCTGGCGTAGGGAAAAAGCTTGTTTTTTTTTGAGAAAAAGTGGCGGCGGCGACCAAAATTGGTCGCCGCTAACTGTATGATTGTCAGCGAGTGGTAGGTTATAGGTTTTGCTCCCCTTTTTAGATGCTTGGGCAATGGCAGGGGATGGGGAGAGGGGTGGGGAAAAAAGAAGCGGGCCTGCGATGAGGCAGGCCCGCTTAATGTGTGTGTGTGGGATGGGCTACCGGGCGGCGTTGACCACCGGGCGGACGGCGAAGCCGTAGTTGCGCTGCGACGGGTGTTCGGGGAGGAGCTGCTTGGTGACGGAGAAGGCCATGTTGACGGCGAGGGAGTCGCCGGCGCTGGAGGCGGACCAGTAGAATCCGTTGCGGCCGACGTCGGTGGTTTTGGTGCCGAGGCGGACGCCAGCGGCAGGGAGGAAGATGGCGCCGGCGGTGTCGAAGGCGGTCCATTCGGAGGCGGAGAATTTGTTGTAGAGTGTGTAGTCGAATTGGGTGGTGTCGCTGATGCCGACGACGAGTGAGGTGCCATGCGGAGGAACCCACTCGTCGGGGAGGATGATGAGGCCTTTGACGTCGTCGATGGAGGCGAGGGCGTAGAGGTTGACGGCGTTGTTGCGTCCGGCGAGCAGGTAGCGCCATTCGCCGGCGGTGAGGGTGCGCCAGTATTTGGCGGTGTCGCCTCCGTACTGGATGCGGTTGAAGTAGGCCCAGTCGGTTTTGGCCTTGTCGTTCACGAGGTTGTTTTGGCCGGGTCCGTAGCCGGCGGCACTGTCGAAGATGTCCCAGGGGCGGAAGAATACGGCGCCGCCGGAGTCCCAGCCGCTGGTGCCCCAGGCAAAGAGGTCGATCCAGGTGGAGGTGGTGGCGGAGATGTTGTCGTTGGCGGTGCCGCTGCAGTCGTACTGGTGGGGTGCGAAGCGCCACTGGCCGGAGGAGGGCTGGTACTGGAGGTTGCCGCGCGAGAAGTGGACCTTCTGGGTCATGGAGACGGAGAATTTGGCCAGCGAGGCGCCGCGGGCGTTGAAGCCCGGGAGGGGGTCCAGGATGGGCGCGGGCTCCTCTTTGCCGCAGGCGGCGACGAGGGCGAGGGTGCCGGTGAGGACGAGGGTGAGCGACAGGAGGCGTCGGAGGGTCTTGTTCATACTATGGTCTGTTTGTTTGGTTTACACTACTAGCCGAGGGCTTCGATTTGCGCTTTGAGGGCGGCGATTTTGGTTTCGGCGTCGCGCTGTTTGTTGCGTTCTTTCTCGATGACGGGGGCGGGTGCGCCGCTGACGAATTTCTCGTTGGAGAGTTTTTTCATGACGCTGGCGAGGAAGCCTTCGTAGTATTTGAGGTCTTCGTGGAGTTTTTTCAGTTCGGCCTCGCGGTCGACGCCTTCGGGCATGGGGACGAAGCATTCCATGGTGCCGACCATGAAGGAGAGTGCGCCGTCGGGTTTGGTTTCCACGGCCTCGATGCCGCTGACGTTGCCCAGCTTGGCGACGATGCCGAAGAAGCGGTCGAAGCGTGTGCGGTCGTCCTTGGCGAGGAAGCTCAGTGCGAGGGGTTCCTTGGGGGAGAGGCCGCGGGTGTTGCGTATGTTGCGCACGCCGGCGATGACTTCGCGTGCGGTGTCGAACTGGTCGAGCATGCGCTGGTCGAAGAAGACGCTGGTGGGCATGTGCTGGTTCATAATTGAAAATT
>CACWPQ010000017.1 GCA_902762805.1 uncultured Bacteroidota bacterium | reverse complement strand
TCGTAGCGCGCTATCTCTTTGTCGTCCAGGCAGATGATGCCGCCGTTGTCGGGCGTGGCCGCCGCATCGAGGTGACTCTTGGGGAATCCCTCTTTGAAGTTGTCGATTTGGTGCTGCACCTGCTCGGTGGTGAGCCCCAGTTGTTGTAGTTGGAGGAGGTCCTGCTCGGTGGGTTTAAATACCATGGTCTATGATACTTACGTCTGTTTTTTAATTGAAGAAGATTTGCTCGGTCATGGCGAGCGTGGAGGTCTTGGTTTCGCCTTCGGTGAGGCGCACCGATCCGTTGGCTCGGCGTTCTCCCACTCGGACACCGTTTTCGTTGAAGACGTCCAGTTTGGCGCGGATGCTTACGATGGCGGGCGAAAGAAAGTGGGTCGAGTATACACCGTCATTGCCAGTGATGCCATAGGCATGCACCGTCCCACCGTCTTGATAGATTTCCACATGGGCCAGCGGAATGGGATTTTTTGTGTTGCTGTCGATGATTTTTACATCCAGATAGCAGTTTGTGTCACGGTCGCAGGCCGAAAAAAGTGCAACGGATAACATGCTGATTAACAGCGTTGCGCATAGAATAAAGTGCCTTTTCTTCATGGTACTTGTTTTTTTTTGCTTGTTCATAGAATAAAGTGCCTTTTCTTCATGGTACTTGTTTTTTTTTGCTTGTTATGTCTGATTTTCTTCTTATTTTTGCATGCAAAATTAGTAAATTTTATGCATCAACAAATGAAAAAGTTTAGTTTTCTGGCAATTTTTTTGCTGACGGCTGTTTCTGTGTTCTCGCAACGCATTGCTAATCAGACTAAAGAGCGCGAATCAGGGGTGCGTGTAGAAATGCGCACCACCATGGGCAATATCACCCTTTTGCTCTACAACGACACCCCTCGCCACAGGGATAATTTCATAAAATTGGTCAATGAGAATGTCTACGAAGGACTGCTTTTCCATCGCGTGATCGACCGCTTCATGGTCCAGGCCGGCGACCCCAAGTCCAAGGACGCCAAACCCGGCACCATGCTCGGCGACGGCACCCTCGGCTACACCATCCCCGCCGAGTTCCTCCCCAACCACTTCCACAAGCGCGGCGCTCTCTGCGCCGCTCGCCAGGGCGACCAGGTCAACCCCCGCAAGGAGTCCTCCTCCTGCCAGTTCTATATCGCTCAGGGCCAGGTCTGGAGCGAGGCCGACCTCAATATGATGGAGCAGCGCTTCGGCAAGAAATTCTCCCCCGAGCAGCGCAAGGCCTACACCACCGTCGGCGGCACGCCCCACCTCGACGGCGACTACACCGTCTTCGGCGAGGTGCTCAAGGGCATGGAGGTTGTCGACAAAATCGCCGCCGCCCCGCGCGACAAGTTCGACCGCCCCTTGGAAGACATCCGCATCATCTCCGTTAAAATCCTCAAATAGTTGCTACCCAGTATGAAAGAGCTCATCGCTAAATATATAGAAGAGATACGCGCGGCGCACATCGAAGACTTCAAGGACCGCGCCGCCGAGGTGGAACAATTCCGCATCAAGTTCCTTGGGCGCAAGGGAGTTATGACCGAACTGTTCGAACAGTTCAAATCCCTCCCGGGCGACCAGAAAAAAGACATGGGCGTCATGCTCAACCAACTCAAAAACGCCGCCATGGCCAAGGTCGAGGAGTTCAAGAACTTCGTCGAGCAGGGCGAGGAGAGCGGCGAGTCCCACGACCTCACCCTCCCCGCCGACTTCGCCCCTCGCGGCAGCCGACACGTCCTCTCCGTCGTCATGAACGAAATCGCCGACATCTTCGCACGCATCGGCTTCACTGTTGAAGAGTCGGTCGAAATCGAGGACGACTGGCACCTCTTCTCCGCCCTCAACTTCCCCCACGACCACCCCGCTCGCGACATGCAGGACACCTTCTTCGTTGAAAAAGAGGAAGGTAAGCCCGAAGTGGCCCTCCGCACCCACACCTCCTCCGTCCAGGTGCGCGTCATGGAGACCCACAAACCACCCATCCGCATCATCGCCCCAGGCCGAGTGTTTAGGAATGAGGCCATTAGCGCCCGCGCGCACTGCATCTTCCATCAGGTCGAGGCTCTCTACGTAGACCGCCACGTCACCTTCGCCGACCTCAAGCAGACGCTCCTCTATTTCGCCAAGGAAATGTTCGGCGAGCAGACGCAAATCCGCTTGAGACCCAGCTACTTCCCCTTCACCGAACCCAGCGCCGAGATGGACATCTCCTGCAATATCTGCGGCGGCAAGGGCTGCAACATCTGCAAGGGCACCGGCTGGCTCGAAATCCTCGGCTGCGGCATGGTCGACCCCAACGTCCTCGACGCCTGCGGCATTGATAGCAAGGAGTTTACGGGCTTCGCCCTCGGCATGGGCGTCGAGCGCATGGCCATGCTCAAATACCAGATCCGCGACCTCCGCCTCTACTTCGAAAACGACCTCCGTTTCCTCCACCAATTTGACAACATAATCTGATGGCACTCATCGAGTTGAACGACATGCGCTTCTACAGCCACCACGGCTGTTTCGACGAAGAGCGCCGCATCGGCACACACTTCCGTGTCGACCTCGCCTTCACGACCGACACTTCGCGCGCTGAAATGTCTGATAACATAGCAGATACGGTGTCATATCTGGATGTTTATCAGGTCGTCAAGCGCGAGATGGCCACCCCGAGCCACCTCCTCGAGCATGTGGCCCGCAGGGTAGGGGAGGCCGTGCTGGCGCAGTTCGCTGATACCATGTCTGTTACGGTCAAAGTCTACAAGCTCAACCCGCCCCTCGGCGGCCAGCTTGAGTCCGTCAGCGTCCAAATCGAACTCTCACGCTAGAAAATATTGTTAATGGATGTTAAACGCACCCCTCCTTTAACATCCATTAACAAATATGGATACGTCAATTACGATTGCCGAACTATTACCCTACCATTCCCCTACCATTCCCCTTGAAACCCTTACTGGACAACGGTTTCGAGTGTTTTTGTTTGTAACTGTCTGGACGTGAGGTGGCTGCAAGGTGGCATCTTGACAAACCTCCCTGTTTTAACAAAAATTAACCCTTTCCCAGCAGGTTCGCTAGAATTCCTAATAAATGTTAATTTAACAATTTTTGTGTTAAATACCCTGTCTCATATCAATCCATTGTCCTGGAAGCTATAGTAATCGGCTTGTCCAGTGGATGTTATGCCGATTATCATGTGCTCTTTCAGTTTTATTTGCAGCACTTTGCCTCCCTGTTCAATCTGCTTTGTCAGCTGACGGTCTTCTGTGCTGGGCTTGAGCAACCCTGACGGGTGGTTGTGTGCCACCATGATTGCCACGGCCTTGTGTTCCAACGCACCGCGGAACAGCACCCGTGTGTCGACGTAGGTGCCAGTGAGTCCGCCTGTGGTAATACGCTGTCGTCCAAGTACTTTGTTGCGATTGCTGAGGTATACGGCCCAGAATTCCTCGTGGTCCAGGTCGGCCAGCAGTGGCTTCATGTAGTTGAACAGGTCGTGGCTGTCTTTGAGTATCAGCTCTTTGGCACTGTTGATTTCGCTCTGCATGCGCCAGCCCAGCTCCAGTGCCGCCATCAGCGTCGTCGCCTTCGCCTCGCCCATTCCCTTGATTTTGCCCAACTGGCTGTATTCCAGCCGCGAAAGCTCCGTCAGGCTCCCGCCGGCAACCTGCAGCACCTCCTTGGCCATGTCCACCGCACCCTTGCCTCGCACCCCGCTCCGCAGCAGGATGGCCAGCAGTTCGGCATTCGTGAGCTCCTTTTTGCCCTTGGCCAACATCTTTTCGCGTGGCTTGTCCTCGTTGGACCACTCCTTTACTGTAAGGTAAAAATTTTCGTCCATATCTTGCTGTCTATCTTGAAATTCGGTGCAAAAGTACATCTTTTTTTTTAATTTTTGTTCCTATGTCAATTATTTTTGTTATTTTTGCACGTTCAATAATGTGTAAACAAAAAACAAAAAATCATAGATAAAGTATGCAGAATAAAGGACTTATCAAATTTCTAGCTTGGGCTTTCGCTCTGGTTTGTTTGTTCCAATTGTCGTTCACGGTTGTGACAAACGTCATTCAGGGCAGAGCCAAATCTGAAGCAAAAAACTACATCAACAGTGAGCAGGTACAGAAGCAGATTGCCGCCCGCACCTCCAACGAAGCCCTGGCCCTCGCCATCAAGGACTCTCTCCAGAATGCCCGCGAGGCTCGCTACCTCGACTCCATGGCCAACGAAAAGGTCTACCTCGGCTACACCTACCGTCAGTGCCAGGGCCGCGAAATCAACCTCGGCCTCGACCTCAAGGGCGGTATGAACGTCATGCTCGAAGTCTCCACCGTCGACGTCGTCCGCGCTCTCGCCGGCAACACCACCGACCAGCTCTTCAACCAAGCTATTGATAACGCCCTCGCCAAACAGAAGGTGACCACCAACCGCGACTTCGTCACCCTCTTCTACGACGAAATCACAGCCCTCGACCCCAACGTCTCCCTCTCCTCCTACTTCATCGGCGGCGACCTCCGCGACAAAATCAAGATGGGCGACCGCAACGAAGACGTCATCAAGGTGGTCCGCGCCGAAGCCTCCGAAGCCTACGAACGCACCTATCAAATCATCAGCAAGCGTATCGACAAGTTCGGCGTCGCTCAGCCCACCATCCAGAAACTCTCCGCCTCCGAGCGCATCCTCGTCGAGCTCCCCGGTGTGAAGGAACCCGAGCGCGTCCGCAAGCTCCTCAAGGGTACCGCCCAGCTCGAGTTCTGGCAGACCTACGACAACACCGAGGCCTTCCGCTTCCTCGACGCCGCTAACTCCTACCTCGCCTCCATCGCCGGTGGCGAAACTGCCACCGAGGCCGACACCGCCGCCGCTGCCGCCGACAGCACCAGCCTGCTCGACCAGCTCACCGCCGACAACACCTCCGCCGCCTCGGCCTCCGCCAACGCCGATGCCGCCAAGGCCAACCCCCTCTTCGCTCTCCTCCAGCCCTACATCGACGCTAACGGTCAGGTCGCCCCCGGCCCCGTCGTCGGTCTGGCTCGCGAGAAAGACCGCGCCGCCATCAGCGCTATGCTCGACCAGGCTGCCGCCAGAAAGGTCTATGACCCCCGCACCGTCAAGTTCCTCTGGTCGCCCAAAGCCGACGAGCGCTTCCAGGGCGGCGACATCTACGCCCTCTATGCCATCAAGGTCACCACCCGCGACGGCTCCCCGCTGCTCGACGGCAGCTGCATCTCCGACGCACGTCAGGACTTCTCCACCAACGGCAAGAGCGAGATCTCTATGACAATGAATAGCACGGGCGCGCGCGAATGGAAACGCATCACCGGCGAGAACGTCGGCAAGTGCGTCGCCATCGTCCTCGACGACCTCGTCTACTCCGCCCCCGTCGTCAACGGCGAAATCGCCGGCGGCCGCTCCTCCATCACTGGCGACTTCTCCCTCGAAGAGGCCAAGGACCTCGCCAACATCCTCAAGTCCGGTAAGCTCCCCGCCCCCGCCAACATCGTCTCCGAGGCCGTCGTCGGCCCCTCGCTCGGTCAGGAGTCCATCCGCAACGGCCTCTGGTCGTTCATCCTGGCCTTCGTCATCGTGCTCGTCTACATGGTGGTGTTCTACAACCGCGCCGGTTGGGTCTCCGTCATCGCACTTATTATTAATGTATTCCTTCTTATAGGTGTCCTCGCCTCTATCGGTTCCGTGCTCACCCTGCCCGGAATCGCCGGTATTGTGCTCACCATGGCCATGGCTGTCGACGGCAACGTTATCATCTACGAGCGCGTCAAAGAAGAACTCCGTGCCGGCGCCAGCATCTCCAACGCCGTCGAGAACGGCTTCAAGAACGCCTATTCCGCCATCATCGACGGCCAGGTGACCACCTTCCTCCTCGGCATCGTGCTCATCATGTTCGGCTCCGGCGCCGTCCAGGGCTTCGCCGTCACCCTCTGCATCGGTATCGTCACCTCCCTCTTCACCTCCATCTTCATCACCCGCCTCTTCATCGACTCCGCCCTCGAGCACAAGCGCACCATGAACTTCTCCTTCCCCTTCTCGGAGAACTTCCTGCGCGATTCCAAGATCGATTTCCTTGGCAAACGCAAGGTCTTCTATATCATCGCCGGCGCCGCCCTCGTGATTTGCATCGCCAGCTTCGCCATCCGTGGCCTGAGTTTCGGTATCGACTTCACCGGCGGCCGCACCTATGTCGTCCGTTTCGACCAGCCCGTCAGCGTCCTCGACGTCCGTTCCGACCTCGCCAAGCAGTTCGACGAGGCCCCCGAGGTCAAGACCTACGGCCCCTCCAACCAGGTCAAAGTCACCACCAAGTACAAGATTGACCAGGACGGCGACGAGGTGAAGTCCGAAATCGTCGAGAAGCTCTACAACGGCAGTGCCAAGCACTTCAGCCAGCCCATCACCCTGGCCGAGTTCCAGTCCGCCGAGAGTAATCCCCTCGGTATCATCCAGGCCGACCAGTTCGGCAAGGGCGTCGCCCACGACAACCTCATCCACTCCATCTGGGCCGTCATTGGTGGTCTGCTCGTGATGTTCGTCTACATCGGCCTCCGCTTCCGCAGCTGGCGCTTCGGCATCGGCTCCGTCGCCGCCTTGACCCACGACACCATCCTCGTCATCGGCATCTTCTCTCTCCTCTATGGTCTGCTCCCCTTCAACCTCGAGGTCGACCAGTACTTCATCTCCGCCGTGCTCACCGTCATCGGCTACTCCATCAACGCCACCGTGGTTATCTTCGACCGCGTCCGCGAATACCGCAAGCTCTATCCCAAGCGCGACCTCATGACCCACATGAATGACGCCATCAACTCCACCCTCGCTCGTACCGTCAACACCTCCGGCACCACCTTCGTCACCCTGCTCATGATGTTCATCTTCGGCGGTGAGGTGATTCGTGGCTTCATCTTCGCCCTCTTGGTCGGTGTCCTCGTCGGTGTCTTCTCGTCGCTCTGCATCGCTTGCGCCGTGGTCTACGAGATCTCCAAGAAGGAAAAAGTCAAAGAACTCGCCCAGTAACATAGAATATATACAGTTCAATATTAATAACAGAAGTGAGTATAACGTTCATAATCTTCGTCGCGTTGGCAGTCATCCTGTCGGGCTACAGCAAGCGCAAGCAGGCTCTCGCGAGCCAGTTTGCCCCCGAGCCCGATGTCGATGAGTCCGACGCCACCTTCGAGCAGGCCGCTGCCGAGGAGGAGACCGTGGACGACAAATCCTCCTACTACTCCTACGAGGCCGCTCCTGCCCCCGCCCCCGCTCCTGCCTACCGCCCTGCGGCTCGCCGTCAGGAAGCTGTCGAGGTCAGGCCCATTCTCCAGGACGAACCTGCACCGATGCGCTTCGACCTCCGTCAAGCAGTCATCAGCCAGGTGATATTGAACAACCCCTATAACAGTGAAATAAATCAATAAATCAATAATCTCTTAACATGTAAACGCAATGAGAATGTTTAGAAAAGTACTATTGACATTCGGACTCTTGCTGATGGCGGAAATGGTCGCCCTCGCTCAAGGCACTATGAAGGGTACCATTACCGACGAGAAAACGAAGGAACCATTGCCCTTCGTCAACGTCATTGTCAAGCAAGATGGCAAACAAGTGCATGGCGGCACCACCGACTTTGACGGTGTCTTCACCATCAAACCGCTGGCCGTTGGTACCTATGACATTGAAGTCTCTTCGGTGGGCTACACCCGCTACCAGCGTACGGGTATCAATGTGAAGGCATCCAGTTTCACCATTGTCGACGTGCAGCTCAAATCCAATGCAACGAACCTCGATGAGGTGGTAATTGAAGTAGAACGCGTTCCCGTCATCGAGATCGGTTCTGCGGAGAATGGTGCACGTCTCTCCAGTGAAGATATCGCCCGTATGCCGGGTAACTCTGTCGAGTCTATCGTTGCCACCGTCGGTGGTATGGGTTATAGTGACGGCGGTACAGGCACAGCCCGCGGTGAGGGTGGTATGGTCACTATGCAGGGTAATGTTCGCAAGCGCACCGGTATCAATGTGCCGAAGGACGCTATCGCTGAGATTCAGGTTATTCTCGGTGGTACGCCTGCCAGCATCGGTGAGGCCATCGGTGGTACGCAGATTATCACCCTCAAGCCGCCAACCCCCAAGTTCCAGGGTATGGTCCGCTGGGAAGGCTATCTCGACTATCGTCTCTATAACACGCTCGTTGTCTACTTGACGGGTCCTGTTTACAAGAAGAAAACCATCCAGGATAATGGCTCCGAGATAGAGCGTACCCTCGTCGGTTTTCGCTTCACAGGTCAGGCCGCCTACCGCAACTCCCCCTTCTATCGTGTGAAGGACCATCGTTACCTGATTGTCAATGATGACCTTGTGCGTCAGTTTGAGGAGAAACCTCTCACCTACGACCCCCTTACTGGTACGATTAACTACTCCGCTGAAACTGGTCTTCGTCGTAGCGATTTCCATGATATTACTCGTCTGACCTCCTCCGACTTCACCAGTGCCAGCCGTGTGCCGAACCTGCAGTACTACAGTGTGGCTATGGAAGGCGCCCTTGACTTCCGCTTCTCCGAGTATGCCACCTTGACTGTCACGGGTGAATTCAGCGCCACCCACAGCCCCAACGCCAGCATCTCTCCTCTTGCGATGTCGCTCTCGGGTGCTTCTGTCAGTCAGGCTCGCAACTACGCCCTTACGCTCGACTTTACGCAGCGTTTCCGCGACCCTGAAACCTCCAACGAAGATGAGGCTAAAGCTTCTTCCCCCATCAAGAACGTGATGTACAACATTACGGGTATGGTCAACCGTTATGTCACCAAGACCTATAACGAGAACTTCGGTGGCGAACTTGACGATGTCTTCAAGTATGGTTATATTGGCCAGTTTATCACCAATAAGTCTCGCAGCTACGAGTCTAAGGTAATTGACTACTATGGTCAGCAGCGTCAGGCCATGGTTCAGAATAGCTGGTCCGACTATGTCACTTATGTTGGAGGAAGCCCCTACAACCCCATCCTTTCCAACTACAATAACCAGCTTTTCAATAGCGATGAATTTCAGGATGTGCGCGGTATGTTGTTCAATATCGACTTCATCCGTCAGTACAAAGGTCTGTTCAATGGTGACAGCCCCAGCTCCATCTATAGCCTCATGGGCAATGTGGGTACTCAGGGTACTACCTTCCAAAAGACTCAGGATGATTACCTCTTCCTGCAAGCCAAAGCCTCTGCCGATGTGCATGGCCATGAAATCGAGATCGGTTTCCAGTACGACCAAATGTGGAACTCTTCCTATAGCCTTGGTGCCTACAGTCTCTGGACACTGATGCGTCAGAATGCTAACTACCATATCTCGCAGTTGGATCTCGACAATCCCATCTACGAGATTCGTGGTTCTCAACTCTATGTCAACTATGAACGCAAGCTCAACGCTGAGCAGCAAACCCTGTTCGACAAGACCTTCCGTGACTACCTTTGGAGAACTTACTTTGAGGGAACCGATCGTGATCAGTTCGACCGCACGTGGATTGACATTGACCGCTATTCCCCAGAAGATTTCGTGAAAGCAGGTGGTCTTGACATGTTCTCGGCCGATGAGTTATTCAATAGCGGTAACACGACTGTATTCTACAGCGGTTTTGACCATACGGGTAAGAAATATGATGGCGCCAACTGGAGCCTCGACAAGTTCTTCAACTCTGACGGTAAGTACCGCTACCTGCCTTCCTTCTCGCCCATCTATGCGGCTGGTTACATTCAGGATAAGTTCTATTTCCAAGACCTTATCTTCAACGTGGGTGTCCGTGTTGACTACTTCAATGGTAACCAATATGTGATGAAAGACCCCTACCTGCTCTATGAGTCTTACACTGTTGCGGATCTCCGCAAGGACCAATCGCTCATTAGCGGTGGTGGTCAGTACCTGAATAATGCAGGCGACGACTGGGTTCCCTATGTGAACCAGGTTTCCGGCGAAGAGGGCGTTACCAAGCCCACGATTACTGGTTATCGTGACCCTGATGGTAACTGGTATAACGCAGATGGTGTCGCCTTGAGTTCATACGCCGGTGTCAGCGGTGTTTCCGGTAAGCCTACGCCTTACTATACTCAGAGTGGCCTCAATGCGCTCACCAACCGCACTGTGGGTACCAGCGCATTTGAGCGTTATACTCCTCAAATTGTCGCCATGCCGCGTATTGCCTTCTCGTTCCCCATTGGTGAGAAGTCGCAGTTCAAGGCCAGCTTCGATATTATTGCCCGTCGTCCCTCGGGTGGCTGGGCAGCTCAGTATGAGGGTTATCTCTACATGACTCAGCTCACCTCCCTCTACCGCTCCAATACCATTAACAATCCTAACTTGAAGCCCGAGCGTATCACCAACTATGAACTTGGTTTCCAGCAGGCCCTCAACGAGAGTTCTGCCATCAGTGCTTCGGCCTACTACAAGGAGACCCGTGACCTTATCCAGTTGGTGCAGTACGCTGGTGCCGACCCCAACCCCAACTACTATAGCTACGACAACAAGGACTTCCGCACCACCAAGGGTGTTACTCTGGCCTACGATCTTCGTCAGACCAAAAACATTCGCATCAATGCCAACTACACCCTCCAGTATGCTGAAGGAACCGGCCTCTCGGGCAACACTATGACCGCCCTTATCCGTGAAGGCTACACCACACTTAAGATGCTCAACCCCATTGACGATGACCGTCGCCATGAGTTCAAGGCTAACGTTGACTTCCGTTATGCAAGCGGCAACAAATACAATGGCCCTGTTTTCACTCGCGTAGTTACTGATAAGGAAACTGGTGAGAAACGTAAAAAAGAGATCAAGCTGCTCGAGAACTTCGGTGTCAACTTCACCGCTGTTGCTCAGTCGGGTCGTCCCTATACCCGTCAGCTCTCCCATTCACAGCAGACCATCGTGGGTAGTTACCGCGGTGCCCGTTTGCCCTGGGGCTTCTATTTCAATGTCGTTTTCGACAAGCAGTGGCCCATCCAGGTTGGCAAACGCACCACGATGCTGACTGCTGCCATCACCATCAACAACCTGTTCGACATCCGCAACGTGCTTGGTGTCTGGCCTGTCACGGGTAACCCCGAGGATGATGGCTACCTCACCGACCCCGCCATGCAGCAGGTTATCAACTCTTATCTTGACCCCCAGGCTTTCCGCGACCTCTACTCCATCTACATGCATAACAGCTACTGGAACTACTCCAATCCTCGCATGATTCGTCTCTCCCTGCAGTACAACTTCTAGTCTCACCGTGTAAAACATTATAAAAATGAAAAGTATATATAGCAAATTAGTATTGGTCTCTTTGCTGCTAGTGTCCTTCGCCGGGTCGGTATCGGCTCGCGAGTGTATCGAATGCAAGAGAACCAACGCGAAAAAGGCTGTCGTAAGGTCCAAGGCTGCTGCATGTAAGCGTGCCCAAAGTACAGCCGAGCTTAACATCAACAATGTGCGAGCCCTGATCAATGGCTACGGCAACATGTGGTATGATGGGAACCTCGCTCAGTATCACCTGCCTAAGAATAGCAACACCTGTCCGCTGTTCTGTGCTGCTCTGTGGATTGGTGGTACGGACGTTAATGACCAGATCCGCATCGCTGCTCTCCGTTTCGGTTCCGAGGGCGATGACTTCTGGCCTGGTCCCCTCAAGATCAATGGTACAGCTTCCGTTGATCTCCCCATCTGTAATGCCTACGACAAGCACTGGATTATTACCCAGGCCGAGGTTTTGGCTCTGAAGGAGCACTTCACCTATCTCGACTCCACTGTGGTCAAGAACTCTGATCCTCAAGAGGATATTACGGATGTCATCCTTAACTGGCCTGCCCGTGGTGAGGGTGAAGATTTGACCAGCTATTTGGCCCCGTTCTATGATGCTGACCGCGATGGTGTCTATAATCCGTATAACGGAGACTATCCTTATTACGATTTCAACAATGACCTTTGCCCTCGCACTATCAAGATGAAGAATCCTGAGAAAGCCACTGTGAAGATTCCTTCAATGGAGGAGACACATGGTGGTGGTATCACTGGTAGTATTCTCTCTGACCAGGTTCTCAAGGGCGACCAGACCATCTGGTGGGTTTTCAACGACATGGGTAACACCCATACTGAGACTCAGGGTCAGCCTATCGGTCTCGAGATACGTGCACAGGCTTTTGCCTTCTCCACCAACGACCGTATCAACGATATGACCTTCTACTCCTACGAGATTATCAACCGTTCTACTTATGAACTTCGCGAGACTTACTTCAGCCAGTGGGTTGACCCCGATCTGGGTTCGCCCGGAGATGACTTTGTCGGTTGCGATGTCCGTCGTGGTCTCGGTTATTGCTACAATGGCCAGCCTCAGGATACCCCTGGCTCGGGTAGCTACACGGGTATTCCTCCTGCCGTAGGTATCGACTTCTTCCAGGGCCCCTACATGGATCCCGACAACAAGGACAATCCTAAGATTGATATTCCCAAGATTCAGTCCGTCGGCTCTGCTCCCATGAAGCAACTTCTTTCCAACTACCTGAAGGACCCCAGTGACCCCGCCAAGGGTTATGATACCATCCAGATATCCTACGATGCCGACAAGTTCGACCCGCAGTACTGGTACTTTGTTCCTGGCGATGCCATTGGCAACTGCGCCATCAACGGTGTCAACTTTGGCAACGGTATTGTCGACGACGAGCGTTTCGGTATGCGCCGTTTCGTCTACTACAACAACTCCCTTAGCGGTATCAACTCCGAACCCCGTAAGGCGAGTGACTACTACAACTACCTCCGCGGCTACTGGAACAATGGTCAACGCATGACCTATGGTGGCAATGGTATCGATCCCAACGGCATACCTTGCGACTTTATGTTCCCCGGTGACAGCGATCCTTGGCGTTGGGGTACCGACGGTGTCGTCCCTGGCGAATTGGATCAGGATTGGACCGAGATTACCGCCGGTAACCAGCCTAACGACCGCCGCTTCATGCAGTCGGCAGGTCCCTTCACCCTGAAGCCCGGTGCTCTGAACTACATCACCGTGGGTATCCCCTTTGCCCAGGCCAACTCGGGCGACCAGTGGACCTCTGTGACCCTGCTTCGTCAGATCGACGACGTCTGCCAAGCGCTCTTTGAAAACTGCTTCAAAGTGCTCGACGGTCCCGATGCCCCCACCATGACGGCCCAAGAGCTCAGCAACGAGATTATTCTTTATCTCACCTACGAAAATCCTCAGTCGAACAACTACGGTGAGAAGTATGCCGAGGTCGATCCCGCAATCACCAACTACTACATTGATGAGCACGGTGTAACCCATTCGTACTCTGACGACCAGCTGATGTACAAGTTCGAGGGATATCAGATCTATCAGTTGAAGGATGCTTCTGCTTCCATCGCTGACATCGACGATGCTACCAAGGCCATTCTCGTGGCTCAGTGCGACATTGAGAATTACTACGATAGCCTTATTATCAAGTCTCGCTGGGAGGTTACCGGTGGCGACAGCGTCCTGGTTTTCGACACCACGGTGAATGACGCTCCCAGCCTGCCTATCGGTACGCTGATCAACTACACAACCAACACCGAAACCGGCATCCTTACCGGTCGTGTGATGGTGCAGGGTTCAAACCGCGGCATCCAGCATGTCTTCCGTATCACGAAGGACATGTTTGCCACCGGCGTTAATAACACCCTGGTCAATAACAAGGAGTACTATTTTGTGGCTGTGGCCTATGCTCATAACCGCTTCAAGGAGTACTCGCAGACTGAAGCCGCCTTCCTCGATGGCCAGAAGGAGCCCTACCTGGCTGGCCGCAAGAACGAGAAGAATGGCGGTAGCATTACCCCCATCACCGTTATCCCCCACAGCCCTGCAGCTGAGTATGGTGGCAGCACGGCTCAGGCCGAGTTCGGTATGAGCCCGAATATCATCCGCCTCGGTGGCTATGGCAATGGCAACTCCGTCCTTCGTCTCACTCAGGCTTCTATCGACTCCTTGATGGGTGCTAGCAACGAGCCTGCCAAGGCGCCCGGCACGCTGACCGTCAACTTCAACCGCAACACCGGTATTGACCGTTCCGTGATGACCAACCCCTGCATCGTCGCCAACCCGACGTATGAAAAGAACTATGGTCCCATCAGCGTCCGCGTCATCGATCCTCTGAAGGTTAAGGAAGGCCGCTTTAACGTCCTCTTCTGGAATGTGGCCTACGACCGCCGCAACCGCATGTACAATGACAGCACGCTTGGCATTACCAACGAAACCCGCTGGTGCGTGGTGCGCGAGGATGGCAAGCATTTCGACTCCACCTTCACCGATGGCCGTTGGGTGTATCAAGACACCATTTGGTCCGACTTCAGCCTTGGACGCTACAACGAGCAGTTGTTCCTCGACCTCGGCCTTGCCATCACCCTGACCAACCCCGCACCCACCGCCACTGAGGGCGTGATGTACATGGGCAATCAGTATGACTACTGGGGCAATGTTACCACCAATGACCCCGTTCTGGCCTCAAGCATGAAGTATGCTGACTCGAGCATGCAATGGCTTGTCGGTATTGCTGATAACGATAACTCGGTGGTCACCAACTGGGTGCGTTCTGGTACGCAGTTCTCGGCCAATTCCTACTCCCGTTTCAGCAGAGGTACTGCTCCTTATTCTGTCAATGAGGCTTACCTGGACGAGGACTACTTCCGCGCTTATCTGCCAGAGAGCGAGATGGGTGCTGCCCCTAGAACCGAGGCTGTCGACAAGAACCAGGTCTTTGAGAACGTTGTTATGGGCCTGTGGGCTCCTTATGGCCTCTCCTCGACCCTCCCGTTCCACCCCGCGTTCAACTATTCCTACTACATGGCCGATGAAGACATCCTCACCCGTCTCAATGTCAACAAGAACACCCTGCAGCGTCAGCTGATGGTGAATATCACCAACAAGTCGCTGTACTTTAATAACCTCGCAGCCCTGCCCAGCGTGCGCATCGTCCTCACGAAGGACACCACCAAGTGGACCCGCTGCCCGGTTATCGAGATGTGCGACGACCACACTCAATCCGAGGGCAACGCCCGTCGCTTCAGCGCTCGTGCTCACGCCTCGGTTGACAAGAGCGGTAGGACCCTCGGTCGCCCGGCAACCGCTGCCGACCTGGCCGACCCCAATAGCCCCGCCTACATTTCCGACTCCGGTATGGGCTGGTTCCCGGGCTACGCCATCAACGTCGCCACCGGCGAACGTTTGAACATCATGTTCGGCGAAGACTCGCGTTTCATCCAGCACAATGGTGCCGACATGCTCTGGAACCCCGTTACCACCTCGGTCGAGGGCCAGAATTATGTCATGGGTGGTCGCCACTACATCTATGTGATGAATGCCACCAAGCAGCCCTTCTACCGTATGGTGAGCGGCAACGACAACTTCACTACCCACTACTACACCACACCCTCCTATGATGCTGGTCGCTGGGCCATTTCGATGCTCGCTTCCACCAAGCGCATGATGCAGATGGAGACCGACGAGGGTATGCCCACCATGAAGAAAGGTATTGCTCTCAACGTCAAGCTGAGTAACATGATTCCGACGCGCGACTCCATCGCCCTGCTCTATGCTTCGACAGCATGGGTCAATATGCCCCTGACCGCCTCGCCGCGTTACGAGTTCTCCGACCCGCGTGAGATGCCGTGCGACGTCACCATCGACATCGATGTCCGCGTACCCTACGGCAACTACATGTCGCTCAACAACACCACTTCGGTTGCCGCGGGCACCGCTCGTGTCAACCACGAGATGCCGGCCTACCAGTTTGTCATGGGCAAGGATGATGCCGCTGTCACCGGCCTGGCCACCGCCAGCAACGCCCGTCAGGAGTATATCGACTCGCTCCTGGGTCTGATCAATGTGGTGCCTAATCCCTACTATAGCTACTCGGCCTACGAGACCTCCAGCCAGCTTGAAACCAAGGTCCGCATCACCAACCTGCCCGTGGGTATCGAGAACGGCAAACCGAAAGGATGCCTCATCCGCATCTACACTGTCGATGGTACCCTCGTCCGCACCATTGGACCCACTTCCACCTCCCGTGTCATGGTGAATGACCACGAGGCCGAGGTTACCAGTGTCGACTGGGATCTCCACAACCAGACTGGTATCCCCATCGCAGGCGGCATGTACCTCATCCACGTCAGTGTCCCCGGCATCGGCGAACGCGTCATCAAGTGGTTCGGCACCATGCGTCCGGTCGACCTCAACTCGTTCCAATTCTAACACAGTGTAAGACAACATCAAAAAGTTACAGATTATGAAGAACATTTTAAAGATATTTGCCGCTGTTGTGATAGTTGCCGGGCTCTCTGTGCCCACGGCTCAGGCCGGCAACGACGAGCGCCGCGGTACGGCCGGCGCCTACGAGTTGCTTGTCAACCCTTGGGCCCGTAGCACTGGTTGGGGTGGAGTGAACATCGCCAATGTCCGTGGCCTCGACGCCATGTTCGGCAACGTCGCCGGTCTGGCATTCGTCAAAAACATAGAGGTGGGCTACACCAACACCATCCTCTATGGCGGCAGCAAAGGACTCAACAGCGGTGGCTCCATCAATAGCTTTGGCTTGGGCATCCGTGTCTTCGACGCTGGCGTGCTCGGCGTCTACGTCATGGCCATGAGTTTTGGCGAAATTGACGTTACCACCGAAATCAACCCCGAGGGTCAGGGCACCGCCGGTACCTTCTCGCCCAGCTACATGAACATCAATGTGGCCTATGCACACAGCTTCACCAACACCATCCACGGTGGTGTCAACATCAAGTTGGTCACCGAGAGCACCGACAACGTCAGCGCCACCGGCTTCGGCATCGACGCCGGTATCCAGTACGTTACGGGTGAAAACGACGAGCTCAAGTTCGGCATCTCGCTCAAAAACTGGGGCCCCTCGATGTCCTTCGAAGGCACTGGCCTCTCGCTCCAGATGATCAACACCGGTGGCAACTCCTTCACCGTCGAAACCCGCTCGGCCGAAATGGAGCTCCCCACCTGCCTCAACGTGGGCCTCTCCTACGACTTCCTCTTCGAAAAGTGGGACCAGCGCCTCACCGTGGCCGGTAGCTTCACCTCCAATGCCTTCCTCCGCGACAACTACACCCTCGGCCTCGAGTACGCTTTGCTCAACCTGGTGCAGCTCCGTGCCGGCTACATCTTCCAGCCTGGCCTGTGGACCAACGATGCCGCCACCGCCAAAAACGGCATCTGCGCCGGCGCCTCGGTCGACATCCCCCTCTCCAAAAAAGAAGGCAGCGACATAGGACTCACCATCGACTACTCCTTCCAATCGGCCGATCCGCTCAAGGGCACCCACGCCATCGGCGCCTCCCTCCGATTCTAAAAACCTCTCAAGTGCATAATCCTTGTTGGGAAAGGCTTTGAACAAGCCTTTCCCACTTTTTAAAACCCAATAGAAAACCAACATGTCTGAAATCAAATATTACAGCGAAGAAGGGCTCCAAAAACTCAAAGACGAGCTCCATCAACTCATCGTCGTCGAACGCCCCGCCGCCTCGGCCGCCATCGCCGAAGCACGCGACAAAGGCGACCTCTCCGAGAACGCCGAATACGACGCCGCCAAAGAAGCACAGGGCCACCTCGAAGCCCGCATCTCCAAACTCCAGGACCTCGTGGCCAACGCACGCCTCCTCGACGAGAGCAAAATCGACACCTCCAAAGTGCTCCTCCTCTCCATCATCACCATCCGCAACACCAAAACCAACCAAACACAGGTCTACACCATCGTCCCCGAGAGCGAAGCCAACCTCAAACAGGGCAAAATCTCCGTCACCTCGCCCTTCGCCTCCGCCTTCCTCGGCCACAAAGTCGGCGACGTGGTCGACGTCGTGGTGCCTGCCGGCAAAATGACCTTCGAACTAACCAAAATCGAACGCTAATGGCCTCCATCTTCACCCGCATCGTCAACGGCGAAATCCCCTGCCACAAAGTCTGCGAGACCGACCACTGCCTCGCCTTCCTCGACATCAACCCCATCGCACGCGGACACGTCCTCTGCATCCCCAAGCAGGAAGTCGACTACATCTTCGACCTCGACGATCAATCGCTCTGCGAGCTGCACCTCTTTGCCAAGCGTGTGGCCAAGGGATTGAAAAAAGTATGCCCCTGCGTCAAAGTGGGGCAGGCCGTCATCGGCATCGACGTCCCCCACGCCCACGTTCACCTCGTACCGCTCACCAAGCCTGCCGACCTCAACTTCGCCAACCGCGTGGAAATCAGCCAGGAAGAACTCTCCGAACTGGCCCGTCAGATAGGCGCCGCCATCGAGTAGCCTGCCAAAACTATCCAGCGATGGGTAATCATGGGTAATCATGTGTAATGGCCTATCTATTACCCTAGAGAACCCCTACCATCCCCCTAGAGAACCCCTCCCCAAACCCATCCCGCTGAAACCACTCGTCAACAGGCCCCCAAATTTCCTAATAAGTGTTAAAAATGCACTTTTTTGCAAAAATATTTTGCCAGTTCAGAAAAAGGTCGTATTTTTGCAGCCGAAATCAAGAACGAAATAATAGAAGAAACAACACGTAAGTCACTATGTATCTGACAAAAGAGAAGAAAGAAGAGATATTCGCCCAGTACGGTAAGTCCGCTAAAGACACTGGTAGCGCCGAAGGACAGATCGCCCTCTTCACCTACCGCATCCAGCACCTCACCGAACTGATGAAACAGAACAAAAAAGACCAGGTCTCCGAACGCGCCCTGGTCGGTCTGGTGGGCAAGCGCCGTCGCATGCTCGACTACCTCAAGAAAGAGGACATCGAACGCTACCGCGCTATCATCAAACAACTCAACCTCAGAAAATAGTTTTTCATATTTATTTGGTTATGGTTGGGATACCCCGGATTCTCTGGGGTATCCTTTTTTTATGCCGGGGGTCGTTGTATACCCTTTGCCAGCCGGTGTATGTACAAGGCAAAGAACAGCTTCTCCGGCAGGGTAGGGGTGGCGAACTCATAGCGGAGAATGACATCCAGGCAGGCGAAGCGGCGGGCTTGGCGGTCGAAGTCTGCATGGTCATCCTTGCCGGTATAGGCTGTGGCAAAGGCGTTCCAGAAGCACTGAAGCTGTGGCCGCGTCATGTGGAACAGGTCGCACGCCCGCTTTATTCGGGAGTACACGTTGCACAGCATATACAGGTGCCCGATGTCGAACATCGGGTCGCCGTGTCCCAGGCGGTCCAGGTCGATCCAGTAGTGCTGCTCGCCTGAAAGGATGATGTTCCCCATCTGGAAATCACCGTGGCTGCACGTGTCGCTTTCCGGGATGGATTGCGCAAAGGCTTCAATCCGCCTGCGGTTTTTTTTGCCGACGAACTGAATCTTTGCCAGCGCCCTTGTCAGTTGTTGTTTGCGGCTGGGGAAAAACGTCGTGTTGCAGGGTGTGGCGAAGAGTTCCTTCCCCCGGGCGCAGAGAAGTTGGGCCATCTCCTCGATGCGGGCGGGCTCGTCGCAGCAGATGCGGGAGAGCGACCGCTTGGGTTTGATGAGTTGCGTGATGGTGCCATAGGCGTTGCCTACCCGCACCATCTCCTTCGCCTCGGGTACCGACAGCCCTAGGTCCTTCGCCGCCCGCGATGTGTAGAACTCCTTCTCCACCGCCTCGCGCGTGTTCAGCCTCGCACTGTTCACTTTGAGAATTACTCCGGGCTCTGCAGGGTTGACGTACGTTTTGCCGTTGCCACCCTCGCCCACTTGCTTCCATTGTGTGATGTCGATTTCTCTCATGATTTCTTATTGTGTTAGGTATTTCTCGCGCAGTTGCTCCTGTTCCCCGGCCGTCATGCCCAGGGCCCTTTCGATGTACGACGTCAGCGATCCGTATCGCTCCCCGATAAGGTCGAGCGCCTGCTCGAAATTCGCTGTGCTGACACCCACCATCGAGTGGATGAATTCGAGTTCGGGTTTGCCGCCGCCTTTCTCGACGACGCGGGCCGACAGCTTCTCCACGATGGGTGCATAGAACTTATTGGAGAGGTCGAAATCCTCGACGATGGTTCGTCGGTCCGCCCCCAGGGCGCCTAGCACGAAGGCCGTGGCCCATCCCGCCCGATCCTTGCCCTGCGAGCAGTGCCACAGCACACCCCCCGGGGCCTGCAGCACCCCGCGCAGGAATTCGCCGTAGAGGCGTTGCGAGGCGCTGTCCATGACGATGGCAGGGTAGAGGCGTCGCGACGCCTCCTGCGCCTGCGGGTGGAAGGCATAGGTCGTCAGCAGCTCCACGAAGTCGGTCGATTTCACCCGCGCCGTGTCGGCACGCCCCGAGGTGAACCCCTCAACGAACGCCTTCGGCAGGGTGGACAGGCGGGTGTAGCAGACGCCCTCCATCCTCCGGTCCTCCGCGTCGCGTGTCTCGGCATCGAAGCGGAAGTCGAATACATGGCTGGTGCCAAAGCGCCCCTTGAGCATGGCCACATCGCCATCGCTGGCGCGTGCAAGGTGCCCCGAGCGTACCAGTCGGTTGTGTTGTATCTTCCGGCCGTCCCGCATGGCGAGGCCACCCAACTCGCGCCCGTTCTCGATGCTCTCAAACGCGACAAATCTGTCTGTATCTGTGTGGATCATTGGCATAGGGTCGGCATTCCGTCGCTTGGAAACGTCCTCGTGCAGTTTCCGGTTTCTTCGTGGGCGCACGGGGGGGCGTTCCTGTATGTTCACCGCCAATAACGTGGAATATTGTGGCATATTGTGCCCCTCGTCGAACAAAAGGCCCCGGGCAACAGCCCCCTCCCCTTTACCCCTCCGCCCTCGCGTGCACTTTTTTTCCGCCCCGTTCACTTTTTTTTGTATATTTGCACTTTCTTTTAGCCGGTTCTTTGATGCCCGCCGAAGGAGATAGTAAACTGATTATTAACACATTTTGAAGCCTTGGGGATGGTCCTCAGGGCTGCGGAAAAAACAGTAAAACAATAAAGTAAATGAACATCATCACGAAAAAGTTCGACCTCGGCGACGGCCGCATGGTCACCATCGAAACCGGCAAACTGGCCAAGCAGGCCGACGGCTCCGCCGTTGTCCGCATGAACGACACCATGCTCCTGGCCACCGTATGCGCAAAAAAGGAAGTCGGCGAGAATGTCGACTTCATGCCCCTCACCGTCGACTACCAGGAGAAGTACGCCTCCATGGGCCGCTTCCCCGGCGGTTTCTTCAAGCGCGAGGCACGCCCCTCCGAGCATGAAATCCTCATCGCACGCCTCGTCGACCGTGCCCTCCGCCCCCTCTTCCCCGACAATTTCCATGCCGAGGTCCAGGTCATGATCTACCTCATCTCCGGCGACCACGACACCATGCCCGACCAGCTCGCCGCCCTCGCCGCCGCCTCGGCCCTCGCCGTCAGCGACATACCCTTCAACGGCCCCGTCTCCGAGGTGCGCGTCAGCCACCTCGACGGCCGGTATGTCATCAACACCCCCATGCAGGACATCGAGCGCGCCGACCTCGACCTCATCGTCGCCGCCACCGAAGACAACATCATGATGGTCGAGGGCGAGATGAAAGAGGTCTCCGAAGACATCATGCTCGGCGCCCTCAAGGCTGCCCACGACGCCATCAAAATCCAGTGCCGTGTCCTCAATGAACTCACCACTGAAGCCGGCAAGACCGAGAAGCGCGAGTACTGCCACGAGGTCAACGACGAAGAGCTCCGCCAGCGCGTCCGCGATGCCGTCTACCAGAAGTGCTACGACTTCTCCAAGCAGGGCATTGCCAACAAGCACCAGCGCGAGGACGGCTTCGCCGCCATCAAGCAGGAATTCATCGATGCCAACTACACCGAGGAGACCCTCACCGACGAAATCAAGTTCATGATCGACCGCTACTACCACGACGTGGAGCGCGAGGCCATGCGCGACATGGTCCTCAACGAGCGCACCCGCCTCGACGGCCGCCAGCTCGACGAGATACGCCCCATCTGGTGCGAGACCGACTACCTCCCCTCCGTCCACGGCAGCGCCATCTTCACCCGCGGCGAAACCCAGTCGCTCTCCACCTGCACCCTCGGCACCAAGCTCGACCAGCAGAAGATCGACGGCGCCGTGATCGAAGGCATGCGCCGCTTCCTGCTCCACTACAACTTCCCCGGCTTCTCCACCGGCGAGGTCAAGCGCTCCGGCAGCACCAGCCGCCGCGAGGTCGGCCACGGACACCTCGCCTGGCGCGCCCTCAAAGAGGTGCTCCCCTCGGAGACCGACTGCCCCTACACCATCCGCGTCGTCAGCGACATCCTCGAGTCCAACGGCTCCTCCTCCATGGCCACCGTCTGCGCCGGCTGCATGGCCCTGATGGACGCCGGCGTCAAAATCCGCAAACCCGTCGCCGGTATCGCCATGGGCCTCATCAGCAAGGGCGACAAGTGGGCCGTCCTCTCCGACATCCTCGGCGACGAGGACCACCTCGGCGACATGGATTTCAAGGTCTGCGGTACCGCCGATGGTATCACCGCCTGCCAGATGGACATCAAGGTCGACGGCCTCAGCTACGACGTCCTCGCCAAAGCCCTCGAGCAGGCCCGCCAGGGACGCCTCCACATCCTCGGCAAAATCACCGAGACCATCCCCCAGCCCCGCGAGGACTACAAGCCCTTCGTCCCCCGCATCGAGCAGATTCAGATCCCGAAGGACTTCATCGGCGCCGTCATCGGCAAGGGTGGCGAAGTCATCCAGAAAATCCAGTCCGAGACCAACACCATCATCAACATCGAGGAGGTGGGCGAGTTCGGCATCGTCGACGTCGCCTCGCAGAACAAAGACGACATCGACGCCGCCATCAAGTGGATCAAAGAGATCTGCACCGTGCCCGAGGTGGGCGACATCTACGACGCCCGCGTGGTCTCCATCGTCGAGTTCGGCGCCTTCATGGAGTTCCTCCCCGGCAAAGAGGGCCTGATGCACATCAGCGAGTACGAGTGGGGCCACCCCGCCACCCTCGAAGGCCTCATCCAGGAGGGCGACACCTTCCAGGTCAAGGTCATCGCCTTCGACGAAAAGAACGGCAAAATCAAGCTCAGCCGCAAGGCCCTCCTTCCCAAGCCCGAAGGCTATGTGGAGGAGAAGCCTGCCCGCCGCGAAGGCGGACGCGACGGTGGCCGCCGCGACGGTGGCGACCGTGGCCGTGGCTCCGACCGCCGCTCCGGCGGTGGCGGCCGCCGCAGGTAAGCCTGTTTTCAACAACAGCAGCCGGGCCATAGCCCGGCTGCTGTTTTTTTCACTCCTCATACCGCGCCAGCTGCAGCGGCTCGCTCTGGTCGATGAGCTGCTGCGGCATGCGCAGTTTGCGCACCTTTGGGCGCAGGCCGATGCCGAAGCCGCCCAGCGCGTGCACCGCCGCCCACGAGTGGCGGTTCTGCGGCAGCTGGTCGTTCGGGATGTCGAGCGCCTTTTTGAACGTGCTCACGCCCCCGATGCCGAGGTCGAAGCTGAGGTACATCTCCTCGGTCATGTAGTAGCGCAGGCCCGCCTCCAGCCCGGCGCTGATGCCGTAGCGGTTGAAGGTCAGTTCGTTGCCGTGCGACACCATGCTGTTGTGCAATATCGCCAGGCCCATTGTGGCGCTGCCGTGGAGCTCCAGCCGCGGCGTGACCATCGTCGAGTGCCGCACCAGCACCGACACATCGTGCACCGTCGCCTCCTCGCGCAGACTCACCGCTGCGGTGGCCACCTCCGTGTTGCGGTAGCGCAGCCCCAGGGCGAAGCCGTCGTCGCGCTTCAGGGCCAGCGTGAACGAAGCCGTCAGGCCTGTGTATGAGGGTGTCCTGTCCTCTATGGCCGAGAGGGCGGGGTAGTTCACAAAGCGCGTCAGGCCGAGTCCCGCGTGGTAGTCCAGGCTCCAGCGCCGCTCCTGCCCGAAGGTTGTTGTCGCCGCCAGCAGGGCGGCCGTCATGATGGCAATTCGTTTCATCGTTCAGAAAAATTGGTTCTGTATAAAAAAATGCTTCTGTATAAATGACGTGCATCCCCCCCGGAATCTTACATCCGCCGCCCATTTTTTTTCTCCTCCCCCGGCTGCTCCCCTTCCCAAGGGGAGCTCCCCGCAGGGGTGAGGGGTCCGCTCCATCCCCATCCCCCAAGTGAGGAATAAGTTGATAAGAAGGGGAGAAGAAGAGGATACCTCTTATCCCCTTGTTATCAGCCAGTTGCAATCGGGCGATTTTGACCCTTTTTCCGGGTTTTTTCCAAATTTTTGCGCCGTTTTTCATTCTTGCTTCAACTGGCTGGTGCCTAGTCTTTTATCCCTATTTATGGCTATTTTTGCCCCAAAGTGCTTCCATGTGCGGAAAAGTTAGTACTTTTGCATCCTCAAACCACCCCCCCATGGACACCACCGCACTCCTCCTCGGCCTCCTCCTGCCCCTGCTCGGCACCATGCTGGGCTCCTCCTTCGTCTTCTTTATGAAGCGCGAGATGCCCGACCGCCTTCAAAAAGCCCTGCTGGGCTTCGCCAGCGGGGTGATGGTGGCGGCCTCGGTGTGGTCGCTGCTGCTGCCCGCCATGGAGATGGGGGAGGGTAGTGGAGCCCTCGCCGTGGTGCCCGCTGCGGTGGGCTTCCTGCTGGGTATCGGCTTCCTGCTCCTTGTCGACGAGCTGACGCCCCACCTCCACGTCGGCGCCGCGCGGGCCGAAGGTCCGCGCTCTCACCTCTCGCGCACCGCCATGCTCGCCCTCGCCGTCACCATCCACAACCTGCCCGAAGGCATGGCCGTCGGCGTCGTCTTCGCCGGCAGCGGGCACGGCCTCGGCCTCAGCGCCGCCCTCGCCGTCTCTATCGGCATCGCCATGCAGAACATCCCCGAGGGCGCCATCATCTCCATGCCCATGCATGCCGCCGGCAACTCGCGCCTCCGCTCGTTCCTCATCGGCTCGCTCAGCGGCGCCGTCGAGCCCCTCGGCGCCCTCGCCATCCTCCTCCTGGCCCCGCTCCTCACGCCCGTCCTGCCCTACATGCTCGCCTTCGCCGCCGGCGCCATGATCTATGTGGTCGTCGAAGAACTCATCCCCGAGGCCTCCCAAGGCACCCACTCCAACCTCTCCACCCTCGGCTTCGCCGCCGGATTTGTGCTGATGATGGTCCTCGACGTCCTGCTGGGGTAATTATTCCTTTTTTTTGATGCCGCCACACAATAAATACACCCAAGGCTCGTTCCCCAATTGATATAGAACCTGTAAAACGAACTGCAATGTGTGTCCTTGAAAGAACCAACCGTAGCATAACCGTGAGGCTGACGCATGCCCGCTGGAACCGGCTGATGGAGCTGGAGGAGGCCTACCGCGTGGCGCGTGCGGTGGTGCGTGCCAAGCGCGAATGCGAGACCGCCCGGTCGATGAGTGTGGGCGAAGCCTTCAGTTTTGTTGACGGTCTATGATTCAGGAAGTTCGCTTCTCGGATGAGTTCGGTCGAGCGTTCAAACGCTTGAAAAAACGTTATCGCTCGCTTCCTGATGATTTCAAGCGGCTGCTTGCCTCGCTGGTCGACAATCCGCGCCAAGGCGACGAATTGTATGATGGCATGCGGAAGGTGCGTATCAACATCGCCTCCAAAGGCAGGGGAAAGAGTGGTGGTGGACGTGTTGTCATTCGCTTGCAATTGGAGGACACCCGCCTGTCTTTCCTTTATATCTACGATAAGAGTGATATGGGAAATGTGTCCGATGCGTTTTTGGACGATATAATTTTCAATCTGGATCGCGGACAATATACGAGTGCAGATAATAATGTGTAACCTATTTTACACCTCATGGACAAATACAACCAACGCGGCGTCTCGGCCTCCAAAGAGGATGTCCACAACGCCATCAAGAACATAGACAAGGGCCTCTACCCCAAGGCTTTCTGCAAGATTATACCCGACCTGCTCGGCGGCGACCCCGACTACTGCAACATCATGCACGCCGACGGCGCCGGCACCAAGAGCAGCCTCGCCTACATGTACTGGCGCGAGACCGGCGACCTCTCCGTCTGGAAGGGCATCGCCGTCGACGCCATCGTCATGAACACCGACGACCTGCTCTGCGTCGGCGCCCTGGACCACATACTCCTCTCCTCCACCATCGGGCGCAACAAGCGCCTGGTGCCCGGCGAAGTCATCTCCGCCATCATCGGCGGCACCGAGGAGTTCTGCCAGACCATGCGCGACATGGGCATCGACATCGTCCTCACCGGCGGCGAGACGGCCGACGTGGGCGACCTTGTCCGCACCGTCATCGTCGACAGCACCGTCACCGCACGCCTGCGCCGCGCCGACGTCATCGACAACGCACGCATCAAGGCCGGCAACGTCATCGTCGGCCTCGCCTCCTACGGCCAGGCCACCTACGAGACCGCCTACAACGGCGGCATGGGCAGCAACGGCCTCACCTCCGCCCGCCACGACGTCTTCAGCCACCTCTACGCCGAGCGCTACCCCATGTGCTACGACAAGGGGCTGCCCTCCGACGTCGTCTTCTGCGGCACCAAGCTCCTCACCGACCCCACCGAGGTGCCGGGCGTCGACGCCGGCCACCTCGTCCTCTCGCCCACCCGCACCTATGCCCCCATCATCCGGCGCGTCCTCGACGAGTACCGCCCCAAGATCGACGGCATGGTCCACTGCTCCGGCGGCGCCCAGACCAAGGTGCTTCATTTTTTGGAGGAGTCAGGAGGTAAGGAGTCAGGAGGTAAGAAGGGGCTGCATGTCATCAAGGACAACCTCTTCCCCGTGCCGCCGCTCTTCCGCATGATCCACCAGGAGAGCCACACCGACTGGCAGGAGATGTACAAGGTGTTCAACATGGGCCACCGCATGGAACTCTACACCGACGAGGCCACCGCCCGCGCCATCATCGACATCAGCCGCTCCTTCGGCGTCGACGCCCAGGTCATCGGCCGCGTCGAAGCCGCCGACCGCACCCAGGTCACCGTCACAGGCGAGAATGGCACCTACATCTATAACCAATAACCCTCAAGCAATGGCAGAAGCAACCTTCACCGACACCTTCACCAACCGCAAGCAGCTGCGCCTTGAGAGCGGCGAAGCCGACCGCCTCTCGGCCCGCACCTACAACCTCGCCCTCACCGGCCTCCTAGCCTACGGCCTGCTCCTCAACGCGGTCATTGTCTACTACTTCGCCTACCCGCTGATCAGCGCCCTGCAGGGCGTCAGCCCCTGGCTTCTCCTGGCGGGCTACCTCGTGCCCACCTTCCTGGGCATCGTCCTGGCAGCCAAGTCGCAGAACCCCGCCGTCAGCTTCGTCGGCTACAACCTCGTCGTGCTGCCCATCGGCATCATGCTCTCGCTCGTCATCCCCGGCCTCCCCTCCGGCATCGTCGTCAAGGCCATGGCCCTGACCGGCATGGTCACCGTCACCATGGCGCTCATCTCGCTCGTCCGTCCGCAGCTCTTCCTCGGCCTGGGGCGCACGCTGGTCATCGCCCTCGTCGTGGGGCTCGTGGCCGAGCTCGTCGCCACCTTCCTCTTCGGCTATCGCGGCCAGCTCTTCGACTGGTTCTTCGTCCTCCTCTTCTCGGGCTATATCGGCTACGACGTCGCCAAGTCGCAGGCCTACCCCAAAACCCTCGACAACGCCGTCGACAGCGCGCTGGATATTTATCTCGACGTCATCAACCTCTTTATCAGGTTGTTGAGCATCTTGAGCAACCGCGACTGAAAAATATTTTCGCCCACCGCACAATAAACCCCCGAAGGGTGCGTTATGGGTGGGTTGAAACAATGCGATAGTAGCTCAGTTGGCAGAGCGGCGGCTTCCCAAGCCGCAGGTCGCGGGTTCGACCCCCGTCTATCGCTCCCCTCTTCGATGATGTCTCCCAAACAACGAATACTGGTAGTCGACGACGAGCAGGACCTCTGCGAAATCCTCCGCTTCAACCTTGAAGCCGAGGGCTTTGAGGTCGATACCGCCCTCAGCGCCGAAGAAGCCCTCCCTTTACTCCAAATTCAAAATTCAAAAATCAAAAATCCCCCCTACGACCTCCTTATCCTCGACGTGATGATGGGTGGCATGTCGGGCGTCGACCTGGCGCGGACCCTGCGCGGGCACGGCGACCAGACCCCCGTCATCTTCCTCACCGCACTCGGCGGCCACGACGACCAGCTCCGCGGCTTCGACGCCGGCGCCGACGACTACATCGCCAAACCCTTCGCCTTCGACACCGTCCTCGCCCGCATCCGCGCTGTCCTCCGCCGCACCGCCGCCAACCCTAGCCTGACTAGTCTGACTAGTTCCACTAGTTTCACTAGCCCTACTAGTCTCTCTAGCCTGACCCGCCGCGAATACCTCATCCTGAAGCTCTTCCAGGAGCACCCCGGCCGCTACTTCACCCGCGAGGAAATCCTCGCCGCCGTCTGGCCCGGCGACACCCTCGTCGGCGAGCGCTCGGTCGACGTCCACATCGCGCGCCTGCGCAAAAAACTCGGCCCCGACGGCTCACGCATCGTCAACAAAACAGGCTTTGGCTATGGACTGGTCTGACGCCATACTCCTCCTGCTCGTCCTGGCCATCCTCGTGCTCTACCTGCGCCTCGCACGACGCACCCGCCGCCTGCGCCAGCTCGCCGACGAGGCCAACCGCCTCCGCCACGAAGCACAGGCCACCGAGCAGCGCAACCGCCAGCTCAAGCAGGAGATGACCTCCAACATCGCCCACGAGCTCAAAACCCCAGTCAGCTCCATCCGCGGCTACCTCGAAATCCTCCTCTCCGACCGCCCCGTCGACGACGACCGCCGCCGCCACTTCCTCGAACGCTCCTACCAGCAGACCCTGCGCCTCTCCGACCTCATCCAGGACGTCTCCGTCATCAACAAACTCGAAGAGAGCGCCGACCTCTTCCCCCTCGAGCAGCTCGAAGTGCGCGACGTCGCCCAGGAGGTCTTCGACGAACTCGCCGACCGCGCCGCCGCCGCCTCCGTCACCCTCCACAACAACCTCCCGCCCCTACCCATCCGCGGCAACCACGAACTCCTCTACCGCATCTTCCGCAACCTGGCCGACAACGCCCTCTCCTATGCCGGCCCCGGCATCGACATCGTCGCCGAAACCTACGAACCCCTCAATTCCAAATTCAAAATTCAAAACTCAGAATTCCACTACATCCACTTCTACGACACTGGCCGCGGCGTCCCCGACGACTACCTCGCCCGACTCTTCGACCGCTTCGTCCGCATCGGCCAAGGCCGCTCCCGCGCCGACGGCGGCACCGGCCTCGGCCTCTCCATCGTCAAGCACGCCGTCCTCTTCCACCACGGCGAAATCTACGCCAAAAACAGACCCGAAAGCGGCCTCGAATTCTTCTTCTCCCTGAAACGATAATTTCCAAGATTTATAGATTTCCGCCGCAGGCGGGGAAAAACACAAAAAACAATGCATAAACTGGACTTACAGATAAGATTTAACGACATCGACCAAATGGGCCATGTCAACAACGCCGTCATCATGGAATTCTTCGACCTCGGCAAGGACCACTTCTTCCGCGCCCGCGGCCTCCCGCCCGAAGAGGGCGACTTCACCGTCATGGTCGTCCACTACGAAGTCGACTTCCGCTCCCAAATCCACAAGACCGACGCCATCGCCGTCGAGACCGAGGTGGAACGCATTGGCAACAAGAGCCTTACCGTCCTCCAGCGCATCGTCGAGCAAGGCACCGGACGCCTCTGCGCCGAGTGCCGCACCGTCATGGCCGGCTACCGACGCTCCACCGCCGCCTCCGACACCATCCCCGACGACCTCCGCCAGCGACTCCTCGCCTAGCAAAGTATCCCTATTTTCCCATCGGTGGGTAATAATGGGAAAGGACCGAACAATTCCCCTAGAGAACCCCTACCATCCCCCTACCGCTCCCCACCCCTCGCCGCAGGGTTGGGGAGTGATCTTTTAACAATTTTTAGCATATAATTCAAAAATAAAATGTATCTTTGCAGCCATAACATATAAGGAAACAATAAAAAAAATCGACATAACAAATTAATTAATAATCATTTAAATCCTAACCCTATGTTAAAGTTCGTACGCTCTTTCGCGCTCGCGGTGGCCATGATGCTACCGTTCCTAGCGCAAGCACAAACGCTGACAGTGTATGACGGTACAACCACTTCAAACGTTGTACCGGCGTACATTCATTACTTTGATGACTTCACACGAAGCCAGGTAGTGTATCCAGCCAGCAGTTTGGCCCAGATGTCGGGTATGACCATCACCGAGCTGAAGTTCTACAGCACCAGTAGCAATGTGCCGTACACCACGGCGAGCCAAGTGGAGGTGTACCTGAAAGAGGTCGAATACACGACCATCACAGCCCTTGAGCCGAGAACTGCCGGCGATGTTGCCTACAGCGGCACGCTGTCGGTGCTCAGCAGCGGCAGCGGTGGCGAGATGACCATCGCCCTCAGCGTCCCCTATGAGTACAACGGCGGCAACCTGCTGATTGGTATTGACAACACCACCGACGCTGGCTATAAAAACATTAGTTTCAATGGCCAGACCGTTTCGGGGGCCTCATGGGGAGGCTACAATGGCAGCAGCTTGGCCAACGTCACAGGCTCGCAGCGCAATTTCATCCCAAAGACTACTTTCACCTACGAGTCCACGTCGAGCTGCAAGCGAGTGCAGAGCCTGGTCGCCAGCGACATCACGAACACCGGTGCCACCCTCACCTGGGCCGATGCCGAGAATGCAGCAGGCACCACCTATAGTGTGGTAATCATCACCCCCACCGACACCAACGTTGTGGCCACGGGTCTCACTGCCCTCAGCTATACCCTCGCGGGCCTCAATGCCAACACCGTGTATACCTATGGTGTGCGTACCGACTGCGAAGGCGGTGCAACCGCCCTCATCGCCACCACCTTCCGCACCGCCTGCGGTGTGGTTTCCGCTTTCCCATGGGTCGAGGACTTCGAATTGTATGCCGCCAATACCACTGCAATTCCCTGCATGCTGAACGAGCATATCGAAGGACCCGGATCCCAAGTCTTTACCGTGAATACCACCACCCAGTCGGGCAACGCCACAAACAAGCTGATGCTGCCTGACATGAGCAACGGCACCATGACCAAGTTGGTGCTGCCCGAGATGAGCCTCAACGGCAACTACGAATTCATCATTGATGTGCTACGCAATGCTTCCGGCGCCAGCTATCCCGGCGAAGGCATCCGCGTATTCGCCAGCACCGATGGCAATATTGAAGGTGCCACCGAGTTGGGCTTCATCTCGCGTAACTACACACAGACCGATGGCGGCGTGGTTCAGGCCGAAAGCGCCACGGGATGGTACACCTACGAGTTTCCTATCCCCATCACCAGCGGCACGTGCTACATCATTCTCCGCGGCGAGAGCAAGTATGGCTCTGCCACTTACATGGACAACTTCAGTGTAGCCCTCGCCCCCACCTGTGCCAAGCCTAGAGGTCTGGTTGTCGAAGCCACCAGCAGCAGCATCACCCTGAACTGGAGCGACACCACCAACAACGGCGCCACCTACAGCATCCTCTGCATCCAGGGCTCCGACACCCTCAGCTACACCACCACCACCGACACCACCCACACCTTCTCCGCCCTTCCGGAAAACACCACCTACAACTTCACCCTCCGCGCCCTCTGCTCCGACACCGACAGCAGCCGCGCCGTCACTGTCAGCAGCCGCACCCTCCGCTCCGGACGCAAGATGACCGCCTTCAACCTCACCGGCAACGCCCGCCGCGAGGCCCCCGTCATGGACACCCTCGCCGAGCCCTACTTCATCAACGCCCCAGTCTGGTACACCGACAATGTGAGCTCCGACATGACCCTCACTTGGACGGTCAACACCGGCGCCGCCGTCTTCATCGACACCGCCGGCGACGGCTCCTTCACCTGCCAGGTCACCAGCTACTCCATCAAGAACTACCTCCAGATGAACACCCCCACCGTCCTCCGCGTCAAGGCTGAGGACCGCAATCTCTACACCGACTACACCCTCACCCTCCAGACCGAGACCTGCGTCGCCGCGCGCAACCTGCAGACGGCTCCCGAGCGCATCCGCATCACTGCCACCTGGGACTGCCCCGACACCCTCGTAACCGAGTTCCACGTCCTCATCAGCGAAACCCAGCTTGATGCCGAAGCCCTGGCCGCCGCCAGCTACACCGTGGTCAACAATGCTCACGAATACACCTTCGAAGGTCTCGCCCGCGAAACACAGTACTACGTCTACGTCAAATCCGCCTGCGACACCACTTGGCTCCAGCAAGCTGTCATGACCCAGGGTCTCGGCGCCTGCGAAGAGGTGGTCATCGGCAACCCCACCGTCGGCGGCACCTCCTATTACTACCCCGTCGCTACTTACTACAAAAACTCGTTCTCAGAGACCATCATCGATGCAGCGGAATTGAACGGAGCACACACCTTCACCAGCCTCAGCTACTACTATGCCGCCACGAGTGCGCCTTCCACCAAGACCGACATCACCATCTACATCCAACCCACCACCAAGTCGACCTTCTCCTCCAGCTCCGACTTCGAACCGCTCGATGCTACCAACGCAGTGATGGTATACAGCGGTAGCTTCGCCAGCTTCACCCAAGGTTGGAATGAGCTCACCCTTAGCACCCCCTATTCCTACGATGGAACCTCCAACCTCATGATCATCATCGATGACAACAGTGGAAGCGATGGTACATCGTCTCAGACCTTCCGCACCTCCACCTGCACAGGCTACAAGTCACTCTACTGGTACAGCGATTCCCAGAACCCCGACATCAATGATCTCGCCTCCTACACAGGCAGTAAGAACTATGTTCAAAGCCGTGTGGTTATGAGCCTTGGCTACTGCAATCCCGCCAACGCCTGCCCCGAGGTGACTTCCATCTCGGCCGACAGCATCACCAACACCAGCGCCAAGATTGTCTGGACCGCCGCCGACGCCGACTACTGCGTGGGCAACCAGATTATCGTCAGCGCCACTGAAATCGATGCCGCCGACCTCGACGCCGCCACCTCCGTGACCCTCGCCGCCGATGCTGTCAGCTACAACGCCACCGGCCTCACCCCCGACCAGGACTACTATGTCTACATCAAGACCCTCTGCAATGGCAACGAGCACCCCGAAGGCACCTCCGGCTGGGCTACCTATCAGTTCCGTACCTTCCCCACCTGCCGCGTACCTGAAATCGTCAGCGTCACCGTCACTGGCAAACACACCGCACAGCTCGTGCTCAACAACACCGGCGAAGCCCTTGGTCAGGCCGACAACTTCAGCTACATCCTCAGCACCACTCTCCTCTCCGAGGCCGACCTCGCCGCTGCCACGGCTACCGCCAACGGCATCGACACCACCGTCTTCACCCTCGACAACCTCGCCAGCGCCACCACCTATTATATATATGTGCAGAACGTCTGCCCGGCCGACAACTGCTCCTCGCCCTGGAGCCAGCCCGACAGCGTGCTGATGCCCGTGGCTATGCCCGCCCCCATCAACCTGGCCGCCTTCGACCAGTCGCATAACGCCTTCTCCGCCGTTTGGATGCGCGACGAGGCTAACTTCGCCGACGAAACCGCTTGGCGCGCCGCCGCCGCCCTCCATGGCCAAGCCGCCACCGACTGGGTCACCGTAGAAACCGCTATCGCGGGTACGCAGCCCCTTCAGGCCTACAACCTCTTCACCGGCCTCCTCGCCGACACCTCCTACGACATCTACGTCTGCGCCTATGACGCCGTCACCGGCCTCACCAGCGACACCGTCCGCCTCGACAGCATCCGCACCGCCGTCGACCCGGGCAACCCCACCGTCGTCGGAGCAGGCGACCAAAGCAACCAATATGTACCCGTCTATGGCAACTATACCGACGAACAACAGCGCACACAGAGCATCTATCCCGCTTCCATGCTGACCGACCTCATCGGCCAAACCATCACCGGCATTGAGTATGAGGTTCGCTCTCTCGGCACTGCCTCCTACGGAGGTTGGGGCAACTACACCTTCAACGTCAGCCTCGCCGTCACCGACAGCGCCAACCTGGCTAACGGCTGGGATGCCACCCCCACCACCAACGTCTACACCGGCACCCTTCTGGCCACTGTGGCCGACGGTATGAAGATCACCTTCAACACCCCCTTCGTCTACAACGGCGGCAACCTGCTCGTCAGCTTCGAGCTGCCCACCGATGAGAATGGCTATGCCAACTGCCTGTTCGCAGGTTCCACTGTCGAAAATGCAAGCCGCTATGTCTATGGCTCCTCGTACCTGACCGCTGCCGGTACCCTCATCAACTTCCTGCCCCAGGCCAACTTCCGCACCGCCAATGAGAGCTCCTGCTACGACGTGACCACCGCCTACCAGACCGGCCTCACCGGCTTCAGCGCCGACTTCGCCTGGCAGCCCGGCAACCAGGAGACCGCCTGGCAGTATGTCATCAACACCAGCGACACCCTCACCAACGCCGAACTCGAGACCCTCGCTCAGAACGTCGCCACCAACAGCGTCGCCCTGACCGACCTCCTCCGCGACACCAACTACACCTTCTACCTCCGCGCCGCCTGCTCCGACACCGAGCACAGCCGCTGGACCAAGCTCCCCTTCACCACCCCCTTCGAGCACTACGACGTCACCGTCGCCACCGCTGTCAACGACGCCGCCATGGGCACCGCCACTGGCGACACCGTCGTCCCCGACGGCGACACCGTCACCCTCGTCGCCACCCCGGCCGAAGGCCACCACTTCGTCTCCTGGAGCAACGGTGAGACCACCGACACCATCCGCATCGTGGCCACCGCCGACACCACGCTGACCGCCACCTTCGCCGCCAACCAGTACACTGTCTCCCTCGCCTCCGCCGATGCCGTCATGGGTATCGTCGAGCCCGCCGGCGACAGCGTCGTCGACTACGGCACCGAGTTCACCGCCACCGCCACCCCCGCCGCGGGCTACAGCTTCGTGGCATGGCTCGCCGGTGAGGACACCGTCAGCACCGAGGCCGCCTACACCTTCACCGTCGTGAGCGACACCGCCCTCGTGGCCCACTTCGCCGCCAACCCCGCCGGCACCTTCACCGTCACCGTCAACTACGACGAGACCATGGGCTCCGTCGAAGGCATCCCCACCAGCTCCGTCGACTCCGCTAGCGTCGTCACCCTCACCGCCGTGCCCGCCGAGCACTACCGCTTCGTCTCCTGGAGCACCGGCGACATCACCGCGACCATCAACGTGACCGTCGTCTCCGACACCACCCTCACCGCCACCTTCGCCCTCATGCAGCACACCGTGGCCGCCACGGTCGATCCCGTCGAGAGCGGCTCGGTCGAAGGCATCCCCACCGAGGCTGTCGACTACGGCACCACCGTCACCCTCACCGCTGTGCCCGCTGAAGGCTACCACTTCGTCGAGTGGAACAACGGCGTGACCACCGAAACCCTCGACCTCCTCGTCGAGAGCGACACCACCGTCGTGGCCAAGTTCGCGCTCAACACCTACACCGTCACCACCAACGTCACTCCCGACGCCAGCGGTTCGGTCAGCGTCAGCCCCGCCACCACCGTTGAACACGGCACCATCGTGAGCCTCACCGCCATCCCCGCTGACGGCTACCACTTCGTCAGCTGGAGCAACGGTGCCACCGAGCCCACCATCACCGTGGCCGTCGTCAGCGACACCACCCTCACCGCCAACTTCGAGCTCAACGCCGCCGGCACCTACACCGTCACCGTCATCTACGACGCCACCATGGGTTCCGTCTCCGGCGTGCCCACCGAGCCCGTCAATGCCGATAGCGTCATCACCCTCGTCGCCACCGCCAACGACGGCTACCTCTTCACCGGCTGGAGCACTGGCGAGACCAGCGACACCCTCGTCCTCACCGTTACCGGCAACGTCACCGTCACCGCCAACTTCGAGCTCTTCGTCCCGGCCACCTTCATCGTTGGTGTCAGCACCCGCAACACCATCATGGGCACCGTCGACCCGATGGGCTTCCAAACCGTGCTCGAGGCTTCCGAGTTCACCGCCACCGCCACCGCCAACGACGGCTACCGGTTCGTCGCCTGGCTCGCCGGCACCGACACCGTGAGCACCGACGCCGCCTACACCTTCACCGTCACCGCAAGCGTCAACATCGAGGCCGTCTTCGAGCCCGTCGCCGCCCCGGCCGAGCTCTTCCTCGTCACCGGCGTTTCCAACGATGAGAACATGGGCTTCGTCCTTGGCAGCGGCTACTACGAGGCCGGCACCGAGGTCACCCTCTCGGCCCAGGCCAACGAAGGCTACCGCTTCGTCGCCTGGCTGACGCGCTTCGGTGGGCTGGCCAGCCTCGACACTGTGAGCACCGACGCCCTCTACACCTTCACCGTCACCGCCGATGTGACCTACTACGCCGTCTTCGAGCGCGCTCCTGTCGACATCGACGATGTCGAGGCTGCCGAGGTCGAAATCTTCGCCGCCGATGGCCGCATCGTGGTCCGTGGTGCCGAAAGCGACATCTACCTCTACGACGTCAATGGCCGCGTCCTGAACCGTCAGGCCGCCGCTGCCAACGTGGAATTCACCGTGCCCGCCACCGGTCTCTACCTCGTCAAGGTTGGCAACGCCGCCGCCAAGCGCGTCGCCGTCGTTCGTTAGTCCGGCACGACAACTCTTAGGGCCGAGGCTCCCCTCCACGGGAGCCTCGGCCCTTTTTTACCCCCTCTCCGGGGCGCCCCCTTGCATAGGATTAAGAGAGGAAGAAGAGGGGAAGAAGAGGGTGCCTCTTCGCCACTGTTTATCAGGCTGTTGTGTATGGGCGAAAAATGGCCTTTTTTCGGCTTTTTGTCGGAGAATTTTCGGGGAAATATTTCTTCCGCTCGGCATACTAAACCGCCCCGTTGGTCGTTATCTATGGACTAATTTAATAACAATATATATCATGACACAAGAACAGCTCAAGTTCAACCCCAACCCCCTGGTGGGCTTCCTGCAGAAACCCATGTGCGAGTTCACCAAGGCCGATATCCTCAAAGCCATCGAGGAGTTCAACATCGAGATGATCAACTTCCGCTATATGGCCCACGACGGCCGGCTGAAGACCCTCAACTTCGTCATCCAGAGCCTGGAACACGCCGACGAGGTGCTCACCAGCGGCGAGCGTGTGGACGGCAGCAGCCTCTTCCCCTTCCTCGAGGCCGGCAACTCGGACCTCTACGTCATGCCGCGTTTCCGCACCGCTTTCCTCAACCCCTTCGCCGATGTGCCCACGCTGGACATCCTCTGCGCCTACTACACCAAGGACGGCGAGCCCTTCGCCATGGCCCCCGAATACACCCTCGCCAAGGCCGGCCGCGCATTCCGCGAGGCCACCGGCGGCATGGAGTTCGAGGTGATGGGCGAGTTGGAGTACTACGTCATCGCCCCCAAGGAGGACGACTACCTCCCCGCCGACCAGCGCGGCTACCACGCCTCCTCCCCCTTCTGCAAGTTCGAAGACTACCGCACCGAGGCCATGCGCCTCATCGCTGCCGCCGGCGGCATGATCAAGTACGGCCACAGCGAGGTGGGCAACTTCACCGTGGGCGACACCATGTACGAGCAGAACGAGATTGAGTTCCTTCCCACCACCCTCGAGGACGCCGCCGACCAGCTCGTCATCGCCAAGTGGATCATGCGCACCCTGGGCTACAAGTACGGCATCACCGTTACCTTCGCCCCCAAGATCACCGTCGGCAAGGCCGGCAGCGGCATGCATGTCCACACCCGCGTTACCCTCGACGGCAAGAACATGTACGTCGGCGCCGACGGCAAGCTGAGCGACGTGGCCCACAAGACCATGGCCGGCATCCTCTCGCTGGCCGGCTCCCTCACCGCCTTCGGCAACACCAACCCCACCTCCTACTTCCGCCTTGTGCCCCACCAGGAGGCCCCCACCAACATCTGCTGGGGCGACCGCAACCGCTCCGCCATGGTCCGCGTCCCCCTCGGCTGGAGCAAGGGCAGCGGCAATATGATGGCCCACTGCAACCCGCTGGAGAAGAAAGAGGAGGTCGACTTCACCTACAAGCAGACCATCGAGCTGCGCACGCCCGACGGCTCGGCCAACGTCTACCTGCTGCTGGCCGGCATGACCGTCGCCGCCCGCCACGGCTTCGAGATGCAGGATGCCGTCCAGTATGCCAAGGATCGCTACGTCAGCGTCAACATCTTCGAGCACGAGGATGTGCTCAACCGCCTCGACGTGCTGCCCGACAGCTGCGCCGCCAGCGCCGACCTGCTGGAGCGCGACCGTGCCCTCTATGAGAAGGACGGTATCTTCGCCCCCGCCCTCATCGACGGCATCCTCGGCCAGCTGCGCGCCTTCAACGACCGCACCCTCCGCGCCGACATCGGCAAGGATGCCCAGAAGACCCTCGAGCTCGTCGAGAGCTTTATCCACTGCGGCTGATGCACAGCGTGGCCCTTCTCCTCGGTGGCAACCAAGGCGACCGCCACGCCCTAATCCACAGGGCTACAGAGTTGATACGCCAGCGTGTCGGCTCCGTAGCCCTTGCTTCTGCACTCTATGAGACCGAGCCCTGGGGCGACTTTGAAATTGAAAATCCAAAATTGAAAATTGAGAATTTTCTCAATCGGGCTTTGCTGGTGGAGACCGAACTCTCCGCCCGCGACGTGCTCCGCCAGGCCCTCGCCATTGAGAAGCAGCTGGGCCGCCAGCGCAAACTCCTCACTCCTCACCCCTCACCCCTCACTCGCAAATACACCTCCCGCCCCATCGACATCGACATCATCTTCTACGACTCGGAGGTCATCGACGAGCCCGACCTCACCGTCCCCCATCCCCGCATGCACCTCCGCCGCTTCGTCCTCGAACCCCTCGCCGAGGTGATGCCCGACTATGTCCACCCCGTGTTGGGTAAAAGTGTGGCCGAAATGCTGGCTGAACCCACGCAGTGGGTAACAGGCACACAGGCAGGGGTTTCAACCCCTGCACACCATGCGTCCACAAATCCTGAACCCCCGCAGGGGGTGACAGGAACTGAATAAAAACACCCTGCCATGCCCAACTCGCTTGTTAAGAACGATATTCACATCACATTCCATGTCAAGTCCGCCGGCGTAACCGTCGCGAACGGGGATATGCCCCGCCTCTTTGATTATATCGGTGGTATTGTCCGCTCTTTAGGTGGTTTGTCGTTCATTGTGGGAGGCGTGTCCGACCATGTACACATCCTGGCCTCCATCCCACCCACCATTGCCTTGTCCGACTTTGTTCGCACGGTTAAAGCCAAGAGCAGCAAATGGATTAAGGAAGTGTCTCCGAGGTATTCCAAGTTTTCGTGGCAAGAAGGGTATGGCGCTTTTTCGGTCAGTCCGACTTTGCTGGACAAGACACACAGATACATCGCCAACCAAGAGGAACACCATCGGCAGAGAACATTTCGAGAGGAAATGGAAAAATTTGCAAAAATATATAATATAGATAACACAGACGGATATGCATTCATCCAGTAATAATCCTGTCACCCCTTCGGGGTTTCGTGTAGCGTCATGTCGCCGTGCAGGGGTTAAAACCCCTGCCTGTAAGCCTGCGCCCCTGCGGGGCTTCTTGCTCCTGACCTTCCTCCTCCTGCCCCTCCTCGCGGCGGCGCAGAGCCGCACCCTCAGCGGCACCATCACCGACGCCGCCAACGGCGAGACGCTTATCGGCGCCACCGTGGTCGACGCCCGCAGCGGCAAGGGCACTGTCACCAACCTCTACGGCCGCTACTCGCTCACGCTCCGCGCCGATTCGGTCGACATCAAGGTCTCCTTCGTCGGCTACGAGCCCCAGACCTTCCGCCTCAAGCTCGACCGCAACCACGAGCTCAACATCCGCCTCAAGCCCTCGGTCATGCTCGACGAGGTGACCATCGTGGCTGAAAGGGCAGGGGACACCCGCTCCTCCCAGATGAGTGCCACTGAGATGACCATGGAGAAAATCAAGTCCGTCCCCGTCATGTTCGGCGAGGCCGACCTCATCAAGGCCCTCCAGCTCATGCCCGGTGTGCAGAGCGGCAGCGAGGGCAACAGCGGCATGTACGTCCGCGGCGGCGGCCCCGACGAGAACCTCTTCCTCCTCGACGGCGTGCCACTCTACAACGTCAGCCACATGGGAGGCTTCTTCTCCGCCTTCAACACCGACGCCATCAAGAACGTTACGCTCTACAAGGGCTCCTTCCCCGCCCGCTTCGGCGGCCGCCTCTCGGCCGTGCTCGACGTGACGCAGAACAACGGCAACGACCGCGAGCTGCACGGCAACCTCTCGGTGGGTCTCATCTCGGCCAAGTTCAACCTCGAGGGCCCCATTGTCAAGGAGAAGACCACCTTCAGCATCTCGGCCCGCCGCACCTATGCCGAGCTGCTGCTCATCCCCATAATGATGGCCCTCACAGGCACCAACGACGAGCCCGCACCCGACGTGGTCGACCAGGCGAAACTCGACGCCGGCTACTACTTCTACGACCTCAACGCCAAGATCACCCACAAATTCAGCGACAAGAGCCGCCTCTACGCCTCGTTCTACATGGGCGACGACAAGCTCCACGGCGACGTCAGCACCGTCTCCTCCCTCGGCGAGGACATGAACCTCGGCTTCTCCACCCAGTGGGGCAACCTCGTCGGCTCCCTCCGTTGGAACTACGCACTCACCCCGCGCCTCTTCTTCAACCTCTCGGCCTCCTACACGCAGTACCACAACAACATCGTCGGCAGCGTCCGCAAGTTGGCTTCCCCCTCCGACCCCAACCCCTCCACCGTCACCGCCGACTACACCTCCGGCATCAAGGAGGGCACCCTCCGCGCCGACTTCGACTTCACGCCCAACCCCGACCACAACGTCAAGTTCGGCGCCTGCTTCACTCGCCACTGGTTCACCCCCGAGGTGGCCGAGGCCAGCATCGACTACTTCGACTCCATACAGATGGAGGGCGCCCTCCGCTTCGACTCCAGCATCTTCGCCGGCGTCATCCCGGCCAACGACATGGTGGCCTTCATCGAGGACGACTGGTCCATCACCGAGGCCGTCAAGCTCAACGCCGGCCTGCACCTGAGCGCCTTCAAGGTGCAGAACGCTTTCTACCCCTCCCTCCAGCCGCGCGTCTCCGGCCGCGTCATGCTCACGCCCGATCTCTCGGTCAAGGCCGGCTACGCCATGATGACCCAGTATGTCCACCTCCTCTCCACCACCTCCGTCACCCTCCCCACCGACCTCTGGGTCCCCGTCACCGACCGCATAAAGCCCATGACCTCGCACCAGGTGGCCGCCGGCCTCTTCTACGCCCTCAGCGGCATCGCCGACTTCTCCCTCGAGGCCTACTACAAGCACATGGACAACATCATCGAGTACAAGGACGGCGCCACCTTCCTCGGCGCCGCCGACCGCTGGGAAAACCTCGTCTACAGCGGCCAGGGCCGCAGCTACGGCGTCGAATTCCTCGTCCAGCGCGAGATAGGCAACCTCACCGGATGGCTCGGCTACACCTGGAGCCGCACCACACACCTCTTCGACCGCCCGGGACAAATCATCAACGGCGGCCGCGAGTTCCCCGCCAAGTACGACCGCCGACACGACCTCTCCATCGTCCTCTCCTATAAACTCTCCCCCACCATCGACCTCAGCGCCACCTGGGTCTACTCCACCGGCAACGCCGCCTCCCTCGCCACACGCTCCTACCCCGCCGCACAGGAAGACCCCGACGCCTACGACCAGACCGGCAACGGCATGGGACGCGGCTCGCTGAGCGACGTCGAGGGGCGCAACAACTACCGCATGCCCGACTACCACCGCCTCGACCTCGGCGCCAACTTCCACCGCAAGTTCAAACGCTGCCGCCGCACCATCAACGTCTCCATCTACAACGTCTACAACCGCCAAAACCCCTACATGCTCTACCGCTCCCGCCGCGACACCTACCGAAACTACCCCACCGCCCTCGTCCAGCTCTCCCTCTTCCCCATCCTCCCCTCCTTCGGCTACACACTCTATTTCTAAAACAACAAATATAACCACATTATATATATGAAACATAAATTTTCAATTCTCAATTTTCAATTTTCAATTCTCCTCCTCCTTCTCCTCTTCGTCTCCTGCGAGAAGGTAATCGAGATCGACGACGACCCCTCCGCCGCCAAGCTCGTCCTCAACGGCCTCCCCGTGCCCGACCAGCGCGCCTTCGTCTACTTCGCCCACACGCGCTTCTTCCTCGACCCCTCCAACGACCAGCCCGTCCCCGGCGCACACCTCACCCTCTCCGTCAACGGCATCCCCTACGCCCCCGACTCCGTCAGCCGATGCAAATACTTCTTCCCCTACACCCTCGCCGAAGGCGACAGCCTCAGCATCGACGTCACCACCCCCCGCGGCACCGTCCACGGCCGCACCTACATCCCCTACACCCCCCACCTCACCGACATCTCCATTCGCAACCACTCCGGCGCCGCCCTCCGCTACTACCAGACACACTTCACCCTCCACGACCGCCCAGACCTCACCGAATACTACAACCTCACCGTCTCCGTCCGCGACAGCGGCCTCCGCCGCAACCACTGGCGACGCGTCTACGACACCCTCACCGGCACCTGGCACCCCTCCATCGACACCGTCGACACCGTCCGCAACACCTACTTCCTCCTCCCCTCCAACCCCGAAATCCAAGGCGACAACTCCTTCATCCTCCCCATGGCCGGACGCATCTACACCCGCAACATCTTCATCGACAGCGCCATCAACGGACAAGTCTACCCCGTCACACTCAACATCATCAACCTCCGCGACACCAACGAAATCCCACCTTTCAAACACGAATACACAGTCAAACTCCAATCCCTGACCCCCGCACGCCTGCGCTACCTCATCGACGTCTCGCGCCAAGGCTCCGGCAACAACTTCTTCGCCGAGCAAGGCCAAGTGCGCTCCAACCTCGAAGGCGCCCTCGGCGTCTTCGCCGGCTCCGCCACCAACCAGTTCTCATTCGACCCCGACACCCTCCCCCGGTAAAAAAGTATCCATCATTACCCATCGATGGGTAATAATGCGAAAAGGCCTAACTATTCCCCTACAGAACCCCTACCATCCCCCTAGAAAACCCCACCCGTAAAACAACAGAAAAACAAAAAAAATAAAAAAAATTTTGCCAGTATCAGAAAAGGTCGTATCTTTGCAGTCCGAAATAAGGGTCAAAAAACCCTCGGAAATGAGTGAAAGTAATTAAAAAACAACAAATTAGAAAATGTACGCAATCGTAGAAATCGCAGGCAAGCAATTCAAGGTCGCCCAAGATCAGAAGATCTTCGTCAACCGCCTCCACAACGACGAAGGCAGCGAAGTCTCTTTTGACACCGTGATGCTTAAAGACAATGATGGCAAGGTCGAAATCGGCAAGCCCTACATCAACGGCTCCTCCGTCAAGGCCACCGTCCTCCGCCATCTCAAGGGCGATAAGGTTTTGGTCTTCAAAAAAATCCGTCGCAAAGGCTTCCAGAAAATGAACGGCCACCGCGACTATCTGACCCAAATCAAAATCGATAGCATCAACTAATCAATCACGAATGACGAAAGTCGGATTTCTCAATCCCACCTTTCAAAATTCAAAGTTCAAAATTCAAAATTAGAAAGATATGGCTCACAAAAAAGGTGTAGGTAGTTCCAGCAACGGTCGCGAATCCGAAAGCAAACGACTTGGCGTCAAAATATTTGGCGGCCAAAAGTGCATCGCCGGCAACATCATCGTCCGCCAGCGCGGCACCGCCCACAACCCCGGCAAGAACGTCGGCATCGGCCGCGATCACACCCTCTTCGCTCTCGTCGACGGCGTGGTCAAATTCCACAAAGGCCGCGAGGACCGCAGCTACGTCTCCGTAGTGCCCGCAGAATAAGACAGTAATTTTTTTTCATAGTTTTGCGATGGCCCTGTCCAGTTCTTTGGACGGGGCTTTTTTCATCCCTTCATCTGCACACGCACGCTCTCACCGTGGATCTTCTCCAGCAGCTCGCGCACAAAGTCGCTGTCCAGCCCCAGCGTCTCGGCCAGCCGCAGCCGGTCCGCCAGCACCTCCTCCCACCGCTTCGACTGGTAGACGCTCATGCCCGTCTCGCGCTTCACGCCGGCTATCTCCCTCGACAGCTCCATCCGCCGGCCCAGCAGCCGCAGCAACTCGTGGTCCACATCGTCCATCTGCCTCCGCAGCGGCGTCAGCCGCAGCACCTCGGCGTCCGTCGCCTGGTGCTTCTGCTCTTTTATATTGTCCAGCAGGGTGGCCAGCTCGCCGGGCGTCAGCTGCTGTGCCGCGTCCGTCAGCGCCAGGGTAGGGTGGGGGTGCACCTCCACCATCAGCCCGTCGTAGCCCAGCTGCATCGCCGCCAGCGAGAGAGCCGCCACCCGCTCGCGGCTGCCGCCCAGGTGGCTCGGGTCGCACAGCAGCGGCACCTCCGGCAGCTCGCGCCGCAGCCGCAGCGCCAGCTCCCACATCGGCGCGTTCCGCAACCCCTCGTTGTTGTAGACGTCGAAGCCGCGGTGCACCGCCATCACCTCCTGTGCGCCGGCCAGTTGCACGCGCTCTATCGCCCCAACCCATAGCTTCAGGTCCGGACTCATCGGGTTCTTCACCATCACCCCCATCCCGCTGCCCCGCATCGCCTCGCAAATCTCCTCCACCATAAAGGGGTTGCCTGTGGTGCGCGCCCCGAGCCACACCGCCCGGATGCCATACCGTTGGCACAGCGCCACGTGCTCTGGCCGTGCCACCTCGCAGCAGTATTCCACGCCAAACTCTTTCATCAGCACCTGCATCCACTGTAGCGCCTCCTCGCCCATGCCTTCAAATCCCCCCGGACGTGTGCGCGGTTTCCACACGCCGGCGCGTATCATCTTCACTTGTGGCAGGCTGCTGATCGCTTCTGTGGCCTCGCGCAGCTGCCCGCGGCTCTCGGCGCTGCAGGGGCCTGCAATGATTATCGGTCTATCTCTATGTTCCATAATAATTTGCAAAGATACACAATTTTTTTGACATACGGCCGTTAAAGTGGCATGAAAGTGAAATATCTCAAGCTGAAGAACTGGCTGCTCGTCACCGTGATGGGTGCCCTTGGCCTCTCCGCCTGCCATTGCGGCAAGAAGGTGGCCGAACCCAAAGAGGAAGAAACCCCTGCCGTGCGCCCGCGCGAGGAGATGCGTCTCATGTACGGTGTCCCCACCATGGACTTCCACATCCGCGGCCAGGTGCGCGATTCTGCCGGCAAGCCCGTCAAGAACATCCGCGTCAACCTCCTCGAGCGTGGCCTCGAAGCCACTGCCGACACCATCTATGGCGACCAGGAAAACATCCGCAAGTACCTCGAAAGTAACGAGGTACGCACCGACAAGGAGGGCCGCTTCGAGCTCCGCGCCAGCGACCTCCCGCAGGAGCAGGTGCGCATCCTGGTGCGCGATGCCGACGGCAAATCCAACGGCCACTTCAGCAACCAGCTTCTCGATGTCAAGGCCGACCACGTCGACCGCTCCCAGGCCCAGGGCATGTACCAGGGCACCTTCAATGCCAACCTCGAAGTCAACCTCGAAAACAAATAGGATATGAAGATCAGATTCTTGAAGGCCAAACACTGGCTGCTTATTTCCCTGATGGGTATGCTCGGATTCACATCGTGCTGCAAGGACAATGATGAAGAGGAACCCCGGCCTGTGCCCATGTACGGTGTGCAGGAAACCACGTTCAATCCTGGGAACTAGTCCATGCGATTGTCTCTGCGTCAACGCGTGGGTCTCGAGTTGCAGCGCTCGCTGCGCCACAATGAGGCCCGTCTCCATCCGTTGCGCACCCTCTTCTGGGAGTGCACGTTGCGCTGCAATATGAGTTGCCGCCACTGCGGCAGCGACTGCAAGGTGCAGCCCGATGTGCCCGACATGCCGGCCGGGGATTTCCTCCGTGTCATCGACTCCCTCACTCCCCATGTCGATCCCCACAAGGTGTTCATCATCTTCACCGGCGGCGAAGCCCTCATCCGCCCCGACCTGGAGCAGGTGGGACTCGAACTCTATCGCCGCGAGTACCCTTGGGGTCTGGTTACCAATGGTTTCCTGCTCGACGCAAAGCGCCTCGAAAGCCTCTTGGCCAGCGGCATGCATTCCATCACCGTCAGCCTCGACGGCTTCGAGGAGGAGCACAACTGGATCCGCCGCCACCCGCAGAGTTTCGAGAAGGCCACCGCCGCCATCCGCCTGCTGGCGCAGCAGAAGGAGCTCTTGTGGGACGTCGTCACCTGCGTCAATCCCCGCAACTACCCCCGCCTGGCCGAGCTGCGCGACTACCTCGTCTCGCTCGGTGTCCCGGCTTGGCGCCTCTTCAGCATCTTCCCCATGGGGCGCGCCGCCGGCAACCCCGACCTGCAGTTCACCGACGAGCAGTTCCGTGGCTTGCTTGATTTCATTTCCGATTGCCGCACCTCCAACCTCCGACCTCCGACCTCTAACCTCGAAGTGAGCTACGCCTGCGAAGGCTTCCTCGGCCCCTACGAGCAACGCGTGCGCGACCACTTCTTCCACTGCCGCTCCGGCATCGAGGTGGCCTCCATCCGCTGCGACGGCGCCATCAGCGGCTGCACCTCCGTCCGCAGCCACATGGACCAGGGCAACATCTACCGCGGCGACGACCTTTGGGACGTGTGGACCAACAAGTTCCGCATCATGCGCGACCGCTCCTGGGCCCGCAAGGAGCAGTGCGCCGACTGCCGCGTTTGGCGCTACTGCGAGGGCTCGGGCCTACACCTCTACGACGACCACGGCCACCTGCTCACCTGCCACTATCGCCGACTGGAAAAATAAATTTTGCCACGTCGGATTTCTTTTGTACCTTTGCAGTCGTAAATGTGGACGGATTTGTAATGATTGCAACCACTTGAAAAAATGCTAAAGCGTTAATTCATGGCGATTTCAGTACACATCTTTTCACTGTTAAACAAACATTATTAACAGTTAAAAGTAACGTAAAATGAGCTACTTCTTCACATCGGAATCCGTTTCCGAAGGCCATCCCGACAAGGTGGCCGACCAAATCTCTGACGCCCTTTTGGACGAGTTCCTCCGTCGCGACCCCGAGAGCCATGTGGCATGCGAGACGCTGGTCACCACAGGCCTGGCCGTGGTCAGCGGCGAGGTCACCTGCGACGGCTATGTCGACGTCCAGCAGACCGTCCGCGACGTCATCCGCGAGATAGGCTACACCAAGGGCGAGTACAAGTTCGAGGCCGAGAGCTGTGGCGTGCTCAGCGCCATCCACGAGCAGAGCCAGGACATCAACATGGGCGTCAGCCGCAAGGCCAAACGCGACCAGGGTGCCGGCGACCAAGGCATGATGTTCGGCTACGCCTGCCGCGAGACCGCCGAGCTGATGCCGCTGCCCATCACCCTGGCCCACATCCTCTTGCAGGAACTCTCCAAGCTGCGCCGCGAAGGCAGGCAGATGCCCTACCTGCGCCCAGACGCCAAAAGCCAGGTGACGGTCCAATACAGCGACACCGGCCGCCCCGAGCGCATCGACACCATCGTCGTCTCCACACAGCACGACCCCGACGCCACCCAGGCGCAAATCCGCAAAGACATCGAGAAAGTGCTCCTGCCACGCGCCATCAAGCGCCTGCCCAAGGCCACACAGAAGCTCTTCGGCAAAGACGTCAAACTTTTCGTCAACCCCACAGGACAGTTCGTCATCGGCGGTCCCCATGGCGACACCGGACTCACCGGCCGCAAAATCATCGTCGACACCTACGGCGGACGCGGCGCCCATGGCGGCGGTGCCTTCAGCGGCAAGGATGCCTCCAAGGTGGACCGCTCGGCGGCCTACGCCACGCGCCATATCGCCAAAAACCTCGTCGCCGCCGGCCTCTGCGTCGAGTGCCTCGTCCAGGTGGCCTACGCCATCGGCGTGGCCGAGCCCGTCGGCCTCTACGTCAACACCTACGGCACCGCCAAACTCAACCTCTCCGACGGCGAGATTGCCGAGAAGGTGAAGAAACTCTTCGACCTCCGCCCCTACGCCATCGTCGAGCGTTTCGGCCTGAAGAATCCCATCTTCCGCCCCACCGCCGCCTACGGCCACATGGGCCGCGACCCCTTCGAGGCCGAGGTCACCGTTTACAAGAACGGCAAACCCCAGCAAAAGACCGTCCAGTTCTTCGCCTGGGAAAAACTCGACATGGTGGACCCCATCAAGAAGGAGTTCAAACTAAAGTAAGTACTACAATAACGCTTCTATCGGCACGCTGCTGTCCATCAAGCCGATGCGGGTGTCTGATGCGTGGCGGTTCACGCCGGTATAGGCCAGCGAAGCGTCCTCGTAGCGGCGGAATTTGAGGATGGCATCGTTCATCTGGGCGCGGTTGAATACTCCGATGCGCAGCAGCAGGTCGAAGTCGTCGATGGTGAGACCGGTGACTCTTTCAAAAAGCGACGGCTCCAGTTTGCGGATGACATCTTCGAGGCTCTCCTCGCGGTAGTCGGTGAGGTACATGAAGATAGGTATGCGCGTGGCGAACTTCATCAGTTTTTCCTGCACCTCGCGCCGCTTGCTGCGGTACTCCTTCTCCTCGGCGGTCAGTTCCTTTTTCTTCTTGGGGTTGTCGCCAGCCTCGCGCTTCAGTTTCTTGATCCGCTCCGCACGGTTGACGATGTTTTCGATGATGTCGCTGCCCAGTGCGCGGAAGCCTTCGATTTTCATAATGGTGGCCATTGCCTCGGGACTTTCGATCACTCGCTGCAGGGTGGCGTTGTCCACATTGACCAGCTGGGCGCTGTTCCATCGGCGTGCCAGTAGCGTTCCGCTGGTGCCGTTGTCCACAAAGTCGAGTATCTCGGTGGCATTCACCCGTTTCATCGAACTACCGTCGAACTGGAGGATGGGCAGGAAGTTGATGAAGTCGTTCACCTTGTCGGTGATGCGGCGGTTGCTGTCGATGTCCAGCTGGTTGGCGTAGGTCACCACCTCGCGCAGGGCGCGGTTGGGGGCGAAGTCGAAGACATAGCAGGTGGGCTTCAAGATGGTTTTCTTCGTCGGGTCGTCCTTGTCGGCCGCCGTCCACGGGCTCTGCACACGGAAGGCCGTCTGAAAGTAGGTCTCCGGACTCTTGCAGTTGCGCAGCATCAGCAGTCCGCCCAGCGGCCGCAGGGTGACGCCGGTGGTCAGCTTGCCGCAGGTCAGCGTGATGGTGCGTGTCTGCAGCGGGTTGTCACCCATGGCTTCGCGCACGGGTCCGAGGGCATCCACGCCGATGCCGGCCTTCGTGCCGCTGCAGTTGATGATTTGATAGTTCTGATAGAAGCCGTTGGCCGGACGGCGCAGCAGGGCTTCCATTGCGTCGCACGAGGCCACGTTGGGCAGGAACCACATCGTGTGGGCGCAGAGGTCGAGCAGGCGCGTGTCCTCGAAGGGCAGCGGAGGATGCTCGTTTAGGGGCGAGCTGCTGTCGCCATAGATGGGGGTCTTGCCTCGGATGATGTCAAGCCATTTCTGCACCGCCTTTTCATGCACGAAGCGCGCGGCAGGCTCTCCCCCTAAGTTAGGGGGAGTACCCCGAAGGGGGGAGGGAGTGTGTTCTGCTCTAAAGAACTCGTTGAGGTCGAAGCCGTCCATGTCCCACTGCTCAATCATGGCGCCGAGGTCCTGTGGCATCTGGTAAGTCATCATCACCATGGTGGGCATCTCCAGATAGGGACCGCCGACGGCCTCTTTCCGAGCCTGCTCGTCCTGATAGGTCCAGTTGAATATCTGGTTTTCCATAAACTCGCCCGTGGCGAGGGCGCGGAAAGGTGTGCCGCTGAGGTAGAGGAAGTGACGGCCTGTGATGGGTATGTCCTCGTCGTTCCACGCGCGGCCGCTCTCCACGTCGATGCCGCTTTCGCGCATCACCTCGTCCTCTTCCGTCTGGCGGTTCTTGGCCTCGCTGTCGCCGAGGTCGAGCAGACTCTTGGCGTGGTCGTTCCATGCACCGAAGTGGTATTCGTCGAGCACAATGAGGTCCCATTTGATGGTGTGTACCCACTCGTTCTTGGGCTTGATGTTGCCGTACTTGTCGCGGCCGAGGTAGTCCTGGAAGGAGCCGAAGACCACCAGTGGGAAATTCGAATTCTGAATGTTGAATTTTGAACCTTCGTAATTCAACTTTCGAAGTTCAGAATTAGAAAAATACCGCCATCCCTCGAAGTCGCGGTGGCGCAGCAGGTCGTCGCGCCACGAGTCCTCCACGGCGGGCTTGAAGGTGAGCACCAACACCCATTTGGCCTTCATCCGCTTGGCCAGCTGGTAAGTGGCGAAGGTCTTGCCGAAGCGCATCTTGGCGTTCCAAAGGTAGTGGCTGGGGCGGTCAGGCTCTTCCTTGTCCATCTGTGCGAAGTATTCCGCTGTCTGCTTTACGGCTTGCTCTTGTTCCGTGCGCATCTTGTGGTCAAGGTCGCGCACCGTCTCGATATGGGTGTCGCGATGGCGCACCGCCACGTAGGCTGCCTTGGCTTCGCGCAGCGTGCAGCGGCACCACTCGCCTATCAGCTCCTTGCCCATACGGCGCAGCACCTCGTGCAGGTCGTGGTCGGAAAAACTCTCGCCGCTGCCGTCGGCATAGAAGGCGTTATCGTGCCACAGCAGGTGGTAGGTCTTGCGCGGTTCCGTGATGGGGTGCTGCTCGTCGATGCGCTGCCGCACATCGGCCCGCGTCGTCTGCCCGATCTTGATCCATCCGGGAAACGACGTGTCGTCATACATATAAATCTGCGGCACCGCACGCCGCATAGTGGGTAGTATCTGTTCGTTGGTCTGCATAATATGTCAGTTTGTCCGTTATCATTTCAAACAGACGCCCTTATGCAGAAATATTTAGGAGAAAAACTATCGGTAAAGAGAACCATGCTCGGCATCGTAAACCCACACATAAGGTTCTCCGTTTTCGTCTGTATGCACCTTGTAGGCAAAGATGAATCCTTCAGATGAGAATTCGTGATACCCTTTTTCTTGCCAGTCTTTCCGTCGCCTTGCAGCCCGGAACTTGGCGTAGGGGTTGCTTAGCAATTCAATCCCTGCATAAATCTTTCTTTTACGATTGAGTACCGTTTCAAGACTCAAGGTGTGGACATACTTCTTCAGCGCAGCATCGTAGAATCTGTCAATAGCAGCGTGTACCTTGTCGTCAAGAAAGACTTTCATGCGTTGTCCCTGTAAAAGTTGCGAATCTTCTCGGTGATTCTTCGTTCCGATTCCTCCAGCGTCATTCCGTGTTTCAACATCTCCTTCAAGGAAACTACAGGAATCTCTATTTCTGATAGTGATTTCAGCTCTTCTTCGGGATGATAGTATCGGTAGGCCGCTTCCGATACCAAATCTTCCGGCACATCCAGGTCAATATTTCCTATTGCGCCATGAGAAACAGGCCTTCTGACAGCTCTCGACACGGTACCGTATTCCGCTGTTGGTTCGCTGGCAATTAAGGGTATTGACTCCTCGTCAGTAGGATATTTCCGTGTTTTTTTCATGTCCTTATAACGGCATCGACTCAAAAATATTGTATTTCTTCTCCTAATTATTTCAAAGAGCGCTCTGTTATTGCTTTTTGCCGAGCATTTCCCCTCGGCGTGGGTTCTATGTGGGCTCTACGATCCTTCGGTGATCCTTCGACGGTACTTCGGCGATTTCTTGGCGGTGTCCGTCTACTCCATCGGCCGTATCATGTTCCTAAAATGTGCCGGAGGCACTGACTCTCAATAACCCCGCACAAGCGTAGCGCAGTGTGGGGTTGACCACGAGCCAGCCCTCCTGCGTCCTGGAGGGACGCGCTCTTAACCACAACACAATAATAATCACCTCCCTGCGTTATATCAACATGAGTTATATCCAGTCTTTCTATCATATAGTCTTTCGCACTTATCGCAGTGAGCATACCATCAGCCTCGAGCACGACCGCGAGCTCTATGCCATCATCATGGAGCAGACCAACAATATGCATGGGAAAATCTACCGTATAGGTGGGATGCCCGACCACGTGCATATCTTTGTCTCCCTCCCAGCCACCATATCGGTGGCACAGTATGTGCAAGCCGTCAAGACATTCACAAGCAAATGGCTCAAGGCTAATTCCAACTTTCCCCATTTCGATGGCTGGGCTCATGAGTATGCCGCATTCTCCTATAGCATACACGACAAAGACAAGATTGTAAACTACATCAAAGGGCAGAAGGAACACCACAAGCGGGTTTCGTTTGCGGAGGAGTACCGTGCTTTGCTTGAAGAGACTGGGCTTGCAATAAAAGAGGAGTACTTCCTCAAAGACTGACGGATTGAGAGCGCGTGCCTCCGGCACGCCGTCGGGGACACATGTCGCGCATCCCCACACTGCGCCCTTGCGGGCTTGTGAGGGGTTATTGAGAGTGAGCCTCTCCGAGGCTCCCCTAGGGGTATATCCGATTACTGCCGTCATACGCTGTCCCACAACAATGCTGTCCTATTCCATTGGACGTATCATACTTTCTATAAAGGCAATCTCGTCCTCCGTCAAGCCGTATTTCTTGTACAACATCTCGTCCGTCCACGGATGGGAGAAGTCTTGGAGGGGGACGAACTGAAATTTGTCCTTAGAAATATTGATTGATGTTAATGCTTGGAGAAGAAGAAATCTGAAAAATTTAGTTTTAGCGTATGAAAAAAGACTTTCTGCTTCAGTTAAAGAATTGAATGCCCCAAGCACTAAATATGTTTCTGTACAAACTGTTTTGGGCTCAAGTATTTGTAAAGACGAAGTGACCATGTAATTTCCATCAGCTGTAGGCTTGTTTCCACCAGACATCGCCTTAGTAATAATAACCTTATATTTGTCTGCTATGTGTTCATTGTCAGAGAACTCGTTCTTTGAAACAAAAGATATTCCGTCCAAGGAAACTAATCTGTAGTCCCCAGAGCACGCTCTATCATGCCCTTTCTGGCTGCTAATAAGAGAAAAAATATTTCTGCTATATACAGAACAATCCATCGATTTTGGCGAAACCTTTTGGGTTTTTCGGATGATATTTATCGCCTCATTGTCACGAATGAATATGGAGTACTCATCTAATTTCCGCGATAATACAGGCGTGATAATGTCGCCTTTGATATTAGTTATCTTGCATGGGCCATTATATTCTTTATTCCAAAGGAAATAACAGATACCACCAGCGATAATTACACCAGGGAAGCAATCTGCGCTATTTGGATAATCATAAAGGTATTCAATATGTTTGTCTTTTAGCATATTACCTCGGAAGTCATCTAACCCTTTGCCACCGGCATACCACCTTGCTGGTATTATCATTAGTAAATATCTTGGTTGTAATTTCTTTGCCCTTTCTACAAAATGATGATAAAGTGGCATAGCACTTGAACCAGTTCCACCTCCATCGTTTAGTTGGTACGGTGGGTTTCCTATGATTACATCGAATTGCATATCTTTATGGAATATTTCTTTGATTGATTTATGAATAAAGGGATAGGCGTAGGTCTCGCGGCTGTCGGCGCGGAGATATTCGCCTTTGCTGGCGCCGCAGCACTCGCAGCGGCCTTGCGCGTTCCAAGTGTGTTGGCAGCGGTCGTAGCGTAGGTTGCCTTGCTGGTCGCGGAAGGCGGTGGTGACGCTGTACTCTCCGTTGGCAAGCTTGGAGCAATAGAGCGTACGCCGGCTCATCTCGGCGGTGAGGTCGGTGCAGGCAATGCCGAAGACCTGATGGGTCATAATGTGGTCAATACGCTGTTGTAGGTCTGGAATCTCCGCTTCCAGCCCAACCAGCAACCGCTTGGCAATCTCCCTCAAAAAGACACCACTCTTGCTGCAAGGATCGAGGAAGCGCGTCTTCGGGCTGCGAAACAGCTCCTGTGGCAGCAGGTCAAGCATCCGGTTGGCCAACTCCGGCGAAGTGAAGACCTCGTCGCTGCTCAGGTTGGCAAGGCAGTTCAGTATGTCCGGTGAATAATCTTGTTTCATTTCGTTATATCTTTTATGTTCTCCTGCTCGCACTACGTGCTCCCGAAATCTTGTAAATCTCGTAGATTTGTTCCGCCTGCGGCGATTACGCGAAGCGCATTAATTTACAAGATTTACTAGATTTCTGCCCGCAGGGCAAGGAGTATTGATTAATCGCCATATCTATAGAGTTGAGTATCATGCAATGTGTCTTATTGGTCGGCCTTCGGCCTCAAAATTGTAAGAAAATTGAACATAAAATTTTATTATAATTTTGAATCTGATTTTTCTATAATTTTGAGCGCAGCGACCTAATCTTCATATTTATAGAGTTGTGTGTAATGCATCGGTGGGAATGACCGCACAGGCTCATCGAAGCTCTGCGCCTCACCCTGCTCGTCGAAAAGAGAATACTGATGTGTCTGGTTGACCAAGAAGTCAAACTGAAAGTCGCGCCGCGCAAACTGCATGCTGCCCGCAATGGGTGTCCATTCACAGAAGGTAATAGGCTTTCCGTTGGCAGTACGATATGTCAGCGCATCGCCACAGACGATGTTCTTCTTTAACATATATCGTAAGCTTTCCTCATAGCCCTGAGTGCAGTTCTTTTTGCCCATCTGTTCCCTCACCTCGGCATACAGCCTCTCCCGACAAGCCTCCGCATTATCCTCCAACAGTTCAATCCCATAGCACGCCCCAACGGCGATAAGACTCTTAAACTCCCATTCCGTTTGAGACTTGATGTTTTCAATTATGGAAAGCTTGCGACGCAGAATCTCGATAAGGAAATTCCCGTCGCCACAGGCGGGCTCGAGGAAACGGCTATCAAGCCGAAACGACTCGTCGCGTACCAAGTCGAGCATAGCGTTCACCTCGCGCGGATTGGTGAACACCTCGCCGTGTTGAGCCACCCGCTGGCGGCTCTTGATCTGTTTAGTGTTTTCGTGTTGTACTGGCATAAGAAAATCGTGGAACTTTGCTTATGTCTCTTTAGGTGTTCCACGACCTGTACAACCGATAAGTAAAGCCCACGATCCCTCGTGAGCGTTTACCGCCTTACTCGATTGTACTTGATTTGTGGAACTTCAAAGAGACAATGAGAGCGAAAACGCTTTATTCTATGTTTTTTTTTACTCTAAATTTCTTTCTATATCAATTTGTTATTTATTGGTTCTATATTCGTTTTAATGATACAATACACTAAATCATCAGATGTAAATCTCTATATGCTTGTCTGATGTCATTTTGAAATTGCTGGTATGATGGCAATTGTTCAAGTTTTTTTAAAGATATTTTTTGTCCCACAGCAAGATATATGTCGCCAATTTCTAGATTTTTTCTTTTGCGTTTGGTTTTTTCTTGTTGTGCAATCCTAATGGCTTCTTCGATTACGGACTTTGGGTCTGATATGGATTCAGGCATTCTGTTGATTTTTAACTCTCGATCTGTTTTTGTGGTTCCGATTTCTTTCTTGAGCAAATCTTTATCTGCAAGCATCCATGCTTCCATCATTTGAACAGGAATGACAGGTACAATTATTTTGCAGGTTGTGGCGTTATTTTGGGCGTTGATGAGTTCTTTCGCCGGGCCGATTTTGTTGTTGAGAACAGTTCTGTTGGATGCATTGTCTGCATCCGAGTGAATGCAGAGAATCATCATCCCAATTTCATCAACTCCCTGTTGAGATGCGAGCAAAGCATATTCGCTAAAAGATAAACCTTTTTTGTTTACTTTCAGTGGCCAGACAACAGGTTCCACATCCCCTACACATTCGTATGCTATTTGTTCAAATGTTCTTTCTATTATTTTTTCCAAGAAAAGAACATCTGTTTGGCCTTCTGTGGTGTATCCGATAAAAATCTGTTTTGCTGCCATATTTATTCCCCGTTCAGTGAGTTTAAGTATTCATTAACAGTAAGCATTGATACTTTTCGGTCTTGTTCGGAAATGGGAAGTGCGAGTTGTCCGTCTTTCGCCACAGGAAGGATAGTGGTGATTTTTATTTTTTGTTTTTTTCCGTATATTTCTTGTATTCTGGTCCTCATTTCAGCAAAATGAAGTGACACATTAATGTCTTTTTCCCAGTATTTATGAATGGTGTTTACGAGTATAGGAGAATGCGTGTTTACAATGACTTGTCGCAATGGCATTTCCGCATCAGTAAAATCTGACGATAGGTCTTTCAATAACTCCACCATTGTTTTGATGCGAAATGGGTGGATTCCGTTTTCGGGTTCTTCGAAGCATAGAAGACCAGTGTGTTTGTCATCCTGCTCAAGGATGCAAAGCGTCAGCATGCGCAATGTGCCTTCAGAGAGGACTCTAGATGAGTAGTCTTTCCCATCTTCTCCCTTTAAATAAATAATATATTGTTTGTTTTCAACGTCGTCTACTACATCAACTTCGGAATAGTTTGGGATGAATCTACTAAGTTTTCTAGATATTTCTACAAGACAATAAGGGTCGTTTTGTTTTATTCTGTACAGCGCGGCCGCTAGATATTTCCCCGAAAAAGAAATTGTGTCTTCTCCGGATTTTTTACTTGTGGGTTGTCGGAGATCTTCTGGATTCAACTGTAAAAACTTCCAACTTTTAATTTCTTCTTTAGCGGCTAAGATGTGACGGAAGTCGACTGAGTCAAAACTGCTCAATATGGTTTTGGTTGCATGTTGTAGTATGATGCTGCGTTTATTGCCGTGTTTGCCGTCTTGTGGAACCAATACGGTCGGAATTCCGTTTTTCTCTTCCGTCATAATATAGGGAATTCCTCGTTTCCCGGTTACAACCTTTGGACGCCAACTTTCGAGTAACTCTTTGGGAATTAGTTTTATCCAACTATCTTCATTATGCTTTATCGTACTTAAGTGTTCGTAAGTCACTTCCAAATCGTCAAGACCATTTCCATTGACAAAGTGTCTAATCTTTAGTTCGTAGCGAAGTCGAGTGTATTTTAGGGTGTCTGTTGCACCCCAGGAATCGGTAATTTCTTTGTTTACCAACATTTCAACGATAAATTCCATCATTGTAGCGCACTGCCCATTCTCGTATTGAGTGAATAGTTCGTGTAAGTCACCACGCTGATCTTCCCTGAAAGCCGTATGTATCTTGTCAACTTCTGCAAGTCTTGAAAGAAGACGTAAGGCATCAAATAGGTTGCTTTTCCCTGCAGCATTTGCACCTGCTATAATTGTTAATGGAGTAAACGTCATTTCAAAATTCTGAAATGATTTGAACCCATTGATTTTTATATATGTCAGCATAGAATTTATTTCGTTTAAATTTTTGCAAAGATACAGATGTTTTTTTAATTAACCAAATCGAATTTCGAAATTAGTTTTCCGTGCGTTTTTTCCAGCGCTGGCGGGCAGCCTCTAAGCCTTTGTGCAGCTGGCGTTGCAGCAGTTCTTTGGATGGCAGCTCGGTCATATACTGCGCCACCTTGATGCCCGACTTGTCGAGTTGCAGCAACTCTATCTGCTCGTCGCCGCCTTCGGTGCAGAGCAATAGTCCGAGGGGCTGTTCTTCGCCAGCCTCCATCTCGTGGGTTTCGAGCCAGCGCAGGTATAACTCCATTTGTCCTTTGTACTGCGCCTTGAATTTGCCGAGTTTCAAATCGATGGCTATCAGCCGATGCAGCCTGCGATGATAGAAAAGCAGGTCGAGATAGAAGTCCTCGCCGTCGATAATCATCCGCTTCTGCCGCTCGACGAAAGTAAAGCCATTGCCCAACTCCAGTATAAACTGCTCCAGATGTGCCACAAGACTATCCTCGAGGCTCTTTTCGCTATACATCCCCTTCAGTCCTGTAAACTCCAAGAAATAAGGACTCTTGAAAACCAAGTCCGGGGTGAGAACGTTGTTTTCCCGCAGTTCCGACAGCTCCTGTTTGATCAGTTCGTCTGGTTTCGTCGCAATGGCGGTACGCTCGTAGAGCATACCGTCAATCTTGGCTTCAAGGGTACGCTTGCTCCAATGCTCGGCGGCTGCCATAGTCAGATAGAATTCGCGTGCCAATGGATCCTTAATGGGCATAACCATCAGGAAGTGAGACCACGACAATTGTGTCACCAGTGGTGTCACAATCTTTATATCAGGAAACATCGAGGCGAATTGCATCATTCTGTGGATAGTTCGTGGCTCAAATCCCTTACTGCCAAATTCCAACTGCAATTGTGTCGCAACCTGCGACACAATTTGTTTTCCGTACTCAGCGCGCTCGTTGCCAAGCACTTCACGATTGATACGCTCGCCGATATGCCAATACATCAGCGTCAATTCTGCATTGACATTGACGGCCACGCGGTTGCGCGCTTGGTTGATTATCTGCCGCAGGTCGTCAACCAGAGGCGTAAGGCTGTTGTTGTGTATGGTTATGTTGTCGTTCATGAGGTGTCTGATATTGTGAGGCTGAATTATGCGAGGGTACCTCCATCTTGATTATTCTGGTTTGCAAAAGTACGACAATTTTCCGACGCCACCAAATTAATTTTGCCGATGGTTTGGCCGTTCCGTACATTCTTCGTAATTTTGCCGCCGTTTTTAACACCAATTTGCAATGACTAAACTCAGCGTCAATATCAACAAAGTGGCCACCATCCGCAACGCCCGCGGTGGCAACACACCCGACGTGCTCAAATTCGCCGTCGACTGCGAGCGCTTCGGCGCGCAGGGCATCACCGTCCACCCCCGTCCCGACGAACGCCACATCCGCTACGCCGACGCGCTGGCCATCAAGCCGCAGATAGGGGTGGAATACAACATCGAGGGCAATCCCAAGGGAGTGTCTAAGAGCCGCCCCTACGGCTTCATCGACCTTGTGAAGGAAATCCGCCCGGCGCAGGTCACCCTCGTGCCCGACGCCGACGGCGTCCTCACCTCCAACGCCGGATGGAACACCTCCAAGCACCAGGGCTACCTCACCGACGTGGTCAAGGAGTTCAAACAGAGTGGTATACGCGTGAGCATTTTCATCGATGCCGACCCGGTGATGATCGAACTGGCCGCCCGGACGGGCACCGACCGCGTCGAACTCTACACCGAGAGCTACGCCAGCCGCTACGCCGCCGGGCGCGAAGAGGCCATACGCCCCTTCGTCGTCGCCGCCGAGGCCGCGCGCCAGTGCGGCCTCGGCCTCAACGCCGGCCACGACCTCAGCCTGCAAAACCTCGCCTACTTCCGCCAGCAGATCCCCTGGGTCGACGAGGTCAGCATCGGCCACGCCCTCATCTCCGACGCCCTCTACCTCGGCATCGAGGAAACCATCCATCGCTACCTTGCTTGCCTAGAGTAAAAAAGCTTAAGTTCAAATGCAACACAAAGGATAAACAAAGAAGCGCCAAAAAGCAAAAAGTTCTTGGCGCATTCGGTAAAAAGTAGTACTTTTGTGTTGTGAAAAATAAAAGAATTAAGAACCACATTACCGAGGGGCAAAGATACGAAATAATGTCGTATCTGAGGGTGGGATTATGCCCCGCAGAAATCGCGAGACTGATAAACAAGGACAGATCAGTCGTTTGCAGGGAGATAAAACGCAACAAAAATCGTCACGGGAGGTACATTGCGGCCCAGGCGCAGGAGTCCGCGGACATCCGGAAGGAGCGTTTTTCGGCTCCGAGGAAACTGTTTCCGTGGGTCAGGAAGGAGGTTGTCAGGCTGCTGACGGAAGAGCAGTGGTCGCCGGAACAGATATGCGGCTGGATGAAGCGCAAGGGCATGGAATGGGTGTCGCACGAGACCATATACAAACTCGTCCGCGAGGACAAGGCCAATGGCGGCAACCTCTACAAGCACCTGCGGCACAAAGGGAAACACCGACGAAGACCTGTGGGGAAATTCATCCCGATACGCAACCGGGTAGGAATAGAGGAACGGCCGGGGATAGTGGACAAACGCGAGCGTTTCGGCGACTGGGAGATGGACACCATCGTCGGCAGGAACGGCGCCGATGCCATTGTCGTGCTTACCGAGCGGCTTACACGCTTTACGATGATGGCGCGCTCCCCAAAAGGGAAAAACGCCGTGGCCGTGGCCGACACCGTCATCGACCTGCTGATGCCCTACAAGTCCGTGGTGCACACCATCACCACCGACAACGGAACGGAATTCGCCGAGCATGAGCGCATTGCCAAGAAACTCGATGCCAAAATCTATTTCGCACATCCTTACTCATCCTGGGAGAAAGGTCTGGTCGAGAACACCAACAAACTTATACGCCAGTACATCCCTAAGAAATCGTTTTTCCGTGACTTTTCCGATGAATTCATCCACTCTGTTCAGCTTAAACTAAACCGCCGTCCGAGAGAAAAATTGAACTTCGATGCTCCGAAAAACGTTTTTTTTGTATATTTGCAATGACGTGTTGCATTCACATGTTGAACCTAAG
>CACWPQ010000016.1 GCA_902762805.1 uncultured Bacteroidota bacterium | reverse complement strand
GCCGTCCGCAAGCTGATAGTGAAGTAACCCTGCCATTCCCAACCCAACACAAAGCCGGAGCCTCGGGCATTGCGCCCGAGGCTCCGGCCTTTCATCAAATGTATCCCTATTTACCCAACGATGGGTAATAATGGGAAAAGGCCTAACTATTACCCTAGAGAACCCCTACCATTCCCCTACCGCTCCCCCCATCCCCCTCCCCTGGCCTGAAATCGTTCCGTCAATACATAATATTCTGTAAACCAAATCAATAATACACTTTCCCATATTCCGCCCACCACCTCATCCCCCAAAAACGAACCATTCGCAACCATTCCACCCCCCATTTGCCACCCGCCCACACCCCGTGAAACAAAAAAAGTTCACAACACAATACGCATAAAATCAGACGGTTAAGAAAAAATGTTCAAAAAAATGCAAAAAAACTTTTGTCGGAACGAAAAATAGTAGTATCTTTGCAACCTCAAACCGAGAAAAAAGAGACATTTGAAAGGTTGAAAAGCCGATGTAACTCAGTTGGTAGAGTAGCTGATTTGTAATCAGCCTGTCGGGGGTTCGAGTCCCTTCATCGGCTCGGATTATCCCCTCTGCCAGCCAGAGAACATCCACACCCCTGGGGGAGTCGCATAGCGGCAATTGCAACAGACTGTAAATCTGTCCTCGGAAGAGTTCGGTGGTTCGAGTCCACCCTCCCCCACGAAATGCCAAAACTTCAACAGGCGGAAGTAGCTCATTTGGTAGAGCGATAGCCTTCCAAGCTATAGGTGGCGGGTTCGAGCCCCGTCTTCCGCTCCAAACAAGCGGGACACAACCCTCCACACTCACACCGCCCCGCGAACAAAAAGGCACTCAAAAAGCAAGAGAGTGACACAAAAACAAGCCGCAGTAGCTCAGTGGTAGAGCGCATCCTTGGTAAGGATGAGGTCACGAGTCCGACTCTCGTCTGTGGCTCTCCTTTTTGCACCAATGTGCAGCAGGAAAACAAACTATTTCGAGGACGCAAGCCCCTTTAGGCTCGCCCTCTTTGAACGTGAATTAATATTATTGTTAACATTTAATACGTATTAAAAATGGCAAAAGAAAAATTCGATCGCTCTAAACCGCACGTCAACATCGGCACCATCGGCCACGTTGACCATGGCAAGACCACCCTCACCGCCGCCATCACCAAAGTGCTGGCCGAGAAAGGTCTCTCCGAAGTCAAATCCTTCGACTCCATCGACTCCGCTCCCGAAGAGAAAGAGCGTGGTATCACCATCAACACCGCTCACGTCGAGTACCAGACCGAGAACCGCCACTACGCACACGTCGACTGCCCCGGCCACGCCGACTACGTGAAGAACATGGTTACCGGTGCTGCCCAGATGGACGGCGCCATCCTCGTCGTCGCCGCCACCGACGGCCCCATGCCCCAGACCCGCGAGCACATCCTCCTCGCCCGTCAGGTCGGCGTCCCCCAGCTCGTCGTCTTCCTCAACAAGTGCGACCTTGTTGACGACCCCGAGCTCCTCGACCTCGTCGAGATGGAAGTCCGCGAGCTCCTCAGCTCCTACGACTTCGATGGCGACAACATCCCCGTCATCCGCGGTTCCGCCCTCGCCGCCCTCAATGGCGAGCCCAGCGGTGTCAAGAACGTCGAAGACCTCATGGAAGCTGTCGACAACTGGATTCCCCTGCCCACCCGCGCTGTGGATAAGGACTTCCTCATGCCTGTCGAGGACGTCTTCTCCATCACCGGCCGCGGCACCGTCGCCACTGGTCGTATCGAGACCGGCGTCATCCACACCGGCGACCCCGTCGACATCATCGGTATGGGTGCCGAGAAACTGAAGAGCACCGTCACCGGCGTCGAGATGTTCCGCAAGATCCTCGACGAGGGTGAGGCTGGCGACAACGTCGGTCTGCTCCTCCGTGGTATCGACAAGAACGAGATCCGCCGCGGTATGGTTATCGCCAAGCCCGGTTCGGTCAAACCCCACCATAAGTTCGAAGCCGCCGTCTATATCCTCAAGAAAGAGGAAGGTGGCCGCCACACCCCGTTCCACAACAACTATCGTCCTCAGTTCTACTTCCGTACCACTGACGTCACCGGCACCATCATCCTGCCCGAAGGCCGCGAGATGGTCATGCCTGGCGACAACCTGACGATCACCGTCGAGCTCATCGCCGACATCGCCCTGAACGAGAACCTCCGCTTCGCCATCCGCGAGGGTGGTCGTACCGTCGGTTCCGGCCAGGTCACCAAGATTCTCGAATAAACTCCGAGACAACCCCAGCCGCGCCGCATAGGCGCGGCTGATACAGGGGCATAGTTAAATGGTATAATGACGGTCTCCAAAACCGCTGTTGGGAGTTCGATTCTCTCTGCCCCTGCCAAAGAAAAGATAAACTAGTTTAAGAAAGAACATGTCAAAGTTTGGTGAATACGTGAAGTCCAGCTACGATGAACTTGTGCACAAAGTGTCGTGGCCCACATTCAAAGAGCTACAGAGCAGCGCCATCGTCGTTGCCGTGGCCTCCCTTGTCATCGCCCTCCTCGTCTTCGCGATGGACATCGTCTTCGGTGTCCACTCCTGGAGCTGGCAGGGTCTTCTAGGATACTTCTATAACCTCATCGGCTAGCTGCACCTGCTTCCCTTGGGCGCGGCTTGCTTCCCAAATCCTTTTGAGCCACGCCTCCATGAGCAGTCAACCGATAGGTCAACGAGTATATTCACTGTCCTTACACCGCCTACTTAAGAAATGGAACAACAGGAAAAAAAGTGGTATGTAGTCCGAGCCATCTCTGGCAAGGAAAAGAAAGCCAAGGAATACATCGAAAACGAAATGGCCAAACGTGGCTGGAGTGAAGATGTGCCCACGGTTCTCATTCCTACCGAGCAGGTGGTCGCCATCCGCAACGGAAAGAAAGTGGTCAAGGATCGCAACTATTTCCCCGGCTATGTGATCATCGAGGCTGACCTGCGCGACGAGATTATCCCCGTCATCCAAAGTCTGCCCAACGTGCTCGACTTCCTTCGCGAACGCGAGGGAAAGCCTATACCCATGCGCCAGGCCGAAATCAACCGCATCCTCGGCAAGATGGATGAGCAGATTGACGGTGCCGACGCCCTGGACCACTTCATCATCGGCGAGAACGTCAAGGTCATCGATGGAGCCTTCAACAGCTTCACCGGTGTCGTTGAAGAGGTCAACGAGGAAAAGAAGAAATTGAAAGTTACGGTCAAGATTTTCGGTCGCAAGACACCCCTCGAACTCAGCTTCTCCCAAGTGGAAAAAGAACAGTAACCGATTAACTAACCCTATTTAAAATTTAATTCAATGGCAAAAGAAGTTGCAGGATTGATTAAATTGCAAATCAAAGGCGGTGCTGCAAACCCCGCTCCTCCCGTCGGCCCGGCTCTCGGTGCCAAGGGTGTGAACATCATGGAGTTCTGCAAGCAGTTCAACGCCCGTACGCAGGATATGGCCGGCAAAGTGGTGCCCGTCATCATCACTGTCTACACGGACAAGTCCTTTGACTTTGTACTGAAGACTCCTCCTGTCGCTGTCCAGTTGAAAGAGATGTCCAAAGCCGCCAAGGGTTCCGGTGAACCCAACCGCGTCAAGGTCGCCTCCGTCACCTGGGAGCAAGTGCGCCAAATTGCCGAAGCCAAAATGCCCGACCTCAACTGCTTCACCGTGGAGAGCGCCATGAGCATGGTGGCTGGCACCGCGCGCAGCATGGGTATCACCGTCACCGGCGAGAACCCCCTCAACAAGTAAACTAGAGTAATCAACCTGTGGTAGCATAGTCTCCGAGCTATGCGGCGACCACAAAAACAGACCAACATGGGAAAATTAACCAAGAAACAAAAAGAGGCTGTTGCCAAATTCGACGGTAGCAAGGTCTATTCGCTCGAAGAAGCCGTCAGCATCGTCAAGAAGATTACCTTCACCAAATTCGATGCCTCGGTCGATATCGACGTCCGCCTCGGCGTAGACCCCCGCAAAGCCAACCAGATGGTTCGCGGCAGTGTCACCCTGCCCCACGGCACGGGTAAGACCGTCCGCGTCCTCGTGCTCTGCACCCCCGACAAGGAGGAAGAAGCCAAGAATGCCGGTGCCGACTACTACGGTCTCGACGAGTACGTCGAAAAGATCAAGGGCGGTTGGACCGACGTCGACGTTATTATCACCATGCCCAGTTGCATGCCCAAGATTGGCGCCCTCGGCCGTATCCTCGGTCCCCGTGGACTCATGCCGAACCCCAAGACGGGCACTGTTACCATGGAAGTTGGCAAGGCTGTCCAAGAGGCCAAGGCCGGTAAAATCGACTTCAAAGTCGACAAGTTCGGTATCATCCATACCGCCGTTGCCAAGTGCTCCTTCGACGACCAGAAGATTGTCGACAACGCCCGCGAAGTGCTCCAGATGATCATGAAACTCAAACCCAGTGCCGCCAAAGGTACCTATGTGAAGAGCATCGCCCTCAGCAGCACTATGAGCCCCGGCGTCAAGGTTGACACCAAAGCCGCTACCCTGCAGTAACCCAAACTAATTAAAGAAACATTATGAGAAAAGAACTCAAAGACCAGTTGATTAACTCCCTGTGTGAGGAAGTCAAGGCCTACCCCAATCTCTACATCGCTGACATTGGTGGCCTCAACTCGGTGCAGACCAGCAAACTGCGTCGTGCCGCCTTCCGCAAGGAAATCAAGCTGGAGGTTGTGAAAAACACTCTTCTCATCAAAGCGCTCGAGAAAACCGGTTTCGACTACTCTGAGCTCTTCCAGGTGATTAAGGGTGAGACCGCCATAATGCTTTCGAACACCAACAACGCCCCCGCTAAACTCATCAAGGACTTCCGCGCTGCCGAGAAGAACGCCACCAAACCCGTTCTCAAAGGTGCCTACGTGGAAGAGAGCTTCTACATTGGCCACGAATGCCTCGAGGAACTTGTCAACATCAAGTCCAAGAACGAGCTCATCGCCGATGTCGTTGCCCTGCTGCAGTCGCCCGTCCAGAACGTGCTTTCGCAGCTCCAGTCGGGTGCAAATACCATTACTGGTGTACTTAAGACTTTGGAGGAACGCTAAACAACAAATCAATCAGGGGTGGCTCCCGCGAAAAAGCCAAAACAAATTAAATTAACAAATTAGTAAAACATTTAAAAACAATAAAAGTCATGGCAGATATCAAAGCTATCGCTGAACAACTGGTTAACCTTACCGTTAAAGAAGTCAAAGAACTCGCTGATGTCCTGAAAGAGGAGTACGGCATCGAACCCGCCGCCGCCGCTGTTGCAGTCGCCGCCGCCCCCGCCGCCGGTGGTGCCGCCGCCGCCGAGGAGAAGACCTCCTTCGACGTCATCCTGAAGGGTGTGCCCGATGCCACCAAGAAGCTCGGCGTTGTGAAGGCCGTCAAGGACATGGCCAGCCTGGGCCTCAAAGAGTCCAAAGAGCTCGTCGATGGTGCTCCCAAGCCCGTCAAGGAAGGTATCTCCAAGGATGAGGCTGAGAGCCTGAAGAAAGCCCTTGAAGAGGCCGGCGCCGAAGTTGAAATCAAGTAAGGTTGCCCCTTTCTATCAAGTACGAGGAATAGGGCCTCCAGCACAGACTGGAGTGCCTATTCCTTGTTACTATGGATTTTAAGTCCGTTCCATCAGCTCTTCATTCCCTTCAATGGGACACCCTCTCATCACTCGCGATCAATTATAGAACACGAATAATTATTAGTCCCTTGGCAAAAAAAGAACCCACAGTAGTAAATTTCGCGTCGGTACGAAAGTTTGACTATCCGGATTTCCTTGATATTCAGGTCAAGTCTTTCAGAGATTTCTTCCAGATTGAAACCAATCCCGACAACCGATTGGAGGAAGGCTTGTTTAAGGTTTTTAAAGAAAACTTCCCCATCACGGATGCGCGAAACAATTTTGAACTCGAATTCTTGGATTATTACATAGATCCTCCTCGCTATACCATTGAGGAGTGCATTGAACGTGGTCTCACTTATAGTGTGCCTCTCAAAGCCAAGATGAAGTTGAGTTGCAAGGACCCAGAGAACGAAGACTTCCAAACGGTGGAGCAACACGTGTATCTGGGCATGATTCCTTACATGACCCCCAAGGGGACGTTTGTTATCAATGGAGCTGAGCGTGTGGTTGTTTCGCAGTTGCACCGCTCGCCTGGTGTCTTTTTTGGCACCCAATTCCACTCTAACGGTACGCAGCTCTATTCGGCTCGTATCATTCCATTCAAAGGGTCATGGATGGAGTTTACCACGGACATCAACAATGTGATGTACGCTTATATCGACCGCAAGAAGAAGCTTCCCATCACTACGTTGCTCCGTGCTATTGGTTTCGAAACAGATAAAGATATTCTTGACATTTTCCAGCTCGCCGAAGAGGTAAAGGTCACTAAGACCAACCTTAAAAAAGTTCTTGGCAAACAACTTGCTGCACGCGTTGTTGAGTCTTGGACCGAAGACTTTGTAGATGAGGATACTGGCGAGGTGGTCTCTATGGAGCGCACCGAGGTAATCATAGAGCGCGATGTGGAGCTCTCGGAGGAGCATGTTGAGAAGATCCTCAATTTGGACATCAAGTCGATACTGATCAAGACTGAAGACAGAGATGGTATTGACTATTCCGTTATCTACAACACCCTTCGCAAGGATACGGCCAATAATGCCAAGGAAGCCTGCGAGTACATTTATCGTCAGCTCCGCAATGCCGAGCCACCAGACGAGGAGACTGCCCGCAGCATTATTGAGAAGCTTTTCTTCTCCGAGAAGCGTTACGATTTAGGTGATGTGGGTCGCTACAGAATCAACACCAAGCTGAATTTGGATGTTGCAGACAACGTCAGAGTTCTGACCAAGGAGGATATTACCTCGATTATTAAGTATCTCGTCGAACTTATCAACCAAAAGGCCGAAGTGGATGATATCGACCACTTGTCGAATCGTCGCATCCGTACTGTAGGCGAGCAGCTCTCCAACCAGTTTGGTGTGGGTCTTGCTCGTATGTCTCGCACCATTCGCGAGCGCATGAATGTGCGCGACAATGAGGTGTTCACCCCCACCGAACTCATCAATGCCAAGACTCTTTCTTCGGTTATCAACTCGTTTTTTGGTACCAACCAGTTGAGCCAGTTCATGGATCAGACCAACCCTCTGGCTGAATTGACCCACAAGCGCCGTATCTCGGCACTCGGTCCTGGTGGTCTTTCTCGCGAACGTGCAGGCTTTGAGGTTCGTGACGTACACTATACCCACTATGGACGTCTCTGTACTATCGAGACCCCTGAAGGCCCGAACATCGGCCTTATCTCCTCCCTCTGCGTTTACGCTAAGATTAACGAGCTCGGTTTCATTGAGACTCCTTATCAGCGCGTAGTTAAGGGTCAGGTTCAACTCAATGAAGAACCTGTCTATCTCTCCGCCGAGGCCGAAGAGAGTAAAACTGTGGCTCAAGCCACTACTCAGCAAGATGCCGAGGGTAACATCACAGAAGGCCGCGTGAAAGCCCGTCGTCAGGCGGACTTCCCCATCGTTTCGCCCGATGAGATTGACCTCATCGATATTGCATCCAATCAGATTGCTTCGATTGCCGCATCCCTCATCCCCTTCCTCGAGCACGATGACGCTAACCGTGCACTGATGGGTTCCAACATGATGCGTCAGGCTGTGCCGCTGCTCAATCCCGAAATCCCCATTGTTGGTACCGGTATTGAGGAGGCTGTTGCTCATGACAGCCGTGTGCTGCTCAATGCCGAGGCAGACGGTGTTGTGGAATTTGTCGATTCCACCAAGGTTGTCATCCGCCATAATCGTACAGAGAAAGACAGATTGGTCTCCTTCGATGATGACGTCAAGGAATATCGTCTGACCAAATATCAGCGCACCAACCATTCCACTTCAATCAACCTCCGCCCCATCGTCAGGAAGGGCGACAAGGTCAAGAAAGGTCAGGTACTCTGCGAAGGCTATGCAACCCAAGCCGGTGAGTTGGCGCTTGGTCGCAATATGATGGTAGCCTTCATGCCTTGGAAGGGCTACAACTTCGAGGATGCCGTCGTAATCTCCGAGCGCGTTGTGCGCGAAGATATTTTCACTTCTGTCCACGTTGAGGAATTCACCCTCGAGGTGCGTGAGACCAAGCGTGGCAACGAGGAACTCACTCGCGACATTCCCAATGTGGGTAATGACGCCACCAAAGACCTTGACGAGAACGGCATCATCCGTATCGGTGCCGAGGTCAAGGAGGGCGACATCCTGATTGGTAAGATTACGCCAAAGGGCGAGTCCGACCCCACCCCCGAAGAGAAATTGCTCCGCGCCATCTTCGGCGACAAGGCTGGCGATGTGAAGGATGCTTCGCTCAAGGTGCCGCCTTCGATGCAAGGTGTGGTCATCGATAAAAAAACTTTTGCTCGCGTCATTCGTGACCGTAAGGCCCGTGCCAAGGAGAAAGAACTTCTTGCTAAGCCTGAAGAGGAGTATAAATTCGAGTGCGAGGAGCTGAAGGACAAACTTATCTCTCGCCTTCTGATTCTCCTCAACGGCAAGGTCTCCAATGGTGTCTATACCAACCATCGAGAGGAGCTTATTCCCAAGAAGGTCAAGTTCTCCGCCAAGACCCTCAAGACCATCGACTACACGGAGGTCAGCCCCAACAAGTGGACTACCGATAAAGAGACTAACGCTCTGATAAAAGAGTTGTTGAACAACTATAATATCAAGTACCGCGAGATTTCCGGTCGTTTCACTCGCAACAAGTTTGCCCTCACCGTTGGCGACGAACTCCCCAGCGGTATTGTCCAAATGGCCAAGGTCTATATTGCCATGAAGCGCAAGCTCCGCATTGGTGACAAGATGGCTGGCCGCCACGGCAACAAGGGTATTGTCTCCAAGATAGTCCGTGCCGAAGATATGCCATTCCTCGCTGACGGCACCCCGGTTGACATTGTCCTCAATCCTCTTGGTGTGCCTTCGCGCATGAACTTGGGTCAGATTTATGAGACCGTGCTCGGCTGGGCTGGCAAAAAGCTCAACAAGCGTTTCAAGACCCCCATTTTCGACGGCGCCACCCTTGAGCAAATCAATGGCTACATGCGTGAGGCAGGTCTCCCGGAGAACGGCCGTACCTACCTCTATGATGGTGAAACTGGCGACCGCTTTGACCAGCCGGCCACCGTAGGCTATATCTACATGCTCAAGCTGCACCACATGATTGACGACAAGATGCACGCCCGTTCCATCGGACCGTACTCCCTCATCACCCAGCAACCCCTTGGCGGTAAAGCCAACTTCGGTGGTCAGCGCTTCGGTGAGATGGAGGTCTGGGCACTCGAGGCTTACGGGGCATCGCATGTCCTGCAGGAGGTTCTCACCGTCAAGTCCGACGATGTAGTGGGTCGCGCAAAGGCCTATGAGTCCATCGTCAAGGGTGACAACATGCCGATACCGGGCATCCCCGAGTCGTTCAACGTCCTTGTCCACGAGCTCCGTGGCCTGGGTCTGGAGGTTACGTTTGATTAATTCTTTACTAAGAAGAGAATAAAATGGCTTTTAAACAAGAATCACAGTTAAAGACTGATTTCAATTCGATTACCGTAAGCCTGGCTTCGCCTGAGTCCATCAAGCGTCGCTCTTTTGGCGAGGTAACGAAGCCTGAAACCATTAACTATCGTACATACAAGCCCGAGCGCGACGGTCTGTTTTGCGAACGCATCTTCGGCCCTACCCGCGACTGGGAGTGCCATTGCGGAAAGTATAAGCGCATCCGTTACAAGGGCATAGTCTGCGACCGTTGCGGTGTGGAGGTTACCGAGAAAAAGGTGCGCCGCGAGCGCATGGGTCACATCGAACTTGTGGTCCCTATTGCCCACATCTGGTTCTTCCGTTCGCTTCCCAATAAAATAGGTACTCTTCTCAATGTGCCCTCGAAGAAGCTCGATCAGGTAATCTATTACGAAAAATACATCGTTATGCAGCCTGGCAAGGCTATGCTTAACGAGAACCCTGTACAGAAACTCGATTTGCTGACGGAAGAAGAGTATTACTACATCAAAGACTCTTTGCCTGAAGGCAATGATCAGCTCCCCGACACCGACCCCGACAAGTTCATCGCCGGCATGGGTGCCGAGGCGCTCTACAAGCTTCTCTGCGACCTTGACCTCGACAAGCTTTCCTATGAGCTCCGTGCCAAGGCCTCGCGCGAAACTGCCGTGGCCCGCAAGCAGGATGCCCTCAAACGCCTCAATGTGATTGAGTCGTTCCGTGAGTCGCAGAAGAACATGCAAGCTCGCGGTATGGACAACCGTCCCGAGTGGATGATTATGAACATCGTCCCCGTCATCCCGCCCGACCTGCGTCCCCTTGTTCCGCTCGATGGTGGCCGCTTCGCCACTTCCGACATCAACGAGCTCTACCGCCGCGTCATTATCCGCAACAACCGCCTCAAGCGCCTGGTGGAAATCAAGGCTCCGGAGGTCATTATGCGCAACGAGAAGCGCATGCTTCAGGAGTCGGTAGACTCGCTCTTCGACAACAGCCGCAAGGTCTCCAGTGTCAAGTCCGAGTCCAACCGCGCCCTCAAGTCGCTCTCCGACGCCCTGAAGGGCAAGCAAGGTCGCTTCCGCCAGAACCTGCTCGGTAAGCGTGTCGACTACTCTGGCCGTTCGGTCATCGTGGTCGGCCCCGAGCTGAATATGCACGAGTGCGGTCTGCCCAAGGATATGGCTGCCGAGCTCTTCAAGCCCTATGTCATCCGCAAGCTCCTCGAGCGTGGCCTGGTGAAGACCGTCAAGTCCGCCAAGCGCATCGTCGACCGCAAAGAGCCCGTCGTGTGGGAGATTTTGGAGAATATCCTCAAGGGTCACCCCATCCTCCTCAACCGCGCTCCTACGCTTCACCGTCTCGGTATCCAGGCCTTCCAGCCCCGTTTGGTCGAGGGCAAAGCCATCCGTCTGCATCCGCTTGTCTGTACCGGCTTCAACGCCGACTTCGACGGCGACCAGATGGCCGTCCATGTGCCCATGGGCAACGCCGCCATCCTCGAAGCACAGCTGCTGATGCTCTCCACCCACAACATCCTCAACCCCGCCAACGGCGCTCCTATCACCGTGCCCTCGCAGGACATGGTGCTCGGCCTCTACTACATGACCAAGCCGCGTCACACCACCGATACTGAGAAGGTGAAGGGCGAGGGTCAGCGTTTCTACTCTGCCGAGGAAGTCATCATCGCCTACAGCGAAGGCCGCGTCGACCTCAACGCCTGCATCAGCATGCAGCTCGATGCCGCCATCGGACGCGACGAGCATACCTATATTAAGAGCGACCGTACTTTCTCCGAGGTCATCAAAGACAAGGATGGCAATGTGCTGACCGATGTCGACTGCAGCACCCCCGCCGAGGTGGCTCTCCACAGCCGCACCGAGTTCGAGGTGAAGCGCGACGGCCAGGGCAACCCCATCGTCGACGAGAAAGGCCACTATATCAAGACCAACCGCCTCCGCACCACTGTCGGCCGCGTCATCTTCAACCAGGTGGTCCCCGCCGAGTATGGCTACATCAACCAGGTGATGGGCAAGAAGTCGCTGCGCGACATCATCGGCGACATCTTCACCGAGTGCGGCAACGCCGTCACCGCCGCCTTCCTCGACGACATCAAGAACATGGGCTACCGTCAGGCATTCCGCGGCGGCCTCTCCTTCAACCTCGGCGATGTCATCATCCCCGCCGAGAAAGAGGGTCTCATCGAGAAAGCCAACGAGGAGGTCGAAGAGGTCATGGCGCAGTACGCCATGGGTCTCATCACCAACAACGAGCGCTACAACCACGTCATCGATATCTGGACCAACACCAACAACCAGCTCACCGAGACGCTCATGCGCCAGCTCAAGGCCGACAACCAGGGCTTCAACCCCATCTATATGATGTACGACTCCGGTGCTCGTGGTAGCAAGGAGCAGATCCGCCAGCTCTCCGGCATGCGCGGCCTTATGGCCAAGCCGCAGAAGGCCGGCGCCTCGGGCAACGAGATTATCGAGAACCCCATTATCTCCAACTTCAAGGAGGGTCTCTCGGTGCTCGAGTACTTCATCTCCACCCACGGTGCCCGTAAGGGTCTGGCCGATACCGCTCTGAAGACGGCTGACGCCGGTTACCTTACCCGTCGTCTGGTCGACGTGGCTCACGATGTCATCATCAACGAGGAAGACTGCGGTACCCTCCGCGGCCTGCCCACCACCGCCCTCAAGAAGGGCGAGGACATCGTCCAGAGCCTCGGCGAGAAGATTCTTGGCCGCACCACCGTCCACGACATTATCCATCCCAAGACCGGCGACTATATTGCCCATGCCGGCGACGAACTCACCGAGGACATCTGCCGCCGCATAGAGGAGGCCGGTATCGAGGAGGTCGAGATTCGTTCCGTCCTCACCTGCGAGTCCAAACACGGCGTCTGCGCCAAGTGCTACGGCCGCAACCTGGCCACCGGCAAGATGGTGCAGAAAGGCGAGGCCGTCGGCGTCATCGCCGCACAGGCTATCGGCGAGCCCGGTACGCAGCTCACCCTCCGTACCTTCCACGTCGGCGGTGTGGCCGGTGGCAACATCGGTACCACCTCCAGCCTCCAGGCCAAGCATGAGGGCCGCCTCGTCATCGACGAGCTCCGCTCCATCCCCTACAGCGACGCCGAGGGCAACAGCTACCATGTCGTCATGGGTCGCTCGGCCGAGATGCGCATCGTCGACCCCAAGACCGACATCACCCTCTTCTCCTCGCTCCTGCCCTATGGCGCCAAGCTCTACAAGGCTTCGGGCGACATGATGCAGAAGGGCGAACTCATCGCCGAGTGGGATCCCTACAACGCCGTCATCATCTCCGACGTGGCCGGTAAGGTCTCGTTCGAGAATGTCATAGAGAACGTTACCTACCGTGTCGAGAGCGATGCCCAGACCGGCCTGCAGGACAAGGTGGTCATCGAAAGCCGCCAGCGCACCAAGAACCCCACCCTCAACGTGGTCGATTCCGAGGGCAACATCCTCAAGGTGTACGACCTTCCCGTGGGCGCCCACATCGGTGTCGAGCAGGGTCAGAAACTCAAGGCCGGCGACATCATGGTCAAGATTCCGCGCTCCTTCGGCAAGGCAGGCGACATCACGGGCGGTCTGCCCCGCGTCACCGAGCTCTTCGAGGCCCGCAACCCCTCCGACCCCGCCATCGTGGCCGAGGTGGATGGCATCGTCTCCATCGCAAAGAAGCTCAAGCGCGGCAACCGCGAGGTGACCATCACCTCCAAGACCGGCGAGCAGCGCTCCTACCTCATCCCCACCTCCAAGCAAATCCTGGCCCAGGACAGCGACTATGTCAAGGCCGGCACCCCGCTCTCCGACGGTGCCATCACCCCGAGCGACATCCTCGCCATCAAGGGCCCCATGAAGGTGCAGGAATACATCGTCAACGAGGTGCAGGAAGTCTACCGCCTGCAAGGTGTGAAGATCAACGACAAGCACTTCGAGGTCATCGTGCGCCAGATGATGCGCAAGGTCGAAATCGAAGACCCGGGCGACACCCGCTTCCTCGAAGGCGACCTGGTCAACAAACTCGACTTCAGCGACATCAACGACCGCATCTTCGGTATGAAGGTCGTCGAGGACGCCGGCGACAGCGAGACCCTCTCCGTCGGTCAGATTGTCACCGCCCGCGAGTTGCGCGACGAGAACTCCTCGCTCCGCCGTCAGGACAAGCGCCTGGTCACCGTGCGCGACGCCCGCCCCGCCACCTGCAAGCAGGTCCTCCAGGGCATCACCCGCGCCTCGCTGCAGACCAAGAGCTTCATCTCCGCCGCCTCCTTCCAGGAAACCACCAAAGTGCTCACCGAGGCCGCCATCAACGCCAAGGTCGACACGCTGGTCGGCATGAAGGAGAACGTTATCGTCGGCCACCTCATCCCCGCCGGCACCGGCCTGCGCGAATACCAAGACCTCGTCGTCGGCAGTGCCCCCGCCATGAGCGCCGCCAAGGAGAACTAGCCCCTCCGCGGAAGCCAACCCCCAAGGGGTCCGACCATCGGTCCGGACCCCTTTTTCTTTGCCATGTCGAAAATATTATTTTGCCAGTTTCAAAAAAGTTCGTATCTTTGCACTCGATATGGACAGCAAGATGCAGCAGCAGATATGCGACTATTTCGCCACCCAGCCTGTACTCAAGGCGTGGGTCTTTGGGTCGTTTGCCCGTGGCGAGGAACGCCCCGACAGCGACATTGACCTCCTGGTGGTGTTCGATCATGAGAACGCTAAAATAGGTCTGCTCAAATATGCCGCTATGACAATCGACTTGGAGAACCTCTTGCACCGCGAAGTGGACCTGGTCGAAGATGGTGCCCTGCTGCCCTTTGCCGAAAGAACCGCCAACCGCGACAAAAAACTAATCTATGAGAGACCCCGAGCGTGATCCCGGCCGACTGGAGCATATCCTGATGGCCATCGACAAAATCGAAGAATATACTCAGGGAATTTCGTATGCACAGCTTGTGGCCGATAGTATGAGGCTTCATGCGACGGTTTACAATGTCCAGATTGTTGGCGAGACTGCATACAAACTCACGCATGAATTCAAAGCCAGTCACACAACGGTCAATTGGAATCAAATAGAAAAAATGAGACACATTCTTGTGCACGACTACTATAAAATCAGTTTCCGTATCGTATGGAATGTCGTCGAAGAGGATATTCCTTATCTTAAATCGGAAGTGAGAAGGTTTCTTGATGAGATTGGTCAGGAGTAATGTAGCGACATAGACCAGATTTTCCCCGATAGCCCTTTCTGCTGTCGGGGAAATATTTTTTCTCCAGTTTCAAAAAAAGTTCGTACCTTTGCACTCGCAAACCGCTGAGAAATGGTTTGCCGAAAGAAAGCGCATTTTCGCCTTATTCCGATTGTGTGAACCTGAACAATTTACACATTTAACTGTAAAACTAGGAATAAAGGGGTTTGAAGGTGCTCCCTGGGATTGTATTAATTTTCAATGATACACCCTTTGTGGAGCGGTTCACAACAACTTTATATTCGTTTTACAGGGAAGTTCAGGCCCTCACACAAGAAGATAGAGACATAAATGGATGGCTCCACTTTCTTCGTTGTATTAATACAAACCACTTATAAAAATCTAAAAAAATGACCAACACACACAAACTGCTGACACTGGCGCTCGGCGCCATGATTCTCTTCGCCGCCTGCGGCAAGGAAGACGACAAGCCCTCCTCCCCCACCGACCCAGCCCCCGACGGCGAGAAAAAGCTCGAGTTTTGGGAACAACTTAACTACGAAACCGACGGGACCGCAACGTGGGGAGCTTTTTTCTACTACAAGTTCTCGTGGGACAACGGCCTGCTGAAAAAGATGGAGCTTTTTAATGACGACGGCCAGTCTGAATACTCTTGTGAAATCATCTACGAAAACGGCAAAGCCAAGGAAATTCGCGAATACAAGGCCCCTGGTGAGTTGCGTTGTGCGTATACGCTCCTGTATACAGGCGACAGGGTGACGGGGGTTGTCGGCTCTAACGGGAGTGAGGGTACATACAGTTACAATGCTGCCGGCGAACTTGTAAAGAAGACGTTCACGTACAACGGCGGCAACGGCACCTACACAACGTACCTCACTTGGGAGAACGGGAATGTGGTAGAAATACGAGAAGTTGACAACTACAACTCCCGCACCAGCACTTACTCCTATACCTATACCTACGACAATAAGATTAACCCCTTGCGGAGTGTCATGAGCACATTAGTTTACGCTTCGCGAAGTGCCTCAGAATGGCTCTCCAAAAACAACGTTATCAGCGAAACACGGATTGATAATGCTGGGGAACAGTCCGTCCGCCATAGCACCTACACTTACGGTGGCGATTACCCCACCTCGATGACGCAGGAGTGGACAAGCGACCGCAGGAGCGGCAAGGATCGCAGCTACTTCCGCTACACAGACGGCAGCGGCATGTCCATCTCCTCGCAGGTGTGCCGCATCAGGATAGAGACCGGATCCGAAGGCCGGCCCTACGCGGATGGCGATGGCGAGTACCTGAAAGGCGACACGGTCATCATCAGCGCCGACCCGGAATACGACAACGGGGGAACTCACTACACCTTCTCCCGCTGGAACGATGGCAACACCGACAACCCCCGCACCTTCGTCGCCACCACCGACATGACCTTCCAGCCCGTCTACGTACCTGCCGGCGAATAGCCCCTCCCTCCCCATCGCACCACACAGACCGAAAGGCCCGCGTCCCCCCCGCGGGCCTTTTCTTTTGCCCCGTGTGAATGGGGCACTTCCCATCCCCCTGCCATGGAAGAAGAGGGGAAGAAGAGGGTGCCTCCAATGTGCTGTAAATCACCCTGTTGTCCAGGGGCAAAAATCAGCCTTTTTTCGGCTTTTGGACGAAAAATTTTCATGTTTTTGGAGCACAATAAAAGGGGCGTTTCGCGTCTACCCCCCTACCGACTCTTGCCCCCAATTCTGCTGTTTGCACTCGCGTATATAAAAAATATTCGTATCTTTGCACTTCGATAGATATGAAGATAGTACGTGCCATACTGCTGACACTCAACCTGCTGGCTGCCGTCGGCCTCCTGCTCACCACCCTGGCGGGCAGCATTGCCCCGTCGCGCAGCGTGCTCCCCTCCGTGGTGGCCTACGCCTACTTGCCTATGTTGGCGCTCAACCTCGTCTTCCTCCTCGGGTGGCTCCTCGCCGGCAAGTGGCCCTTCCTCATCTCCACCGCCGCCATCGCCGCCCGCTTTTCGGTCCTGGGCCTCTTCTTCCAGATTGGCGGCACCTCCAAAGTGCCACCCCTCGAGGAGCATCCCGACCGCCTGGTACTCCTCACCTACAACCTCCACAACTTCGCCGGCCCCGAATTCGAGGGCAAGTTCAGCGACAGCCTCGCCTGCCTCTTCCTCGACCTCGTGCGCGAGCACCAGCCCGACGTGCTCTGCCTCCAGGAATACACCGAAAGCCGCACCTGCTCCGTGACCGACAGCCTCCAACTCCTCGGCTACAACCACCACATCGGCTCGCGCAACAACGGCGACCGCCCCCGCGGCACCGCCATCTTCTCGCGCCTGCCCATCACCTACGTCAAAGCCATCGACCGCCAGAAGGTCATGGTCGAAATCCTCCACGCCGAGCGGCCGCTGCGCCTCTGCAACGTCCACATGGACTCCTATGCCTTCACCTCCACCGACCACGAAGAGATAGCCCAGATGCGCCGCGGCCACATCGACTCCACCTCCACCCGCACCCTCCGCAAGGCCAAGCAGACCGTGCTACGCCACGAAGAAGAGTGGGACGAGCAGCTGCGCCCCATCGTCAGCGAGTGCACCGTCCCGCTCATCGTCTGCGGCGACATGAACGACATCCCCTCCTCGTGGCTCTATTCGCGCCTGTCCGACCACCTCGCCGACACCTACTGCGACCGCGGCCTCGGCTTCTCCACCACCTACCACGGCGGCTTCCCCCAGTTCCGCATCGACATGGTCTTCCGTAGCGACCACCTCCGCACCCTCTCCTACCGCCGTCTCCGCACCCGCATCTCCGACCACTATCCCGTCCTTGTCTCACTTGAACCCACCCGGCCATGACCCTCCAGCAACGCTACGACCAGATGATTGCCCACTTCGAGCAAACGATGCCCAACGCCGCCTCGGAGCTCCACTACAGCAGCCCCTTCGAGCTCCTCGTCGCCGTGGTCCTCTCCGCCCAGTGCACCGACAAGCGGGTCAACCTCGTCACCCCCGCCCTCTTCGCCGCCTACCCCACCGCCGAGGCGATGGCCCAGGCCACGGAGGAGGACATCTTCCGCTACATCCACTCCGTCTCCTACCCCCACAACAAAAGCCGCCACCTGGCTGGTCTAGCGCGCATGCTGGTCAGCGACTTCGGTGGCGAGGTGCCCTCCGACATCGAACTCCTGCAACGCCTGCCGGGCGTGGGCCGCAAAACCGCCAACGTCGTGGCCGCCGTCGTATTCGACCTCCCGGCCATGCCCATCGACACCCACGTCTTCCGCGTCGCACACCGCATAGGCCTCGTCCGCCGCGCCACCACGCCGCTTGCCGTCGAGCGCCAGCTGGTCAAACACATCCCTGCCCATAAACTGGCCACCGCCCACCACTGGCTTATCCTCCACGGCCGCTACGTTTGCCAAGCCCGCCGGCCCCGCTGCGCCGACTGCGGCATCAGCCACCTCTGCGTTCAATTCAACAGCAAGAAAGGAACCTCCGCATGATACTGGCCAACCCCGCAATGCTCTGGGCGCTCCTGGCACTGGCCATCCCCATCGCCGTCCACCTCTTCAACTTCCGCCGCTTCCGCCGCGTCTACTTCTCCAATGTCGACCGCCTGGCCGAGCTCCGCACCGAGAGCCGCCGCCAGTCCACCCTCCGCCGTTGGCTGGTGCTCCTCATGCGCTGCCTCGCCGTCGCCGCCCTCGTCCTGGCCTTCGCCCGCCCCTCGCTTCCGGGCTCCGGCAGCCAGCTCCACTCCGGCGCCACCGCCGTCAGCGTCTATATCGACAACACTTTCAGCATGGAGAACAGCTCCGCCGCCGGCAGCCAGCTCGACCTTGCCCGTCAGAAAGGGCGCGAGATAGCCGCCGCCTACAGCCCCTCCGACCGCTTCCAACTACTCACCTCCGACCTCCTTGGCGAACAGTTCCGCTGGCTCGCGCGCGACGAATTCCTCGCCGCACTCGACGCCATCCAAATCTCTCCCGCCAGCCGCACCCTCAGCCAAGTGGCCACACGCCAGCACGACTTCCTCCGCCAGACCCAGGCCGCCAACCGCCACGCCTTCATCGTCAGTGACTTCCAGACATCGGCCGCCGACTTCGACCGCCTCGCCACCGATAGCCTCGTACTCACCACCCTCGTGCCTCTCGAAGCCGTGGCCTCCGACAACCTCTTCATCGACACCCTCCGCCTCGACGCCCCGGCCTACTTCGCCGGCGGCACCGTCAGCGCCGAAGTCTCTGTCCGCAACAGCGGCACCCACGATGCCGAGAAAATCCCCCTCCGCCTCATCGTCGGCGGTCGCGAGCGTGCCGTCGCTACTCTCGATATCCCTGCCGGCGCTTCTGCGCGCACCACCCTCCGCTTCACCCTCGACAGCTCGGGGTGGCTCGATGCCCGCGCCGAAATCACCGACTATCCTGTCACCTTCGACGACACCTACCACTTCTCCCTCCTCGCTGGACAGCCCGTCAATATGCTCGAAGTGGCCTCCACCCCCAACCCCCACCTGCGCAAACTCTTCGAGGCCGACTCCGCCGTCCGTTTCGCCTCCGGCACCCTGCCGCCCGACCTTTCCAGCCTGCATTTCATCATCCTCAACGAAACCCGAACCCTGCCTTCCGGCCAGGCGCAAGCCTTGGCCTCATGGGTCGACGAGGGTGGCACGCTGGCCATTGTCCCCGCCGCCAATGCCGACCCCTCTGACCTCAACCTCCTCCTCGACCTCCTCCGCGCACCACGGCTCGACACATGGCAGCAACGCCCCGTGAAGGCCGCCTCGGTCGACTTCTCCGCCAGCCTCTACCGCAATGTATTCAGCGCTACCTCGAGCGAAATGGAGATGCCATCGGCGCAGGGTCACTATCGTCTCGCCACCTCGCAGTCTGTCAGCCACTCCATCATCACCGGCTCCGACGGCTCTGCTCTGCTCTCCGCCACGCCCCACGGCGCCGGACGCCTCTACCTCTTTGCCATGCCGCTCAATGCCGAGTGGACCGACCTCGTTGCCCAGGCCCTCTTCGTTCCTACGCTCTACAACATGGCCCTCTACAGCCTTCCGCAGCCTCCCCCCGCCTTCACCCTCGGCTCTGTCGACCCCATCCCCCTGCGCCACCTCTACAACCCCTCCTCCACACCGCCCCAACTCTCCTCGGCCGACGGCACCTTCAGCCTCATCCCCGACCTCCGGCGCTCCGGTTCGCGCAGCCTCCTCGTGCCCCATGGCGACATCGTCCTCGCCGGCCACTACCGCCTGGCCGACGAGCACCTGGCCTTCAACTACAGCCGCCTCGAGTCCGACCTCTCTTTCCTCACGCCCGCCGAGGTGGCCGACCGCATCGACGGTCTCGTCGGCTACTCCCTCGTCCGCCCCTCCTCGCGCCCCCTCGACCAGGAACTCCGCGCCCGCACTGCCGGCACACCTCTCTGGCGCTGGTGCATCCTCGCAGCCCTGCTCGCACTCGCAGTCGAAATCCTCTTGATAAAACTCCCATGGCGATCCTCCAAGTAGAACATATCTCCAAGGCCTTCGGATCGCACAGCGTGCTCTCCGATGTCAGCTTCCGGCTCGACGCCGGCCAGGCCTTGGCCATTCTGGGCTCCAACGGTGCCGGCAAGACCACCCTCCTGCGTATCATCAACCGCATCCTCGAGCCCGACAGCGGACAGGTGCTCTTCGACGACCATCCCCTTGTGCAGCCCGACCTTGACCGCATTGGCTACCTCCCCGAGGAGCGCGGCCTCTATCGCCGCATGCGTGCCGGCGAACAGGTGTGCTACCTGGCCCGCCTCAAGGGCATGTCCAAAGCCGATGCCGTGGCTGCTGCCCGCCAATGGTTCGACCGCCTGGGTGCCGCGGAATGGTGGAACCGCCCCGTGGCCCGCCTCAGCAAGGGCATGCAGCAGAAGGTGCAGTTCATCGCCGCGGTAGTCCACACTCCCCGCCTGCTCATCCTCGACGAGCCTTTCTCCGGGTTCGATGCCGACAACGCCGATATGCTCCGCAGGGAGATACTTTCTCTCAAAGCCGCCGGCACCGCCGTCCTCCTCTCCACCCACAACCTGCAGGCCGCCTCCGACCTCTGCGACAATACCCTACAGCTATGAAGAAGACACTCCTCATCGTGGCGCGCGAGTGGCGGATGCGGATGCGTCGCCCCTCTTTCTGGCTCCTCACCCTGGCCGTACCCCTCCTCCTGGCCCTCCTCTATGCCCTGCCCGTCATTGCCGCCCAGCGCGCCGACCGCCAAGCCACCATCCTCGTCGTCGATGAGACGGGCCTCTTCGCCCACTCGCTTCGCCCCTCCGACTGCATCGCGTTCCGCACCATGCCCAGCCTCGACTATGCACGCCGACAGCTCGATACCGACTCCGTCGACGCCATCCTCTACATCCCCGCACGACAGACCACCATCCCGCGCGACGCATTCCTGCTCCATCACAGCTCGACGCCGCCTCTCGCGCTGCAAAGCCTCGTCGACAGCCAGCTCCAGATGCTGCTGCGAAACGCCATACTCGAAGACGTCTATCAGCTCGAACCCGACGTTATGCTCTCCGTCGAAAACACCCACATCCGCCTCCACACCCAGGACGCCGCCACCGGCCGCGAGAGCTTCGCCGCCGTCAAGTCGGTCGTGGCCATCGTGCTGGTGGCACTCGTCGTGCTGGCACTCATCGTGTTCGGTGTGCAGGTGATGCGCGCCGTGCAGGAAGAGAAGTCTTCCCGCATGGCCGAGGTCATCGTCTCCTCGGTGCATCCCGTGCAGCTCATGGTGGGTAAAGTGGCGGGCGTGGCCTCGACAGCCGTCCTGCAGCTCTCCCTCTGGGTGCTGCTGGCTTCGGCTTCCATAGCCGCCATCCAGGCCTCCAGCCCCGACCTCTTTGCTGCCGCACGCCAGCAGCAGGCCAACCGCTCGCTGGCCACCAAAGGCAGCGAGGCTACGCTGCAGTACAACACCCCCGTCGCACTCGTCGACGACACCGTGCAGGGCCTCACCGCCATCAACCTGCCGCTGGTAGCAACGCTTTTCCTCGCTTTCTTCCTCCTGGGCTACCTCCTCTATGGCTCCCTTCTCGCCGCCCTCGCCGCCCGGCTCGACAGCGACGCCGACGCCCTGCAATGGACGCTGCTAATCCTTTCTCCATTGCTCATCGTATTGATACTCATTCCATTGTTATTGCAACACCCCGCCAGCACCCTGGCCCAATGGCTCACCCTTGTCCCCTTCACCGCCCCGGCTGCCGCCCTGCTGCGCCTCCCCTTCGGCCTGCCCACATGGCAGCTGCTGCTGGCAGCTTTCCTGCTGCTGGCAGCTTTCGCCGCCGCCGCCTGGCTCGCCGCACGCACCTATCGTCGCCACCTTGTCCGCTGAAGTTGCCGGCGGACACGGTTTTCCCGACGGAACAGTCGCGCGGTTGAAAAGTTTTTTTTGCCGTACCGAAAAAAAGTTGTACTTTTACGGCCAGAAAAATATGAAGGAAAAACATTGGATAATTAGAGAAGATTATGATTTAGAGACTGTTGAAAAACTTGCGGCATCGTTGGGCGTTGACAAAATCATCGCCACCCTGCTTGTAGAGCGGGGTGTAACCACCTTTGAAGAGGCACGGCGTTTTTTCCGCCCGGCATTGGACCAAATCCACGACCCCTTCCTCATGAAGGGCATGCGCGAGGCCATCAACCGCATCAACGAAGCCATTGAACGACAGGAACGTATCATGGTCTATGGCGACTACGACGTCGACGGCACGTCGGCCGTCGCCTTGGTCTACTCCTATTTCAAGGAGCTGGACAGCAATATTGATTTCTATGTGCCCGACCGCGAGCGCGAAGGCTACGGCGTCTCCTACCAGGGCATCGACTACGCCGCCGAGACGGGTGTGAAACTCATCATCGCCCTCGACTGCGGCATCAAGGCCATGGAGCAGGTGGAGTATGCCCGCGAGCGCGACATCGACTTCATCATCGGCGACCACCACCTGCCGGGCGACGAGGTGCCGCAGGCGGCGGCCGTGCTCGACCCCAAGCAGGCCGACTGCCCCTACCCCTACAAGGAGCTCTCCGGCTGCGGCATCGGCTTCAAAATCGTCGAGGCCCACCTCGAGCAGCGCCTAGGCGTGCGCCTGTGCGACCTGCCCGAACAGCTCGACGAGCAGCGCCGCCAGCGCCAGGAGGAGCTCAAGCTGCGACTGCTGAAATACCTCGACCTGGTGGCCGTCAGCATCGCATCGGACATCGTGCCCATCATGGGCGAGAACCGTGTGCTGGCCTACTTCGGCCTGCGAGTGCTCAACACCAAACCCCGCGTCGGCATCGAGGCCATCCTCAAGCAGGGCCACGTCGACCGCCGCAAGGCGGGCGCCGACCTCGCCGCCGACGGCACCGAGAAGGGCAAAACCAACTACTTCGAGAAAGAGCTCACCATCACCGACCTGGTCTTCCTTGTCGGCCCCCGAATCAACGCCGCCGGCCGCATCCGCTCGGCCTTCGACTCGGTGCGCCTCATGCTCACCACCGACCCCGCCATCGCCCGCCGCCTGGCCGAGGACATCAACCGCTACAACGAGCAGCGCAAGGAGCTCGACACCAGCGCCACCGAGGAGGCCAAACGCCGCATCGAGCAGGACCCCTTCTACCGCGGCCGCCAGTCGCTCGTGCTGTTCGACCCGGAGTGGCACCGCGGCGTCGTCGGCATCGTGGCCAGCCGCATCGTCGAGGCCTACTACAAGCCCACCATCGTCTTCACCCGCGGCAGCGACGACCTCATCACCGGCTCGGCCCGCTCGGCCGGCGAGTTCGACGTGCACCTGGCCCTCGAGAAATGCGCCGACCTGCTCGAGCACTTCGGCGGCCACAAGAGCGCCGCCGGCGTCTCGCTCCGCCAGGAGAACATGCGCGCCTTCGTGGACCGCTTCGAGCAGCTCGCCCGCGAGAGCCTCGGCGAGGAGGAGACCATCCCCGAAATCGAAATCGACGCCGAGCTGGGCTTCTCGCAGATCACACCCAAGTTCCTCCGCATCCTCAAACAGTTCGCCCCCTTCGGTCCGGACAACAATGTGCCGGTCTTCGTCACCCGCGAGCTGGTCGACACCGGCAAGGCCCGCGTGGTGGGAGTGAAGCACCTCAAGATGGAGACCATCTCCATCGCCGAGCGCTCCGCCCCCTATCCCGCCATCGCCTTCCAGTTCGGCGAGTGCTACTCGCGCATACGCCGCGAACGCTTCGACCTCTGCTACCAGCTCGAAGAAAACTACTGGCGCGGCAAGACCGAGATACAGCTCAACGTCAAGGACATCAAGTTTGTAGATTAATATTAACCCCAAAAACACCCCGATATGCTTAACAAAAAAGTATCCGACCTGCTCAACGAGCAAATCAATAAGGAGCTCTACAGCGCCTATCTCTACCTGGACATGAGCAACTACTTCAGCCGCGCCGGCTTGAACGGCTTCGCCAACTGGTACATGATCCAGGCCCAGGAGGAGCGCGACCACGCCATGCTCTTCTACCAGTACATGCAGAACAACGACTGCCCCGTCACCCTCGGCGCCATTGCCAAGCCCGACAAGAAGTTCAAGAAGCACATGGATGTGCTCAAAGCCGGGCTGGAGCACGAGGAGTACGTCACCGCCAGCATCCACACCATCTACGACGCCGCCAGCAAGGTGAAGGACTTCCGCACCATGCAGTTCCTCGACTGGTTCGTCAAGGAGCAGGGCGAGGAGGAAACCAACGCCCGCGACCTCATCTCGAAGATGGAGCTCTTCGGCAGCGACGCCCGCAGCCTCTACATGCTCAACCAGGAGCTCGCCGCCCGCACCTACAGCGCGCCGAGCCTGGTGCTCGACTGAAAAGTGAGCCGCCCGCTGCATTCGCAGCGGGCGGCCTCGTTTTAAGCCTTGTTGAACTTCTCCTTACCCTGGCGGCAGCGCGGGCATTTTTTCGTATTTTTGCAGACTGGAAAAAGAATGTCATCATGACAAAAAATATTGAAAATAAGATACTTACCATTGTATTGGTGCTATTGTTTACAGCCTCGTGTGGCGGCGGCGAAGGCTCGGTGTCGCTCCGCGACGGATTCCGCCCGCGGCAGCAGGCGACCGACTACACCTGCGGCTGCGCCTCGGCCCTGGCGGTGATGGACTACTTCGGCGTCGCCGACGAAACCGAGGCCGACCTGGCCGTCAAAATGCACACCCACGTCGACAGCCGCCGCCCCGGCGCCGCGCCCGGCTCGGCCCTCAGCCTCACCGACTACGGCACCAGCATCGAGGAACTCCACCGCTACTTCGCCGGCCGCGACGACTTCAGCATCGTCGCCTCCAGCTTCCGCCCGGCCGACAGCCTGCCCCTGCTGGCCGACACCGACCGGGTGGGCGTGCAGGCCGTCGGCAACGTGGCGCCACAGCTGGACGACTACAGCGACGCCGCTCGCTTCTTCCGCAGCCACCTCCAGGCCGGACGCCCGGTGATGGTCTGCTGGAACCTCTGGGGCGGCCACTGGACCGTATGCGTCGGCTACAGCGACCGCGGCACCCCCGACTTCTACGACGACGACATCCTCACCATGGCCGACCCCTACGACAGCACCGACGGACACGCCGACGGCTTCACCGAGGTTCCACTCGTCGCCTTCTTCTACGACTGGTTCTGCCCCATGACACCCAAGCCCTGGCAGCTGCAGCCCTACCTCGTCGTCACCAGCGACACCGGCCGACGACCCGCACCCCGGTGAACAAACTTCCCCTATTTTCCCATCGATGGGTAATAATGGGAAAAGGCCGAACTATTCCCCTAGAGAACCCCTACCGTTCCCCTAGAGAACCCCTGGACTTTTTTCACAGAAATTTAACACTCCATTTCCAAAACATTTTGTATCTTTGCCCATGTACCCTCCTCGTGCGGCGCAATGCAATACATTGTGCATCAGTGGAGTGTACGGCAAAGTAACATATCAACTAATCCAAAAACACCAAGAAAGGACACCATCATGAAAAAATTCATCTGCCCCGTCTGCGGCTACATCCACGAAGGCGACACCATGCCCGAGAAATGCCCCATCTGCGGCAAACCCATGCAGGAAATGAAAGAGGACAGCAAGACCTGGGCCGCCGAGCACATCGTCGGCGTGGCCAAGGACGCCCCCGAAGACATCAAAATGGACCTCCGCGCCAACTTTGAAGGCGAATGCAAGGAAGTCGGCATGTACCTCGCCATGGCCCGCGTGGCCCACCGCGAAGGCTACCCCGAAATCGGTCTCTACTGGGAAAAGGCCGCTTGGGAAGAAGCCGAGCACGCCGCCAAGTTCGCCGAGCTGCTGGGCGAAGTGCTCACCGACAGCACCGCCGAGAACCTCCGCGTGCGCATCGAGGCCGAGTACGGCGCCACCGCCGGCAAGACCGACCTCGCCAAGCGCGCCAAGGCCCTCAACCTCGACGCCATCCACGACACCGTCCATGAAATGGGCCGCGATGAAGCCCGCCACGGCAAAGCCTTCGAGGGCCTCTACAACCGCTACTTCAACAAATAAATGTCCCTCCGCCGGACCATATCCTGCCTCCTCTTCCCGCTCACCTGCTGGTATGCGGTGGGGGTGCGTTGCAGGAATATGCTCTTCGCGCTGGGTATCAAGAAACAAGAGGTTCCCCACATCACCACCATCGGTGTGGGGAACCTTTCCACCGGCGGCACCGGCAAGACACCCCACGTCGAATACCTCCTCCGCCTCCTCGCCGACCGCTACCCGACCGCCCTGCTCAGCCGCGGCTACAAGCGGCAGACCAAGGGATTCCTGCTCGACGACGGCAGCCACGACCCGCGCCTCCTCGGCGACGAACCCGCCATGCTCGCCCAGAAATTCCCTTCGGTGCAGGTGGCCGTATGCGAGAAACGCGTCGAAGGCGTCCGCCGGCTCATGGAGCAGCACCGACTGGAAGAGGGCCCCGACGGCAGCGAGGTGCGCATCTCCACCGCCCCGCAGCTGATAGTGCTCGACGATGTCTTCCAGCACCGCTACATCAAACCCACCGTCAACATCCTCCTCACCGAGTACAGCCGCCCCTTCAGCCGCGACCACATACTGCCCTATGGCGACCTGCGCGAGTTCAAAAGCGCACGCTTCCGCGCCAACATCGTCATCGTCACCAAGTCGCCCGCCAAGCTCAACCCCATCGAGCGCCACAACATTGTGAAAGAGTTGCGCCTGCAGAATTGCCAGCAAGTCTTCTTCTCCTATTTTGACTACCTGCCCCTGCGCGCCCTCGACGGGCAGGAGGCTGCGGTCGACCTGCGGCGCGTGGACCACGTGCTCGTCGTCACAGGCATCGCCCACCCCGAGCCCCTCGTGGCCGAACTCCGCCAGCACACCCGCGTGCACCACCTCGCCTTCGCCGACCACCACGACTTCTCCCCTCGCGACCTCTCGCAAATCAAGGCCGCCTACGACGCCCTGCCGGGCTCGAACAAAATCATCGTCACCACCGAAAAGGACGCCGCCCGCCTCGGCACCCGCCTCCAGGGGCTGCCGGCCTATGTGCAGCCCATCCGCGTGGCCTTCCACAAAAGCCCCGACATGGACTTCGACCAGATTGTCGAGTCCGCCGTCAAGGAGAACATCTCCTTCCTTTCCAAATTAAGCGTCTGGAACCGCTAGGCCTCCCTTACAGTCCGAAATCCTCCTTCAGCCGCAGCGCGAACGCCGTGGCGCCGGCTTGGTTCATGTGCGATTGGTCGCTGAAGAGCGAGTCGCTGAATCGCTCGTCGTTCAGGTAGCAGCGGTACTCCACGGCTGGATACTCCCCCGCCACCTCATCCATCAGCCGCTGCAGCCGGTCGTCGCAGTCGCCATGGGCCGCCCGATACGTACTGTTGCACGGCATCGTCACCACTATCAGCCTCACTCCATGATCGTTGCACACCTTGGCCATCTTCAGTAGCGACTCGGTAACCATCGGCTCGCAGCCCGGTGCCTCGTAGACGTTGTTCCCATCGGACACGTTGTCTCCCAAGGAAAAGAACCCCAAGGAATCGTAATCAGTGGTTCTGCGTCCCGACTGGATAGATAGCAGGCGCGAGACGGTTTCGTATGTATGCCGGAACAGGTTGCTCCGTTCCATAAGCATTGGTGCCTCGTCAATGCCCCAATAGAACTTGTAGTTGTATAGATTGTTCTCCCGCCAGTCGTCCTTGAGGAATACCGTCCCTGGCTCGTACTCGCAGATGAGGGGATAGATTACCGCCTTAAGGTGGGGCATTTGCGGCACGTATCGTGCCAACAACGCTGCATCGTAGTAGCTTATGCGGGCGGTGATGGACACATTATAGACGCTGTCGAATACCCACGGATCCATGCCGCTTTCCGACTGTGAGTGCCCTGCGATTAATATGGCTATGTCGTTCAAGTGACTTTCCAGGTAGTTTCTTTTCTCGGAATGCTCGTTATCGGCCTGCTGGGCATTCAGCTTCAACAAGGGCATGCACAGGGCTGCCATTCCAACGCCCAGTGCCAAGGTTATCAATATGTCCTGCAAGAAGTGTTTCATAACCCGAAGTCTTGTTTTACACGTTGTGCGAACAGTGTGGCGCCGGTGTGGTTGAAGTGGGTGCAATCGTAATATAAACTATCGGGAGATAAGAGGTCGTCCCCCATATAGTTTCGATATTCGACAGGATAGTGTTTCTGTACCTCGGCGATGACGTTATACAGGTTCTGTATTCCAGCAGGAGTAGTCAGGTTTAGAGCGCGTTTTTTCATGGGGAATGTTACCACAACTAACCGTACTCCATGTTTGTGGCAGAGGGATGCCATCTCGGCTAGATCCTGTGTAAATGATTCCTGACCTACTTGCGGCATTACATCGGAGGCCATCCAGTCGCTGCATCCCTGTATCTTGGTGTAGCCCAGGGTATCTATGTATGGTGGAGTGTCGGCATATTTTTTCCAGCTGAAATGGTCGCTTAACATGGTGGAAAAAGAGAGTGCGCTTTGAATGGGGTATTGGTCATTGGGCAACTTCATGAAGCGTGCGTGGGCAAAGATAGTTGTGTTTCTGCTGATGGTTTTCTCGTAAAATCCGCAGCCGCCGGAGAATGTATAATGCATCGGGTAAATTACGGCTTTCAAGTTGTGCATACTGCCGATATATTTTTTCAGCAGCAGCACATCGAAGTGGATAACCCTGCCTAAAACAGCCAGGTTGAATGTGCTGTCGCCCATGGCGTGGGGATTGATGCCGAAGGCTGATTGCGAGTGTCCTAAAATGAGGGTTTTGATGCGGTCGGGATGGTTCTCCAGATAGGAATACTGATAGGTCATTAGGTTCGACTTGTGGCTGTAGAATACTTCGAAAGGGATTGTCAGTACAATCCCAATGGTGAGTGTGATGAGTATATCTTTTAGAAAAAGTCTCATAGCCCGAAGTCTTACCTTGGCAAATTACGCACTAAGGTTAGAACTGGAAGTAGATGAACTCGGCGTAATCGCCGCGGAAGAAGATGACGGCCACGAAGGCGAGGGCGTAGAGGAAGTAGCGGGTCCAGCGGCTCTTCACCACGCGGTCGAAGCCTTGCAGGCCGTGCTCGCCCTGGCGGTTGAGCCACTCGACCAGCAGCATGATGCCCACGGGCAGCATGGTCCACTCGCAGAATATCTTGTAGAACCCCGTGAGGGTCTCGACCGAGAGCATGCTCTTGAAGTAGCCGATGGCGCTGGGGATGCCGGTGGCGCGGAAGAGGATCCATCCGATGACGGCCAGCATGAAGGTGAGCGTCATCTGCCCCAGCTCCTTCACCGAGGGCAGCCAGCGGCCGGTGGCCACCACGTCGGTATATTTGCGGTTCTTGCCCAGGATGATGAGCGGCATGAAGAGGGCGGCGTGGTAGAGACCCCAGCCGATGAAGGTCCAGTTGGCACCGTGCCAGAAACCGCTGACAGTGAATATGATGAAGGTGTTGCGGATCACCTTCCACTTCACCGTGCGGCTGCCGCCGAGGGGGATGTAGATATAGTCGCGGAACCAGGTGGTGAGGCTCATGTGCCAGCGGCGCCAGAACTCGGCGATGTCGCGGCTGAAGTAGGGGTTGGAAAAGTTGCGTATCAGCTTGACGCCGAAGAGTTTGGCGGTGCCGATAGCGATGTCGGAATAGCCCGAGAAGTCGCCGTAGATCTGGAAAGTGAAGAAGATGGCGCCCATTAGTTTGACGCTGCCGGCGGCGGGGGCGCCGAAGGCCATGTCGACGTAGGAGGCGCAGGTGTCGGCCACCACCATCTTCTTGAAGAGACCCCAGAGGATCTGTCGAGCGCCGTCGAGGGCGGTCTGGTAGTCGAAGTCGCGCCTGCGCTGGAACTGGGGCAGCAGGTTGGTGGCGCGCTCGATGGGGCCGGCCACCAGCTGCGGGAAGAAGGCGATGTAGGCGAAGAAAGCCACGACGTCGCGCGTGGGCTGCATCTTCTGGCGGTAGATGTCGATGGAGTACGACAGGGCCTGGAAGGTGTAGAACGAGATGCCGACGGGCAGGATGAGGTGCAGCAGCAACTTGTCGCCCTCGAGGCCGAAGAGGCGTGCGAACTCGGTGGCGAAGAAGTCGTAGTACTTGAACATGCCGAGGATGGCGATGTTGATAACGATGTTGACCCACATCACCGTGAGGTTCCTCCGCTTGTCACCTTCGCGCATGAGGATGCCGCTGAGGTAGGAGCAGAGCGAGGTGAAGGCGATGAGGATGAGGAACTTCCAATCCCACCAGCCGTAGAACACATAGCTGGCCACCAGCACGAAGGCGTTCTGCAGCTTGAGCTGGTGCGGCGACTTGGAGATCCACTTGTCGAACACGAACCAGTAGAGCAGGAACACTACCGGCAGGAAGATGGCGAACTGGATAGAGTTGAAAATCATAGCTTATTTTTTAATGTACGATAAGAAGTCGAGGTCGATAGAGAGCGATATGAAAGGTTTGACGAGCCAGGCGCTGGCCGTGACGTCCTTGAGGCTCAGGTTGTCGCCCACTTGGTGGTTGTCCTCGTAGCCCTCCTTCAGCACCGTGTATTCGGCGATGTTGACGCCGCCGGTGATATAGAAAAAGTCGACAAAGCGGAAGCTGGCGCCGATGTAGAAGTTCTTGAAGAGGTTGCTGCCGCCGAAGCCGACGTAGAGGCCGAGGTCGTAGGCGAAGTCCTGGTCGAAGCGGCGGATGGTGCGGCCGGTGCTGTCGTTGCCGATGGTCAGGTCTTTGTTGAAATATTTGGTGAGGTCCCACAGCATGACCGAGGCGCCGGTGACATAGTCGAATTCGATGCTGCCGGCGTTGCGGTTGCTGAGCAGTTTCTCGTAGGTGCCCTGCTGCTCGCCGCTGCGGAGGATGAACTCCCACTCCGGCGTGCGGTAGAAGCGCATGGCCACGCCCTGGATGGGGCGCACCTTTTTCTTGCGGTTGGTGACCTGGGCCGAGCGCTCTTCGGCTATGCGCACGCGCTCCTCGAGGTATTTGTTCGCCTCCTCCTTGCGCACATTTTCCAGCTCGGCGATGCGCACCAGGGTGCGCAACGAGTCAACCATGTGGATGTAGTAGTTGCGCTCGGCTTCGAGCTTCTCTTTGTCCACACCGCTGGCGGTGAGGATTTCGCGGTAGAAGACCTCCTTCTCCTGCAGGGCCTTGAGGGCTGCGGTGTCGGCCTCGCGGCGGACGACGGTGTCGGTGCGGAGGATGTAGACCGAGTCGACGCGCACCTGCGTGACCGTGTCGACCCGCAGCAGGGTGACCGTGTCGGTGCGCAGCACGTAGACCGTGTCGGGCGGTTCGGGCAGGCTCCACACGCCCGTGCCCACCTCCTCGAAGCGCTCGGTGCCGATGCGGGGCACGTCCAGCGTGTCCTGCGCCCGCATGGCGAGCGGGAGGGTCAGCAAAAGTATGAACAGCAGTCGTTTCACTTCAGTCGCTCTATCATTTCGCCCACGGCGAGGGTCTCCTGCGTGCCGTCGGCCATGTTCTTGAGGGTCACGGTATTGTCTCGCATCTCGTTCTCGCCCACGAAAGCCACGAAGGGCACCTGCTGCCGGTTGGCGTAGTCCATCTGCTTCTTCATCTTGGCGGCGTCGGGATAGACGAGGGTGGCGATGCCGGCCTGGCGCAGCCGCGAGGCAAGCGCCACACAGACAGCCTGTTCCGCCGGACCGAAGTTGATGAACATCACGCGGGCGGACTGCGACAAATCCTGCGGGAAGCCGTCCAGCTCGGTCAGCACGTCGTAGATGCGGTCGGCGCCGAACGAGATGCCCACGCCGCTCACCCCCGGCATGCCGAAGATGCCCGTGAGGTCGTCGTAACGGCCTCCGCCACAGATGCTTCCGATGCTTACGTCGAGCGCTTTCACCTCGAAGATGGCGCCCGTGTAGTAGTTCAGTCCGCGGGCCAGGGTGAGGTCCAGCTCCACACGGCAACCCACGCCCGCGGCGTCGATATAGCCGAAGAGCTCCTTCAACTCGCCCACGCCGCGCTGCCCAACCTCCACGTTCTCAAACATCTGCTGCAGTGCGTCGAGCTTTTGGCCTGCATCGCCGCTGAGCGTGAAGACGGGGTCGAGGGCCGACACCTGGGCATCGCTCAATCCGCGCTCTTTCAGTTCGTTGCGCACGTTGTCGAGCCCGATTTTGTCCAGCTTGTCGATGGCCACCGTGATGTCCACCAGGCGTTCCGGCGCACCGATCATCTCGGCGATGCCGGCCAGCACCTTGCGGTTGTTGATCTTCGCCACCACGTTGACGTTCAGCCTGTTGAACACCATGTCGATCATCTGCACCAGCTCCAGCTCGTTCAGCAGCGAGGGGGAGCCGATCATGTCGGCGTCGCACTGGTAAAACTCTCTGTATCTGCCCTTTTGCGGGCGGTCGGCGCGCCAGACGGGCTGCAGCTGGTAGCGCCGGAAGGGGAAGGCCAGCTGGTCGCGGTGCTGCACCACGAAACGGGCGAAAGGCACCGTCAGGTCGTAGCGCAGGCCGCGGTCGCAGATGCGTGCCGCCACACGGGCCGGACTCTCTTGGAAATCAACGCCATCCATAAAGTCGCCCGAGTTGAGCACCTTGAAGAGCAGCTTGTCGCCCTCCTCGCCGTATTTGCCCATGAGGGTCGTGAGGTTCTCCAGCGCCGGCGTCTCGATGGGTTCGAAGGCAAAGGCGCGGAAAACCGAGCGTATGGTGTCGAAAATATAATTGCGGCGCGCCATCTCCTGCGGCAGGAAATCACGCGTACCTTTTGGTATTGAGCATCTTACGTTGGCCATTCCTATTTATAATAAAATGCAAAGATACATCTTTTTTTCTATGCCGCCAAATTTATTGCTTTCGGCAAAATGTTAATACCTGTTAAACACAGGGCGTCATTAACATGTATTAACACAAATGTTAAATTACCCTACCAAGGCCGAACTATTACCCTACCATTCCCCTAGAAAACCCCTCTGGACGCAGACAGGGAGCCGGTTTCGAGAAATTGCCTTTGCAACGCATTGGTTGACAATCATGTACAAATGACGTTTTGGGGTCCAAACGGAAGTTTAACGAATTTTAACCATTTTTGTTCTTGTTTTCCGAATTTCCTAATAACAGTTAAATTAACAGTTTTTAGTCTTTCTGTGGGAATTGCAATTCATGCATTGTTTTTTTTACTTTCCGTGGCAATAAAACACTCTTTTTTTCGTTCAAGCCCCATAACACTTCCGCACGTAGAATGGAAAACCTACCCGCCCTGTTCACCGACCTGGCCGTCATCCTCATCGCGGCCGGCGTCGTAACTGTCGTCTTCAAATGGCTCAAGCAGCCCCTGGTCCTCGGCTACATCCTCGCCGGCTTCTTCATCGGGCCCTATTTCGAATGGTTCCCCGGCGTGACCGACGCAACCAACATCCACGTCTGGAGCGACATCGGCATCATCTTCCTCATGTTCGGCCTCGGCCTCGAGTTCAGCCTCAAAAAGCTGCGCAAAGTGGGTGCCACCGGCGCCATCACCGCCTTCACCGAGCTCGCCATCATGTTCCTCATCGGCTCCTCCGTGGGCAAAATCCTCGGCTTCAGCTCGATGGGTTGCACCTTCCTCGGCTGCATGCTCTCCATCTCCTCCACCAGCATCATTATCAAAAGCTTCGACGACCTGCGGCTCAAGCAGCAGAAATTCGCCTCCACCGTCACCGCGGTGCTCGTCGTCGAGGACATCATCGCCGTCCTCCTCCTCGTGGTCCTCTCCACCGTCAGCGTCAGCCACAGCTTCGACGGCGGCGCCCTGGCCGGCCAGATGGCCAAGCTGGTCTTCTTCCTCGTCGCCTGGTTCGTCTTCGGCATCTACCTCATCCCCACATTCCTGCGCTGGATGCGTCGCTACATGAGCGAGGAAACCCTCCTCATCCTCGCCGTCGGCCTCTGCTTCGGCATGGTGGTGCTGGCCGCACAGGCCGGCTTCTCCACCGCCCTCGGCGCCTTCGTCATGGGCGCCATCCTGGCCGAAACCATCGAGGTCGACGTCATCCACCGACTCGTCACACCCCTGAAGAACCTCTTCGGCGCCATCTTCTTCGTCTCCGTCGGCATGCTCATCCAGCCCGCCGTGCTGGCCGAACACTGGCTCTCGATCCTCGTTATCGCGCTCACCATCATCCTCTTCAAACCCCTCTCGGCCACCATCGGCATCCTCCTCAGCGGCCGCCCGCTCAAGGGCGCCATCCAGAGCGGCTTCTGCTTCTGCCAAATCGGCGAGTTCTCCTTCATCATCGCCGGCTTGGGCCTCAGCTTCAAGGTGATCGACCCCAACCTCTACCCCATCATCGTCTCCGTCTCCATCCTCACCACCTTCGTCACACCCTACATGATCAAGGGCGCCCTGCCGTTCTACAACTGGCTCTCGCCCAGGCTGCCCGACAAGGTCAAGCAGCACCTCGACCACTACAGCCAGAACGCCTCCAGCGACGCCGACCACAAGGCCGGCATCCGCGACTTCGTCACCAAGCAACTCACCAACATCTTCCTCTACGGCATCATCCTCGCCGCCATCGCCGGCCTCTCGTCCCGTCTGCTCAAACCCCTGCTCGACGGCATCTTCGCCGACGCCGGCATTCCGCAAATCTGGAGCCGCATCCTCGGCATGGCCATCACCCTGCTCATCATGGCCCCCTTCCTCTGGGCCGTGACCGTCAAGAACGTAAGCAAACAGCGCATCAAGCAGATGTTCGAAGCCTACCGCTTCAGCCAGGCCGTCGTCATCCCGCTCCTCGTGCTGCGCTACTTTGTGGCCCTCTTCTTCGTCGGCACCGTCGTCGGCTCCTATGTCAACCTCGCCATCGGATTTCTCCTCGTCATCGCACTCATGGTGCTGCTGGCCGTCCTCTTCTCGCGCCGCGCCAACGGCTTCTACGCCCAAATCGAAGGGCGCTTCCTCGACAACTTCAACTCGCGCCAGGCGCAGAACTCTTTCCGCATCCCCGCCGGCATGGAGAACGAGTTCTACATGGAACGCCTCCTGATGAGCCCCTACTCGCCCCTGGCAGGCAAGACGCTGGCCGAGAGCAAGCTGCGCGACCGCTATGGCGCCAACGTCGTCACCATCGAGCGCGGCGACCAAGTGATTGACCTCCCCGACCGCAACCAGATACTCATGCCCTCCGACGTCGTCACCGTCATCGGCACCGAGGAGCAGGTCTCCGCCATCCGCGCCGACATCGAGCGCGAGGCCGACGTGCTCATCCACGACCATTCCGACCACGAACTGCACATGTACCGCTACCATGTCGAGGCCGGCGGCCCACTCTGCGGCCTCCCCGTCGGCACCTCCATCCTCGCCACACAGCACCGCGTCCTGGTCGTCGCCATCGAACGCGCCGGACAAAAGATTGTCAACCCCCCGCGCGGCACCGTCTTCCAGCACGGCGACCTCCTCTGGCTCGTCTCGCCCGAAGAGATGACGGTCGAAGGCTTCGAGCAGAAAATGATTAAAATATAGTATGGAAACCATCAAGAAAATCTACAAGATAGGCTACGGCCCCAGCAGCAGCCACACCATGGGCCCCAACCGTGCCGCCGAGATGTTCGCCGCGCGCACCCCCGGCGCCGTCCGCTACCGCGTCACCCTCTACGGCTCCCTCGCCGCCACCGGCCGCGGTCACCACACCGACCGCGCCGTCGCCCGCGGCCTCGCTCCCAAAGAGGCCGAAATCGTATGGCGTCCCGACATCGTGAAACCCTTCCACCCCAACGGCATGCTCTTCGAGGCCCTCGACGCCCGCAACCAAGCGGCCGACTCCTGGCTCGTCTACAGCGTCGGCGGCGGCTACCTCGCCACTGAGCAAGGCGACGTCCCCCTCGGCATCACCCCCGAAGGCCGCATCTACCCCCACACCACCATGCACGACATCATGGCACACATCGAGCGCGAAGGCCTCTCTTTCTGGGAATATGTCGAGCAGTGCGAGGACGACACCCTATGGCCCTACCTCGAGCAGATGTGGCAGCAGATGCAGCTCACCATCGAGGAAGGCCTGCAGGACGACCGCGTCATCGCCGGCGGCCTCCACCTCCGCTCCAAGGCTCACCAGTACCACGTCCGCGCCAGCGGTTTCAAGCCCTCGCTCCAGAGCCGCGCCCTCGTCATCGCCTACGCCCTCGCCACCAGCGAGCAGAACGCCTGTGGCGGTCGCATCGTCACCGCCCCCACCTGCGGCTCCAGCGGTGTCCTCCCCGCTGTCCTCTACCACCTCAAGAAAAACCACAACTTCTCCGACCGCGAAATCCTACGCGCCATGGCCACCGCCGCACTCTTCGGCAACGTCATCAAGACCAACGCCTCCATCAGCGGCGCCGAAGCCGGATGCCAAGCCGAAGTGGGCTCCGCCTGCGTCATGGCCGCCGTCGCCAGCAACCAGCTCTTCGGCGGAAGCCCCAAGCAAATCGAATATGCCGCCGAGATGGCCATGGAGCACAACCTCGGCCTCACCTGCGACCCCCTCTGCGGACTCGTGCAAATCCCCTGCATCGAGCGCAACGCCATGGCTGCCCTCCGCGCACTCGACATCAATATCTACGCCATGATGTCCGACGGGCAGCACATCATCTCCTTCGACAAGGTGGTACGCACCATGAAACTCACCGGCAACGACCTCCCCAGCCTCTACAAAGAGACCTCCCTCGGCGGCCTGGCCCTCGACGACTGACGGTTATTCAACCTCGGCGCGGGCCATGGCGTCTTTGTAGTACTTCTGTCCCACGAAGACATCCTCCTTGTAGGGGTTGATGTGGAGCTTCTTGGACACATAGGCGATATAGCCGAGGGCGATGATGTTGGTCACCAGGGCCAGGGCGCTGATGACGGTCATCATTGTGGGGTTGGCGGCCACGCTGTCCACCGTGGTGCCCACGGCCGCGGCCTCGCCGCCGGCCGCCTCATAGAGTTGGCGGACGGTGGCAACGCCGTCGGGATACTGCACCGGCAGCACCGCCCAGCGGAACCACTGGCTGCCGTCCTTGAAGGTCTCCTGGAAGAGGGGGAACACCTGGGCGAACATGCACCAGATGGCCAGCGTGTTGGCGCGGTTCTGGATCCACCCGCCGCGGTTCCACAGGATGGCCGCCACCGTCGGGGCCAGCAGCAGGGCAATGCCGCAATACCACGAGTGCGTGGGCAGGCAGTTGTAGGTGTAGGAAAAGTTCCAAATGTCGTAGATGACAATATAGACCCACGTCATGTCGGCCCAAATCATATCCTTCTTGTCCTTGGAGGCATAGACGTTCCACCAGGCGGTCATACAGAAGATGTTGAAGATGCCGGCCAGGCCGTTGAAGACGTTGTGCCAGCCGCCGTAAAGCCACACTCCCTCGCTCGAGAGCCACCACTTGTTCCAGCCGTTCACGGCGCTCTCGAAGTCGGAGACCACGGCGATGAGGATGTTGATGGCCACAATGACGAAGGGGAAGGGCTTGAACCAGTGCTTGGCCCCGATGCCCCACTTGTACTTGATCATCATGAAGCCGATGCAGCCCGTAAGGGCGGCATAGAGCTTGGCATAGTGGAACCAGCCGTTCATGTAGAGGTGGGTCTGGTTGTTCACCGCCCACTCGGCGCCGCTGCGCGCCCCGATGGCGATGGCCACAAAGTAGACCGTCAGCAACACCGGTATGGCAAAGAAAGTGATGGCACCGCCCATCTTGGTGCGGCGTGCAAACTCGTTCCAGAGGATCAAGCCTGCCAGCACCACCAGCAGCATCCCCCATTGCGCAAGGGCATCGGCCCCGTAAACTTGGAAAAACATGTCTCTTTTTTTGTATTTGTTGTTTCTAATCCGTTGTGTTTCATAGCCGTCGGAATTTCCGTCACGGCTGTTTCAGGGTGCAAAGATAGTCATTTTTCCCCACCCGGTAAAAAAACGTGTTCCAAATCCAGCAGCCGGCGCTTGAGGGCCGTGCCGTAGGCATAGCCGCCCAGGCCGTTGGCAGCCACCACGCGGTGGCAGGGCACGATGATGGCCACGGGATTGCTGCCCACGGCCTGCCCCACAGCCTGCGCCGAGCTGCATCCGACGCGGCGCGCAAGCTCGCCGTAGGTGACCGTATGCCCGCGCGGAACCGCCAGCAGCTCCCGCCACACCCGCCGCTGGAACTCCGTCCCGCGCAGCCGCAGCCGCGGCACAAACCCCGGCTCCTCTCCGGCAAAGTAGCAGTCGAGCCAGCGCACAGCCTCCTCGAAGCAGCCGTTGCACCCACACACCTCCTCGCGCACCCCCTCCCCGACAAACTGCAGTGCGGCAATCCCCCAGCCGTCGCCCGCAAGCCACAGGTCGCCCACTGGCGAGCGGTACAGTGCCGTGCCACTCATTCTACCTGTCGGGGTCAATCTCGCGGAGCACCCTAGCCGGGCTGCCGGCCACGACGGTGCCCGCGGGCACGTCCTTGGTCACCACGCTGCCCGCCGCCACGATGGCATTCTCGCCGATGGTGACGCCGGCCAGCACCTTCACGTCGGCCCCGAGCCACGCGTTGCGCCGCACGACGATGGGCTTGGTGAGCAGCGTGTGGCGCGCGGCAGGGTTCTCGGGGTGGTATTCGGTGGCCAGCACGCAGTGGGGGCCTATGAAGACATCGTCCTCGATGGTGATGCCGCCAAGGGCGAGGAAAGTGCAGCCGAAGTTGACGAAACAGTCGCGCCCGAAGGTGAGCCTGCGGCCGTAGTTGATGTTCAGCGGTGTGAACACGCGTACGGTGTCGGGGACCGGCTGCCCGGTGATGCGGCCCAGGTAGTCGCGCACCTCGGCCTCCGTGTGGTAGCCGCTGTTCATCTCCGCCACCAGCCGCATCGTCTGCAGCACATCGGCATAGTCCACCTCGCTGCCGGAATAGTTGATCTGGTCGGTCATAGTGTTGTTGTCTTTGGTCTGTAACTATAGCTGTTCTTTCATTTCGCGGCAGCGTTCCAGCAGGTTCCAGATGGCGTCCTCGCTGAGCACGCCGCGCCTGAGGCCCTGCGGCAGCCGCCCCGCCTCGTCGTCCGCACGGTCGGCAAGCCACTCGGGACTGCCCAGGTACTCGTTCAGCGCAGCGATATCATCCATCGCCTCCTCCATCGCCCCCACCGCCGCCTCCGCCCTCACAAACCTCCGCTCCATCTGTGCGATCCGTTCTGTATTCATGTTGATTGGTTTTTAGTTGTCAGATTCTAAATTTACTGCTCATTGAAAGGGCATTTCCTTGTTCATTTCCATGGAATTCCGTTAGTTTGACAGTTCCGTTTTCCTCATTCTTCTGAAAACATCCAACAACATTTCCAGTCTAGCCTTTTTCATGTCTTCGATATTTGCAATGTCCGAGTATTTGTCGAAATCCTCTATTGCGACATCACAGTATCTGGAAATTGATTGGCGCAGGAAACTGTCGCTAATCTCATTGAGTGCTTTGTCCTTCTTTTGAATATTATCATCTTTAGGGAGCAGTTCAAGGTTGAATAGCGCATCTCGATACCCTGCCGGTATCATCGAATTGTTCTCAAGTCGCGCCCTAGGCATGATGTGGTCCACTTCCGAAGTCTCGTTCAATGGGGTATCGGGCTGTTTTTTCTGAAGTGCGTATTGGTAGCACAGGATTGGTGTCAGGTGCTTGATGTCCAACGTTTGGCCATTGTATCTTCCCTCACAGCTGCTTTTTATGAGGCTGACCCATGGGTCGGCCTCCATCGGAGCAAGGCGTTCCTGCCAGTTCTTGACGTGATTTGCCATTTTTGAATCCCCCGAGCCCCTCCAAGCTCCGACACAATATTCGAAGATCAGTCGATCCAAGAGGGCTTTTGCATCGCGTACAAACGCATTGTATTCCGCCGATGATACACGAGGACATCCTTTGTTTTCCCAGTTCAGCAGGAGAATGGTGATATATTCAAGTGTCGGAGCCGCTCCTAGAAGTTTGTACAGTGGCCGTTTCCAGCTAAGCAGATATCTGAAAAATTCAGACTTTAGAAGTATTTCGCAAACTATATTGATGCTTTCCACCAGTTCGTCGATACTTCCACCCCACTTGATCTGTTTGTTCCTTTCGAGTTCATTCACAACAATGGCGGAAATTCCACGGTTGAAGTAGGCGCTCATCATTTTGAACCCAAGGGTTATCTGCGTCAGGTCTATCTCCTGCGATGCAGTCTTTGCCTCGTAGTCTTCAAAGAAAAGATGCTGGTCCTTGATGCGCGAAATCAGAGTTGCACCGTAATCCCATCGTACAACATTGCCATCCTGCGGAACCTCAACACCAAGTCGCTTATACAGATTGTTCACCAACCTCTGCATATTTTCATCCACCAGGATGACTTTCTCATTCCAGAATGGCTTGGCCGACAAGAGCTCTTCTGCCTTGAGCTGTGTGCCGCCGCTGTTGATACGCGAGAATATGTTCTGTGCGTCGAGAGGTGTAACATTTTTGAGAAGTATGACACCAATGCGGGCGTCCGAAATAATCTGCTCGGACTTGGCGATTACAAGTATGATATGCTCTATATCTTCCCATTTCTTTTCCACCTGATTGTGGAAAGCCTTTTCCTTTCCCTCTTTGATTGCTCCGCCAAAGTCGTCCATATGCTGGATAAAATTGTCCATCGTGGGCACTCCGACTTTGTTTTTATAGTCGAGCAGGAACTGGCGCAAATCCTCCGGATTAATCTTGAAACCATCGCGTCTGGGAGCATACGGCGGTCTTTCCAACAATTTGTTTAGGTCGTTAAAGATTCTCTCCCATCTGCCGCCATTGGCGTTTTTCTGGTGCACCATGAGGATGATTTCCAACAGCGTGTTCAGCCCCTCGCGCTGGCGCCATTTATTGATATCCTCGTCCTCTTCCGGTGTTATTGTTTCTGGCTCGGCAGCAGCAGTTGTTTCTTCCTCCTCCGATTCCTCTTGCTGTAAATAAGCATCGATTTTGTCCCAGAACATGTTTTTTAGGTCCGTGACATCCTGATTGCTTCTGAATTTGATGTATTTCCGAGCCCAGTCATATACCAAATCGGGATTTGCGCGCAGATCCCGTAGCGCCGCCCTGCGTTGCCTCCCATCCAGCAACCATGAGGTGTGACCCTCATCGTTTATGATGACTACGCCTACTGGGTACTCCTGGAAAATGCTGATCGCCAATTCAAAATTCTGCTTGGCAGACCACGTCGATTTACGCTGGAAACGCGGCAGCTTGATTTTGCTGTCTGTAACGAATTCCGTGATAGAACGGGTTTCTATATTGTAACTCATGGAAAACAGGTTTGGTGTATTCTACTTGGTTTTATTAAAAAATCATAAACGAGATCTAAAATAACTTAAAAGATTTGTTTTTTCTAAAAAGATCTCCGACTTTTGCACAAAAAAACATGGAAGGAAAAAACTGGTTAAGCACAGGAGAGTTAATAGATAATCTGAAAAAAGATGCCGATAACGAGCACGAATATTCAGTGTTCTTTGGCAACAAGACGCTACGTTCAACACATTGGTTTCTGTATGATTCAGCAAGGAATATGTTTGGTCATACAAGAGATTGGCCATATGATTGGTTTTCTGAGTCGGCAATTTTAGAATTCTATTCTGAATATCGTTGGAAAAGGTTCCTATGAGCAGACGGTATCCCTCCACTTCACCCAGCGTCTTCCCCTTCACCCCCTCTAGCAGGTGATAGACCTGCGCTCTCGTGAATTTCCTGTCGTCGCTTACGGCCATTTTTTCTATCTGTTTCGTTTTCTATCTGTTAGCGTGGGATTGTCTTATCCATTCCTCGCTGCAAAAATACAAAATTTCCATGACTTTGCGAGCGGAATATTCTCTCCGCCGGCGCCATCGCGCCAGGTGCCTGTCGTTCAGTCCGTTGCATGCCAAGCCACGCCAGTTCAGCCAACATCCCCCTACGATTCCCCAACAATCCCCCTAGGATCCCCCTACGGCCATAGACTTGGTATAGAGTTGGTATAGAGTTGGTATAGGGATGGTGTGGCCTTGTTGCTGCGAGGTAATGTGCTGATTATATTATATCTACGATATAATACAGCGCCCCGCACAATAAAAACAGCGATGCGCTGTTATTGCACCTGTAAACATCACACCATGCGCACCCTCAGACACACCCTCCTGGCCGCCGCCCTCCTGGCCGCGGCCCCCCTCGCCGCCCAGAACGACCGCGGCTTCGAAATAGCCAAGAACCTCGAGATTTTCTCCTCGGTCTACAAACAGCTCAACCAGAGCTATGTCGACGACGTCGACCCCGGCAAGACCATCAAGGTGGCCATCGACGCCATGCTCTCCTCCCTCGACCCCTACACCAACTACTACCCCGAGAGCGACATCGAGGATGTCAAGCTGCAGCTGCTGGGCGAATACGGCGGCGTGGGCTCGCTCATCATGCAGCGTGGCGACAGCATCCTGATTTCCGAACCCTACCAAGGCCTCCCGGCCGACGAGGCCGGCCTCAAGCCCGGCGACCTCATCCTCGAGGTCAACGGCGAAAGCACCCGCGGCAAAACCACCGCCGACGTCAGCAGCGCCATGCGCGGCCAGGCCGGCACCTCCGTCACCCTCAAGCTAGAACGCGCCGGCAAGGTGTTCGAAAAAACGCTCACCCGCCGCGAAATCAAGCTCCCCAACGTGCCCTACTACGGCTACGTGCAGGGCGACTACGGCTACATCAAGCTCGACGAGTTCACCACCGACGCCGCCAAGCATGTGAAAGACGCCTTCATAAAGCTGCGCAACGACAAGCCCGATATGAAAGGCCTCATCCTCGACCTCCGTGGCAACGGCGGCGGACTGATGAACGAGGCTGTCGACATCGTCAATATTTGGGTTCCCCAAGGCACCCTCGTCGTCGAGACCAAGGGCAAGGTGGCCTCCAAGAATATGAAGAGCTTCACCCGCCAGCAGCCCGTCGACACCAAGCTGCCCCTCGCCGTCCTCATCGACAACACCTCCGCCTCCGCCTCCGAAATCGTCAGCGGCGCCCTCCAGGACCTCGACCGCGCCGTCGTCATCGGCCAGCGCAGCTTCGGCAAAGGCCTCGTCCAGAACATCCTGCCCATGCCCTACAACAGCCAGATGAAGGTCACCGTCTCCAAATACTACATCCCCTCCGGCCGCTGCATCCAGGCCATCGACTACTCACACCGCGACCAGCAGGGCCGCGCCACACGCGTCCCCGACTCCCTCAAGACCGCCTTCAAGACCAAGGCCGGACGCACCGTCTACGACGGCTTCGGCATCGAACCCGACATCGAGGTGGAGCCCGACTACATGTCCAACATCGCCATCGCACTGGTCCAGAAGATGCTCGTCTTCGACTACGCCACCGACTACTACCGCTCACACCCCTCGCTGCCACCCGCCGCCGACTTCGAGGTCTCCGACGAACTCTACGCCGACTTCTGCCGCTTCCTCCGCGAGCGAAACCTCAGCTACGACACCTACACCGAACACGCCATCAAAGAGCTCCGCAAGGTGGCCGACCGCGAGAAATATTCCGACGCCGTCGAGAAGCAGCTCGAGGCCATGGAGGAGGCCATGAAGCGCGTCAAGGAAGACGACCTCGTCAAGCACCGCTCCGAAATCGCCGACATGCTCAAAGCCGAACTCCTCGGCCGCTACTACTACGACCGCGGACGCATCCAGGGCGCCCTCAAGACCGACAAGGTGGTCCTCCGCGCCGTGGAAGAACTGAAGGGAAAGAAATAAGAAGTGAATAGAAAAATCTACCTGGCCCTGCTCACCCTGCTGGGCGGCACCATGCTCTGCTCCACTTGGGCAGCCAACCTCGTGTGGGTGCTGCTGGCGGCCAACTGGCTGCTCGAAGGGCGCTGGGCCGAGAAATGGCAGCTGGCGCGCCGGAGCCGCCTCCTGCACGCCGTGCTGGCCCTCTGGGGGCTCTACGCCCTCTCCGGCCTCTGGAGCACCGACAAGGTGCAGTGGCTTGGCCAGATGGAACTTATGCTTCCCCTGCTCGCCGTGCCGCTGGTGGTGCTCACCACCCGCCCCCCCTCCGGACGCGCCCGCCGCACCATCCTCTGGCTCTACGCCGGCACCGTGGTCGTCGTCTCCCTCATCGGCCTCGTCCGCATGCTCACCATCGACGGCCTCCCCTACCGCCAGGCCATCCCCTACATTTCCCACATCCGCTTCGCCCTCAACTGCTGCCTCGCCATCGTCGTCTGCCTCACCGAGTGCGGCCGCTCGCGCTGGCGCTTCGGCGCCTGGTTGCTGGCTGCCTGGCTGCTCGTGTTCGTGGTCCTCCTGCGGTCCTACACCGCCGTCGCCGTCCTCTCCCTCCTCAGCCTCCTCCTCGCCCTGCGCGCCCGGCACCGCCGCCGCTGGGTGGCCGTCTGGGCTCTCTGCGCCCTCGCCGCCGCAGGCGCACTGCTCTACGAGGTGCACCACTACTACCGCATGCAGCCCATCGCCACCGCCCCCCTGCAGCCCGCTACTGCCAATGGACGCCCCTACGACCACTACCGCGATGGCCTCATCGAGAGCGGCAACTACGTCAACAACTACATCCAGCTGGGTGAACTGCGCACCGAATGGGCCCGCCGCACCCAGAATTCAAAATTCAAAATTCAAAATTCACAATTAATCGAGCCCTGCCTCATCCGCTACCTCAACGCCCTCGGCCTGCCCAAGGACAGCGCCGGTGTCGCCGCCCTCACGCCCGGGCAGCTGGCCGAGGTGGCCAGCGGCGTGCCCAATCCCGCCTACACCCACCCCTGGCCCCTGCGCCGCATGGTCCACGTCATGCTTTTCGAGTACGAAAACTACCGCTGCTACGACGTCGTCGCAGGCTTCACCATGCTCCAGCGCCTTGAGCTTTGGCGTGCCGCCTGGCGCGTCTTCCTGCGCCACCCCTGGCTCGGCACCGGCGCCGGCGATCTGCAGCAGGCCATGGAAACCGAGCTCCGCGCCATGGACTCCCCCCTCCGCGGCAGCGGCATGTACCCCCACAGCCAGTACCTCACCCTCCTCGCCCTCTTCGGCACCCTCGGCGCGGCACTGCTCCTGCTCCTCTTCGGCCGCGCCCTGCTACGCCTCCGCCGCCAGGGTGTCCTCATCGTTGCCTGGACCATCACGCTGGCCATTTCCTGCCTCACCGAGACCACCCTCGGCACCCTCGCCGGCATTCTCCTCTTCGCCTGGTTCATGGCCTTCCGAAAATAATTTTTTTTTCATTTCGCAAATAAAACCCGAAAAAAGCGGCAGGAGGATGGCGGACTAAAATATTTGCCCACAGAAGAAAAATTTTGCCAGGTCGAAAAAAGTTTGTAATTTTGCACTTTTGAAACACCGACACTAGAGACCGATGAAGAACATACGCAATTTCTGTATCATAGCCCATATTGACCACGGCAAGAGCACGTTGGCCGACCGCCTGCTGGAGGTTACAAATACCGTTACCGCCCGCGAGATGCAGGACCAGGTGCTCGACGACATGGACCTCGAAAAGGAGCGCGGCATCACCATCAAGAGCCACGCCATACAGATGCGCTACCACGACTATACGCTCAACCTCATCGACACCCCCGGCCACGTGGACTTCAGCTACGAGGTCAGCCGCGCCATCGCCGCCTGCGAGGGCGCACTCCTCGTGGTCGACGCCACGCAAGGCATCCAGGCCCAGACCATCTCCAACCTCTACCTCGCCCTCGAGAACGACCTGGAAATCATCCCCGTGATGAACAAGATAGACCTCGACAGCGCCATGCCCGAGGAGGTGGCTGACGAGATAGTGGACCTGCTGGGCTGCTCGCACGACGACATACTGCGCTGCTCGGCCAAGACGGGCATGGGTGTGCCGGAGATACTGGACGCCATCGTGGACCGTATCCCCGCCCCCGAGGGCGACCCTGCGGCACCACTGCAGGCGCTGGTGTTCGACTCGGTGTTCAACCCCTTCCGCGGCATCATCAGCTACTTCCGCATCATGAACGGCACGCTGCGCACGGGCGACCACGTCAAGTTCTTCAGCACCGAGCGCGAGTACGACGCCGACGAAATCGGCGTGCTGCGCCTCAACATGGAGCCCTGCAAGGAACTGCGTGCCGGCAACGTGGGCTACATCATCTCCGGCATCAAGAGCAGCAAGGAGGTGCGCGTGGGCGACACCATCACCCATGTGGCCACCCCCTGCGAGAAACCCATCGAGGGCTTCGAGGCCGTCAAACCCATGGTCTTCGCCGGTGTCTACCCCGTGGACACCGACGACTATGAGGAGCTGCGTGCCAGCATCGAGAAACTGCAACTGAACGACGCATCGCTCACCTTCGAGCCCGAGTCGTCGCTCGCCCTCGGCTTCGGCTTCCGCTGCGGCTTCCTCGGCCTGCTCCACATGGAGATTATCCAGGAGCGCCTCACGCGCGAGTTCAACATGGATGTCATCACCACGGTGCCCAACGTGCAGTACAAAATCAAACTCACCAACGGCACCGAGCTCAACGTCTACAACCCCTCCGGCATGCCCGAGCCCAACAACATCGCCGAGGTGTACGAACCCTATATCCACGCCCAGATTATCACCAAGGCCGACTTCATAGGCCCTGTGATAAAACTCTGCATGGACAAGCGCGGCATCCTCAAGAACCAGACCTACCTCACCACCGACCGCATCGAGATTACCTTCGACCTGCCGCTGGGCGAGGTGGTGTTCGACTTCTACGACAAGCTGAAGTCCATCTCCAAGGGCTACGCCTCCTTCGACTACTACGTCAATGGCTACCAGCCCTCCAAGCTGGTCAAGCTGGAAATACTGCTCAACGGCGACCCCGTCGACGCCCTCTCCACCCTCACCTACGTCGACAACGCCTACCCCATCGGCCGCAAGATGTGTGAGAAGCTGAAAGACCTCATCCCGCGCCAGCAGTTCGACGTGGCCATCCAGGCCGCCATCGGCAGCAAAATCATCGCCCGCGAAACGGTGCGCCAAGTCCGCAAGGACGTTACCGCCAAGTGCTACGGCGGCGACATCACGCGCAAGCGCAAGCTCCTCGAGAAGCAGAAAGAGGGCAAAAAGCGTATGCGCCAGGTGGGCAACGTCGAGGTGCCGCAAAGCGCCTTCCTCGCCGTACTCAAGCTAGATTAAATGTTTAACAGTCAAATACCAGAAAAACAATGAAAAAAACATTCCGCATCCTGATGGCAGCCTTTGTGATGGCTGCCACGTTCGGCTTCGCGTCCTGCGAAGACGAGAACAAAGACAAGCCCGCCACCGGCCAGACCTATGAGGCCTCGACCTCGTATGCCATCTATGTCAACGGCAGCGAGATTGCCGCTGGCGAGACCTACACCTACACGGCCTCCGAGACGGACATCAACGATGACATCGTGGTGGTCAATTTTATCATCGAGAACAAGACCGCGGACCAGCTCAATACGTCGCACAGAATCGAATTGGTGGAGGGTGCCTCTGCCTTCGAAGGCTATGAAGTCTGTGCCGGTACCTCCTGCCCCTGGGATGGAAAACCCTATGGTCTCAATCCTGGCATGAACCCCGACTATCCCATCAAGTACGACATTGTGCCCAGCCAGTGCCCCGCAGGTTCGTCGGCTCTCTACAAACTGACCGTCGGCCAGGGCAACGGCCTCGCCGACCCGCAGGTCATCTTCTTCAGACTCAATCTCTAGGCGGCCGAGCGCTCGTAGCGGCGCACCAATGCGGCATACCATGCCGCCAGCGCCGCCATCGTCAGCGCCGACACCGCAGCATAGAGCCTCACCGCCGCGAGGAAACTCCCCATCCGGATGCCCACGGCGATGGCCACGACGCGCAGCGCCAGAAGTCCTATGTAGAATAGGAATTCTGTGCGCTGCTTGTTGAATATGAGCGAGAGGAAGGTCAGCGGAGTGGCGTTGAGCGACAGCCAAATCCAGGGTAGCAAAGCCTGCACATAGACACCGCAGCCCTCCCACTCGCTCCCGAACAGGAAGGTGAATACCGGCTCGGCCGCCAGCCAGCCCACCACACAGACCGGCACCGCCACGGCGTTGACGGCCAGCAGCGTGCGGCACAGCAGCCTGCTGATCGGCTTCCCCTCTCGCACACCCTCGGCGGCACGTGCGTAAAGCACACTCTCGAGGGCCGAATTAAGCAGGTTGGCCGGGCGGAAAGTCATGGTCAGCGCCAAGCCGAAGAGGCCCACCTCGGCCTTGTCAAAGTAGAATGCCAGCCAGAGGAACGGCAGACCGGCGGAGAGGCTGTTGATGAACTCCTTGGGTGCCACATAAAGTGGGTAGTTCTTGTACTCCCAGGCGGCCGCCCTGCGCTGGGCGCGCGTGCTGACAGGCAGCTGCAGCGTGCGCATCCGCAGGCGGTACACCAGGTTGGCCGCCCCCTGCCCCAGCACGGTGCCCAGCGGCAGACCGGCGGGCTTCATGCCCAGCACGCCCAACAATATCTTCAGACCTGCACCGCCGACCGCATTGGTGATCTCGGCCGACGCCATCACGCGGTAGCGACGCACACGGTTGTAAAGCCCCGCATAGATGCGCGACGAACCCATGAGCCAAACCATCGGTGGCACCAACAGGGAGATGGCTCCCAGTTCGGCATAGTCGCCGGGGAGGGTGTCGGTGAGATATAGTGCCAGGGCTAGCGTCAACAGTAACAACGACACGCAGGTATTCATCCGCAGCGCGAAGCGGGCCACGGCGGTGCTCTCGCTTGCATCGCGCGCTGCCACCACGGCCAGTTCGTACTTGCAGGTGGAGACAATGATGAGTACCTCGATATAGGAGTAGAAAATGTTGAACAGGGCGAAGTCCTCGGGCGAATAGAGGCGTGTCAGCACGAGGTAGGCCAGCATGGCGATGGCTTGGGCAATGATGTTGCCCCCCATCAGCGTGGCCGCCTCGCCACCTATTCCATCACCGTTCAACCATTTGCGCCACCTGTTCATATCTCCCCGTGGTATTTGCGCATCACCCACTCGGCCGCCAGCAGCAGCAGGATGAGTGCCAGCACCAGCGGCAGGGTCAGCAGTTCGCTGTGGCGCGTGTGGGTGTGGATGACGGGCTTTATCTTGCGCAGTTCGGCCTCGAGGGCATCCATGTCGTCGGGGAAGAACATGCTGCCGCCCGTCGCCGCGCTGATGGTGCGCAGCAGCGTGTGGTCGGCTGTCAGGGTGGCGAGTTCGAAGTTTGTCTCCTCGATGGCGAAGGTACCCTCTGCGGAGAGTTTCTGTCCGTCGAGGATGGTGTTCGCCGTGTAGCGGTAGGTGCCGGCGGGCAGGGTGCCGAGGTTGAGGGCGTAGCCGTCGCCCTGGCGTGCAAAGGTGAAGTCGGCGCTCTTGATGCTGTCGCCCGTCAGCGTCAGTGTGGCCTCGGGCGTGTTGATGGGTTCATAGGATTCGTTGTACAGCTGTCCCTTGAGCTGCACCTTGTCCATGGTGGAATAGATGCGCTCGGCCTCCACACGGAAGCGCTCGCGCCCCTCCTGCTGGGCGGCGAAGTTCACCAGCTGACCCACCATGCGGTCGAAATGTCCGTGGCTTTGGGAATTAAGATAGTCGCCTAAGCGCCACCGCCACAGCCCCTCGCCCCACACGAAGACCCTGCGCCGCCCTCCCTGCGAGGTGGCGGCCACCAGCGGCTGGCGGCTGTCGATATTGCCCAGACGGCCGGTGAGCAGGCTCTGCACACCCTCGCCGGCTTTGGCCTCGCCGAAGGGGGCCGTCAGGGGCGGCAGCTGCTCCAGCGCCTCGCCGTCGCCGCGGTCGAACTGGAAGAGGGTGAAACCGTCGTTGTACACCGCCGTGAGCTCGCTGCCTTTTTTCACGCGCGACACGATTTCCAGCCCCGTCTTCATCGCGTTGAACCGTGGCAGGTCGGTCTGCATGCCGATGACATACATCTGCGGCAACTCCTTCACCGCCTCGGGAATTGTCAGTGTGGCGGTGGGTAGGTTGTGTAGAATGGCGAGTGTGAATTCCGGTTTTTGATTCTTGGTTTCCGAGTTGTGTATTTCACTGGCCAGCAGCATCGTGGCTTCGTAGTTGGGGTTGCTTTCCACGGCCTGCTTCAGGGCCGATAGGTCGGGGTGTGGTGCCGCGCCGATGATGACCACCTGTTGCCGGTTGTCGATGACATCCACGTAGAATGCTAGGTGGTTGTTCCCCATCGGGGACTCTTCCCGGAGCTCATCCAGGTACACGTCATAGCGCTGCAGGCCGGTCTTGTCGCCGATTGGGATGGTCAGGGTGCGGGTGGTGCTGAAATGGTTGTCGGTGTAGGTGATGGATTGGATGGCCACGGTTCTGCCGGACGATCCGTTCACCCACAGGTCGGCTTTCTGACCCGCCAGGCCCACGGCGTTGACCGTTACCTCGACGGTCATCTCGCTGTTTCGGTAGGCGATGCGGTTGGTGCGCAGGTGCGAGAGCCAGGCGTCGTTCCGCTGTGTGGTGTCGCCCACGGCCACGGTGTAGACAGGCATCCCCAGATCCTCGGCCACGGAGACGGGGCTCTGGCCTCGGTTGTGGAGACCGTCGCTGAAGAGTACCACGGCGGCGGCATCGCGCGGTACGTCGAGCAGTGCCCCCAGGTCGGTATGTTCTGGGTTGTCATTGTTCGAGGTGTATAGGAGGCGGAAGTCGCCCTCCAGTTGGTTCTGGAGTTGGTCTGCTGGGATTTCGTCGCCGGCGCGGTGCATCGCCGAGACCGAACTCGACCGGTCCTCGGCCAGCACCACCAGCGGCCGCTGCCGCTCGTGCACCGTCCGCCGCACCGTGGGTGCCAGCAGCAGGAAGGCTATCGCGCTCACCGCGGCGAAACGCAGTGCCGCCAGCCCCCATCGCAGGCCGCAGCGGAAGGGGTTCCTGCCCCAGAAATACATCGCAGCCGCATAGGCCGCGCCCGCCAGCAGGCACAGCAGCACAAAATACCAGGGATAGTCCAGCGTCATGGGTCGTGTGGGTGTTAGTTATAAATCAGCGTTCCAAAGCGTTCCGGCACAAAGCGTTCCTGCGCCACGCGCCGCACATCGTCGGCCGTGACGGCCATCAGGTCGGCCTCCATCTCCTCCAGCGTGTTCACGTGGTCGTAGCATAGATAGGCTTTGCCTATGGACTGCATCTCGTTCATGCCGTAGTCGTCGTTGATCGACACCTGCCCTATCATCTGCCGCTGGGCCGACCGCAGCTGCTTGTCGGTCAGCGCGGTGTCTGCCATGCGGCGCAGCTCGTCCACAATGATGGCGCGCGCACGCTCCACCGCCCCGAGGTCCACGCCGGCATAGATATAGAAAAGCCCCGTGTCGGAAAAAGGTACGTACTGGGATTCGATATTGTAGCAGAAGCCGTAATGCTCGCGCACAGCCACGTTGAGGCGCGAGTTCATGGCAGGGCCGCCCAGAAGGTTGTTCAGCAACGAGAAGGCGGTCTTGTCCTTGTGGTAGACGTCGGGCGCCTGGCATCCGATGAGGAGGTGGGCCTGATGGGTGTGGCGGTTGACGTAGCGGTCGAAAGGCTGGAAGAGCGGCCTCTGTGTGCGGTCGACGGCGGAGGGGCGGTTCCCGTAGTGGCCGAAGTGCTTCTCGCAGAGGCGCACCAGGCGCTCCATCCGCACATCGCCCGCCACGGTAACCACCATGCGGCCCGGCGTGTAGTTCCCCTGCACAAACTGCAGCAGGCGCTCCGTGGTGAAACGCTTCACATTCTTCTTCGACCCCAAGATGTTGTGCGCCACCGGATGGCCGGCAAACGCCTGCTCCTCATACTGGTCGAAGATGAGCTCGGCCGGCGAGTCGCTGTAGGCGTTAATCTCCTCCAGCACCACATCCTTCTCCTTCTCGATTTCCTTGGCCGGGAAGGTGCTGTGGAACAATATGTCGGCGAAGAGCTCGAGGCAGCGCTCCAGATGCTCGGTGAGCGACGAGGCATAGACGCAGGTCTCCTCCTTGGTGGTGAAGGCGTTCAACTCGCCGCCTACGCCATCGATGCGGTTCTGTATGTGGTAGGCGTGGCGGTGAGCGGTGCCTTTGAAGAGCGAATGCTCGATGAAGTGGGCGATACCCTCGTCCGAGCCACGTTCGTCGCGGCTGCCGACGCCGATGTACACACCCGAATAAGCCACCCGCGAGGGGGTGCGGCTCAATATGATTTTCAGCCCGTTGGCTAGCGTATGGTATTCGTACACGGAATGTCAATTCTATAGCCCCATTAACACAAAAAAGCCCGCTTTATTGTGCCGCACCAAAAAACATGGGTAAAGTTTCCATCATTACCCATCGATGGGTAATAATGGGAAAAGGCCTATCTATTACCCTAGAGAACCCCTACCGTTCCCCTACCGTACCCCACCCATTCAACCATTGTTAAATTATGTTAAAATCTCCATATTCGAAAAAAATGTTTATATTTGCACCACTGCTTTGCAAACTCACCCTTGCTCCCACAACCTCCCTTATGCCTTGATTTCTATTGTATTGAATTAAAAATAGTAATAATATAAACACATAAACATTATGAAGAAACTGCTATCACTGTGGGCTCTCCTGGCCCTCCTCCTGCCCCTGGCCTCTCAGGCGCAGCAGACCCTGACGGTGGCCAACGGCACGACCACCAACGAGTACGTGCCCGTCTATGGCTACTATCTCGATGATTTTTGCCGCGCGCAATTCATCTACCCCGCTTCGATGCTGGGTTCCATCTCCGGCACCACCATCACGGACCTGACGTTCTATGTATCGCAGGCTCCCGAAGATGCCTGGTCCTCCACCATCGCCGTCAAATTCTCCGAGGTGACAGACTCCGTTTTCGGCAGTGCAGCATTCTTCAACACTGCCTCCGAGGCCGACGCCTACATCGGCACCCTGACCGTCAGCGCCGGCACCATGGCCATCGCGCTCGACGAGCCCTACACTTACAGTGGCGGCAACCTGCTCGTTGAGTTCTACTCCGTCACCGACGGCAACTACAGCCGCGCCTATTTCTACGGCATCAACCACTCCAATGCCTCCGTGTCGGGCTACAACAGCAGCGGCATCTCCAGCATCTCCAGCCCCACCCGTCGCTCCTTCCTCCCCAAGGTCACCTTCACCTACACCGCCGGCACCCTGGACATGTGCTACCGCCCCAAGGCCCTCGCCGCCTCCGATACCACCTCCTCCGGCTTCACCCTCTCTTGGATCGACACCTCCAACACCTCCGCCTCCTACAACTTCCGCATGATCCACGGCATCGACACCACCTACGAATACAACGTCTCCTCTCCCTACAGTGTCTCCTCCCTCGAACCCAACACCGTCTATAACGTCTCCATTCAGGCCAACTGTGGCTCCACCCAGTCCGGCTGGACCTCCATCTCCGTCCGCACTGCCTGCGGCAACATAACCCTCCCCCTCTTCGAAGGCTTCGAGGGCATGCCCACCGGCACCGGCAACACACCCGTCTGCTGGACCACGCTCGAAACCTCCACCTCCTCTTCCAGCCGCCTCTATGTCAGCACTTCCTCCCGCCACTCCGGCACCGCTGCCGCCTACCTCTATCCCTATGGCGAGCAGTATCTCATCTCCGGTGCACTGCCCGAGCAGGCCAACAACCTCACGGTCTCCTTCTGGGCCTCTGTCTCCAGCTCGATGACCTCCTTCGAGGCCGGCCTCATGACCAACCCCGCCGACTCCACCACCTTCGTCCCCTTCTTCACCCTCAACGGCGGCAACGGCTCCACCTGGCAGGAGTATGAGTTCCGCACCGACACCACCACCCTCACCGGCACCGTCTACCTTGCTTTCCGCGCACGCGCCACCAACGGCTGGAGCGCTTATATCGACGACATCTCCGTCACCGCCGGCACCTCCTGCTACCGCCCGGACAACCTGCTCGTGAACGGCATCACCTACGATAACGCCACCCTCGCCTGGACCGACACCGTCGGCGCCTCGTCCTACGACATCGCCTTCGGCACCAGCCCCGACGTGGTCTATGCCACCATCGAGACCGGCGTCAGCTCCAACCCCTACACCCTCACCGGCCTCCAGCCCGGCACCACCTACTACGCCTGGATCCGCTCCAACTGCGGCTCCGAGCAGACCGGCTGGCGCCAGTTCCCAGCCTTCACCACCGACCTCACCTGCTACCCCGTCGGCAACGCCGTCATCAATAGTGTAAGCTACACCTCGGCCTCCTTCTCCTGGGAGTATGCCAACGCAGGCCGCGGCTACGAGCCCACCGGCGTCATCGTCTCCTGGCGCGACCAGAGCGACTCCTCCGCCACCCTCCAGTCCGACGAGGTCACCGGCACCACCTACTTCCTCACCGGCCTCACCTCCGGCCACACCTACACCGTCTACATCCGCACTATCTGCGACCCCGACACCTCCACCGCCCTCACCGGCACTTTCACCACCACCGTCTGCGGCGAGGTGAACTCCGATGCCGGCGCCTCCGGCACAGGCTCCACCGACTACTATCCTCTTGCGGGCTACTTCAACTATTCCTACTCACAGATGCTCTACTCCCGCAGCTCGATTGTCGGCATGGACACCATCTACGGCATCTCCCTTCAGGTAGCTTCCAGCTCGGGCACCATCGGCGGTATCAATGTCTACATGGGCGTAACCAACAAGACTAGCTTCACCAACACCTCCGACTACATCCCCACCACCCAGCTCACCCAGGTGGCCTCGGGCAAGACCCTCGCCACCACCGGCGCCGGATGGTACACCATCACCTTCGACACCCCCTATGTGGTCTCCGGCTCCGGCGACAACCTCGTCGTCACCCTCCATCGCTTCAGCCCCTATTCCTCCACTCGCCCCTCCTTCGCCACCCACAACACCGACGGCTACAAGACCCTCCATAACCGCAACGACGACCCGATCAACATAACCAGCCCCATGACACCGAGTGGCAATGCTGCTCACGCCACCTCACGCCCCAACATCCGCTTCGTGGGCACCTGCAACGTCGAATGCATCGGCGCCAACCTGCTGGCCGCCGGTAGCGACGTCAGCAGCGTCGACCTCGAGTGGGTGGCCGGCCTCGACGAGACCTCCTGGATCCTCCAGTATCGCGCCGCCGCCGACACCGTCTGGACCGATGGTGGCACTGTGACCGCCTCGCCCTACACCGTCTCCAGCCTCAACGCCCGCACCCTGTACGGCTTCCGCCTCGGCACCGTCTGCGCCTCCGGCGACACCGTCTGGAGCAACACCGCCTCCATCTACACCGCCTGCGCCGACATGGTGCTCCCCTACTTCGAAAGCTTCGAGGGCATGCCCACCGGCAGCAACAGCACCGGCGTCCTCTGCTGGAACACCGTCATCAACGGCTCCGGTTCCGCCTATGCCTCCAACTCCACACCCCACGACGGCTCCAACTCCCTCTATCTCTACCCCGCCACCTCAACCTCCACTGTCTATGCCATCACCCCGGCCATCCCCGCCGCGGCCAACGAGCTTGAAATCTCCTTCTGGGCTCGCTTCTCCAGCGGCGACCTCACCGTCGGCCTCGTCTCCAGCCCCGATTCCCTGAACTCCTTCGTCCCCCTGAAGACCATCTCCGGCGGCAACGGCAATACGTATACTGAATACACTATATATACCGACACCGTCACCTTCACCGGCACCCCCTATCTCGCCTTCCGCAAGACCGGCAGCTCCTCCGTCTATATCGACGAGGTGGGCATCGCCATCAACAACGGTTGCGAGCGTGCCACCGACCCCGTGGTGACCGCCCTCTCTGCCACCTCCGCCTCCATCGCCTGGACCGGCGATCTCTCCGGCAGCTTTGAGGTGCGCTACGCCACCACCAACAACACCGAGGACCCCGACGCCGTCACCGTCACCGCCAGTGCCGACACCAACGCCACCATCACCGGCCTCACTCCCAACACCACTTACTACGCTTGGGTGCGCACCGTCTGCGGCAACGATGTGACCAACTGGACCCCCGTCATCTTCCGCACCCCCTGTGCCGCCTATGCCCTCCCCTTCGATGAGGACTTCGATGCAAGCACCACCTTCAGCGACTGCTGGAACCGCTACAGCGGCGCCTTCGACACCGTCACCCCCGCCACTACCACCACCTCCGGCTGGAGCATCCAACCCTCCTCCACTAGCTCGTCAGTATATGTCTTCCCCTTCGAGCCCAACTTCCTGCGCATCAATATATATGGCAACAACAAGTACTGGCTCGTTTCGCCTACCATCGACCTCACCGAGGACGCCGCCCTCAGCTTCGACGTGGCTCTGACTGCATACAGCTCTTCCGGTAGCGGCACGGCTACCAGCCCCTACACCTATGGCGCTGCGCAGACCAACGGTGCCGACGACCGCTTCGTTGTAGCCATCAGCACCGACGGCTCCACCTGGACACCCCTCGCACAGTGGGGTTCCGACTCCTCGCGCGACGACTACGCCTACTACAGCCTCACCCCCACCCCCACCAACATCTCCCTCCACCTGAGCGCCTACACCGGCCAGCAGGTACGCATCGCCTTCTTCGGCGGCTCCACCACATCCGATGCCGACAACTATCTCTGGCTCGACAACCTCTTCGTCGGCTCCGCCAACTGCCTGCGTCCTTCCATAGCCTCCACTTCGGCCACCGACAGCAGCATCACCCTTCGCTGGAGCGACCCCAGCGTTGCCCCCGCAGGCTACACCTTGGTGCTCAGCCCCTCCGATAGTGTCAGCGACCCCGCCGCCATCACCGTGGCCTCCATCACCGACACCACCCACACCTTCACCGGCCTCGCCTCCAACACTGTCTACCACTACTTCCTCCGCGCCCTCTGCAACCCCAATGCCCACTGGGTCACCGGCACGGTGCGCACCGAGTGCGGCCCCATCACCACACCCTACTTCACCGGCTTTGAAGGTATGACCACCGACCTTACGCCCGACTGCTGGACCTCCTTCCCCACCCGCGTCGGCAGCACCGACTATAACCGCGTCCGCGTCAGCTCCTCCTACACCAACTCCGGCAGCCGCGCCCTCCAGTTCACCTATTCGAACTATAACAACGTAGCCATTCTGCCCGCCACCGACGTCGAGCTCAACACCCTCCAGCTACGCTTCTTCCTGCGCACTGGCGGCACCGGCGCCAGCTATGGCACCTTCGAGGTAGGCTACGTCGAGGATGCTTCCGACACCACCACCTTCGTCCCTGTTGAGACCTACAGCTACTCCGATGCCGGCGTCAACGTCCACCACGAGGTGGAGGTCTCCATGGCCACCGCCCCCGCCGGTGCCCGCGCTGCCATGCGCCACAAAGGTACGGGCGGCAACTCCTGGAATATCGACGACCTCAACATCGAGCCCATCACCACCTGTGTCCGTCCCACCAACCCCACCATCAGCGACGTCTACTACTATGGCGCCACCTTCGCCTGGGATGACGAGGAAGGCACCGGCAACTACGAGCTCCGCTTCGCCACCGTCGACGACGTGAACGACACCGCCGCCATCACCGTCACCGGTATCACCGACCTCACCCACACCGACAGCTCGCTGGCCCCCGACACGCGCTACTACGCCTGGGTCCGCGCCAACTGCGGCAACGAGGTCTCCCACTGGCGCCCCATGGGCAACTTCACCACCACCCGCTCCTGCTACCCCATCCTCAACCTCACCCGCACCAACACCACCACCGCCGCCGCCAGCTTCACCTGGGAGCTTGACGAACGCGGTCTGGCCGCCACCGAGGTAATCGTCACCCTCCTCGACCTCACCGACAGCACCACCGTCACCGAGCCCGCCACAGGCGCCACCTACCACTTCTTCTCCGGCCTCCAGGTTGGCCACAACTACAAGGCCACCTTCCGCACCGTCTGCGATCCCGACAGCGCCTCCGCCGTCGAGGCCACCTTCTCGCCCGCTCCCGAGGCCTGCGCCTCCGTCATCGGCAACGTCACCCACTACGACGCCCCCATGCGCGGCAACTACAACTATGGCTTCTGCGAGATGCTCTATCCCGCCTCGATACTCAGCGGTGTGGACACCATCAATGCCATCTCCTTCAGCATCAACAACGTCCCCACTAGCTACCTCACCCGCACCGTCTCCCTCTACCTCGGCCACACCACCCGCAGCAAGGTCACCATCGCCAACCACATGGCGCCCGACTCGCTCACCCTCGTGCTCTCCAGCGCCTCGATGAGCGTCGCCTCCACCGGCTGGGTCACCCTCACCCTCACCACACCCTTCGTCTACGACGGCACGAGCAACCTCATCGTCGGCATGCACAACAACACCGGCAGCTTCAGTGGCTTCTACTGGGATGCCATGGAAGTGGCCGACACCTGCACCGCCACTTGGTACAGCGATGCCAGCGGCTTCTCCATGAGCACCTATGCCACCGGCGGCTACAACACCATCACCTCCAAGAAACTCCCCAACATCCTCTTCCACGGCAACTGCGCCGTCAGCTCCTGCACGGCCCCCATGGCTGTCATCTCCGCTGTCGACACCGCCAGCGTCTCCCTCACCTGGATGGCCACCGGCACTGAAACCCAGTGGGCTGTCCAGTACAGCACCGACGGCATCGCCTGGACCGCCGCCGCCACCGCCACCACCACCACCGCCACCGTCGAGAACCTCTTGCCGGCCACCTACTACCACTTCCGCATCGGCGCCCTCTGCGGCACCGACACCGCCTGGAGCACCACCGTCGGCACCTTCACCGGCTGCGCCCCCGTCGCCGTGCCCTTCTACGAGAGCTTCGACAACGCCCTCTCGCCCTGCTGGGTCTCCGCCGGCCCCTACATCTCCACCACTGGCGGCCAGAGCGCCCTCTACCTCAACAGCCTCACCAACACCATCGCCACGCCCGAGCTCGACGCCGACCTCAGCACCAAGCAGGTCCGCATCAATGCCTCCTCCTCCAACGTCAACTACGGCATCAAGGTCGGTGTCCTCGACGGCACCACCCTCACCTGGGTCGACACCCTCGTCGGCTTCGCCGGCACCAGCTCTACCTTCGAAGAGCGCGTGGTCTACCTCAACAACTACACCGGCAGCGGCAACCGCGTGGTCTTTGCCAGCTACAACACCGGCACCTCCACCTCTGCCTACGCCTACATCAACGACCTCTGGATTGAGGACCTCGACGCCTGTATGCCTGTGAACGGCCTCGCCGTCGACGGCACCTCCATCGCCGAGAGCGGCGCCACCATCAACTGGACCGCCGGCGGCAGCGAGACCTCCTGGCTCGTCTACCTCGACGGCACCCTCGTCGGCACCGCCAGCACCCCCTCCTACACCTTCTCCGGCCTCGCCCACAGCAGCGCCTATGTCGCCTCCGTCCGCGCCTTCTGCGGCGGCTCCGACACCGCTCGCGCCGAGAGCATCACCTTCCGCACCCCCTGCGGCGCCATCGTCGCCCTGCCGTGGAACGAGGACTTCAACTCCTATCCCAACAACAACGTCGCCACCGACTTCGACTGCTGGACCATCCTCCGCAGCGCCGGCTATGTCAACCCCTCCACCTCCTATGCCGTCTCCGGCTCCGCCATGCGCTTCTACCCCAACGGCAGCGTTGCCCACATCCTGGCCGTCCTGCCCGAGTTCCAGGCGCCCGTCAGCACCCTCGAGATGCAGTTCGCCAGCCGTCCTGAAGGCAGCTCCTCCGGCTCCATCAGCGTCGGCTACATCACCGACCCGACCGACTCCACCACCTTCGTCGAGGTGCAGCGCTTCGAAAAGAGCCACTTCTACCAGCCCGGCTCCACCACCTCCTTCCAGTTCGTCACCGACACCGTCCAGTTCGCCGCAGCACCTGCCGGCGCCCGTATAGCCTTCCGCTACAACGTGGCCGCCACCAACTGGTACTGGTTCGTCGACGACATCGAGGTGCGTACCGCCGCCGGTGCTCCCGACCCGACCTACTACACCGTCACCCTCGCCTCTGCCGATGCCGCCATGGGCAGCGTGAGCCCCGCGGGCAACACCACCGTGGTCGAGAACGGCAGCTTCACCGCCACCGCCACGGCCAATGCCGGCTACCGCTTCGTCGCCTGGACCGACGCCGCTGGCGCCACGGTCTCCACCGCCAACCCCTACACCTTCACCGTCACGGCCAACACCGCCCTCACCGCCACCTTCGAGGCCACGGTCACTACGGTCACCGTCAGCGTCACGGCCGACGAGACCATGGGCAGCGTCCTCGGAGCAGGCACCTACGAGTCCGGCGCCCAGGTGACACTCACCGCCACCGCCAATGCGGGCTACCATTTCGTGGCCTGGATGGACGGCGCCACGCAGGTCTCCACCGCCAACCCCTACGTCTTCACCGCCACCGCTGACGTCAACCTCTCGGCCATCTTCGCCGCCAACGGCACCGATCCCGACCAGTACACCGTCACGGTCAACTACGACGCCACCCGCGGCACCGTCACCGGCGCCGGCACCTACCTCGCCGGCACCTCGGTCA
>CACWPQ010000015.1 GCA_902762805.1 uncultured Bacteroidota bacterium | reverse complement strand
ACAAAAGTACTACTTTTTACCGAATGCGCCAAGAACTTTTTGCTTTTTGGCGCTTCTTTGTTTATCCTTTGTGTTGCATTTTCTATTTGAACTTAAGCTCCCGCTTGCGCTGCGCGCCCACGGAATCTTTGCAAAGCCCGTTTGGCTGACATGGGGAATACAACTCTACTCCGCCGCCGGGCGCACCAGGCGCACCGAGTACCCTTGATAGCGATAGCCATTTTCGCAATGTAGTTGTGAATCGTACACGAACAAGATGTAGGCAGCATCCGTACCCGACGATGTCGACGACCAGTAGGCGGCCATTCTCCCATCCTGTCGGACCTCAATTTTTCCGTTATATTCATTGCGAAGACGGATGCCCGCTGCGGGCAGGAACACCGCACCCGCGGCCTCCATCTTGGCCCAGGCGGTGGCGTTGTAATTTTTGCTATCATAGCTACCGCCATTAGAGTTTGGGATAGGAGTAACGCCATTGGGATGGGTGTAGGCATCGGGGAAGAGGATGACGCCCTGCTTTTCACACACCGTGGCCCTGGCATAGCACATGGAGGTGCTGCGGGATTCGAAAAGGTACTGCCAATTGACCTTGTTGCAAGTGTACCAGCCGCTGTTCTCGGCATCGCCGCCGTTGCTGATGGCCAGGGTCCCCCAGTCGGCCTTCAGGGATTCGCCCGCGACATCGCCGTAGCCGCCCGTGGAAGAGGAGATGCCATACTTGTTCTCTCCGTCCCAAGTCGACGAGGCGCCCACCCAGCCGAAGAGGTCCACAGTGCCGCAGTCGTAGATATTAATATAGGGTTCCTCGGCGATGACACTGGTGTTGCCGGCGGCATTGCCGACGTAGTCGTATTGGTTCGCGGCGAAAGCCCAGGTCCAGCTGTCGTCGTAGGTAGCCTGCAGGTTTCCTTGCGAGAAATGGACCCGGTTCCCGCTGGCAACGCTGAACGTGCCAGGGAGAATGCCCTTCTGTTCCAGCTTGGCAGTGACGGTGTAGTATTGGCCGTTGACGAAGGTGACGCCCATCTGCATCTTGTTGTACCACTGGTCGTCCACCTTGGCGCTGAGGGTGACGTCCTTCCGGCTGATGCCCGGCAGGGCCACGAAGAGCTCGCTGGTGGCCGAGGCAGGGACGGCGGCATAGATGGTGCCGCCCACACTGACGGACAGCGCGGAAGCCCAGATGGCGCGGTCGCGGGTATTCTTCAGCGTGAACTTCACGATGGCCTGCTTGTTTTCGAAGGCGGCATTGCCGCTGGCGGTGATCACTCCGCCGTCGACGCTGGCCACGGTGACGGTGGCCTCGGCATAGTCGCAGTGGGCGGCGATGTATTCCAGCGTGCCGTCTTGCATGGAGTAGTCGGGGCTGCAGAACTTGAGTTTCAACTCGTCGCCCGCCTCGATGGTGCCAGTGAGCGAGCCCTTCAGCGTGGTGCTGGCGCCGCTGCTCTGGGCGGCGAGGGTGCCCTCAAGGTCGGCGCTCTTCGTCACGTTGTAGACGGTGACCGTCTCGCCCACGGCCCAGGTGGCGCTGATGGTGGTGCCGTCGACGGTGAGGGCCTTGGCGCTTTCGCCGCCTTTCGAGGCGGTGATGGTCATGTGGTAGGTCTTGCCCTCGGCGGGCTGCTCGTCGTCCTTGGTGCAGGAAACGATGGTGCTGATGCCCGCCAGCAGCAGGGCTGCCATGGCGAAAAAGGTATTCGTAGGTTTCATTGTGCTTTCCTCCCTGTTTTTAGAACCATTCTTGATTATTGTTGCCGCCGTTGCCTTGGCCGTCATTGTTGCCATAGCTGCCACGCGTGGCCGTCATGCCGTCGACGCTGGTGGCGAAGCCCAGCTCGGTCTTGAACTCCACCACCGTCTGGCGCGGGGCTTCATACTGTTTTTTTTTGGATGTTCCATTTTGTATCAGTATTTAATATTAATGAACTATAGATTTTATGATTGTCCGTTTATATGATTGACCGCAATTTGCACCTCGTTGAAATGGCGTCGCACAGTGACGTAAATAGTTGTGCATCAATTCTCGAGCTTACAGCAGCGGGACTGCGCCGGACTTGCACCGGCTTCCCTTTTGACACCCGAAACGGGCGATCAAAACGGCGGCAAAAGTACAAACTAAAATTAATGTGGCAAAGAATATTTTAGGGGGTAGGATGAAATCAAGTCTTTTCGAAACTTTTGAAAATTAAGAATTCAAAATTCAGGGCTCAAAAACCATACGATAGTGTTTACTCGATGAAGACATGGTGATCCCAGTAGGGGTCGGGGGTGTCGGGCGAGGGGGGGAGGGGGGGGGCGAGGGGGCCAGGGTAGGCGGTGATGAGGGCGGAAACGGCGTCGAGAATCAGCTGGCAGTGGCATGTAGGGAAGATGCGGCTGCAGGAGGCGCAGCGGGCGAGCGTCTCGCCGCGTGGGACGGTGCGGAGTGTGGACCGCTCGTCGTCGGTCAGGTTTTCGAGAGGAACCACATTGCTGGTGCCGATTGGTGTGTCGAATTCCACGGAGACGATTTTGACGCCGTCGGCGTTGGGGCGGGCGTTTCTGACGGCATTGGGGAAGCGGTCGAGCACGGACTGGAGGAGTTCGTCGGGGGTGGCGGCGTAGAATTTGGAGCCCGGGAGGTCGCCGTCGAAGTGTCGCCGCAGGTGGTCGCGCACCTCGGGGCGGAGTATGACATAGACCGAGGGATCGGTGTGGGAGCGGATTGTGTCGGCTTTCATCATTATTTGTTTTCTTTGTCTGTTTTGAAAAAAGGACGGACAAGCCAGGCTGTGACGCCCAACGAGATGACGAGGAATATCAGGGCCATCAGCGGACAAGTGTCGGATATTCCAGCGATTTCTTTGACCATCAAGAAGATGGTCCAGGCGACGGTGACGATGGTGAAGAGTTTGACGATGGCAATCGTCACGTCGTTCTGTTTGCGGCGGTCTTCCTCCATTTTGCGGTGAGCGTCCCGGACGCCTTGCTTGACGTGCAGGGTCAGCTCGCGGCGGTCGCCTTCGAGGCCGAGTCCGCGGACCATGCCCTGATAGAGCAACGGGGGGAGAAAATCGTAGCTGAAGTCGTCGTAGAAATAGTATTTCTCCATCTTCTCGATTTCGAGGCTAAGCTTTGCCACGTTCTTGTCGGCGGGTTCATTGCGGTAGTGGTTGTTGCGCTGGAAGCAGTAGTACTCCTGGACCAGGCAGCGCATGTAGAGCATGTCGAAATAGCGGAAGTCCAGTTCGCTATACTGGAACACGGGGTCGATGGCGAGGACGGTGAAGGTGTCGTTGAGGGCGAGTGCTTTCCAGTTGCTGAAGACGGAGAGGGCGTTGTCGCGGATGATGGAATGGAAGTAGTCGTCGGAGGGTTTGAAGGATGCTTTGAGGTTTGTGTCGGCCACGACGCCGACGGTGGAGTGGGTGGCGAGTTCGTAGAGGAGGTCGTCGCGGAGGGTGGGTTCATCGACTTGGACGACTTGGTATTGTCGCATCTTGGTTTCGTCGAGAGTGAGGTGGGCGAGGGTTTTCTTGAGGGAATCGTCGGGGATGGGTTTGAGGTCGTCGTCGGTGGTCAACTCGGCCAGCGGGCGCAGGAGTTTGTCCAGCGTATCGGTGCTGAAATTGTGTTCGTAGTTCTGGCTCCAGTTTTTCCATTGGGCGTGCATGGCTGTGATGTCGCGGAGGGTGTTGCCGCTGTCGTCGATTTCGATGGAGAAGAGGATGATGTTGCAGATGGGGAAGAACCAGACGCTGACATTCTTGACTATGCATCGGTACTCGGTTGTTCCCGACCTTGCCCGCAAAGGGAGAACGAGGGGGCCGTGCTCCGGCAGGAGGGCGTTGTAGCGAGCCACGCCGTGCAGGTCGTCCGGGCGAGCCACGCCGTGCGGATCGTCCGGGGGGGGCGTTTCGGTGCTGGCGGAGGTCTCGGTCATGGCGTAGATGTGTGCGGTGTAGTAGTGGCCTTTGAGGTCGTTGAAGTCATTTTCGGAGAGCCGGTGGCGACGCCAGGTGCCAGGCATGTTGTCGAGGTCGGCATGGGTAAGGCCTAGGCGTGCGTTGAGCTGACCGACGAGCTGTAGGGTAGAGCTGACGGGGCGGGCATCGGGGTGATGAGCGGAGGTGGGGTGCAAGGTGTTGTATTTCATTGATTTGTATAAGAGTGTAATTGCTTAATTGCGCTGCAAATATACATATTTTTTTTTGATTATCCAGAACGGGGAGGGTGGTGGTCCTTTAATGGCAGGAAAAAAAAGGGTTGTCTTAGCTACTCGAATAAGCGGTTTCTACAACTTGTTTTTTTTGCAGGCAGGACTTTTTCTGCAGGCTGTTTTTTCCGCAGGCAGGGATGCCTGCGTACCAGTTGTCATACCGTCCCGAATGAACGGCTTCTACAACTGGGCCCCGTTTCTCCGCGGGTGCATTCGAAAAGTTGTCATACCGTCCCGAATGAACGGCTTCTACAACATCGTGCACGACACGGTCATCGTGATCGACAAGTTGTCATACCGTCCCGAATGAACGGCTTCTACAACCCATGGAAGGCGGAGGTAAAAATGGCATCCAAAAAGTTGTCATACCGTCCCGAATGAACGGCTTCTACAACTCAACACCTTGGAAATCCGAGGTGAAAATGGTAGTTGTCATACCGTCCCGAATGAACGGCTTCTACAACCCGCCACCGCCCTTGTGTCCTGCGAAAAGGATGTTGTCATACCGTCCCGAATGAACGGCTTCTACAACTCGTGGCTCCCGCCGCGATCACTGTCGTAGTGGGTTGTCATACCGTCCCGAATGAACGGCTTCTACAACACTTTGATTTTACAGATGTTGCTTCTGCCGTGTCCGAAACGGGAGACAGGTCTTATCTATGGACGAATTCTTGCTGGCACTACTTTATGGCCTGCCGCAGCGTTCCTTTTTCGCAAACGGGGCTAATTCCACATGCCGACCGACAGCATTTTTCGCGCCACTCACATCCATAGAATTGATTGTCAGGTCAATGTACTCTTCTTTTTTTTCGCAAATCCACCGCAGGTTTCCTCGCTTGGCAGTGTTTTGCGAAAACGGGGTGTTGATTATCACCCATTTTCGCGGTGCAAAAATACGAAATTTTCGCAACATAGAAGAAAAAAGATCGTGGCACAGAGGGAAGTTTATTCACTTTTGCTTTCATTTTCCGGAGATTCTTCGTGTAGCAGGGGGGTGAAGTTGTTGTCCACAATGCTTTTCAAGAATTCGAGTACAGTCCGAATGTAGTTTGGTGCAGTGAGGTTTGAGTCTGTCGGTTTACAGGTGTTGAGGAAGTGATCGAACTGCCTGAAGAAGAAGTCGGCCTTGGGGTATCGGTTGTGAGCGGCGGCGTTGCGCAGTTCGGCCATCAGGTCGCGGAGCAGGATATCTTGCGACTTTCCATCTTTTGTTTTTTTGTCGATTTTGAGGGAGTAGCGGTCCAGTATTTTGATTAGTTCGCCGTAGTGGTTGCGGATGGCGTCGGTCGAAGGGTTGGTGATGTTTCCTTGGTCGTCGAGCTGCAGATTGCCGCTGCGGTAGAAGAATGGTGAGGTGTGGTTTTCGAGGACGCCGCGTTTGGCGGAGAATGCGTCCTGTTCGACGTTGTGTGCCTGGAGGAGGAAGTGGGAGCGGAGGGTGTCGTAGAGTGCGAGTTCGGAGGTGATATCGCCGAAGTTGACGTGTGTCACCCCCTGGCGATTCAGAGCGTCCATGAGGGTTTCGAAGCGGCTGTCGGCCAAGACGCGGAAGATGGAGCCATAGCTGCGGAGGGAGAGGGCAGGCATGGAGATGGTGATGCCACTGCGTTGGTGGAGGTAGGAGTAGGCGGCCTCGCCGGAGGTGCTGCCAAGGAGGTCGAAGTCGAAGCTGTGGTCGAAGTCGACGAGGCGCATATTGGAGACACGTTCTGCAGTTGAAGATTTCATTTGGCGGTCGGTTCTTTCGGCCTCGTTGCGTGAAAGCATCAGGGTAAGCATGTCGAGCAGGGTGAGGTAAAGCGTGATGTCTTGGAGGCGGTAGCGTCGTATGTCCTTTTCTGTGTCGATGGTGTGGCCCACTTTTTCGGAGCGTTGTTTTTTGGGGACGGTTTGTATTTTCTGTGCGATCTGCTCTTCGGAGAAGTAGTCGCGAATGAGTTCCTGATTGGGTTTTCGCCGCGGTGCGAGCAGAGAAATTTCGCGGTAGAAGCGCGGGAGGTCGTAGAAAGGCTGGACGTCTTGGTTTTCCACTTGATCGAACCATGCGCGGATGATGTAGGCTGCGCCGTAGGTTTTGCCGTTGGGATTGATGATGGAGGCGATGCGGGGGAGGTCGTGTCGCAGGTAGTCTTCCTCGGGAACCCTATCGTTTTGGCCCAGAACTTTATTGAGGAGTGTCATGATGTGGGTTGTGAAGAGGCCGTCAGGGAGCATGATGGGTGCGTTGTGTTCGGCAGAGTCGGAACTGCCAGGTGCGGGTGGAGTCTGAAGGTAGCGGCGGGCGGTGGTGGCGGAGTCGTTGCGCCAACGCGAGGAATTGAACCTGACGAATGCGGGTACCTCGGACGGCTGCACAATACCGTTGCGGTCGGTGAATTTATTTTTCAGCGCGGTGGCGTGGGACTGCTCGTGTTTGAGGTAGGCGACGTAGAGCGCTTCGATGTTGGCGGGGGCGGATTCAAGGACATGAGCGAGGAAGGGGTGTGGATGGGAGCCTTCGATGAGGCCGGCTTCTTTCAGCACATTACGGAGTTTGTTGATGTTGGAGCCGTGCAGTCCGTATTCGGACAGGAAGCCCGCCAGGGCGCGGTGGTTGGCGGAGGTCAGTTTGTCGCCGCCGGGCTGGTCCAAGGCGGGTTGCCATCGGACCATGCTTGTTGCCAGGTAGCGAGCCAGGGAGCCGTGGCGTATGTCGGCATGGCCACGCCGGCCGTAGCGGTTGTCGCGTCCGCCTACGACAACGCGCTGGTGTTTTTTTTCGAAGCTAGCAAGACGGTCAGCGGCCTCGTTCGCCACATCGCGGAGCACCTGGGCCGCATGTTTGCGCTGTTCGGCCACACCGATCCAATTTTTCATGATGGGATAGCCTAAAGGAGAAAGCTGTTGTCGTCCATTTTTGAAGAACGGCTTTGTCTGCATCATGCATCGGAGTTTGTCTGGGATTTCGTTGTCGGCGAGATTGAGTTCGAGTTGTTTTTCCCGCAGCTGTTCGGCGGAGTGGTTCTGCGCTGCGGCGAAGGAAAAGAACTTATGCAGTGCGTCGTATTTGGCCTGTATAATGCTCTCGGCGGAGGGCAGATGGTATTTGGTGCCATGGTAGTGCGTGTAGATATGGCAGTAGAAGAGCAGTGCAGGGAGGTCGAAGATGCTGAGGTAGCACATCGGAGCCGGCATGTCGATTAGCGCTTTTCGGTGTAGATTGTCGCCCTTGTCGGTATCAAGATTGGGAAGGTAGATGCCATCGGACATTTGCGGCAGGTTCCAAGCCAGACCGATGCGGTTGGCGTGGATATTGTAGGTGGTGCGCCAGTCGGTGATGTATGGGGTGGTGGTGGGGCTGTCTGGGAGGAACTGGTCGATGCCTTTGTCGTTCTGGCAGCGGGCCTGGATGGCGGTGTATTTTTCAACGCGTCGGGGTTCCACCTCCTGCCAACGTCCGAAGCCATTGACTGCCTTTTGGACGGTGCGGAGGGTGTGCGACCCGTCGATGAGTTTCTTTTCGTAGAAGCGGAATCGGAGGGAGCCGAGGCGGACATGAAATCTGATGGTAGGGAGGAGTTCCATTTGGTCGATGGCACGGAGTGCGAGCTCCGGGTACCGGTCGGAATGGCGGACGAGTAGGTTGGACACAATCCCCCCCTCGGGGGTGACGCCCGTTTTTTCGAAGGAGGCTTTGGCCTCAGGGGAGAGTGTGTTGTAGAGCGACAATGGGCACCGGCGCAGCTCATTCATAATGTCCATTGCCAGAATACCTTCCGACATGTCGGCATCGATGCGGCGTTCGCGAGGGATGCGAGCACGGTGCATATTGAGCATTTCGCGAATGATATTGTTTTGAGGCGACTCGCTCGGGCCGATGGTGCGTGGGTTGACGATGTGGGGAAATCCAGCGCTGCTCGCGCGAGCCTGCTCGTCGGCGGCACGCTTGTTTTCGGCCTCCTGAAGGCGAGCACGTTCCTGTGCGGTAATCTTGAACGGGCTGCCAACATAGAGGTCGGTTTCTGCGGCGAACCGTTCGGCATCGGCCCTGCGCAAGAAAAGCGAGCAAAAGAAAAATTTGCCGAAGTCGGTCATCACCCAGCCGTTGTCGGTTTTCAGTCCGGGTTTGAAATAGAAGTTGGGATTGTAGGCCGACTTGCCGTTTTTTTCGATGTAATAATTGATGGTGCCATTTTGGGTGAGGAAGTCGGTGTCGGGCTGGGGATGAGACTTGCGTGTGAGAAGAATGTCGCGTGCGCCGCGGAAGACGACATCCAACCATAGGGCCAGTTTCTGTTCGCGTTCTTGTTGTGCTGCGATATCCTGCGCGTTGTCGTAGTGATTCTTGTGCGAGTACATATTGCGATAGTAGACCAATGCCCCAGCGATGGTGGCAAGATAGCGGATCATTTGGCAGGCCGAAGCTCCTGCAACTTCATCTTTTAACTCTTGGCCCAAATCCAGATTGCCATCATCACTGGCAGATTGCACCTTCTTGCGCTTGGAGGAAAGTATGTGGTCGGTGTGGTCGGCCATTATGGGGCCGAAGAAGGGGAAGTGGCGGTAAAGGAGGCGAGACAGAGCCGCACGCTGGGCATCGTACGCCCCAGGGGCGGTCAGATTCATGATTTCGCGCTCGATGGAGTAGTTGTCTTCCAGCTTATTCACTTTGATGCCAGCACGAACCAGCATGTGTGAAAGAGTGTGTATGAAATTTCCCATCGCCATTTCGTAATAGGTGCCAGCGATGTGTTTGCCGTGGTTTGCGTCCGAAAGATGATACATTGTACTAGCAATTATGTGTGTTGACTAACAAGGTGTTTATGGGTGCAAAGATACACATTTTTTTAGTTTTGTGGCAAAAAAATGTTTACGACACACATCATTTCGCTATAAATCAACAGTTTTCTATCCATGTGTCCGTATCCAGCCCCTTTTTTTTTACCCATTGGCATACCTTTTTTGCATGCTCATTTGTATACTGTTTGTATACCCATTTGTATACCCATTTGTATACTGTTTGTATACTGTTTGTATACCCATTTGTATACTGTTTGTATACCCATTTGTATACTGTTTGTATACCCATTTGTATACTGTTTGTATACTCGTTTGTATACTGTTTGTATACCCATTTGTATACCCTGGGTATACCCTGCCTATACTCTAACAATACCCTGGCTATACTCTGAAAGGGATGGGGATGAAGCCAAGGATAAAAACAAAAAGATGGGGAAATGGAAATGATGATGTGGGGGCAGGAGGGGACACAATAAAAGGTGCAAAGATGCGTTAGTGGTGGCATGAAAGAAGAGAATATACTACTGAGCGAGTGGGATTTGCCCCCGTTCGACGAGATACACAACGAAGACTTTGAGCCTGCCATCCGCGCGGCGCTGGCCGAGGCGGAGCGCAACGTGGAGGCAATCGCCGCGTCCGACGAGCGCGCGACATTCGAGAACACCGTCGAGGCGCTCGAGGCGGCCGACCGGCGGCTGCAGCGTGTGAGCGCCATCATGATGAACCTCAACGAATGCTGCACCAGCGAGGAGCTGCAGGAGACAGTGATGCAGCTGGAACCGGAGCTGACGCGCTTCAGCCTGAAGGTGATGACCGACCGGAGGCTGTATGAGAGAGTGGCCAGTGTTCAGCGGGCGGTGGCTAGTGGTCAGTGGCCAGTGGTCAGTGGCCAGTTGGCTGACGCGAAAACAAATTCACTGACCACTGAACAACAGACGCTGCTGGAGGAGATGCTGAAGGGCTTCCGGCGGCACGGCGTGGACCTCGAAGGCGAGGCCGCCGAGCGCTACAAAAAGAACGAGGAGGAGCTGACGGAGTTGAAGCTGCGCTTCAGCCAGAACGCGCTGAAAGACCTCAATGCATGGACGCTGCACCTGACGGCGGAGGGCGACCTCGAGGGGCTTCCCGAGAGCGTGCGCACCGCAGCGCGCGAAGAGGCCGCGAGCCGCGGCCTGGAGGGGTGGGTGTTCACCCTGGCGGCGCCGAGCTACAGCCCCTTCATGACCTACAGCGCGCGGCGCGACCTGCGTGAACGCATGTACCGCGCCTACGGCTCGATAGGCAACCGCGGCAACGAGAACGACAACAACGCGGTGATACGCCGCATCGTAGAGCTGCGGGCCGAGCAGGCACGGCTGCTGGGCTACGACACCTACTGCGACTACGTGCTGTGCGACCGCATGGTGCGCGACCTGCCGACCCTGCAGGGGTTCATGCAGCGGATGAAGGAGGCCGTGCTGCCGGAGGCGCGGCGCGACCTCGGCGAGGTGGCCAGTGGTCAGCGGTCAGTGGTCAGTGGTCAGTTTATGCCGTGGGACTTTGCCTACTATGCGGAGCGGCTGCGGCGCGAGCGCTACGACCTGGACGAGGAGGCGCTGCGTCCCTACTTCCCGCTCGAGGCGGTGCGCGAGGGCATCTTCGGCCTCTACGGTCGCCTCTACGGACTGCGGTTCGAGGAGGCGACGGACGTGCCGGTGTACCACGAGGAGGTGAAGGTATACCGCGTCAGTGACGGCGAGCGCGAGATGGGGCTGCTCTACCTGGACATGCACCCGCGGGCGTCGAAGCGCAGCGGGGCATGGATGACGGAGTTCAGGGGGCAGTGGTCAGTGGCCAGTGGTCAGTGGCCAGTGGTCAGTGGTCAGTGGCCAGTGGTCAGTGGTCAGTGGCCAGAGGCCAGTGAACAGGGGGCAGTAAGAAGGGATGTCAGGCCGCAGATACAGGTGGTGTGCAACTTCAGCAAGCCTACGGCCGAGGCGCCGGCGTTGCTGCGCTTCAGCGAGGTGGAGACCTTCATGCACGAGATGGGACACGCGATGCACGGCATGCTGAGCGAGGTGAGGTACGAGAGTCTGAGCGGCACGAATGTGAAGCGCGACTTCGTGGAGATGCCGTCGCAGGTGATGGAGAACTGGTGCTACGAACCGGAGTTCCTCGCCACCTTCGCACGGCACTACCGCACGGGCGAGGTGCTGCCGACGGAATATATAGAAAAGATACGCGCGTCGCAGAACCACCTGGCGGCGTGGTACTGCCTGCGGCAGCTGAACCTCGGGATGACGGATATCAAGTTCCATACGTGGTCGGTGGAAAGTGGCCAGTGGCCAGTGGCCGGTGGTCAGTGGAAAGCTGAGGCGGTGGAGGCCGAGGCGATGGAGAACCTGCTGCCGCGGGTGGAGGGTTGCTGCACGGCGACCAACTTCAGCCATATCTTCGGCGGCGGCTACGCCAGCGGCTACTACGGCTACAAGTGGGCCGAGGTGCTGGACGCCGACATCTACGGCCGCTTCAAGGAGGAGGGTATCTTCAACACCGACACCGCCGCCCGCTTCCGGCGCGAGATACTGGCCAAGGGCGGCACGGTGGCACCCGACATCCTGTTCCGCAACTTCATGGGGCGCGACCCCGACCCGCAGGCCCTGCTGCGACGCATGGGGCTGTGTTCGGGGGAGTGAAGGGGAGTGAGAGGGAGTGAGAGGGAGTGAGAGGGAGTGAGAGGGAGTGAGAGGGAGTGAAAGGACAAATGTGATTGAATACAACACTATGACATACAAATAAACAAAAGCATGCCATACAAATAAACAAAACTATGCAATACAAATAACACATAACAATAAAACCATAAAAACATGAACGAACAACTAGCAAAAACCATACTCAAAGTATTTGCCAACAACCCCTTCGACGCCTTCAACCACAAGCAGATCAGCTCGCGCATCGGCGCCAACACCAAGAAGGAACGCCAGGAGGTGATCCGCGCCATGCAGGAGCTGGCCGAGCAGAAGCAACTGGTGGAAGACGACCACAAGGGGAAGTACAAAATCAACCCCAAGAGCATCGACGACCTGCTGCCGAAGAACTACGTGGTGGGCACCATCGACATGAAGCAGGGCGGCAAGGCCTATGTAATCCCCCTCGACGAGAAAGAATTGGGAGTGAAGGGGAGTGAAAAGGGAGTGAAAGGGAGTGAAAGGACAAATGCAAAAGACGACACTATCGTCCCTTCACTCCCTCTCACTCCCCCTCACTCCCTTTCACTCCAAACATATAGTCAGGACATCCAGATTGCGCCGGGCAACACCAACCGCGCGCTGCACGGCGACACGGTGCGCGTGCTGATGTTCCCGCAACGCAAGATGCACAAGCCCGAGGGGCAGGTGGTGGAAATCCTGAAGCGGGCCAAGACACGCTTCGTGGGCGTGCTGCAGAAGCAGGAACGCTTCGCCTTCATGGTGAGCGACTCGCGCACGATGAACGTGGACATCTTCATCCACGCCGACGACCTCGGCGGCGCCGAGAACGGCGAGAAAGTGCTGGTGGAGATGACCGACTGGCCGGAGCGGATGAACAACCCCGTGGGCCGCGTCATCAAACGCCTGGGCCGGCCCGGCGACAACAACGTCGAGATGCAGTCCATCCTGGCCGAATACGACTTCCCGCTGGAATTCCCCAAGGAGGCCGAAGCCGAAGCCAAGAAAATCAAGAACCCGACGAAGAAGGAGATGGCCTCGCGGCGCGACTTCCGCGACGTGCTGACCTTCACCATAGACCCCGCCGACGCCAAGGACTTCGACGACGCGCTCTCCTACCGCGAGCTGGAGAACGGGCACGCGGAGGTGGGGGTGCACATCGCCGACGTAAGCCACTACGTGAAGCCCGGCTCCGCCATCGACCGCGAAGCCTACGAGCGCGGCACAAGCGTCTACCTCGTCGACCGCACCATCCCGATGCTGCCCGAGAAGCTCTGCAACGAAGTCTGCTCCCTCCGGCAGGACGAAGAGAAACTCTGCTTCAGCGTCGTCATGGAGATGGACGCCAAAGGCAAGGTGACCGGCAGCTGGATGGGCAAAACCGTCATCCGCAGCGACCGTCGCATGGCCTACGAGGAAGCGCAGGAGATAATCGAGGGAGTGACAGGGAGTGAAAAAGGAGTGAAAGAGAGTGAAAGGACAAATGTGGAGGAGGCAGTGCTGAAACTGCACGCACTGGCCACCCGGTTGCGCAACCAGCGCTACAAAAACGGCGCCATCAACTTCGAGAGCCAGGAGGTGAAGTTCCGGCTGGACGAAAACGCCAAACCCATCGGCGTCTACATCAAAGAGAGCAAGGAGGCCAACTGGCTGATTGAGGAGTTCATGCTGCTGGCCAACCGCACCGTCGCCGAATACATAGGCAAACCGAATAGTCAAAAATCAAAAACCAAAAATCAAAATTCGCCGAAGACCTTCGTCTACCGCGTGCACGACGAGCCCAACCCCGAGAAGCTGAACACATTCGTCGAATTCGTCGCCAAGCTGGGCTTCAGCATGAAGACCGGCAGCCGCAAGGCACTGGCGGACAGCTACAACCGCCTCTTCGAGAACATCGCGGGCCGCGGCGAGGAGCACATGGTGGACACCATCGCCATCCGCACCATGAGCAAGGCCTACTACAGCACGGAGAACATCGGCCACTACGGCCTGGCGTTCCCCTACTACACCCACTTCACCTCGCCCATACGCCGCTACCCCGACCTGATGGTGCACCGGCTGCTGGAATACTATCTGGGAGTGAAAGGGAGCGAAAGGACAGATGCCGTGGGCGCGCCCAACAAGGAGATCTACGAGGAATATTGCAAGCACTGCTCGCTGATGGAGAAGAAGGCCGCCGACGCGGAGCGCAGCAGCGTGAAGTACAAGCAGGCCGAATTCCTGGCCGACAAGCTGGGACAGGTGTTCCCGGCGCTCATCAGCGGTGTGAGCAAGTGGGGCATATACGCCGAGATCGAGGGCAACAAGTGCGAGGGCATGATCCCCATCGGGAGCCTGAAGGACGACTACTATATGCTGGACGAGGACAACTACCAGGTCATCGGCCGCCGTCACGGGAAGTGCTACAAGCTGGGCTACCCGGTGCAAATCCGCGTCAAGCGGGTGGACATGCTCAAGAAGCAGATTGACTTCGAGCTGGTGGAGGAGGACGAGACGCCGGCGCCCGCCAAGGGTAAACCCAAGGGGGAGCAAAAGCAATCGAAGGGGAAATCCAAATGGCGGCGAGGTCGCCAGAAGTAGGGTTTTCTCCAATAAAGCTCTAATAAATGTCTAATAAACCTCTAATAATTCTCTAACAAACCTCTAATAAATGTCTAATAAAATGGCGTTTTCCAGGGGGATAGCAAGGGAATAGCAGGGGAATAGCGGCAGATTGGGGCTCGCTTATCGGGTCAGCGGACGGTTTATCGGGTCACGCTGACCCGATAAATGTGTTTTTTGACCTGATAAATCGCTCGGCTGACCCGATAAACCACTCTGTTGACCTGATAAATCGACCGTGTTGACCCGATAAATCGGGAGGGCTGACCCGATAAATGTCAAGACCTGGAGAAAAAAAAAATGTGGCGGGAGATTTTTTTTATGCCGGATTTCACAAAAAAGTGTATTTTTGTACACTAATATAAAAAACGGCCACCGATGGCACTGACTGAAAAACAACTATTTGCGGACTTGAAGGCTGGAAAATTCAAGCCTGTATACCTGCTCACGGGCGAGGAGAACCACTATATCGACGTGGTGTCGGACTACTTCGAGAACGAGGTGATCGACGCCGCGATGCGCGATTTCGACCTGACGGTGATGTACGGGCGCGACGTGGACATGGCGGCAGTGGTGAACGATGCGAAGCGCTACCCGATGATGTCGCCCGTGCACCTGGTGTTGGTCAAGGAGGCGCAGGACATCGACACCCGGCAGTGGGAGCTGCTGGCCACCTACCTCAAGCAGCCGTCGGAGAAGGGCGTCATCGTGTTCTGCTACCGCCACAAGAAGCTCGACAAGCGCACGGCGGCCTACAAGGCCATCGCGGCGGCGGGGGTGGTGTACGAGACGCCGAAGGTGTGGGACAACCAGGTGCCCGCCTGGATCAAGAGCGAGGTGGGAGCGGCCGGCTTCGGCATCAGCGAGAAGGCGGCGTACCTGATCGCCGAGTCGGTGGGCAACGACCTGGGCAAGATCGTCAACGAGCTGCGCAAACTCTACCCCCTGCTGCAGCCCGGGGCGATGATCACGGAAGACCTGGTGGAGCAACAAATCGGCATCAGCAAGGAATACAACATCTTCGAGCTGCAGAAGGCCATCGGGCGGCGCGACGCGGTGATGTGCAACCGCATCGTGAACCACTTCGCCGCCAACCCGAAGAAGAACCCCATCCAGATGATGCTGCCGGTGCTCTACGGCTATTTCCTGAAAGTGATGTTCTACCACCAGCTGGAGAACAAGAGCGACGCGGCGAAGGAGCTGGGCGTGGCGCCGAGCTTCGTGAAGGACTACGCCACGGCGGCGGCCAACTACCCGCTGGGCAAGCTGGCAAGCTGCATCGGCTACCTCTACGACGCCGACCTGCGGAGCAAGGGGGTGCGCAACAGCGGATCGGTGACCGACGGCGAACTGATGAAGGAATTGATATTCAAAGTGATACATTAACCCCCAAGGAGTGAGAGGGAGTGAAAGGAAGTGAGAGGGAGTGAAAAGACAATAGAAAAAGAAATCTAAAACAATGGAAAACAAAATGTTAAAGAAAAACAACCATAAAGTAAGCAACATGCAAAGGCAGCAAAAATCATTTGCCCCCTCACTTCCCTTCACTCCCCCTCGCTCCCTTTCACTCCTGCTCCTATTGTTTTTCTTGTCATTCTTGTCTTCCAACATCCAGGCGCAGTGCACGGTGAAGGGTGTGCTGTTTGACGAGAGCAATGGCGAGGCGATACCTTTCGCCAATGTGGTGCTCGACGGGACGACGCACGGCTGCGCGACCGACATCAACGGCTTCTTCCTCATCAACAAGGTGCCCGAAGGGAGCTACACGCTGAAGGTGAAGTATGTAGGCTACGAGGAATTCACGGAGCAAATCACCCTGCAGCGCGGCAAGACCCTCAGCCGCACCATCCACCTCAAGCCTGCGGCGCAGATGCTCAAGGCGGTGGAAATCACCGACAACAAGAAGGAGGAGCGTCAGATGCAGACGCAGGTGAGCGTGGAGAAAATCACCGCCTCGCAGATCCAGCAGATGCCCTCGATCGGCGGCACGGCCGACATAGCGCAGTACATGCAGGTGCTGCCGGGCGTCAACTCGACCGGCGACCAGGGCGGCCAGCTCTACATCCGCGGCGGCTCGATGATACAGAACCTCACGCTGCTCGACGGCATGATTGTCTACAACCCCTTCCACTCAATCGGCCTCTACTCCATCTTCGAGACCGACGTGATACTGAATGCCGACATCTACACCGGCGGCTTCGGGGCGGAATACGGCGGGAGGATGTCGTCGGTGATGGACATCACCACGCGCGACGGCAACAAGAAGCGCCACAGCGGCAAGATTGGCATCAACACCTTCGGCGCCAGCCTCATCCTGGAAGGCCCCATCAAGAAGGAGAGCTCGAAGTCGAAGTCCACCGTCTCCTACCTGGTGACGGCCAAAAACTCGTTCCTCTCCAAGACGTCGGACCTGCTCTACGGCTATGTGGACGGCGGCCTGCCGTTCGACTTCCTTGACATCTACGGCAAGCTGAGCATCAACTCGGGTTCGGGGTCGAAGATCAACCTCTTCGGCTTCCGCTTCGACGACCAGGTGTTGGGCTACCAGGCCATTGCCGACTACCACTGGCAGAACTACGGCGCGGGCACCAACTTTATGCTCGTCACCGGCGCCTCGGCCATCCTCGACGGCTCCATCGCCTACTCGAAGTACAGCATCACCCTCGACGACGGCAGCGCCGAGACCAAGCAGAGCGACATCGGCGGCTTCAACATGTCGATGCAAATCACCAACTTCTTCGGCAACAACAAGCTCAAGTACGGCCTCAACATTGAGGGCTACAGCACCGACTATAAATTTGTCAACCAATACGGCAAGGCCATCAACCAGCAACAGCCCTCGACCAACCTCTCGGTCTTCGCCACCTACAAGTACAGCAGTGGCCGATGGCTGATTGACCCGGGATTGCGCTTGGTCTACTACGCCTCGCCCCTCGGCACTATCAGTCCCGAGCCACGCCTGGCGGCCAAATTCAACGCCACGCCGGACCTGCGCTTCAAGATGGCCGGCGGCCTCTACAGCCAGGTGTTCCTCGACGCCCGCTCGGACAACGACATCGTCAACCTCTTCAGCGGCTTCCTCACCGGCTCGCCCGAGCTCAACACGCCCGACTACTTCCTCGGCGACAAAATCACTTCCTGTGTGCAGAAAGCCAAACACGCCATCCTCGGCGTCGAATACGACCTGACCGAACATATCACCCTCAACGCCGAAGTCTACTACAAACACTTTGACCAGCTGCTCAACGCCAACCGCAACAAACTCTACGACGACACCGACCCCACCTACACCCGCCCCGAAAGCGCCTACCTCCAGTCGGAATACCTTCGCAAAGACTACATCATTGAGCAAGGCACAGCCTATGGTTTCGACCTCAGCGCCACCATCGACCTCGAACGGCTCTACGTATGGGCCACCTACTCGCTGGGCTATGTGGAGCGCAATGGGCAGATGACCGACAAGCCGGTGACCGACGAGAGCTACACCTACAATCCCCACTACGACCGCCGCCACACGGTGAACATCCTCACCACTTACACCCTCGGCGAGCAGCGCCAATGGGAATTCAGCGCGCGCTGGACGCTGGGCAGCGGATTCCCCTTCACCCAGACGCAGGGTATCTACCAAAACCTGGTGTTCGGCGGCAGCATCGTCAGCGACTACACTCGCGAGAACGGCGAATACAGCCTCCACTATGGCGAGCTCTACAAGGGTCGCCTGCCGGCCTACCACCGTCTGGACCTCGGCGTCAAGCGCAAATTCTCCATCGGCGCACGTTCCATCCTCGAGCTCAACCTCAGCGCCACCAACGTCTATAGCCGCCAGAATATCTTCTACTTCAACCGCGTCACCTTCGAGCGCGTCAACCAGTTGCCCATCCTCGCATGCTTTGGTGCCACAATGACATTCTGATTGCCCCCGAACACTGGATGCTCATCTTGAAGGGCTTGGGTGCCACGGTGGTCATCACCGTGCTGGCGCTTGTATTGGGCACTCTGCTGGGGATTGGCATCTATGCCATGAGCCTCAACCGCAGGCGCTGGGTACGCGAGACCTCTAAAGTCTACCGCACCATCATGCGCGGCACTCCGGTGCTAATACTGCTGCTGGTGGTGTTCTACGTCGTGCTGGGAGGGCACAACGGCATCCTGGCCGCGGTGCTGGCCTTTGCGCTGAACTTCTCCACGCTGGCCTTCGCGCTCATCCAGTCGTCGATTGCCTCGGTGGGCACCGGACAGATTGACGCCGGTCGCGCCCTGGGGCTGACCCAGTGGCAGAACCTGCGCTATGTGGTCATCCCACAGGCCATCAAAAATGCGTTGCCCGCCTTCAAATTCCAGGCCACGGGCCTGTCCAAGAGCACCTCGGTGGTGGGCTATGTGGCCATACAAGACATCACCAAGGCCGCCGAAGCCATACGCACCGACAGCGGACAAGAATTCCTCCCGCTACTTATCGTCACCATCATCTACTTCATCCTGACGTGGGCCATCAACAAAGGGCTGGACCACATCGCCAAATCCTTCAACCGAATATGATCGACGTCAGTGGATTAACCAAGCTATACGAGCAGCCCGACGGCACGATGCTGCGGGCGCTGGACAACGTGGATCTGCATATCGAGCGTGGCGAAGTGGTCAGCATCATCGGCTCGTCGGGCAGCGGCAAGAGCACGCTGTTGCGGACGCTGAACATGCTGGAGCGACCCACCGGCGGACAAATCCTCATTGACGGCGAAGACATCACCGATCCCGACTACCCGCAGCACCGCCTGCACCAGCGCATGGGGATGGTGTTCCAGCAATTCTGTCTGTTCCAGCACCTGACAGTGCTGGGCAACGTTAGTCTGGCGCCGCAGCTGGTGCTGGGGATAAACCGGCAAGAGGCCGAAGCCCGGGCCATGGAGATGCTGGAGAAAGTGAACCTGGCCGAGAAAGCCCACACCATGCCAGCCTCCCTGTCGGGCGGACAACAGCAGCGCACCGCCATAGCCCGCTGCCTGGCCATGAAGCCGGACATCATACTTTTCGACGAGCCCCTATCGGCCCTCGACCCCGCCATGGTGGGCGAAGTGCAGGGGGTCATACGCCTGCTGGCCAAAGAAGGGATGACGATGCTCATCGTCACCCACAAGATGCGCTTTGCCCACGACGTGGCCACCCGCACCCTCTTCCTCAACCACGGCCGCATAGTGGAGGACGGCACCCCCGAGCAGATATTCAACCACCCTGCAAATGCAGAAACCGAAGCCTTCGTGAGACGCATACAAAGTCTGGTGTTCGATATCACGAGCCGCCGCTTCGACTTCTACGACATGATGTCGCAGATTCACCTTTTCTGCATCCGCTTCGACATAGCGGAAAAGATGAACACCATATCGCACGTGGTGGAGGAGATGCTGCTTCTGCTGTCGAAATACAATTCGCCGGTGCGCATCGAGGTGAACCACAGCGAGTTGGACCGCGCCACCTCGGTGGTCATCCTGCACCGCGGCGAGACGGTGTCGCCCCTCGAGCGCGACGACGTGGACGAGCTGGCGGTGATGATCATCCGCGGCATGAGCAAGAACATCCAGACCGAAGCGACACCCGAGGGCACAAAACTGACATTTGAAATGTAATACGATACATATTATGAAAGAGAGGAATAAATTCAGCAAGTGGTTTCGCTCCCTGCAGACCCGCAGCAGTCTGGCGCTGCTCATCACGGCGGCCATATTCGTGCAGCTGTCGGGAGCCATCCAATACTTCTATGCCCGCAACGGCATACGCAAAGCGGTGCAGCAACAGGCCCGCACCGAGATACAAGTGCGCAACCTGGAGATACAGAATGTGGTGACTAACGTGGAGACCGCCGTCAACAATATGCAGCTCATCCTGAACTGGTCGGTGGACAACCCCGAGGGCATCTACGGCGTGCTCGAGACCATCATCCGCACCAACCCCACCATCACCGGCTGCGCCATCGCCTTCGAGCCCGGCTACTACCCCGACAAAGGTCGCTGGTTTGAGCCCTTCGCCGGACGCGATGAGAACGGCAACATCGTGCACCGGCAAATCGGCAGCCAGGAGCACGACTACTTCAACGCCGAATGGTACAAGGTGTCGCGCGAGACCGACTCGGCCAGCTGGACCGAGCCCTACTTCGACGACGCAGGCTCGAAGGCCCTCGTGTGCTCCTACACCATGCCCGTCTACGACTCCAAGGGACGCCGCGCCGGCACTTTCTGTTCCGACGTGTCCCTCGATTTTATCATAGACCTCTTCGGCGCCAAGAACAGCGCCTACACCTACCTTGCCTCGCGCACAGGCCACCTCATTGCCAGCCCCGACAAGACGAGCGTGATGAACGCCACGCTCGACGACGTGGCCAACTATTTCAATGACTCGATGATTGACCGCGTCAACGCCGCCATGCTGGCCGGCGACAGCGGCGACGCCGAGCTGCACAGCAAGGACGGAGAGAAGAGCTATATCTTCTATGCCCCCGTTGAAGGCAACACCGGATGGTCGATGGCCATCATCTACCCCGACAAGGAGATTTACCAAGGGGTTCGCTCCGTAGGTCGCATCCTGCTGATACTCACACTGGTTGGCTTTGGATTTCTGATATACATCATGTGGCGCACGGTGCGAGGCTTCAAGAAACTGCAGGCCGTCAACGCCGAGAAGGAGCGCATCGGCGGCGAGCTGCGCATAGCCAGCGGCATACAGATGGGCATGCTGCCCAAGACCTTCCCCCCCTACCCCGACCGCGACGAGGTGACCATGGCCGGCACGCTGGTGCCCGCCAAGGAGGTGGGTGGCGACCTCTACGACTTCTATATCCGCGACGAGAAGCTCTTCTTCTGCGTGGGCGACGTGAGCGGCAAGGGTGTGCCGGCATCGCTGGTGATGGCCGTCACGCGGAGTCTGTTCCGCACCGTGTCGTCGCACGAGGACAGCCCCGAGCGCGTCATGAAGCAGATGAACAACGCCATGTCGGAAATGAACGAGAGCTCAATGTTTGTCACCCTCTTCATCGGCGTGCTCGACCTGCACACAGGCCGCGTGCTCTACTGCAACGCGGGCCACAACCCGCCCGTGCTCATCGGGAAGGAGACCCGCTTCATTGAGCAGGACTCGAACATACCCGTGGGTCTGATGCCGGCGTGGGACTACACCCTGCAGGATGGCCAGATGGAATCGGGCGACCTGCTGTTCCTCTACACCGACGGACTGACCGAGGCCGAGAACACGGTGCACGGCCAGTTTGGCGAGGAGCGCATGATGGAACGTCTGCGCAGCCTCGGACACACGCCGCACGCCGTCGTCGACGGCATGACCGAGGCGGTGCACACCTTCGTGGCCGACGCCGAGCCGAGCGACGACCTTACGATGCTGGCCATCCAGTTTGTGCACCCCATCGAGGAGAACGAAGGGCGGAAGTCGGAGGGCGGAGGGCGGAGCATCACGCTGCAGAACGACGTGCAGCAGGTACCCCAGCTGGCGGCTTTCGTCGAGGAGGTGGCCGAGGGCGTAGGCCTCAACCCCTCCACGGCCATGAGCCTCAACCTGGCCATGGAAGAGGCGGTGGTGAACGTGATGAACTACGCCTACCCCGCCGGCACACAGGGCGACATCGACATCACGGCCTGCAAGACCAAGGGGATGCTGACCTTCACCATCACCGACAGCGGCACCCCCTTCGACCCCACGGCCAAGAGCGACCCCGACATCACGCTGGCAGCCGAGGACCGCCCCATCGGCGGGTTGGGCATCATGCTGGTGCGGCAGCTGATGGACGAGGTGCTATATGAAAGAAAAGACAATCAAAACATACTAACCCTCAAGAAGAAAATATAAACAATCAAAGATATGAACACCAAGATCACAGAACAGAACAACGAGCTGGTGGCCCAATTCGAAGGCCGCCTCGACACCGCCGCCGCCCCACAGACCGAGAAGGAGCTGGCCCCACTGGCCGACTGCGCCGGGAAGAACATCGTGCTCGACTGCAACGCGCTGGAATACATCTCCTCCAGCGGCCTGCGCCTCTTCCTCGGCGTGCTGAAAGGTGCCAAGGCCAAGGGGAGCCACGTGTATATCACCGGCATGAACGACGATATACGCAATGTGTTCAATATGACGGGTCTCACCAACCTCTTCGAGTTCCGCTAGGATGGACGCCCATGGAGAGAGGCTGCTTGCGCAGTACCGCGAGCGGCTGCCCCGGCTCGAAGAGCTGCGCTCGCGGGTGGAGGGACTGATTGGCCACGCCCTGCAACAGCAGGGAGTGGACGTCAGCAGCCTCGAGAGCCGCATCAAGACCGAGCACTCGCTGGCCGGGAAGCTGGAGCGCAAGGGGAGCAAATACAGCGACATCGGCGACATCACCGACCTGCTCGGGGTGCGTGTCATCACGTTCTACACGGACGATGTGGACAAGGTGGCGGCGATGATGGCGCGGTGTTTCGATGTGGACTGGGGCAACTCGGTCGACAAACGGAAGCTGCACGAGCTGGACAGCTTCGGCTACAACTCGCTGCACTACATCTGCCGCCTGCCCCAGGGGACGGCCCCCGAGGAGCTGTGCGCCATCCCGTTCGAGGTGCAGATGCGGACGGTGCTGCAGCACCTCTGGGCCACCATCAACCACGACACGGGCTACAAGAGCGATGTGCAGATACCGCGCTACTACATGCGCCAGTTCAGCCGCATAGCGGGGATGCTGGAGCTGGTGGACGACGAGTTCAGCCGTCTGCGGACGTCGCTGGCCGACTACCGTCGGCAGATGCTGTCGCTCGTGGCCAGCGGCCGGCTGGACGAGGTGGAGCTGACGGCTGACTCGTGGCACAGCTACCTGGAAACGCACCCCTTCGACCGCCTCAACCACCGCATCGCCGCCGTCAACCAGGCCGAGATTTTCCCCGCACAGCTCGAGGGCTACCTGCCGGTGCTGCGCCAACTGGGGATGAAGACGCTGGGCGATGTGCAACGCCTCCTGGAGCAGGAGTCGGACGACGCCTACCTGCTGGCCGTCAGCGACCTGGCGGTGACCGACCTCGACATACTGTCAGAGAGCATAGGGCTGCAGAACCTCTGCCTGGTCCACGTGCTGAAGATGGGCGGCGGCCGCGCAGCTGTCGAGTACATCCTCGACACCCTCGGCGGCAGCGGCAGCAACACCGCCCTGGCCGAGGCCATCCTCCAGCGCGCCTCCACCCTGCCATTTATGCAATAATTTTCAAAAAAACGACGATTTTTGCCGGTGCATAACTGGCGGGTTGTCTGTATTTTGTGCCTATTATCTTCTTCCTCTGTTCTTCTTTGGTAGGTGATGGAGGACAATAAGACGGGATTTTTTTTCGTTAGGGGTGTATTGGAAGACAAGAAAGTGTTTTTTTTGAAGACAAGAAAGACAAGAAAAACAAATTATTTGAAAACAACAATAGCAACAATGAACAACAAAATAAAAAAGGATAAAGGGAACGGCGAATTTTTCGAATTATGCGAAAGGCTGGCGCGGACAAAATTTGGGGCGGATTACTCGAATGCGCAGTGTGATGGGAATTCGAGTAATTGGCTGAAAATTAAAAGGGTAAATGAATTTGCGTAATTCGTATAATTCGCCGTTAAAACAAAAAAAACACGCAGCAGTATGGCAAAGTTAGAGCAGGGCATCCTCGGGCCGTTCCGGGGGAAGGTGGGTACCGTGGTGGGGTACCTTTGGAGGGGTAAGCACGTGGTGAGGGCTTACCGCAGGGAGATTAATTATCCGAACACCGAGATGCAACAGGCTGAGCGGGAGTGGTTTGTGGGGATGGTGCGGTTCGCGGCGACGGCGCGGCAGGCGCTGCTGCTGGGGCTGCGGGAGCGGGCGGCGAGGGACGTGATGACGGAGGGGAACGCGTTTGTGAGGATGAATAAAGATTGTTTCGGTAGGGACGCGGCGTGCCGCGTCCGCAGTGCGGCAGCCGAGGATATGTCGCGGTCGGCGGCGGACATGGTGGCTTGTGGGTCGACTGCGGACGCGGCACGCCACGTCCGTACAGGGGTTGACTATGAACGCATTCGCATTGCGGAGGGAGCGGCTGCGCCCGTGCGGTTCACGACGGCGAGCGTGGATGAGAATAATGTGCTGCACGTTGATTTCGAGAGGAATAGCGGGATGACGCGGGCGAAGGGGGGCGACAGGGTGTATGTGTACGTGTACAATACGGATACGCGCGAGGGGCTCCTCTCCCACCCTGCCGAGCGGCGGCGGGGGCACCTCGCGATGCGGCTGCCGGAGGGGTGGAACAGGTTGAATATCAGGATGTGGGGCTTCGTGGTGGACGGCGAGGGGAGGGCGAGCGGGTCGCAGTATGTGGCGGTGGCGGAGCCGTGCGCCGGGCTAGCCGATACGGGTCCAGTCGATGGGCTGGAGGCCTTGCGCGGCGAGGATGGCGTTGCACTGGGAGAAGTGGCGGCAGCCGAAGAAGCCGCGGTAGGCCGAGAGGGGCGAGGGATGGGGGGCGGTGAGGACGTGGTGGCGCGAGGGGTCGATTAGCGATTTTTTGGCGATGGCGTAGCTTCCCCAAAGGAGGAAGACGAGTCCGGCGCGGCGCGCGGAGAGGGCGCTGATGGCGGCGTCGGTGAACTGTTCCCAGCCGTGGCGCTGGTGGCTGCCGGCCTGGTGGGCGCGGACGGTGAGGGTGGCGTTGAGCAGCAGCACGCCCTGGTCGGCCCAGGCGGTGAGGTCGCCGCCGGTGGCGGGGAGGGCGGTGCCGAGGTCGGAGTTGATTTCGGCGATGATGTTTTTGAGCGACGGCGGCACGGCGACGCCTTGCGGCACCGAGAAGCAGAGACCCATGGCCTGGCCGGGCTCATGGTAGGGGTCCTGGCCGAGGATGACCACGCGGACGCGGTCGAAAGGGGTGCGGTCGAAGGCGGCAAATATCTTGCCGCCAGGGGGATAGCAGGTGTGCTGGCTGCGTTCCTGCACCAGGAATTCCTTCAGCTGGGCGAAGTAGGGCGCTTCGAACTGCGGGCGGAGGACTTCGTACCAGCTGGGGTCGATCTTGACTGCCATAACATTTACTTTTTAACGGCGAATTCTGCTAATTTAACGAATTGCTTGCGCTGGATGATTTCGGGCGAATTACTCTAATTGATTAGTTTAATCAGTTAAATGCGCCGTTACACCAAGAATGAGTTATACCGTTTTTCTTTGCCGATTTGGCTGCTGATGCCGTGGCCGGGGAGGACGGTGAAGTCGTCGGGGAGGGAGAGGATGCGCTCTTTGATTTTGGAGGTGAGGAGGTTGTAGTCGCCGCCGGGGAGGTCGGTGCGTCCGATGCTGAAGTGGAAGAGTGCGTCGCCGGTGATGACCGACCGCGCGCCAGGCACGACGAAGCAGAGCGAGCCAGGGCAGTGGCCGGGGACGTAGCGGCACTCGATTTCGGTTTCGGCGAGGTGGAGCACCTGACCGTCGTCGAGGGGGTTGACGGCGAGGTCGTCCATGTTGTCGACCGCGAAACCCATGATGGAGCCGTAGGCCTCGGCCTGGCGCAGCAGTTTCTGTCCCTCGGGGTGCATCGAGACGGGGAGGCGGAAGGCCTCGCAGGCCTGGCGGAGGCCTGCGATGTGGTCCACGTGGGCGTGGGTGAGCAGGATATAGGCCGGGACGAGGCCCATGTCGGCGATATAGCGTGCGAGCTGCTCGTCCTCGTAGGAGGCCTGGCAGGCGGGGTCGACGATGGCGCACTGCCGCGACGCCGGGTCGGCGACGAGGTAGGTGTTGACCTCGTAGTGGTTGAAAGTGAACTGCTTAATCATCTTCTTGCGCATTGGTCCAATTACCCATTCAGCCAGGCGTCGAACTGTTCGCGCTTGAGGGCGGGGATGTCGAGCTTGAGCTTCTTGCGGAGGCCGCCGAGGTCGTTGAAGAGCTTGTTGGGGTTGGCCTCGCAAAGCTGGGCGAAGTTCTTCACGCCGGCTTTGGCCAGCACGGGGAGCCATGCTTCGTCGACGCCATGGGCGGTGAGGTCGGAGCCATCGTCCTCGGCGCTCTTGGCCTGCACTTCGGGCTTCATCTGGGGGAAGAGGAGGACGTCCTGGATGCTCTGGGCGCCGGTCATCATCATCACGAGGCGGTCGATGCCGATGCCCATGCCGGAGGTGGGGGGCATGCCGTACTCGAGCGCGCGGACGAAGTCCATGTCGATGAACATGGCCTCGTCGTCGCCTTTCTCGGAGAGGCGCAGCTGCTCCTGGAAGCGGCCGAGCTGGTCGATGGGGTCGTTGAGCTCGGAGTAGGCGTTGGCCAGTTCCTTGCCGCAGACGAAGAGTTCGAAGCGCTCGGTGAGGTCGGGGTTGTCGCGGTGGCGCTTGCAGAGGGGCGACATCTCGATGGGGTAGTCGGTGACGAAAGTGGGCTGGATGAGTTTGTGCTCGCACTTCTCGCCGAAGATGGCGTCGATGAGCTTGCCTTTGCCCATGGTGGCGTCGGTCTCGACGCCGAGTTTGGCGCAGGCCTCGCGGAGCTGCTCCTCGGACATGCCGCTGACGTCGACGCCTGTCTCCTCCTTGATGAGTTGGCACATGGGGGCGCGGCGGAAGGGGGGGCGGAAGTCGATGTCGTTGCCCCAGACGTTGACGCGCGTGGTGCCGTTGAGGGCGAGGGCGATGCGCTCGAGCATGTTCTCGGTGAAGGTCATCATCCAGTTGTAGTCCTTGTAGGCCACGTAGATCTCCATGGCGGTGAACTCGGGGTTGTGGGTGCGGTCCATGCCTTCGTTGCGGAAGTTGCGGCTGAATTCATAGACGCCGTTGAAGCCGCCGACGATGAGGCGCTTGAGGTAGAGTTCGTTGGCGATGCGGAGGTAGAGGTCGATGTCGAGGGCGTTGTGGTGGGTGACGAAGGGTCGTGCGGCGGCGCCGCCGGGGATGGACTGCAGCACGGGGGTGTCCACCTCGAGGTAGCCCTGCCCGTTGAAGTAGGAGCGCATTTCGTTCACTATCTTGGCACGCTGGACGAAGGTGTTGCGGACCTGCGGGTTGACGATGAGGTCGACGTAGCGCTGGCGGTAGCGGAGTTCGGGGTCGCTGAAGGCGTCGTAGACCACGCCGTCCTTTTCCTTGACGATGGGCAGTGGGCGCAGGCTCTTGCTGAGGACGGTGAGGGACTTGACGTGGATGGAGGTCTCGCCCATTTGGGTGACGAAGACGTAGCCGGTGACGCCGATGATGTCGCCGATGTCGAGCAGGCGTTTGAAGACGGTGTTGTAGAGTGTCTTGTCGTCGCCGGGGCATATCTCGTCGCGCTTGACGTAGAGCTGGATGCGGCCGGTGTGGTCCTGGAGTTCGACGAAGCTGGCGGCGCCCATGATGCGGCGGCTCATGATGCGGCCGGCGAAGCTGATGTCCTGGAAGAGCGTGTTGTCTTGCGGGAAGCGCTCGAGGATGTCGGCGGCGGTGGCATTCACCTCGTAGAGGGCGGCCGGATAGGGGTTGATGCCGAGGGCTTGGAGCTCGGCGAGGGAATTGCGGCGGATTTGTTCTTGTTCGGTCAGTTCTGCCATAATATGTTTGCCTGTTTGTCTTAAAATGCGTTTACAGATGGGTTACTTTTATTTTCCTGCCTCGGCGACGAGCCATTTGATGTATTCGTCGGAGACGTTGTCTATCTCGTTTTTGTCGTAGATGGTGAGATATGGTCACCGTCATACCTGGTTCTCCTCTTGCAGCTCTTCGAGAAATTCATCAAGCGTCTGGAGTTTTCGGCCTTCGCGCTTGGCATCTTCCACTTCTTTGAGCGCGCGGCAGAGCGACTCTTTGACGAAGGCTTTCTGGCGGACGGTCTCGGGGTCTTCCAACGGAGGCTCCAGGAGCTTGCCGGCGAGCCACTCGCGCTCGTCTTGCGCAAGCGACATGCCTTGGATGTACATCCAGAGGTTGTTGAGTTCGAGGGTGGACATTGTCTGTTGTTTTTCTTGTTTACGGCTGCAAAAGTACTAATATTTTGCGATATGGCGAAATTATTTTATGCGGCGGACGGAGTGGAGGCGGTGGGAGTAGGCGTCGGCGACGAGGATGCCGTGGTGGTCGAGGGTGTCGATGCGTACCTGACCGGAGGCATGGATGATGCGACCGTCGCCGAGGCAGATGCCGACGTGGACGATGCGGCCTTCGGGGTTGTGGAAGAAGGCGAGGTCGTCTCGCTGGGGGTCGCAGGCGCAGACTTCGACGCCGCAGGTGGCCTGCTGGGAGGCGTCGCGCGGGAGCCAGATGTCAAGAGCCTTGAAGCATACCTGGGCGAGGCCTGAGCAGTCGATGCCGGAGAGCGAGCGACCGCCCCAGAGGTAGGGCGTGCCGAGGAAGAGGCGCTCGGCGAGGTCGGCGGCGGAGTCGTAGGGGGTGTACTGTTTGTTATCGATCCAGCCCTCGTAGCCGTCGTAGTCGAGGCGGATGCGGCTCCACTTCTCGTCGCGCTGCAGGAGGTCGAAGGTGTCGCCGGCGAGGAGCTGGTTGACCATTTCGGCGCGGTCGGAGGGTTCGGCGCGCAGCGGAACGGCGCTCAGGAAAGAGTAGCCCTTGCTCATAGCTGCCCCCTTTCGATGGAGAGGACGATGCGCTCGATGAGGTCGTCTTTCTTGTCGTTCTTGGGGTCGTACTTGGTTTTGAGGTTGAAGCCGAAGAGGCGCGCCAGGGCCTGGTAGAGACCGGCGCGGAAGGCGCCGCGGAGCTCGCCGACGATGTTGTAGGCGGTGCGGGAGGTTTCGCGGTCGATGAGCTTGATGAGCACCAGTCCTTGCGAGAAGGTGTATTTGGAGAGGTCTTCCTTGTAGTCGTCCATGAGTTTCTTTTCGGCGGCTTTGATGGCGGCCTTGCGCTCCTTTTTTGGGAGGTTGGCAATCTCGACCTCGAGCGCGTCGAGACGGCGCTTGCCCTCGCGGGCGTAGGGGAGCATGAGGCGCACGTTGCGGATGAGCTTGGAGTTGGACTTGATTTCCTTGGGGGTGAGGAGCATGCCGGAGGAGTAGCAGGTGACTTCGCGGAGGGTGTACATCGGGACGGTGTCGCCGTCGAGGACGGTGGCGAAGGTGTAGTGCTCGCCCTCGAGCTTGCGGGTCTGGCTGCTGGCGAGGGTGATGGTGCGGACAGGGGCTTCGACGCGTTGCTTGACTTTCAGGCTGTCGCCCATCAGCACCTTCAGGCGGTTAGGGCCGATCTGCGCCTGCGACAGGACGGACACCAGCAGGAGGGCCGCCAGCGGAAGCATGCGCACTGCGCGGACGCGGGGGGTATGTATTATATATTTCACGTGAACAATAACTGACAGGAGGGCCTTTTATTGTGCATGATGTGCAAAAATCATATTACATACTGATAACCAACACGTTGCATTAACGGGCAAAAACGCGGATATTTTTTGCAAAAAACAGGAAAAACGGGGTATTTTTGACAAAACACAACTGGCTGATTTTATGTATATTATAGTCATCCTCTTCTTCCTCTCTTCTTCCTCTCTTGGGGATGAAAAAGGGGGGTGAAAAGGGAGGGTTAGGAAAAAAGTTGTATCTTTGCATTGTCGCAGCGGCATGCAGAAATGCGGCAGACAACTGAAAAACAGACTAATAATAAAATAAATGGAAGAGATACTGCGAGTGGAAGGGTTGAGCAAGACGTTCACCCTGAGCAAAAAGCAACAGAAGATAGAGCGCACGGAGTCGAAGCGCAAGGTGGCGGTGGACAATCTGACGTTCAGCGCCTACCGCGGCGAGATATTCGGTCTGCTGGGTCCCAACGGGGCCGGCAAGACGACGACGCTGCGCATGCTGAGCACCCTGATACGGCCCGACAGCGGCGACGCGGTGCTGGACGGCTGCTCGGTGGCGGGCCAGCCGGAGGAGGTGCGCGCGCGCATCGGGTTCCTCACCTCGGAGCTGAAACTGGAGGATTTCTTCACGCCGAACTATCTCTTCGATTTCTTCAGCCAGCTGCACCACGTGGACGAAACCACATGCAAAGAGCGCAAACAGAGGATGTTCGAGCGCTTCGGCATCGACAAGTTCGCCGAGGTGAAGGTGGCCAACCTCTCGACGGGCATGAAGCAGAAGCTGAGTCTGGTTATCTCGCTGGTACACAATCCGGAAATCGTCATCTTCGACGAGCCGACCAACGGGCTGGACGTGCTGACGGCGCGGACGGTGACCGACTACCTGAAGGAGCTGCGCTCGGAGGGCAAGACCATCATACTTAGCACGCACATTTTCAGCCTGGTGGAGCGGCTGTGCGACCGTGTGGGCGTCATCATCGACGGCCGCATGGTGGCCTGCGGCACGCTGCAGGAGGTGTGCGACGGGATGAATATCGAGGACCGTTTCTTCGAGCTGTACAAGGAGGTGAAGGGGAGTGAGGAGTGAGGAATGAGGAGTGAGGAGTGAAGGGGAGTGAAAGGGAGTGAAGGGGAGTGAAAGGACAATACTAATATATAGACCAAAATATAGACCGAGAATAACATGAAATCCAACGCATTGACAATCATAAAGAAAGAATTTGCCCGCTTTTTCGGCGACCGGCAGCTGCTGTTCACCACGGTCATTATGCCGGGCTTGCTTATCTATATTATATACAGCCTGATGGGCAACGGGATGGAGAAGATGATGACCGAGGGGCAGGACGAGATGGTGACCCTGCGGGTGGAGAACCTGCCGGAGAGCCTGGCGCCGATGGTGGAGGAGATGCCTTCGACCACACTGCTGCAACAACCCGTCACGCAGGAAGAGATTGACAACCTGGAAGATAAGAACCTCAACGAGGTGGTGGTGCGCTTCCCGGAGGAGTTCGACGAGATGGTGGAGACCTACAGCCCGCAGACCGGCGTGGCGGCACCCAACGTGGAAATCTACTACAACTCGGCCAACAACGCCTCGAGCCGCGTCTACACGATGCTTGACGCGCAGCTCTCGGCCTACGAGGACCAGATGAGCAACCGCTTCGATATCAACCGCATAGACGGCGAGGACGAGGAGAAGAGCTACGACATGGCGAGCCAGGACGATGTGCTGGGCAGCATCCTCTCCAAGCTCATCCCGATGCTGATTCTGATGATGCTCTTCAGCGGCGTGATGGCCATCGCGCCGAGTTCGATAGCCGGCGAGAAGGAACGCGGCACCATCGCCACACTGCTCGTCACCCCCATGCGGAGGAACGAGCTGGCGCTGGGCAAGGTGGTCAGCCTCAGTGGCATAGCGCTGCTAAGCGGCCTCTCGAGTTTCCTCGGCATCGTGCTGTCGCTGCCCAAGATGATTCCGGTCGATGCCGCGGGCGTCGAGCTGGGACTTAACTACACGGGCGCCGACTACACGGTGCTGCTGCTCACCATCCTGGCCACGGTGCTCATCATGGCGTCGGTGGTCAGCCTGCTGTCCGCCCTGGCCAAGGATGTCAAGAATGCCGGCACGATGATCACGCCCTTCATGCTGGTGGTGATGTTTTGCGGCTTGATGCCTATGTTCCAGAGCCATGTGCCCGAAAACCTGGCAGCCTACCTCGTGCCTTTCTACAACTCGATTCAGGTGATGACCGCCACTTTCGCCCACGAAATGACCTGGGCACCCGTCATCGTAACCCTCTGTTCCAACGTGGTCTACAGCGGCGTGGCCGTCTGGGGTCTGACCAAGATGTTCGGCAGCGAGAAGGTGATGTTCAGCAGGTGAGGGGGAGTGAGGAGTGAGGAGTGAGGAATTAAGGAGTTAAGACAAATGAAAAAATATCTGAAACTGGGGATTTGCACTGGCCTGATTTCAATTTTCAATTTTCAGTTTTCAATTTGTCAGGCACAGTGGTGGACGGGGTGGAGCCGGCAGACTTCGCTGGCGCTGTGTATCCACATGGATGGAGACAACTTGCAGCTTTACAGTCCGTTGCAAAGCCAAGACCCTATCGCCGTCAGCCAATGGAGCCTGCGGAACGACACACTGCGCATCGACTGCAAAAGCATAGGCTTCCGCGCCACGCTGGCACGCAAGGGCGGCCAGTGGCAAGGCACTTGGCGACAGGGGCTTATGCGCGAGAAGATTACTTTCGACCCCGCCGACACACTCTACCAGCTGCGGCGTCCGCAGACACCCCTGAAACCTTATCGATTTGAGGAAGAGACCATTGCGGTGGACTACGTGGACCGCCGTGGCGACAGCATCCACCTCGAAGGCACGCTGACCTACCCCAAGGGCGGCGGCCGATTTCCGACCCTGGTGCTGGTGAGCGGCAGCGGGCAGCAGAACCGCGACGAGGAACTCTACCTGCACAAACCCTTTCTCGTACTGGCCGACTACCTGGCATCCAGAGGGATAGCCACCCTGCGCTACGACGACCGCGGCGTGGGCGACAGCCGTGGGCTGCTCGACAGCGCCGACACCTACACCTTCAGCGAGGATGCCGAGGCGATGCTCATGGCTGCCGGCAAAAACAAACACGTGGATGCCAGACGATTGGGCATCGGCGGCCACAGCGAGGGCGGCGCCATCGCCCCGATGGTGGCGGCACGCAGCAGTGCGGCACGCTACGTGGTGATGCTGGCCGGGCTGGGCACCACGGGACTGGAGCTGCTGGTGCAGCAAAACGAGGCACTCTTCCGCGCCCGCGGCGTGAGCGAGCGACTCTGCCAGGTGCGTGCCGGGTGCATGCGCGAAGTGTTTGCGCTGCCGCCCAACAGCGACTGGAAAGACTACCAGGCAGTTATCCTGCGGCATACCGCCGGGCTGACCGAAGTGCAAATCGACAGCATAGAGCTCAAAAAAGGCGTGGCCTATGCCATGCAGCAACAGATGGCGATGCCGTGGATGCAGGCTTTCATGAGGCTGGATCCGGCCGACTACCTGCCGAAGGTGAAGGTGCCGATGCTGGTGCTGCAAGGGCTGAAGGACCGGCAGGTGCCGGCCATGGCCAACCTGATGGAAATCAACCGCCTGACCGAGGGCCGGGCCAAGAACGAGGTCTTCGCCGGCCTCAACCACCTCTTCCAGCATTGCCAGACGGGCGATGTGTACGAATACGTGCAAATTGAAGAGACCTTCGCCCCCGAGGCGATGGAGAAGATAGCCGACTTCATACTAAACCTAACACACTGATGGAGAAGAACAAACGAATTTACTACATACTGATGGCCCTGGCGGCCGTGGCAGCGGTGCTGACGGCGATGGCCTGCATCGTCATCACGGACGGCTCGCTACTCTACACGCTGGCCATCGTGGTGCCGCTGGCGCTGGTGGAGGCGCTGATATTCATAATGTTGTACCTCTACCCTACCCTCTGCGAGCGCGCCGGGACGAGCGAGGGGAAGAAACGCAAGTCGCGCATGCCTTATGTGCCAGACCCCGAGGGGTTCCGATGGGTGGAAGCGGGCGTAAGTTCGCTGGGCTTCGCGCTGATAATATTGTGTTTGGCGCTGGCGATAATCGGGCAAATCACGTGGCTGGGCTTCGCCCTGCTGGCGGTGGCACTGCTTGCGGGTACCTACGCGGCCAACCTCTACCTCACCATACGCATCTACAACATTGCCGGCCAGCCGGTGAAGAAACGCATCGCACGCGACGTGCTGCTCGAGGCCGTGGATGTGGTGGTCGACTTTTTCGTCTTCTAGCAGTCCTCGACGGCGCCTTTGATTTGGACGCGGGTGAGGCCCTCGTCGATGATGGGTTGGGCCAAGGACTTCATCTCCTGCGGGCTGAACTTCTGGAGCCCCTGCATGGGGGTGGGGCGGTCGATGGTGTAGACCATCCACTCGCGGGGGCGGAGGCGTCGGACGATGTCGAGGAGGGGCAGGATGACGTCGGGGCTGGAGGAGTCGAAGTCGGGCGAGCGGAGCATGCAGGTCTGCAGCACGAAGTCGCCTTCGAAACGGAGCAGGGCATCGACGACGCGGGCGATGTCATAGCCCGGAGCAGGGATGTTAATCTTGGAAATCAGTTCGTTGGTGGGGGCATCAATCTTCATGATGGGGTTGTCGACGCGGCGCAGGGCGTCGAAGACCTCGGGGAGGTGGACGCGTGTGGCGTTGCTGAGGACGCTGACTTTGGCCTGGGGGTAGTAGCTATCGCGGAGACGGAGGGTGTCGTCGATAATCTGGGGGAACTCGGGGTTGAGTGTGGGCTCGCCGTCGCCGCTGAAGGTGATGCTGTCCACCGGCGTGCTTTCGGCGCTGAGTTTGAGGAGCATACGCTCGAGGTCGGTGCGCACCTTGGCGGCCGAAGGGAGGACGGTGTCGTCGCGGCCGTCGCGGTTCCAGCCGCACTCGCAGTAGATGCAGTCGAAGTTGCAAATCTTGCCGCGCTCTGGCAAGAGGTTGATTCCCAGCGAGCTGCCGAGGCGGCGGCTGAAGATGGGGCCAAAAACAGTTTCTTCGCGTATCATGGTGATGCAATATTATTTGTTACGTTGCGTTATAGGCAGTTATGAACGATGAAGGTAATAAAAAAAGCACCTCGGTGGGCGCTCATTGGTGGTCTGTGGGAGATTCGAACTCTCGACCTCTTCCGTGTGAAGGAAGCGCTCTAAACCAACTGAGCTAACAGACCGTTTTCTATCAAAACGGGTGCAAAGGTACAAAGATTTTCCGACATGACAAAATTTTTCTTCAAAAACAAGCAGAAAGGGACCGGGCCGATGAGGTCGCAAGTGGTTGGAATTGCTTGGATTATAGCGGTATTGGTAGTGATGATGGGGTGGTATTTTTTTTCGATGCAACAGGAGAAAAAGATGCCTCGAGACCCCTCGGAAAGCCCTGCCGAGGTGGATTCTTTGAACAAAAAAGAGGACTCAGTGTATCATTCGAGACGGAAAAGCGCCGTATCGAACACACAACCAACGCGCTACGACAAACAACAGCCTCCCACTGCACCGCTTTACACACGCGAGGCACCGCCGGCAAGGAAGCAGGCGCTTCGAGTGGAGCTCAACACGGCCGACACGACGACGCTGCAGCTGCTGCACGGCATCGGGCCTGCGTATGCGCGGAGGATAGCGAGGTATAGGGAGCGGCTGGGCGGATTTGTGTCCGACACGCAGTTGCTGGAGGTCTACGGCTTCACCGTCGAGTTGCTTGAACACCTGCGTCCGCATCTGGAACTGAATGGCGAACCGGTGAGGCGGATAGCCATCAACAGCGTGGGGCTGAAGGAGTTGTCCAGGCATCCGTATGTGGAATACTACCAAGCGCGCGACATTGTGAACCTGCGTACGAAGGGGGTGGTATTCAAATCGGAAGAAGACCTGCGGGCGGTGCCGTCGATGGCGGACAGCACGTTGAGGCGGTTGATGCCATACATCGACTTCTCAGAATAAAATCATCCGTTGTGTACAATAATACAGCGACTAAATCGTTAGGGCTGATATAAATAAAGACGACGATGCTTGATTCGAACTACTCATGGGTGGCTGTGATGACCCACTCCAACGCGGAAACGCAGGTGGCCGCACGTTTCCGCGCTGCCAACCCGCCCATCGAATGCTACCTCCCGATGCTAGCCAGCAAAGACCGCCGCTACAAAAAGAATCCACAGCAGGAGAAACCCATGTTTCCGTGCTACATCTTCGCGCGTATCAATAAGAAACAGATCTACCAGACTCGCACCACACAGGGTGTCTACTACATCGTCAGCAGCCAGCATGAAATAATAAAGGTGCCTGACAACGAGATAGAAGCAGTCCGGGCCTTCGAAGCGTCGCAGCGGAAAATCCGCCTGTGGGAGACCTCGCGGCTGGTCAAAGGAGCCGAGGCGGAGGTTGTGGAGGGCGAGTTTGCCGGCCTGCGCGGACGGCTGCTGAAGGGTTGCAAGGACGGAAATTTCTGCGTGAGCATCAGCGTGATGAACACTTCGTTCGTGGTGCACCTGAAACGCAACGAGCTGCGCCCTGCGACGCCGACCGACACTGCAGCTGAACACTAGGGAAACGGAAGGGGTTCTCTAGGGCTGTTCTTCGTCTGTTCTTCGTTCTTGAGGGGGAATTCCACAAAACAGAAATCGGCGCAACTTGCTGTTGCGCCGATGTTTGGGGGTGTGATCTGTACAAGATTTGAACTTGTGACCTCTTGCCTGTCAAGCAAGCGCTCTAAACCAACTGAGCTAACAGATCGTTGTTTCGGTCTCGAAAACGGGTGCAAAGGTACGTACATTTTTTGACATGGCAAAAAAAATTTGAAAAAAATTTGTAATTTTGCATTCGTAAAAACCGAAACAAGATGATAAAGAAACTTGTAACAACACTGATTATCACGCTGTTTGCATCTATATGCACAGTGGCACAAAATCCGCTCAACAATGCTGCCGACAACATCGTGGGGACCTACTCAGGCGAGCTCGACGGCGACAAATTCAAGGCCAAAATCACAAAATTGGCCGACGGGAGCTACCGCGGACAGATCATCTGGGTGGAAAACGATCGCGACGCACAGGGACACAAGAAGTTAGACACCAAAAATCCCGACAAGAAGTTGCGCACCACCCCCTGCGACCGCATTGTGCTGTTCAGCGGCCTGCGCTACGACGCGAAGGAGCGCGAGTGGAGCGGCACGAAAATCTACGACCCCACGCGCGGGATGCGCGCCAAGCTGGTGGCATCGTGGACCAGGGAGGGGCAGCTGCGGCTGAAGTGCAGTGTGATGGGCATCAGCAAGAGCCTGTACTGGCAAAGGATTGAAAAATAGCATATTACCATGGCAGACAACTATTTGGAAAAGCGGTATGAGGAGACCCTCGGAACGCAGAAGCCCAAGGTGAAACGCGTGGGCAAGACACTGGACGACCTGCTGCGGAAGAACCGCAGCACGCGAGGTTACTACAAGCCTTACGTGGTGAAAGAGAGCGAGTTGCGCCGCATCATAGAGGTGTGCACACGGGTGCCGTCGGCCTGCAACCAGCAGGTGCTTCGCTTCCTGCCGGTCACCAAAGAGACGGGGGCCAACAAGGTGCTGGAACTCATCAAGATGGGCGCCGCACTGCCAGAGCTGCACCTGCCGCTGGCAGGCACGGAGCCCGAGGCCTTCATCATCTGCTGCAGCACTGCCAAGGAGACGCCGCTGGTGGACATGGACCTCGGCATCGCGGCGCAGAGCATGCTGCTGAAAGCCACCGAGATGGGGCTCAACGGACTGATTATCGGTGCCTTCAACCGCGAGAAACTGAAAGAAGCCTTTGCCCTCCCCCACCCTCCCGTGCTGGTGCTGGCCATCGGCAAGGGAGCTGAGACCATCGAACTGACTCCCATCGGCGAGGCGGAAAGCCATGCCTACTACCGCCGCGACGGCGTGCACTATGTCCCCAAGGTACGGCTGGACGACCTGATAATCAGGCGCGATGCGTAGAATGCCGCTTGTGCCGGTGGCCCTGGCGCTGCTGGCGGGCATTGTAGCGTCCATCCTCACCCCGAAGGTGGACACCGACGTGTGGGTGGCGGCCATGGTGATTAGCACCTTTTTGGGTGGCATCCTGCTGATTGCCAACTTCAAACAAAAGGATACCGTGCTGACGGGGATCTTCCTGGCGGTAATGTTCGTGGTGGGTGGGGTGCGGCAGCACGTGAGCGACCCCGTGCGCGACGAGCTGAATTGGCGGCACCACTGCCGAGCACCCAGCTACCTGGCCCTGAGACTCAAAGAGACCCCTGTGCCACGCGAAAAGAGCTACCGCGTGGCGGTCTGCGTGGAACAGGTCGACGGCCAAGACGTGCGCGGAACGATGCGCCTATACCTGCGCAAAGACCTAGACGCCAGCCAACTAAAGTACGGCGACCGCCTGCTGGTGCACGGCTACGCCGACACGGCGCGCGGCACGATGTACACCACGGGCGACCATTATATTATAGTATCGCGCGACAGCACTTCGCGCCGCGCCCGCATCGAAGCCTTGAGGATGAAGCTGTTGCGCCGCATGCAGGCCGGGCCCTTGCCCGCACGGCAGGCCGGCGTGGCCGAGGCACTCACATTGGGATGGAAGGCCGACATAGACCCCGAGACCCGCGATGCCTACCGCGACGCCGGCATCGCCCACCTGCTGGCCGTGAGCGGGTTGCACGTGGGACTACTGGCCGCCATGGTGGGTGCGCTGATGTTCTGGACCGGCAAGGAACGGCGAGGGCGGACGATACGCGGCAGCGTGCAACTGGTGGCGGTGTGGGGCTTTGCGCTCATCACCGGGCTGGCACCCTCGACGGTGAGGGCGGCGCTGATGTTCAGTCTGTTCATTGTGAGCAACATACTGGGTCGCCGCACCGAGACCTTCAACCTGCTGGCCGCCAGCGCCATCATTACCCTGATGGGGAACCCGATGCTGGTAACCGACACCGGCTGGCAGCTGTCCTACGCCGCCGTAACGGGCATACTGCTGGCGCGACCTGCCATCATAAATCGACGTTCCAGGCTAATAAAGTCAGCCGATGTAAGCATCTCTGCAACAATAGCCACCGCACCAATTACCATTGTAACATTCCATCAATTCCACCCCTACTTCCTGATATCCAACATCTTGATAATACCATTTTCGGCCGTGATCCTGGCACTCGCTCTGCTCTATATGGCCGTGCCGGCGGCATGGACGGCGTGGCCGCTGGAGTGGACCCTGCGGGCGGTGGAGGCGCTGACCTCATGGGTGGCCAGCCTGCCGGGGGCGGTAATCGAAATACAATAAACGCAACATTTTGCCGTTATAGAACTTGATATGAAACAGCACCTGCTACTCCTCACCCTGCTGGCCACCACCCTGGCGGCCAGTGCCCAGCTCAAACCGCGCCCCGATGCCTTCCCGCCCATAGCGGAGACCTTGGCCACCAAAGCCATCACGATGGCCTCCTCCGTCGACGAGATGGCCTCGTGGGACCGCTACCCCACCTACGAGACCTACGTGGCGATGATGCAGCGCTGGGCGGAGCAGTACCCCGAAATATGCTCGCTCGACACCATCGGCACCTCGGTGCAGGGACGCCTCATCCTGGCAGTGCAAATAGAAGGCCAGCGGCTGGCCGACGTCTATAAACCCCAATTCTTCTACAGCTCGACCATCCACGGCGACGAGGTAACGGGCTACGTGATGATGCTGCGCCTGATTGACACACTGCTCGCCAGCTACGGCAACAGCCCGAGGCTCACCGCGCTAGTGGACGAGATGGGCATCTACATCAACCCGCTGGCCAACCCCGACGGCACCTACCGCCGCGGCAACCATACCGTGCGGGGCGCCATCCGCTACAACGCAGACACCGTGGACCTCAACCGCACCTTCCCCGACCCCTTCAGCGGCGTAGCCGCAAAGGCCGTGCCGCAGGAAAACCAGGCGATGATAGACTACGTCAGCGCCCACCGCTTCCGCCTGAGCGCCAACCTGCACGGCGGCGCCGAGGTGATGAACTACCCCTGGGACAGCTTCACCAGCACCATGCGGCCGCACCCCGAAGCCGAGTGGTGGCAGGAGGTGTGCAAACGCTTCGTGGACACCTGCCGCCTGCAGAGCCGCAGCTACCTGCGCGACGTAACCGAGTCGGGCTACACCGCCGGCGGCGACTGGTATATCATCCCCGGCGGACGGCAGGACTATATGAACCACTATCACAACTGCCTGGAACTCACCATGGAAATCTCCACCGCCAAGACGGTTCCCAGCGAGCAGCTGCCCACCTACTGGCACTACCTCAACGCCGCGCTAATCAACTATATAGAAGAAATCCGAACGCTGCCCGAAAGTGCCGGAATAGCAGAAAGCGAGTGCCTCGCGGCCAAAATATACCCCAATCCGACCTGTAGCCACGTGATTGTCAGCGGACTGCCGGCAGGAAGCACCACCGCGCTGTACAACATGGCAGGCCATCGGCTGGGCACCTACAGCGTGGAGACCGCGCCCTTGCAGCTCGACCTGCAAAGCCTGCCGCAGGGCATCTACCTGCTGCGCACCGCAGGAACTGCCGTAAAAATCGTAAAACACTAATAATATGTTAGCAATAGGTTCAAAAGCCCCGCACTTCGAGGGCACAATAGAGACTGGCGAGCGTGTGAGCCTCGCCAACTACAAGGGAAAGAAACTGGTGCTCTATTTCTATCCCAAGGACAGCACGCCCGGCTGCACCGCCGAGGCATGCGACCTGCGGGATAACTATGAACGCTTCCTGGCTCTCGGGTACGAGGTGCTGGGTGTGAGCAAGGACAGTGCTGCCAGCCACCAGCGCTTCATCGCCAAATATCAACTGCCGTTCCACCTCATCGCCGACACCGACATGACCATCCTCAAAGCCTACGAGGCGTGGGGCGAGAAGAAGAACTACGGCAAGGTGAGCATGGGCACCCTCCGCACCACCTACGTCATTGACGAGCAGGGCACCATCATCGATGCCATCGGTAAAGTCGACACCAAGAACCACACCGCGCAAATTCTTTAGCCTATGCAATGGGGAAAACACAAATGCAACCAATTGAAGGCCGTGCGCAAACGCATAGCCGACGAGAACGGCATACCGCTGAAACAAAAAGAATGCACCTACGATGGGCCGTGCCGCGGCACCTGCCCCTACTGCGAGGCCGAGATGCGTTACCTGGAACGGATGCTGACCCACCGTCTGCGGCTGGGAAAAGTGGCCACCGTGGCGGGACTCAGCCTGGGACTGGCAGCCTGCAACGGACCAGCCCCCACGGAGACACCTCTCCTGACCTCCGACAGCAGCCTGACCTCCGACACCCTGCCGATGGTTGATACCACACCGTCTGCCGAAGATACTGTTTACGCAGGTATCGTTACCCATGAACCGCCACCACCACCTATACCACCACCAACGGGAGGGATAGATGAGGTAATCGTGACTGGCCAAATGGAGGAAGGGGGAATTGAGGAGTATATAGAAGGGGAAATTGAGGAGGATATAACAGTCTTTACGGTCGTGGATGAAGACCCCTCATTCCCAGGAGGCATGGACTCACTCTACGCTTGGCTGGCAAACAATATACAATACCCCAAGACTGCCCGGGAATACCGTATCGTGGGCACAGTATACGTAACCTTCATCGTGGAGCGCGATGGAAGCATCTCCTATCCCAAAATACTGCGCGACATTGGCGGCGGTTGCGGAAAAGAGGTATTGCGCCTAGTGAGGATGATGCCCAAATGGAATCCCGGCAAACAGCGCGGAGAAACCGTCCGCGTTCAATTCAACCTACCCGTCAAATTCCAACTCGAATGAAAAACATTCTATTCTTCATACTGATGGCCATCTCGCTCGCCACCAGTGCACAGACCTACGTCGGCACCATGACGGTGGACGGCTACACGCGCGAGAATGTCATGGTTACCCTCAAGAAGTTGGAAAAAGAGGGCATTGTGCTGACGATGTACAAGGTGAAGTTCGCGCGGATGATGCCGGTGAAGATCGACTTCGACATCCCGCAGATGAAGCTGGAGGGCAGCCGCCTGACGGCCGACGGCGCGGTGCCCGTGTCGAAAGGCAAGCGCTACGAGAAGTACACCATCCGCCGCCTCAACGGCACCGCCGACGACAAGGCCATCGCATTCACCTGCATGATGGGCGACAAGCCTTTTGCCTTCAAAGGCAAGCGAACGAACGGAAAATAGCGGCCACCGCCTCGTCATAACGGCGCAGGGTTCCAGCCTTCATGACGGCCTTCTTCTGCCTGTGAGGGACATCCAGATACTCCCAGAAAGCGTGAAGACGCGAGAGAATCTGGCTGTCGCCGCAGAGGGTATCGACGGCATGCCGGTAGACCTTTGCATGCATCTCTAACAACACCTCGCGCGGCTCCTTGTCGACAAGCATCCACGGCCGCGCCAGCAGCCCACGCCCCAGCATAACACCCTTGACGTTCTCCGCTTCCCATTCATCGCTTTTCACCTCCAATATATCTCCATTGTATACCATCCCGTGCCTGCACCCCTCGCGGAACCGCCGGAACGCCTCGCGGTCGGGCTCGCCTTTGTACTGCTGCCGTCCCAGGCGCGGGTGCAGCGTAACATGCACCAGCGGCATGGCGTTGACGATGGGCAGCAACGCCAGCCCCTCCGCCTCGCACTCCTGACCGAGGCGCATCTTGACCGAGAACGCCACCTCGGGGCGGCGAAGCATCTCTCTTAGTATCTCTTCCACCCTGTCGGGATGCTGCAGCAGTCCGCTGCCGCGGCCGGCCTTGACCTGCATGGGGAAGGGGCAGCCGAGGTTGAGATCGATGCGGCGCCAGCCCTGCCCTTGCAGCGCGTCGCAGAGGCGCGCGAACTCGTCACCGCCGCTGGCGATCACCTGTGGCACAGTGGGTACGCCAGCGTTGCGCCCGGGGTCGGTGTCGCGGAGGTCTTTCTTTCTCACCTCGCCACGCTCGAGGCGGACGAAGGGGGTGTAGAACTCGTCGATGCCGCCGACACACTCGTGGTAAGCGCGACGGAAGACGGCGTCGGTGTAGCCTTGGAGGGGGGCGAAGGCGAGGTAGCGGGAGGGCATGTTTTTTTCTGCAAAGATACACCTTTTCTCTGGAACGGGAAAAAATATTTTGCCATGTCGGGGGAAATGTGTAATTTTGCAACCGGTTTTTGAGGGTAAAACCTCAAGGCTGAAAGTTAATGATTAGAAGCGTTATGCTTCCTTGTACTTGAGAACGTCGGAACTTTTCAAGTGGAATAATCAAGGCTGTATAATGGATTCACGCATCAAGCGTGTGCTGTTACTGCATTTGATTATTCAGGTTTCCGACGACCTTCAAGTACAATGTGAGACATACAGGCCCACGCTTCTTTTTATATACACACCCCTGCCACAGTAGGAGCCTGCACGGCAAAAAAGTTGCGCCCGACACGAATTAGGGAACACAAAATGCGCAATCCATATAATATGATCTGCGATGCTAAATACTATGACGGCGCTTGGGCTCTGGAAAGCAAACGGGCTTGCTCTCCGCTTGCTGTACATGGCACTTGTAACTCGCGGTTTTCCACCTCCACGAATTGCACAAGTAATCGTCGGGAGGCATTCATCTTTGTTCTTAATTCATTTGCCTCTCACTGTCGCAAACTTGCGGTGAAAAGGTTTTGTTTTGTCTAAATATTCATCATATTCATCTAACATTATTTTAATATGGCAACAGTTAAATACAGAATTGATGGGAATCTACTGCCCATTGACATCCAGATGGCAAATGGGGATTATCAAATCCTTGCCAAAACAGTTGAGGCTCCTGATGGTGACAAATGTGTGATATACGACTGCTATTGCGTATCTCTTAACAATGTCCAACCCAATGCTACCGATATTGAGTACTACATCGGCAAAATCAGACGAATTGCTAATTTGTATGAACAAGGTCTGACATCAAAAGAAATAATTAAAAGAATGGCAGAAGACCACGTAAACCAACATGGACGAATAATAGACAATGACTTAATGATGATCGTTTCTGCACTACGACGTACCCTAGAGGCAATAGAAGGCGAGTGTGACGGAAAACAGTTGATACTGACCGCACTTGAAGTTGCACTCAACACCTATGTTGACAAAGTCTTTGTGACTATATACAATCAAACCCCATTTGGCCCACAACCACAACTAGTACCAATGAAGCAATATATGAATAATAAATAAACCCAAATCGGTCATTAGCAACGACCTCAACGTTGCAACTTACAGTAATACAATCTATTGTCTTGTATAATTTCTAATGATCGTCATTAGAAAATATCATTTATTACGAACTGATTATTAGGTATTTGTACGTGTACATTGAGCTTAACGACCGATTTGGGATAAACATAATATGAGAAATTATAATACAGAAGCTGAAATGACTTACATTCCAAATGTTAGTTGGAAACGAAATACCATATGTCAAATGTATAATGAGCATTGTGATTACACAGACATACAAGGGTATTTTGCAGAACAGCTTGAACTAAACCCTAAACTTTTAGCATGGCTGTTTGATGACAATACCTTGTTTGGGAAATCACCACATTGCTTGGATGGAGAAAGGTATGAAGCTTTTCAGGGTTTTTACAACACATTAGACATTTGGGATTAATAACTATGGATAAAGTAAAGATAAAAGAACTGTCACAATTGCATAGTCGCATTGAAGAACTTGCAAATAGCGAAAGGTTTGGTGCAAACCATTATGACTATCCACCAAACATTAATCTTTTCGAAATTCTTGTTGAGCAGTTTTATGAAATTGCATCAAATATGGAATGGGAAATCAATTTAATGAGGGACATCCTAGATGGTCAACATTCTTTGAATAGGCAGTTCATGTTTCTACGAAGTGGGTTGTGTGTGAATAAATTTGAAACGATGAAAAACATTTTCTCGGAAATAGACCAAATCACTAGTGTCTCTTAAAATTTTTAACAATTAAAATTTAATTCAAGTTGTCCACTATCGCCCATATCATCCTGCCGTCTGTTGAAAAGTTCCAGGAGGTCGTCCTTGACCAGCAAGGAACTGCCAAGTATGCGCATAACCTCGAAGACGGGCCTGTCCAGTTTGAGGTCGTGTTCGATAATGGCGACAAGGCAATATGTGATGATGGCGACGTGAATCTGTATCCGCACGGCATTCTCGATGTCGCCCCAGAAACGTTTGACGCGGAGATGCTGCTTGATCCATTTGAAGAAAAGCTCGACCTGCCAGCGGTAACGGTACAGCAGGGCGATGTCCTTTGCCGCAAGGTAGAAGTTGTTGGTATAGTACACGAAGGAGCGTCCGAGGTCAGCGGCGTAATAGACAATCCTGCGCAGTACAGCAGGGTAGTTGTCAGCGTTGCGTTTCCCTGTGAATCTGATGGTCTGGTCGAGGAGCACTCCATCCTCCCCGTCAAGCATGTCTTCTCCGTCGAGAATCTCAAACTCGGGATTTCCTTTCTCCCGTATGACAAAAAATGCACCGCAGAGATGTATTGCGAAGAGCCTTGCAAGGTCGAAATATCCCCTGTCGAAGATGTAGCAGGCATTGGATTCGAATTCAATCCAGTCCATAGCCCTACTGTCGTGGACTTTGGCATTGGTGATTCTGTAGAACACCGGTATCTCGGTGATGATGTCAATCTGAGTGTGGACTTTGATGCCGGACTTTGTGCTGCGGAAAAGTGCCCAGCGGAATACGGACATACAGAGGTCGATGGTAGTGGAATCCACGGCATAGAACCTCCCGTGGAGCTCGAACTCCTTGGTAATCCGCCTTCGCTGCGCAAGCGACACCATATAGAAGGCAAACTCCTCGAAAATCCGAGGCTCGCGGAGCATATTGGCTTTGGAAAGGGTGCTCCTGACCACTGCCGAGTTGCCGAATCCAAGCTGATTACTTCTCTTAGCGTGGGCAGTTGTGGTATCTGTGAGTTCTCTGAGTGTTCCACATCCGAGCAACTGTCCGAAGATGAGGGCAAGCAGGTGATTCCAGTGCGAGAGACTCCATTTCTGTGTCCTGTCATTGAATTTGAATACAATTCTACGAAACCGCCTTTGCGGCAAAAACATTGTGATTTGGGTGAATATGTATCGTCCGTCGTACATCTTTGCTTCTTTTTGTTCGAAACAAAGGTACGAAATTCAAGCCCCGGACAATACTTTTCTGTCATAAAACAATGTGCTTAAGTTAAATACAAAATAATTTAACAATAATTAAGAGACACTAATGGGAATGGGAAATCAATTTAATGAGGAACATTCTAGATGGACAGCGATCTTTGAATAGGCAGTTCATGTTTCTACGAAGTGGGTTGTGTGTGAATAAATTTGAAACGATGAAAAACATTTTCTCGGAAATAGACCAAATTATGATTAAAATAAAAGAATAAAAATGGAAACAGTATCATTATCTTCTGCTGCAAGAAATATAATTATTGGATTCAAAAACAGTGATGACAATTCATCCGTTTTAGAAAATTGGAAATCTATGATTTCCGCCTTGAATCAATACAAGTCGTATGCGGATATACCCTATATCTCGGAAGTTCCGCTAGCCATGTACATGTACGTGATGAAGTATTCCTCAAAAAGAAGCGAAGAGAATTCTATACGAGCAATCACTACTTTTGGAGTGCTTATGAATGCCGTTGAGCATACTGAAGGTAAGGAAAGAATGGATTACTTGGCGCTTGTTGCATCTTTACTTACTTACTATAAAAAACGTTTTAACGATGTCAGTAATTATTCTATATTTCCTATTACTATTCCACAGACTAAAGAACACTTTAATCAAACGGTAATTGACTATGGGAATACAGAAGCATATTACGATTCGATGCTCCTGTATGTTTACAATCATATCAATATTGACAGCCAATCCTTTTGGGACAACGATGAAATAAGAAGTAAATTCATTTCAAACAAAGAAACATTTCTTGATGAATACAACCAAAAACAACATGAAGTTGTCCTTGATGGCGACCGTGTCATGCGTGATTGTTACAATCGAATGAATCAAGTTGGGAAATGCCCAATTTTCGTGCCATCTGAAACCAATAGTGAAATATACAACAAGACCTATGGCCTTATTCCGCATAGTCTGTCATTTAATGCTTACAAATTCTTTCTTCACGAGACATCCGGAACGATGTCTGAAGGAGAATTGTTAAATGCAAAAATTAAATTGGATATTCGAGAAGGCCTATTTAGTATCATATGTGAAGGATTAAATGAGCAGTATTTGAAAAACGAAATAATCCTTCCTATAAGAGATTTTTATGTGAGGAAAGTTGACCAACATATCGAACTTTACTTTAACACAAGCCAAGCCTATCGAGACAGTAACCATAAATATGGGAATGTGGATAACGTTCCAACATCAATGGATTTCCATTTTGAACACTTCAAATTGACGCAAATTATCCTTACCTTCATTGTGGGTGATCAAGGGTGGACGAGGATGATACATTAATACGGGAATTAACAAATAGGCGAGGTCTGGCAAATTCCTCGCCCGCAAGGTGGTGGTGGTAAGATAGATAACCGCCCCTCCCAAGATAGGCAGAGGCGCGGCCGCAGGCCGCGCGTATGGCTAATTGTACAACATTAAGGAAGGTAATCAATATAACAAACCGAACAGCCAAAGCGGCAATTTCCTGCCGTAAGGGTATTCGATACCGTCGCAGGCTAGGTAGGCATTGCCGCGTTCGGCTATCTGTCCGCCGTCCTTGGAGCTGCCGCCCACCTCTGCAACGATGTTTCCGTCGATGACAAAGTCGGCAGGCTTTGTGTACTCCACACTATGCCGATGGGCCACCTGGTTGCAGAAGAAGGACTCCCTAACCGTACCCGCATTGGCCTGGCCAAGAGTGAGGATATAACATAGGTTGGGGTTCTCCATCAGAATCTTGTCGGGTTTCTGCATCCGCTTCACCGAGGCCGAATCAGAATAAAGCAGACGGATGAGGCGGGCATCGTGCAGATATTGCAAATAAGAGGTGAGGCTCACACGGCTCAACTCGGTCATCTTGGACAGTTTGCTGACATCCACCAGCATAGGAACCTCCGTTGCCAATACCGCCAGGAGCGACTTCAGCTTCCGAATATTTCCCACGTCGACACCCCGCTGTTGAGGGAGCTCGATGGCGAGAATCATATCCACCACATTCTCCACTCTTGTGGTATACTGGTTGGGGTTCTCCTTGCGGAATGGATAGTAGCCCGACCGAAGATAGTCGGCAAAAAACTCCAATGGACGGCATTTAGCATTGACTTGCTCGCAGATGTCGTCGGCATTGTGGACAATATCGTCAAGCGAGCACAGCGGCAGGTCGATTTTATGGTAGAAGCGCATATACTCCGCAAACGAGAGGCCCTGCATCTCATAGCTCACGCAGCGGCGAGACAGGTCGGCTTCCGCATTGAGAATCTGAAGCAGGGAAGACCCGGTAAAGACAATCTTGAGGGTCGGATAGAGGTCGTAGATGTTTTTCACATACTGGCTCCAATGGGGATATTTGTGCACCTCGTCCAGCAGAAGGCATTCACCGCCGGACGTGTAAAAAGACTGGACTGTGTCCATCAAGTCGTTTCGTGTGAAATAGGCACTGTCCAGATTAAGGTATAATGCCTTTTTGGTGCCAGCACCATAATGCAATTTGATATGCTGTAGCAACAGCGTTGTTTTGCCAACACCTCTGGCTCCACGAATGCCTATAAGACGGGTGTTCTCCCAGTCGATTTCATCCATTATCGAGCGCACAAAATTCGTTGTACCATTCTGAATCAATTGACGTTGCAATGCAAATAGCGTCTCCATATAATCATATTTTTATGCTGCAAAGATACATATTTTTGTTTAAAACATTAAACAAATTTTAAAAAAAATTGTTTAAATAACTAAACACATATAAAAAAATAGGGCACCCCTACAGGGTACCCTATTTGCCTGATGTCACCAGAGACTTGGCTTATTTGTACTCGGCGATGATGCCGGGAACCATGTCGGGGGTGAGGCGGCCGTAGACCTTCTCGCCGATCATGGCCACGGGGGCCAGACCGCAGGCACCAACGCAGCGCAGCGTGTTGAGGCTGAACTTGCCGTCGGCGGTGCACTTGCCGACCTGCACACCGAGCTCACGGGCGAAGGCGTCGAGCACCTTCTCGGCGCCACGCACGTAGCAGGCGGTGCCGAGGCAGATGTCGATGGGGTGCTCGCCCTTGGGCTCCATGGTGAAGAAGCTGTAGAAGGAGACGATGCCATAGACCTTGGCCACGGGCATGCAGAGCTCGTGGGCGATGACCTCCTGGACTTCGGCGGGCAGGTAGCCGAACTTACCCTGCACCTGGTGAAGCACATTGATGACTTCGCCGCTCTTGTTGCCAAAGCTCTTGCAGATGTCTTTGATGATATTGACCTTTTCTTCGGACAGTTTGATTGTTGCCATTGTTTTTGCTTTTAGGGGGAGTTAAAGAAGTTGAAGGGAGTTATCGCGCTTCGCGCTAGGAGTTAAAGACAAATGTTCTTGCTGGTGCTTATGTCTTTAACTACTTTGACTCCTTTAACTCCCATTAATAATTTATTTCGTTACTTCCAGTTTGTCGCTACGGTCGAAGTAGTGGGTGTGGAGCTGCTCGTGGCTGAGGTGGCCGCAGGGCTCGCCATAGTACTCTTTGTAGATAGCGACAATGTCGGGGTTCTCGTGGCTCTTGCGGATGGGCTTGCCAGCGTCCTCGCGGTAGATGGCTTCCATGCGACGGCGCACGATGTCGCTCTTGCCGTGGTGGTAGGGCTGGCCGGCGCCGCCGATGCAGCCGCCGGGGCAGGCCATGACCTCGATGAAGTGGTAGCCGTTGGGGTTGCCCTGGCGCACCTCTTCCATGAGTTTGCGGGCGTTGGCGAGGCTGTAAGCCACGGCGATCTTCAGCGGGAAGCCGTCGAAGTCGATGGTGGCCTCTTTGATACCCTGGAAGCCGCGGGTCTCCTCGAAGTCGACGCGGGGGAGGGTCTTGCCGGTGTGGACCTCGTAGGCGGTGCGGAGGGCAGCCTCCATGACACCGCCGGTGGCACCGAAGATGACGGCGGCACCCGTGGACTGGCCGAGGGGGTTGTCGAAGTCCTCTTCGGGCAGCTGGTTGAGGTCGATGTTGCACTGCTTGAGCATGTGGGCCAACTCGCGGGTGGTGAGGCTGAAGTCGACGTCGCGATTGCCGTTCACGCTGAGTTCCTCACGTGCCAGCTCGCTCTTCTTGGCGAGGCAGGGCATGATGGAGACGACGACCATATCCTCGCGCTTGACACCCATCTTGGGAGCCAGGAAGTTCTTGGCGACGGCGCCGAACATACCCTGGGGCGACTTGGCGGTCGAGGGGTAGTCGAGCAGGTCGGGGAAGTTCTTCTCGTAGAAGGCGACCCAGGCGGGGCAGCAGGAGGTGAACATGGGCAGTTTGACCTCTTCGCCGGCGAGGGCTTTCTTGAGGCGGCCGAGGAGCTCGGTGCCTTCCTCCATGATGGTGAGGTCGGCGCTCCAGTCGGTGTCGAAGACGCGGTCGAAGCCGAGGCGGCGGAGGCCGGCGGCCATCTTGCCGGTGACAATCTGGCCGGGTTCCATGCCGAACTCTTCGCCGAGGGCGACGCGGACGGCGGGAGCAGTCTGGACGACGACGGTCTTGGTGGGGTCGGCGATGGCATCGAGAACATTCTGGATATTGTCGACGAGGGTGAGAGCTCCGACGGGACATACCTGTACACACTGGCCGCAGTTGATGCAACTGCTGTCGCCGAGGTGCTGCTGGAAAGCGGGGGCGCCCACCGAGGGGAAGCCGCGGTTGACGCCGCTCAGGGCGCCGGCGGTCTGGAACTTGTTGCACATGGTCTCGCAGCGGCGGCAGTAGACGCACTTGTCCATGTCGCGGTAGACGCTGAGGGTGCTATCCTTGGCGTAGGTGGTCTGTTCGCCGGTGAAGGGGATTTTGCGGATACCCATGCGGGCGGCGAGGGCCTGGAGCTCGCAGTCGCCACTCTTCTCGCACTGGAGGCAGTCGTTGGGGTGGTCGCTGAGCATGAGCTCGAGGACGGTTTTGCGGGCGTTGAGGGCGCGGGGGGAGGCGGTGAGGATTTCCATGCCTTCCATGACGTCGGTGGCGCAGGCGGGGGCCAGGTTGCGGCGACCCTTCACTTCGACCATACAGACGCGGCAGCCGCCGGGTTTGTTTTCGAAATTCATTCCGTCGAGCTCGAAATAGCAGAGCGTCGGGATGTCGATGCCGGCCATGCGGGCAGCCTTGAGGATGGTGGTGCCTTCGGGGACTTGTACCGGCTTGTTATCTATGGTGAGATTAATCATATTATTGTATTCCTATTTAAATATTATTGAACAGAGATGGCTCCGAACTTGCAGTTGCCGATGCAGGCGCCGCACTTGATGCACTTGGTGGTGTCGATGACCATGGAGGCGAGCTTGTGGCCGGGGGCGATGTAGTCGGTGCGGGTGATGGCCTCGACGGGGCAGCCCTTGGCGCACTTGCCGCAGCCGATGCACTTCTCGGCGTCGATGACGTAGCTCATGAGCTTCTTGCAGACGCCGGCGCAGCACTTCTTGTCGACGACGTGCTCGACGTACTCGTCCCAGAAGTTGTCCAGGGTGGAGAGGACGGGGTTGGGCGAGGTCTGGCCGAGGCCGCAGAGGGCGCTGTCCTTGATGACGCCGGCGAGGTTGCGCAGGGCCTCGAGGTCTTCCATGGTGCCGGTGCCGTTGGTAATCTTTTCAAGCAGCTCGCAGAGGCGCTTGTTGCCGACGCGGCAGGGGGTGCACTTGCCGCAGCTCTCCTCGCAGGTGAACTCGAGGTAGAACTTGGCGATGGCGGGCATGCAGGAGGTCTCGTCCATGACGACCATACCGCCGGAGCCCATCATGGAGCCTGCAGCCATGAGGCTTTCGTAGTCGATGGGGGTGTCGAGGTGCTTCTGTGTGAGGCAGCCGCCGGAGGGGCCGCCGGTCTGGACGGCCTTGAACTGGCGACCGTCCTTGATGCCGCCGCCGATTTCGTAGATGATTTCGCGGAGGGTGATGCCCATGGGGACTTCGATGAGGCCGACGTTGTTGATCTGGCCGGCGAGGGCGAAGACCTTGGTGCCTTTGGACTTCTCGGTGCCGATGGAGGCGAACCACTCGGCGCCCTTGGTGATGATGACGGGCACGTTGGCGAAGGTCTCGACGTTGTTGACGTTGGAGGGTTTGCCCATGTAGCCGCTGACGGCGGGGAACGGGGGTTTGAGGGTGGGCTCGCCGCGCATGCCTTCCATGGAGTGGATGAGGGCGGTCTCTTCGCCGCAGACGAAGGCGCCGGCGCCGTAGCGGAGCTCGATGTCGAAGTTGAAGCCGGTGCCGAGGATGTCCTCACCGAGGAGGCCGTACTCGCGGGCCTGGCTGATGGCTATCTTGAGGCGGTCGATGGCGAGGGGGTACTCGGCGCGGATGTAGACGAGGCCCTTGCTGGCGCCGATGGCGTAGCCGCAGATGGCCATGGCCTCGACGATGCTGTTGGGGTCGCCCTCGAGGATGGAGCGGTCCATGAAGGCGCCGGGGTCACCCTCGTCGGCGTTGCAGATGACGTACTTTTGGTCGGCCTGGTTCTTGGCGCAGAGTTCCCACTTGAGACCGGTGGGGAAGCCGGCACCGCCACGGCCGCGGAGGCCGGAGGCTTTCATGACGTCGATGACCTGCTGGGGGGTCATCTCGGTGAGGCACTTGGCGAGGCCTTCGTAGCCGCCGCGAGAGATGCTCTCCTCGATGTTCTCGGGATCCACGAAGCCGCAGTTGCGGAGGGCGATGCGGATTTGCTTCTTGTAGAAGTCCATGTGGCGCGAGTCGGAGACGTGCTCTTTGTTCTCGGGGTTGGTGTAGAGGAGCTCGGGGACCTTGCGACCCTTGATGATGTGCTCGGCGACGATGCGCTCGGCGTCCTCGGGGGTGACGTTGGTGTAGAAGGTGTTGTCGGGCATGATTTTGACGATGGGGCCCTTCTCGCAGAAGCCGAAGCAGCCGGTCTTGATGACCTGCACGTCGTCCTGGAGACCCTTCTCGGCGAGTATCTTGTGGAAATTGTCGATGATCTGGAGGCTGTTGGAGGACTTACATCCCGTGCCGCCGCAGATCAGGATATGCATTTTGTATTTTGCCATTTTGTTCGATTTTGAATTTTGAATTATGAATTATGAATTTTGACGGTCAACGTGTTGTGTTTTACTGCGCAGCCCTTCGAAATCCAACTTTCAAAATTCAACTTTATTTATCTATGGTTTCGTAGTTGACGGGGATGATGCCCTCGACGAGTTCGCCGTTCTGGACGTACTTGGTGAGGATTTCGTCGGCGCGGTTGTTGTCGACGTGGCCGAAGACGATGGGGTCTTTGCCGGGGACGCGCACCTCGAGGGTGGGTTCGGCGTGGCAGTAGCCCATGCAGCCGGTCTGGGTGAAGACGGCGGCGATTTTGAGCTCGTCGGCTTTCTGCATCATGTGTTCCATAACTTGCTTGGCGCCGGCGGCGATGCCGCAGGTGGCCATAGCGACCTTGATTTGCACCAGGGCCTCGGGGTTCTCGGCTTTCTCGCGGACGTCGAGGTTGGACTGGAGCTTTTCGCGCATGGCTTTGAGGTCAGCCAGTGATTTAACTTTTGTCATAAAAGTCCTTTTTGTTTAGGATTAATATTACGTTTATTTAATTGTTTTTCAGTGCCATACACAATATATACAGTGTGTAATGGATGCTGCAAATATACAAAATAAAAACAATTCCACGGCACTTTTTGAAAAATTTTCTCACCATTTTTGGTGACCCCCTCCCCTGTTTTGGTGATTTTCGGCGCAAAATTGTGAAAACAAGGGTGTTATGCGCACATGCAACCGGGGGTGGGCTTTTGCGGATGGAGGGGGGGGCTCTAGGGGAACGGTAGGGGTTCTCTAGGGGAGTAGTTAGGCCTTTTCCCATTATTACCCACCGGTGGGTAATGATGGGTAGATTGCCTCCGGGAGGGGGGAGGCTATAGCAGGTCGAGGCACTGCTCGACGGGGATGCCGCGGCAGGGGTCGGGGAGGTGGCGGTTGCGGTCGATGAGGCGGCTGACGACCTCCATGGCGCGGGCGGTGCTCTGCTGGAGGGTGAGGCCGTTCTGGAGGTGGCCGACGAGGAGGGCGGAGAAGATGTCGCCGGTGCCGTGGATGGCGGCGGGGATTTCGGTGTAGGGAATTTTGAATTTTGAATTTTGAGTTTTGAGTTCTGAAGAGGCGCCGAGGACGCAGGGTTGGCCGTCGACGCGGGCGCTGGTGACGAGTGCGCTGCGGCAGCCGAGGGCCAGGAGGGCGTCGAGCATGCGGCAGGCGTCGTCCCAGGTCATGCCGCCGGGGTTGTAGGGCATGCCGGTCAGGAGGCAGGCCTCGGTGAGGTTGGGGAAGGTGAGGTCGGCCACGGCGACCATCTGGCGCATGAGCTCGACCTGGCGCTGCGAGATGCCGTTGTAGAGGCGGCCGGCGTCGCCCATGATGGGGTCGACGTAGACCGCCGTGCCGCCGTCGCGCAGGCGGCGGCAGTAGTCTTGCACCAGGCGCGCCTGCTCTTCGCTGAACATCAGGCCGGTGCACACGGCGTCGAAGCGGAAGCCGAGCTGCTGCCACACGGGCAGGGTGCCGCGCATGTAGGAGGTGGTCTCCATGATGTTGAAACGGCCGTAGTCCAGTGTGTTGGAGACCAGGGCGGTGGGCAGGTTGTAGACGGCGTGGCCCTGGTGGGTGAGGATGGGGAGCATGGCCACCATGCCCACATGGCTGCAGCCCACGACGTCGTTGATGAGCAGTATCTGTTTCATAAAAGCGGAGCCGAAATGGCGGTGCAAAAGTACGAAATAAATTTGAATCAATCTTTTCCGACGGCGAATTACCCGAATTACTCGAATACTTGCGCAGGTCATTTTAAGCAAATCACCCGAATGCCCGCGCCCGGTTGATGAAATTTCAGTGCAGAAAAATAAAATTGTGTATCTTTGCACGCTGAAAACAAAACCGAACCAATTATCTATCTACAATAACAAGATGGCATTTAGAACACTCCGTTATAGAAGCATTATTTTGCTACCGGCACTTCTTGCCCTTTATTCCTGCAACCGGGCCTCGATATTTTACACGAAGCATATCTTGTCCCCGGTTGTGCAGAACGAATACAGAACTTTCTCCATCGAACTAACCAATTCCAATGATACGAACTACACGGGACGCTACAAAGTCTACCGCTGCCCGCAGTCGACAACCATCCACTACCTGAACTCCGACGTGCTGTACTCTTTTACCGACGAATCGCTCAAGGTGGTGGACCTGATGAACCGGGAGCTAACGATTTTCAGCGACGGCCCCGACGTAGACTACAACCGCAGCATACGGTACTACAGGCTCCAACAACTCCTCTCCGTGGTGGAGTACATATATCCTTTGATTCGCCAGGACGACTTGCTCTCCACAAGCATCCAGTCAACGAAATTCAACGGCATTGCGGACACCATGATAAACGGAGAAGCCTATACCGTGCTGACAAAGGATGACATGTCGAGCCATTTTTTCAACGATACCACCCAGGAATTCGACATCCCCAACTATCGCACCATAAAATATTATTGCAGTCAGGTGCACGGCGGACTGCAGTTCATTGTCGCATCGCCAATGGACTATCCCGGCAACGGTGCCCACGAATTCGGCACACGCCGCTACGACATCGGCATATCCTACGAAAACCACCAGGCATATATCGACTCCGTCACCAACTTCGAAAGCCCCTGTTACAGCACCTTCACCCGGCACAACAACACGGACAACCCACCCCTGTCGTGGCTGTGGAGAAGCACAGAGAACTGGCAACTGACCAACGAGGTTGTCGACTTTCCCATTGTGTCGCTTGGCGGGGACACCACCTCCCTCGGGCAACAGCACGGGTGGCTGCTCGTGGACTTCTGGTATTCGGGCTGCAAACCCTGCTACTTGCAAATGAAGCAACTGCACGACGACCCGTCGGTGCTCGCGACGCTTCGGGAAAAAGGCATCCACTTTATGATGATAAACCCCTTGGCTGCCAGCACGGAATCACTGCTCCCGATCGTGGCGAGATATGGGCTCAAACCATACACCTACCATGCCAAGGGACTTTCAAACGTTTTCAGCATCAAGTCCATGCCACGGCTTATCCTCATATCACCTGACAAGAAAAAATATTTCGACCTGAAGACACTGGACGAGGCCATTACCTTCCCGACGATCTCCCGGCAGGCGTCTTTCTGAACATTCCTAATCGCGGTACTGCGTGTGGAAGCGGCGCTCGTATTCCTCGGCCAGGGCCGGGCGGAAGTCGGGGTGGGCGATGCGGATGAGGTCCTCGGCGCGGTGCTGGAGGGTGCGTCCTTTGAGGCGTGCGATGCCGTATTCGGTGCAGATGTAGTCGACGTCGTTGCGCGAGGTGCTGACGGCGGCGCCCTCGGTGAGGAAGGGCTTGATGCGCGAGATTTTGCCGCCGGCGGCGGTGCTGGGCATGGCGATGACGGCCTTGCCCTCGCGGGCGAGCGAGGCGCCGCGGATGAAGTCCACCTGCCCGCCGATGCCGCTGTACTGGCGTATGCCGATGGTCTCGCTGGCCACCTGCCCCTGGAGGTCCACCTCGAGGCAGGAGTTGATGGAGACCATGCGGTCGTTCTGCGCGATGACGAGGGGGTTGTTGACATAGTCGACCGGGTGGAACTCCACGTCGGGGTTCTCGTCGACGAAGTCGTAGAGTTCGCGTGTGCCCATGATGAAGGTGACGACGGCCTTGCCGCGGTGGAGGGTCTTGCGGCTGCCGTTGACGACGCCGCTGCGCATGAGGTCCATCACGCCGCCGGAGAACATCTCGCTGTGGATGCCGAGGTCGTTCTTGTCGGCGAGCGAGCGCAGCACGGCGTCGGGGATGGCGCCGATGCCGAGCTGGAGGGTGGCGCCGTCGGCCACGAGCGAGGCACAGTGGCGCCCGATGGCCAGCTCCACCTCGCCGGGGGCGGGCAGCTGCAGCTCCTGCAGGCGGTAGGCGCAGGGGATGATGTGGTCGATTTGCGAGACGTGGACGAGGGTGTCGCCATAGGTGAAGGGCATCATCTCGTTGGTCTCTATGATGACGGTCTTGGCGGCGCGGATGGCGGCCTTGGCGTAGTCGCAGCTGACGCCGAGCGAGCAATAGCCCTCGGCGTTGGGGGGCGTGGTCTGGAAGACGGCCACGTCGCACGGTATGTCGCTGCCGATCATCGAGGGCACATCCTTGAAGTAGGCGGGGAAGAAATCACCCTCGCGGCGCTCGATCACCTCGCGCGAGTTGGCGGCCAGGAAGTTGCTCACATGGCGGAAGTGGCCGAAGCAGTGGGGCTTGTAGCAGGGGTTGTCGCCCAGGGTGGTCATGTGGTAGATGAGCACATCGTTGTAGTCCTCGCAGTGGTCGGCCAGCGCCTGCTGGATGAGGCGCGGCGCGGCGGCGGCATGGCCCATGACGACACACTGGCCGTCGCGGATGGACTTGATGGCCTCGGCGGGCTTCGAGATTTTCTTGCGGTATTCTTCTTTCCAGTTCATGTTGTTGGAGGTTGATAAGTTGATAGGTTGATAAGTTGACCGGTTCGCAGTGCCTCGGGGCAATGCGGACGCATAACAATAATAAAGGAAAGAGGAGACCGACGGCCGCAAGGGGGACCGACGGGCTGACAACCGCCTTTGACGCGAAAGCATTGCCACAGCATGGACCACACGGGGCAGGTCTCCTGGCTTTCACCCCCGGCACGGCGCCTTCTCGGGGCGTGAGGCCCCAATGGCTTGCCTTGCCTGCCGGACGCTGGTTGCGGTGATCTACAGTTGCGCGACAGCTCGCGATTTGCACGCGATTCCCTCTTCGTCGCCCCGATTACGGGGGCGAACCTCGGTGGCGGAAACAGACTCAAAGCACTGTCGCAACGCCACTTGCACGCTTCCGCACCAGCGGACATTGCGCTGCAAAGATACGAATAAATTCCACTCGCCGGATTTTTTTTTTTGCAGGCACCGCCCGGCTCACCCCACCAGCTGGCTGACGAAGATGACGGCGATGGCGACGGGAGCTATGTATTTGATGATAAAGAGAATGGCTTTGCGGAGGCCGGGGCGGAGGGTCTGGTGGCTGGTCAGCTCGTCCATCACGTCGCCCCGCTTCATCTTCCACCCCACAAAGAGCACGATGAGCAGGCCGCCGATGGGCATCATGTAGAGCGCCGTGATCTGGTCCAGCAGGTCGAACACCGTCTTGGCGCCGATGTGCAGGGGGCTGCCGGCGCGGAAGCTCATGGTGGCCAGCACGCCGATGACGGCGGTGCCCACGGCGCCCAGCAGGGCCGCCTTGGTGCGCGAGAGGCGCAGCTCCTCGGTCAGCGCCGCCACGATGACCTCGAGCAGCGAGATGGTGCTGGTCAGCGTGGCGATGACCAGCAGCAGGAAGAAGATGAGGCAGAAGAAGTAGCCGCCGGTCATCTGCTGGAACACCAGCGGCAACGTGGTGAACGCCAGCGAGGCGCCCGCCTCGGGCTGGATGCCGAAACTGAAGGCGGCCGGGAAGATGATGACGCCCGCCAGGATGGCCACCAGCGCGTCGGCCAGGGTGACGCTCACGGCGCTGGAGACCATGTTGTCCCTGCGCCCCAGGTAGGAGCCGTAGGTAATCAGCGCCCCCATGCCGATCGAGAGCGAGAAGAAGCTCTGACCCAGGGCCGAGAGGACCACCTTGCCGGTGATTTTCGAGAAGTCGGGCTTGAAGAAGAACTCCAGCCCCTCGCGCGCGCCGCTCAGCGTGAGACTCTTCACGCAGAGCACCACCATGATCACCAGCAGCATCGGCATCAAGATCTTGCTCCAGCGCTCGATGCCCCCTTTGACGCCGCGCATCACCACCACCGCCGTCAAGGCCAGGAAAGCCAGCTGGCAGAGGATGGGGAGCCAGGGATGGTTCGTGAAATCACTGAACTGCCGCTGTATGGCTGCCAGGTCCTGCCCGGCGAAGTGGCCCGCCGCGCTCTTGCCCAGGTAGCCCAGCGTCCAGCCCGCCACCGTGGTGTAGAACGCCAAAATAAGGAAGGCGCAGAGCACGCCCAGGTAGCCCACCACGGGCCAGGCCGTGCCCTTGCCGCCGCTCAGCTTGCGGAAGGCGCCGACGGGGTTGGAACGGCTGTTGCGACCTATAACGAACTCGCTGATCATCAGCGGCGTGCCGATTACGAGCGCCAGGGCCAGATAGACGATGACGAAAGCCGCGCCGCCGTTGGCGCCGGCCTCGCAGGGGAAGCGGTAGATATTGCCCAGGCCGAGGGCCGAGCCGGCCGTGGCCATGATGAAGCCCAGTTTCGAGCCGAAGGTTTCGCGTTTCTTCTCTGCCATGGTTCTGCTATTTTTCCCCACACCCCTCCATGCGCCGGTCGATCATCTCGAAATAATCCTCCTTGCTCATGCAGGTGGGGTCCGCCTTGCGGGCCTTGGGCGCGGGCTCGGTGACGGTGATGAAGTCCAGATGGCGCAGCATCTCCGCCACGCTCCGCGCGGCACGGTTGCGCCCGTCGTAATTCAAAGTCAGTGTGGCCATATTGCAGTGTCTGTTTTTTTAATCGCTAACGCGCTGGCGCGCGCTTTATTGTGCCGCTGGGAAAAAACATTTTCTTCTCCGCCTCAATCGCCAATCACCACGTTGGTGTTGCCTTTGACGGCGCCCATATTGCCGCCGCCGTAGACGTTGCCGTACACGCTGGTGGTGCCGAGCACACGGACCGAGGTGTTGCCCGTGATGACCGCCGTGCTTCCGTAGCCGCCGCCGAAGATATTGCGGTCGATGCGGCCGTTATAGGTGGTGATGCCGAAGAGTTTGCCCGTGGCGTCGTAGTCGCCCCAGTAGCCGCCGCCGTAGATGCTGCCGTGGATGCGGGGCGTGTCGACGTGGGGATATTTCGCCTCGGCCCTGCCGACGACGATATTCACGTCGCCCGTCACCTGCGTGTTCTCGCCGTAGCCGCATCCGAAGACGTTGCCCACCGTGTCGGCGCAGCCCGGTTCGCCCACGGTGCCGCCCTCGAGACGGATGCTGACGGGGCCTGTCACGAGGCCTACGATGTTGCTGCCCCCGTAGACGCCGCCCTTCACCGTGCCGTCACGCATCAGGATGTCCACCGCCTTGCCTTTTTGCTTGTTGCTTCCGCCGAACACCTTGCCCTCAACCGTGCCGCCCAGCAGGTGGATGGAGGCTCCCGTGCCGTGGATGTAGCCATGGTTGCCGCCGCCGTAGACATTGCGCGAGACGTAGCAGCTGTCGGCGATGACGATGGTGGAGTTCATGACGCGTCCCACGGTGCTGGCGTATCCCGTGTCGTTCTCGTTGCCGCTGCCCGCGCCGTAAATGTTGCCACCGTAGGAGGAGGCGATTTTGGGGTCGCTCGCCACGTGCTCCAGCCGCGCCCTGCCGCCGAAATAGATATAGGTGTCGCCCGTCAAGTTACCGGCGTAGTTCTGTATGGTGCCGTTCACCCCGCCAGCCATCCAGCCGTTGATGGTGCCGCCGGTGACCACCAGCCGCCGGTTGCCGCGAGCCTCGGCGTGCTCGGCCGCACCGTAGAGGCATCCACGCACCAAGCCCCCTTTCATGCGCAGTCTCACCATGGTCTGCGCCGAGTCGACATAGGCCTGCCGGTCCATGTCCATGCCGCAGGCTATCGAGTTGAACACGCCGCCCTCGATGGTCATCGTGCGCGTGCCCTGGTGGTTGAGGTCGCGCCTGTCGCCGCAGCTCGACCCCATGTAGAAAGCCTCCGTGCCGCCGTGGGCGCCGCCGAGGTCGTCGTCCGGTATGAAGCGGCCGCTCTTGACCACATAGTTGTACTGGTCGATGCCGCGGTTGGCGGGCCCGAAACTGCACTGGTCGCCCCCCATGATCATGCCGAGCGAGAGCTTCGTGTGGTCGCCGACGCTGCGGTCGTAGTCCGTGCCCATGGTGGCCCTGAAGTAGACCGCCCCGCTATGGGTGCGGCGCGAGCCTGTGAACCACATCATCCCGAAGTCGCCGCTCTCCATGCGCAGCCTGACGCGTGTGGTCGTGCTGGCATTGCCGCTGATACCCATCAGGTAGTACGATATCAGCGTCCCGTCGGCATTCTTCAGCCCGCGGCCGAAAGTCACATAGTTGCCCCCGATATAGTACGAGTTGTAGCCCCCCGTTATCTTGATGTACTCGAATTTCGTGTCGGCCAGGAACGACATGCCGCGGTTGACCACCACACCCTCGGGGCGGGCGGCAAGGCGCGCGGACGACACACCGTCCGTCCCGTCGGGATAGACCGCCGTGATGGTCGCCGGACGCGTGGGCATCGCAGTGAAAAGCCCGTTACGCGTCAGCACCACAAAATTGCGCTCATAGGCATTCGCCCCGCTGGCAAAGTCGCTGGCGGTGAGCGCCGTGCTGTTGAGCCCCACGCCCGACCCCACACTGTCGAACACAAACGCCCGGGCCCACACCGCCTCGAATTCCACCTCCATCCCATACTCGCCCGTAGGCATGAAATAGAGCGTATCCTCGGCGTCGAGCATGCTCGACGCCGACAGGGAGCGGCTCATACCCTTGTCGCCGTACACACGCCCGCCCGCCAGCCGCTTGACGCGCCACTTGTAGAACCCCCTCCAGCGCCCGGCACCGCTGCCGTGCGTGGGGCGGATGCTGAACGGATTGGGAATCGTGACATAGCGGCACGGCCCGTCGGCCGCGGCCATGCTCGACGCCTGCTCGCCGTTGATGCGCTCCAGTGTCTTCAGGTACACGAAGGTGTTCTTCCCGGGCGCATCAATGCCGATGCCCACCGACGAGGCGGCCACATTCACATCCGGACTGCCCGTCGGCGTGGCCGCATTGCTGCTGTACATCGTATTGGCACCGTAGCCGTAGTAGGTGATTTTCACATCGGCCGGATTGAGGCTCCGCACCGGACTGGCAGGGTCGCTGTAGTAGCTCCACGAGTGGCTCTCGCGGTCGTCGAGCCACACCTCGTTCGCCGCGCCCGCGGGCGGCGCCACGGCCAGCGCTCGCGGCTGGGCGCCCTGCGCAACGCACGGAAGCAACACAGCAAGCAAAAAAGTCAGTTTTCGAGTCACAATCACACCTTTTCGTTCCACACGAGCAAGTAGTTTCAAATGCAATCCTTTCATTTCTAGTTTTATATTGATTTCTTAGAAGTCATTTCGGGCTTGCAAAGATAAATATTTTTTTTAAATCTTCATACCAATCCCCCCCCCTCCCGCACCGCCCTCCCCCACCCCTTTCCCCACTCCACCAACCCGCACCGCCCACCCCTTCCATCCCCCCCCAAATTCCCTCCTTTATGCTCGCAAGGAAGAAGAGGGTAAAAAGAGGAGAAGAAGAGGATACCTCTTATTCACT
>CACWPQ010000014.1:67302-68758 GCA_902762805.1 uncultured Bacteroidota bacterium | reverse complement strand
TTTTCAGTACTTTATGTACTCTAGAAAGGAGGTATTCCAGCCGCACCTTCCGGTACGGCTACCTTGTTACGACTTAGCCCCAATCACCTGTTTTACCCTAGGCCGCTCCTTGCGGTCACGGACTTCAGGTACCCCAGACTTTCATGGCTTGACGGGCGGTGTGTACAAGGCCCGGGAACGTATTCACCGCGCCATGGCTGATGCGCGATTACTAGCGAATCCAACTTCACGGAGTCGGGTTGCAGACTCCGATCCGAACTGAGACCGGCTTTCGAGATTCGCTCCCTGTCGCCAGGTGGCTGCCCTCTGTACCGGCCATTGTAGCACGTGTGTCGCCCTGGACGTAAGGGCCGTGCTGATTTGACGTCATCCCCACCTTCCTCTCGGCTTGCGCCGGCAGTCCCTCCAGAGTCCCCGGCTTTACCCGCTGGCAACTGGACGTAGGGGTTGCGCTCGTTATAGGACTTAACCTGACACCTCACGGCACGAGCTGACGACAACCATGCAGCACCTTGTAACCGGCCCCGAAGGGCTTACCCATTTCTGGATAATTCCGGTTACATTTGAGTCCAGGTAAGGTTCCTCGCGTATCATCGAATTAAACCACATGCTCCTCCGCTTGTGCGGGCCCCCGTCAATTCCTTTGAGTTTCAACCTTGCGATCGTACTCCCCAGGTGGAGGACTTATCGCTTTCGCTTTGTCACCGACATTCTATCGCCGACAACAAGTCCTCATCGTTTACTGCGTGGACTACCAGGGTATCTAATCCTGTTTGCTCCCCACGCTTTCGTGCCTCAGCGTCAGTAACGGCCTCGCCAGCTGCCTTCGCGATCGGTGTTCTGTGTCATCTCTAAGCATGTCACCGCTACATGACACATTCCGCCGGCGCCGTCCGCACTCCAGCACGCCAGTATCAACGGCAGCTCCCCGGTTGAGCCGGGACCTTTCACCGCTGACTTAACGCGCCGCCTGCGCACCCTTTAAACCCAATAAATCCGGATAACGCTCGCATCCTCCGTATTACCGCGGCTGCTGGCACGGAGTTAGCCGATGCTTATTCGTCCCATACTCTCATCATCGTTCGCAAACGACTTATTACTCTGGAACAAAAGGAGTTTACAACCCATAGGACCTTCTTCCTCCACGCGGCATGGCTGGTTCAGACTTCCGTCCATTGACCAATATTCCTCACTGCTGCCTCCCGTAGGAGTCTGGTCCGTGTCTCAGTACCAGTGTGGGGGATAAGCCTCTCAGCTCCCCTAGACATCGTCGGCTTGGTGGGCCGTTACCCCGCCAACTACCTAATGTCACGCATGCCCATCCGTAACCACAATTAAGCTTTCGTCACCTCCCCATGCGAAAAAGTGACAATATGGGGGATTAGTGGAAGTTTCCCTCCGTTATACCCCTGTTACGGGTAGGTTGCATACGCGTTACGCACCCGTGCGCCGGTCG
>CACWPQ010000014.1:0-67252 GCA_902762805.1 uncultured Bacteroidota bacterium | reverse complement strand
TTGCTTGTTTTACCTTTTTGACTCGTCTTCGTGTCCGACCTCCTATACATATTATATTAGGTCCGACACACGCTATCTCTTTCTTCTCATTCGTTTCAAATCACTCTGCTTTCCTTTTTGCCCGCCGTTTCGACTGGCGGAAAACGGATGCAAAAGTACAACCTTTTTCCAAACTACCAAAATATTTTTTCACTTTTTTTGACGGAAAGTATGCAGTTGGTTGATTGTCAGGCGTGTTTTCGGTGAAAATTTTTTCACGGAGGGAGGGTGATGGGGGTGCAAAAGGGGGGCGGTGGGGGTGGATTCCGAGGTTTTTGGGGCAAAAATGGGGGGATTGGCGCCGGGAGGATGGAAATGCGGTGTATGGTGTTGGTTTACATGGTGTTGCGTCGACATTATGGTGTTGCGTCGACATTGCGGGGCTACGGCATGGACCCCTCAGTCGCTCCGCGACAGCTCCCCTGGGGCTGGGGAGCAGCCGGGAATGAGCGGGCGGGGGACGGAGGGGGGTCGGTAGGGGAACGGTAGGGGTTCTCTAGGGGAATAGTTAGGCCTTTTCCCATTATTACCCATCGGTGGGTAATGGTGGATACTTTTTTACACAATTTCGTGAAATTTATTTATAATACAAAAATAAATTGTATCTTCACAGAACATTTCCATGCTGTAATTTTTTTATATACAGCCCTGATTTAGAACGATATGACAAATTCCTTATACCCTTGCAAGCGGGTTAAAAGCTGCTACTTTGTGAAGAAAATGTTTATTTTGGCCCTCGCAATACTGCTTTCCGGCGAGGTGCTGCGGGCCCAAAATGTCAATGAGGCTACGGCGAAGACTGTGGCGGCGAATGTGCTGGGGGTGAACGCCTCGCAGTTGCAGAACCGCACCACGTGGATTCCCAACAGCAGCTGGCGCACCCTTATGTACCTTTTCGTGCCGAGCAACGGGACGGGTTTCGCCATTATCTCGGCTACCGACTATGCGATGCCGGTGCTGGGCTACTCGACCACGTCGGTGTTCGACTCGCTGGCTGCAGTCCGTTCGTATGGTAATATCTATCAATGGCTAAGCCTTGTATACTCGCAGTTGAACACCCTGAAAGGGGGCAGCTATACCGCTTCGGCAGCGGTGCAGGCGGCGTGGAGCCAGTACAAGGTGGGCGCTGCCGAGGCGACGACGACGCCCATCAGCCCGATGCTGACCACCAAGTGGGGCGAACAGGGCGACTATGCCCTGCGCACCCTGAAGTCGGGCACAGCGGCGACGGCTGTGCACTGCCCTGCGGGCAACGCCGCCGTGGCGATGGCGCAGGTGATGAAGTATTACGGCCATCCCACCACGGGCACGGGCAGTTATAGCTATACCAACAGCGGCTCGTGGTCGACCACCGTCTCGGTCAACTTCGACACCACCTACAACTACGCCAACATGCCCAACCAGCTGACGGCCAGCAGCACGGCGGTGCAGAAGAATGCCGTTGCCCACTTGATATTTCACACCGGTGCGTCGGTGCGAACGTGCTACTACAGCAACTACTCTTACCTGTACAGCACGGGTGCCTCTTACGTTGCAACTGCTTTGAAGAACTATTTCAAGTTCCGCGCGGAAACCAACTATATAAGCTTTTCGTCGACGTATTACACCACCTGGCCTTCGAAACTTAGGGAGGAGCTCATTGCAGGCCGTCCGATTATCTATAATTACAGTACCTATATTTACTTCGTCGTCGATGGCTGCGACAACCGCGGCAACCTCCACGTCAACTTTGGCCAAGAGGGCAAGTTCGATGGCTACTACCTTTTCGGCTCGCTCAACCCGGGCTCATACAACTACAGCACTACCACCCATCAGGCCGTCGTCGGCATCGCACCCATCAGCGAAGGCGACGTAACCATCACGGGTGTGTCCAACAATGCGGCGTGGGGCATGGTGAAGGTCAACGGACAGGCCGGCTCCGCCACCGTTGTCAAGAATTCGAACGTCACGCTGCAGGCCGACTCGATCCGCACTGAAGAGTTCACGGCCCGCTTCGTGCGCTGGAGCGATGGCCACACCAACAATCCGCGCCAGCACATGGCCACGGCCGACAAGACGTTCACGGCCGAGTTCCAGCGCTATGACAATGTGACCATCAACGGTGTGCCGAACAACGAGGACTGGGGAACGGTCACCGGCAGCGGAGTGTATGCGCCGTGGGAGGTGGTCACGCTGCGGGCGACGCCTGAGAAAAAAGAACACTTTTCGACACGCTTTGTCCAGTGGGACGACGGGGACACGAAGAATCCGACCTCTTTCTATGCCGGCGACCAGAGTGTTACCTACACCGCCATCTTCGAGTACATACCGCACATCATGATCACGGCCGAGTCCAACAATACGGACTGGGGCACGGTGAGCGGCAGCGGCGGGTATCCTGAGGGGACGCGCGTCACGCTGACGGCGACGGCTGCGACGGGAGCCACCTTCGAGCGCTGGACCGACGGCAGCACGACCAATCCGCGCACCGTGGTGGTGGGTGACAGCGACCAGCGCTATGTGGCCATCTTCAGCTATGCCGGCGAGTGACCATCACGGCCACGCCGAGCATCGCCAGCCACGGCTCGGTGAGCGGCAGCGGCCAATACGTGGTGGGCAGCAGCGTGGTGCTGGCGGCCTCGCCGGCCTCGGGCTACACTTTCAGCAAGTGGAGCGACAACAACACGCAGAACCCGCGGCAACTCACCGCAACCACCGACCTCACGCTGACGGCCATCTTTGCCAGTGGCGGTACCACGGTGGCGGCGCAGACGCCGGACAACCCAGTGGTGCTCGACGACCGCGAGAGCCACGCGTGGAGCTACTATAGCGACCCGGACAACCCCGTGCGGAGTCTGAACCCGGCGGATGTGAAATTCACCTACTTCGGCTACGGCACCAAGACGATGTACAGCAGCAACGCCGCCACGCCGACGGGCAACCCCGACCAGAATGTGGCTGCCTCGGCAGTGGGCATCGGCATCGATGTGCCGGAGAAGAACTCCTACGTCTTCTACAAGACCCTCGGGCGCCACGGCGGCACGACGGCGCGGAGCGTGGAGACCTCGCAGGGGCCCTGCAAATACCACGTCATGCACAACCCCTTCAGCATCCGCCCGACCTACGGCAGCGGCGAGACGCGTTGGAGAGGGTTCTACAAGTGGCGCGTGCGCCGGCTGGTGGGCGGCGCCCTCTTTGCCGACCAGGCCCGCACGCAGATGATAACGCAGGGGCAGATGGTGGACGCCGACCAGGAGATATGGATTTCGCCGGCGGCGGAGTACGGCATGGAGGTGGAGTTCGAGGCCATTTGGGCTCGTGCCTTCCTCTTCCCACCAACGGGGCCGATGGAGGGCATCAACGACACGCTGGTGACCGACGCCATGCGCGCCACGGGCACCAACGCCTATGAGCGCAACTTCTTGGTGCTCACCGCGGACGACATCGCCAGCATCACCAACGGCAGCGAGACCACGCTGGCCTACAACATGGAACCCCTCACCATCACCGCCGTCTACCCCGACGGCACCGACGGCACGAGCAGCACGCTCCTCACCGCTGTTCCCGCCGGCGTGGCGCTGAACCAGCACTTCTTATGCATGGCGGACACCAAGTTCGAGTATATCTTCATCAACTCCACTGCCAAAGCCTTTGCAGGCAACGGCTACAATATCGCCATGGGACGCGGCATACGCAGCACGACGCACCAATGCGTCCGTATGCTGGCGGGACTGAGTGCTACCATTCCACAGAGAACCTTTACCATCCAATACAAAATCGATACCACCTATGTGGAAACCACCGACACCACATGGAACTCCGACCACACATCCTATACCATCGCCAAGAAACCCGTCTACGACACGGTCGACTCGTGGCGCGTTTACCGCATAGAGCATGTCAGCGCCTCCTCTCAATACAACAACCGTGACGCCCGCTTTGTGATCCGCATCGAAAGCGGAACCTATAAAGACGTGATGCCACTCTATGGAGGAGTTTTCCCCAACTACCTGAACAGCGACTGGACCTCCAATGCCAACACGGCGGAGCCAGGCACAGGCAACCAACCCACCATATACGACAACTATGGTGCTATGTCACTCTACACCAACTATGCCATCTTCGGCAGCGACTACGACCGCAGCGTGGGCGACAACTATCAGCTGACCGTAACCAACTACCTGCAGGGATCCTACGGCGGCTGGCTCAACCGAATGGACCGCTCCGTGGGTGTCGATCAGTACAACTGGGTGGTGAAGAGCGGCAACTTCCTCCCCGGTCGTATAGGCTACGGGCAAGGCGGCACTACGACCTTCTACATCAGCAGTGTAGGCACGGCCTATTGGAGCTATGCCAGCCGTCGAAAGATTGATGTGGAAGGCGGTATGGTGCCGGGCATCTCGGGCGGCCAGGACTGGTCGACGGGAAACTATGTCGACCCGGCCGACACCAACATATGGATACGCGTCCGCGGTGGCCACATCCGCAGCATCATCCACGGCGCAGGCGAATATGCCGCGGCCAAAGGCGGTAGACGCATCGTCATCACCGGCGGCACCATCAACGGCTGGGTGGCCGGCGGCTGCAACGGCAGCCGCACCGACGGTGGCGACCTCAACGGCGACGCCTACGTCTACATTGGTGGCAAGGCACAGTTGGTGCCCTCGGCGGCCGACCCGTTCATCAATTCCTCCAAGGGCGGCAACGTCTACGGTGCCGGCAGCGGCAACAGCGGTGCCGCGGGTACCACCGCCACAGTGGGCAAGGTGAACAACTCGTACGTGGTCATCGCCGACAGCTGCTATATAGCGCGCAACGTGTATGGCGGCGGCAACTACGGCGGCGTCATCGGCGGCGGCTCGAAGATATATCTCCTGGGCGGCACGGTGGAAGGCAAGGTGTTCGGCGGCGCCAACCAGCAGATGGGCAAGCGGGTAGACATCGTGATGCGCAGTGGCGTAGTGAAGGGAGGCGTCTATGGCGGCTCGAACCTGCTGGGCCACGTGAGCGGCCCGGTGAGTGTGCGCGTGGAAGGCGGCACGGTGGGCTACGAAGGGTGCCCCGACTCGCTGGGCAATGTTTTCGGCTCGGGCTATGGCGAGCAGACGCGCGTGATGGGCAGCGTGGAGGTGGTCGTCGGCAACAAGAACGCGCGCCGTCCCCACGTGGACAATCCCACCATCTACAGCAACGTCTACGGAGGTGGCTATGCGGCGCCCTATAATTCGGTGGGCAACAACTACCACGTGACGACGTGGAACGGCGAAGTGAAGGGCAGCATCTTCGGCGGCGGCCTGGGCACGACGGCTGTCATCAAGGGCGACACGCGCGTGGGCGTGTTCGGCACCACGACAGTGCGGGGCAATGTCTACGGTGGTGGCAATATGGGTAAGATCAGCGGCAATGCCAATGTGGTCATCGGAGAAGACGGCCGCACGTACACCCTCACGGTGGAGAGCAACAACACGACGATGGGCGCTGTGGAAGGCGGTGGCGACTACCTGGCGGGCAGCGAGGTGCGCATCAGCGCCACGCCGGCGAGCGGCCACTGGTTCCGGCAGTGGAGCGACGGCAATATAGAAAATCCGCGCACCGTGACGGTGACCGGCAACGAGACCTATACCGCACAGTTCGAGGCCATCATCAACTACACCATCACCGCGACGGCCAATGACGGCACGATGGGCACGGTGAGCGGTGGCGGCAGCTACCCGGCCAATCAGGCGATCAGCCTCAGCGCCACGGCCAACGAGGGCTATCGCTTCCTGCGCTGGAACGACGGCTCGACCGACAATCCGCGCACCGTCATCGTTACCGGAGCGGCCGCCTACACGGCGGTGTTCGAAGCCATACCAGCGGGCTGGGTGGACCTGGGGCTGCCGAGCGGCCTGCTGTGGACCGAGTGCAACCTGGGCGCCACTGCACCGGAGCAGTATGGCAACTACTATGCCTGGGGCGAGACTACGACAAAGAGCACCTACAATTGGGACAGCTATAAGTACCATACCTACGTCGAGGGCGCGCTGCATATGACCAAGTATGTACCCAGCGACGAACTGACCACACTGCAGCCCGAGGACGATGTGGCGACACAGCTTCTTGGCCCCGAAGCGCATATACCAACGATGACAGAGTGGCTCGAACTGCTTGCATACACCACCGTGACCAACGAGACGCTGAACGGGGTGGCCGGCCGCCGCTTTACCAGCACGGTCAACGGCAAGTCGTTCTTCGTGCCCTATACCGGCTACAAGACCGGTTCGAGCACCGCCAGCTCCGGGACGTGCACCTACTTCTGGACCTCGACCGTGAGCCCATCCTACGTGGGCAATGCAGTCGACATCTACATCGACGACACCTACGCAGACCTCTATGACGGCAGCAACGGCGAGGGCCGCTACTACGGCTTCCCGATCCGCGCGGTGCGCCAGTAGGGTGGCCGCGCGGCAGGGAGACGGTAGGGGAACGGTAGGGGTTCTCTAGGGTAATTGTTCGGCCCTTTCCCATTATTACCCACTGATGGGAAAATAGGGATACTTTTTGTCGGTGGACGGCATTGGCGTGCCTATTATTTTTTTCACAATATTTCGGAAAAAGTGTATCTTTGCAGAATTGAATACACCTTTAAACACTATTGTATCATATTGATTATGAAGCTATTATCAACCCCTCACTGGATGACGACGGCCGCAAAAAACATTACAGTATGAGGAAAATGTGCTTCTTTTTGTTGGCGATGCTGGCATGCGGCGCAGCGATGTCGCAGGGCGCAGCCAACGAGGTGTACCTCGACGACCGCGAGAACCATTCGTGGAGCTACTACAGCGACCCCGCCAACCCCGTGCGCAGCCTGAACCCGGCCGATGTGAAGATTACCTACTACGGCTACGGTACCAACACGATGTACAGCAGCAACGCGGCCACGCCCTCGGGCAATCCCGACGTGAACGTGGCGGCCTCGCAGGTGGGTATCGGCATCGACGCCCCCGGCAAGAACACCTATGTCTACCTCAAGACCCTGGAGCGCCGCGGAGGCACGACGGCGACGAGCAAGGCCGCCGCGACTGGCCCCTGCAAGTACCGCGTCATCCCCAACCCGTTCAGCATCCGCCCCACCCACGGCAGCGGCGACACGCGCTGGCGCGGTTTCTACCGCTGGAGGGTGAAACGCCTGGTGGGCGGCGCCATCTACACCGACATGGCCAAGACGCAGAGCGTGGCGGTGGGCGGCTATGTCGACCCCGAGCAGCTGCTGTGGCTCGCCCCGGCGGCGGAGTACGGCATGGAGATTGACCTGGAGGCCATCTGGGCGCGCGCCTTCGTGTTCACCGCCACCGAGGCGGCCACGGGCATCAACGCCATCGGCCTCACGACGGCGCAGTACGCTACCGGCCCCAACGCCCACGAGCGCAACTTCGTGGTCATCACGCCCTCGAACATCGGCACCATCACCAGCGGCAGCGAGACCGTGCTGGCCTACAGCATGCACCCCTCGACCATCATGGGCGTGTATCCCGACGGCACCAACGGCAGCAACAGCACCCGCCTCACCGCGGTGCCGAGCAGCGTGTTCCTCAACCAGCACTATTTCTGCATGGCCGACACCAAGTTCGAGTACATCTGGATTAACGGCCCGGCCAAGACCTTCGCCGGCAACGACTTCAACATGACCATCGGCCGCCGCTGCGTGAACCAGAACGGAGGCCAGAGCCTGCGCCGCGTCGTGGGCATGAGCAGTGTTACGCCTTATCGCACGAGCCGCATCGTCTACACCATCGACACCATCGTGCAGACCAACCCCGACACCACCATCTACGACACCACCGACATCCAGACGGTCTACAGCATGGCCTTGAAGGATGCATACGATGAATACGACTTCGAGTCGGCTTTCTTCACCCGTATAGAGAGCGGCCAGTACAAGGACGTGCTGCCCCACTGGTGCGGCATCTCCCCATCGGGCCTCAACAGCGACTGGTACTGGACCCCGGGCGTTGTTGGAGAGTCGAACCAGCCTGGCATCTACGGTGGCTCGTGGGGCAACCCCTTCATCAAAATCTCGCATTCCACCTTCGGCAGCGACTACGACCGCAGCATCAACCAGCACAACCAGCTGAAAATCACCAACTACATCTTCGGTTCCTACTCCTGGTATGAGAACCAGGACCCTGCCACCACCGGGGTGGACCAATACAACTGGTACGTCAAGAGCGGCGACTTCCTGCCCGGGCGCTTCGACTATGGGCAGGGCGGCGCCACCGCGTTCTACCTGGGCGGCGTGGGCTACTACACCGGCTACATGGGGCACCGCTGCATCTACGTCGAGGGCGGCCTGCTGCAGGGCATTGCCGGCGGCATGGACTGCTCGATGAATGAGAATGGCATTCAATACCAATGGACCTACGTCGACCTGACCGACACCAATATATGGATACGCGTCTACGGCGGCCACCTGCGGGGACATATCTACGGCGGTGGCGAGTACGTGGAGTCCGGCGGCAAGAAACGCATCGTCGTAACCGGCGGCACCGTCAACGGCTGGATAGCCGGCGGCGCCAACGGCACCAACACCACGGCCGGCGAGGTGAACGGCGACACCTACGTGTATGTAGGCGGTCGTGCCCGCGTAGAGCATTCGGCCGCCGACCCCAAGATCGGCGCCGCGTATGGCGGCAATGTCTTCGGTGCCGGCTGCGGCCACCCCGATGCCACCAGCACCACCGCCACCACGGGCAAGGTGAAGAACTCCACCGTGGTCATCGCCGACAGTTGCTACATCTCGCGCAACGTCTACGGCGGCGGCCACTTCGGCGGCGTGGTCGGCACCGGTGCCCGGGTCTACATCCTGGGCGGCACCGTGGAGGGCAAGGTCTTCGGCGGCGCCAACCAGCAGATGGGCAAGCAGGTGGACATCGTGATGCGCGGCGGCCAGGTGAAAGGCGGCGTCTACGGCGGCTCCAACATCAGCGGCGCCATCCAGGGACCGGTCAACGTGAACATCCAGGGCGGCACCGTGGGCTATCCCGACTGCGCCGACACGCTGGGCTGCGTCTTCGGGTGCGGCTATGGCGAGAATACCTCGGTGCAGGGCAGCGTCTCCGTCGCCATCGGCAGCGCGTTGTCCAAGCGCCCCCACGTGAACGACCCCGTCATCCACAGCAACGTCTACGGCGGCGGCTTCAAAGCCCCCTACAATTCCGAAGGCAAGACCTTCCGCGTAACCACCTGGAACGGTGAAATCAAAGGCTCCGTCTACGGCGGCGGCCTCGGCACCACGGCCGTCATCAACGGCAACACCAACGTCAACATCTTCGGCACCACCACCGTCCGCGAAAACATCTACGGCGGCGGCAACATGGGCAAGGTGTCGGGCAACACCCAGGTGATTATCGGCGAAGACAACAACACCTACATCATCACCGCTGTGCCCAACAATGCCGCGATGGGCAGTGTGTCGGGCGGCGGCACCTACCCGGCCAATACGGACATCCTGCTCCGCGCCACCGCCGCCAGCGGGCACTGGTTCAAGCAGTGGTCCGACGGCAACACCAGCAACCCCCGCAACGTAACGGTGAGCCGCAACGCCACCTTTACCGCCGAGTTCGAGGTAACCCCCACCTTCACCATCACCGTAACGTCCGCCGACCCCACGATGGGTACCGTGGAGGGCGGCGGCACCTACCTGGCGGAGAGCGTAATCAGCATCCGCGCCAACGCCAACAATGGGCACCGCTTCACGCGCTGGAGCGACGGCAACACCAGCAACCCCCGCTCCGTCACCGTGCGCGGCGATGTTACCTACACGGCCGAGTTCGAGGAGAGCGTAATCGGATGGGTCGACCTGGGACTGCCCAGCGGCCTGCTGTGGACTGAGGTCAACCTGGGTGCCGACCAGCCCTCGGACTACGGCGACTACTACGCCTGGGCCGACATCACCCCCAACAAGGCCAACTACACCAACGCCACCACCGCCTACTACAGCGGCTCGGCCTACACCAAGTACAACAGCACCGACGGCCTGACCACCCTGCAGCCCGAGGACGATATCGCCACCATCACCCTCGGCGGCGACGCACACATACCGACCATGGCCGAATGGCAGGAGCTGCTCAGCAACACCACCGTTGCCAACGAGACCCTGAACGGCGTTGCCGGGCGCAGGTTCACCAGCAAAATCAACGGCAACTCCTTCTTCGTGCCCTTCACCGGCTACAAGACCGGCACCGGCACCTCTAGCGCCGGCGGCAATACCTACTTCTGGTCCTCGACCCTCAGCTCGAGCACCAACAACAACGCGGTGGACGTCTACATCACCACCTCCTCGGCCAACTTCTACAGCGGCAGCAACGGCGAGAGCCGCCACTACGGCTTCCCCATCCGTGCCGTGCGCACCCCCTGACCCAAAGGGGGGCGGAGCGGCGGATTTGGGCAGGGAGACGGTAGGGGAACGGTAGGGGTTCTCTAGGGTAATTGTTCGGCCCTTTCCCATTATTACCCACTGATGGGAAAATAGGGATACTTTTGAGCGTGGTATTGATTTTATTTGTATATTTGCAAATCGAAATTACGAACTTAAAAACACCTAACGCTTTGAAAACAAACATACTAAAGACCACCCTGACCGCCCTTTTGCTGGGCATTGCGATGCAGGCCGCGGCCCAACTGTCGTGGAGCGAGGCTTTCAGCCGCTTCAAACTGGAGGCGCGCGCCGACGGCGAGCTCTTCACCACCGACTCGACTCCCAACTTCGGCTTCCACGGCAAGTACTTCAACCTGATGCTGGGCGGAGACCTGGGCGAGCACTTTTCCTACTACTTCAAGCAGCGCATTGTGGCCAACGCGGGGTCGGTGACTTTCTTCGACAACACGGACTTCCTCTACCTCGACTACCGCCCGACGCAGAACTGGCGCCTGCGCTTCGGCAAGGACGCCATGGCCATGGGCGGCTTCGAGTACGACGCGTCGCCTATCGACGTCTACTTCCCCACCACGCTGTGGAACAACATCTACTGCTTCCAGCTGGGCGCGAGCGGCGCCTATATCACCGACGACGGCAACCACACGCTGGTGGCGCAGGTGACCAACTCGCCCTATATCAACTCGACGGGCCTGAGCTACGACGCCGGCCTAGTGTCGTACAACCTGTGCTGGTACGGCCAGGTGGGGCACTGGCAGACCATCTGGAGCACGAGCATGATCGAGCGAGAGCGCAACAAGTTCATGAACCTGACGATGATCGGCAACAAGCTGGTGTACGACAAGTGGGACATCTACGTCGACCTGATGCACCACGCGCTGGCCACCGACGACTGGGGCAAGAACTTCGGCTTCGTCAGCTGCGCCAACTACTACTTCACGCCGCAGTTCAACATCTTCGTCAAGGGGATGTACGAGCAGAACAAGTCGGAGGTGGACCTCAACTCGGCCGTGGCGCTGGACCACCTGCTGCGCGCCGGCCACACCTACGCCCGCTACGGGCTGGGGTTCGAGTGGTTCCCCACCAAGGCCAAGAACGTGCGCCTGCACATCTACGGCTGCCGCATGACCGAGAGCTACACCGAGGGCGGCAAGGACGTGACCGACGCCACGTGGAACTTCAACGTGGGCGCCACGTGGACGATGGACTTCACAAAATTGAAAATTAAAAATTGAAAATTGAAACCATGGACGAGCATAACAACAAGAGGCACAGCCTGCTGAGCGTGTTCAATCCGTTTGAAGTATTCAAACACCACGAGACAGGCGACGTCGCGAGCCGCAAGTCGGGCAAACCGAGCCGCTTCCAGTTCACCACCAAGCGCAGCTTCGAGGCACTGATATTCCTGGTGTGCTTCTTCGGCTTCTTCGGCTTCCTGGCCTACAAGATGACCCTGCCGATGATGCTCAACACCTTCATGCAGACGGCCTACCACCTGCTGCTGGAGACGGTGTTCTACATCATGGCCATCTGCGTGCTGATGGGCGCGATAAGCAAGCTGCTGACCGAGTTCGGCGTGGTGCGCCTGATGGAGAACATACTGCGGCCGCTGATGAAGCCGCTCTACAACCTGCCGGGCGTGGCGGCACTGGGGGCGGTGATGACCTTCCTCAGCGACAACCCCGCCATCATCTCGCTGGCCAAGGACAACAACTTCGCGCGCTACTTCAAGAAATACCAATTGGTGTCGCTCACCAACTTCGGCACCGCCTTCGGCATGGGGCTGGTGGTGATTGCCTTCATGACGGGCCTGGGCTTCGGCAAAGGGGCCGTGGTGGGCCTGCTGGGCGCCGTGGTGGGCAGCATCGTAAGCACCCGCATCATGCAGCGCTCCACCCTGAAGAGCTATCCCGAAATGGACACCCCGGTGACCGAAGAGGAGGGCACCGAGCAGAACATATCGTTCAAGAGCGAGGGCAACGCCTTCCAGCGCTTCCTCAACGCGATGCTCGACGGCGGCAAGAGCGGCGTCGGCATCGGCGTGGCCATCATCCCGGGCGTGCTCTGCATCTCCACCATCGTGATGATGCTCACCTTCGGCCCCGCGGGCGAAGGGGGACAGTACACGGGCGTGGCCTACGAGGGCGTGCCGGTCATCACATGGCTGGCCGACAAGGTGAACTTCATCTTCTACTGGCTCTTCGGCTTCGAGAGCGGCGCGCTGGTGAGCTTCCCCATCACGGCGCTGGGCGCCGTGGGCGCCGCCATAGGCCTGGTGCCCCGCTTCGCCAGCGAAGGTATCATCGACGGCAACGCCATCGCCGTATTCACCGCCATGGGCATGTGCTGGAGCGGCTACCTGAGCACCCACACGGCCATGCTCGACTCGCTGGGCTACCGCAAGCTGATTGGCAAGGCCATCGGCGCCCACACCGTGGGCGGCCTCTGCGCCGGCGTGGCTGCACACTGGCTGTGGGTGCTGCTGGGGCTTATCTTTTAGGGAGTGAGGAATTAGGAATTAGGAATTAAGATGATAGTTCTGTTGTGGACTTTACGGGCATAGTGATTGGGGCGGCGACGTTCCTGACCATCGGGGCGTTCCACCCGCTGGTGATCAAGGCGGAATACCACCTCGGCAAGCGCTGCTGGTGGCTGTTCCTGGTGCTGGGGCTGGGCTGCATCGCGGGCTCGCTCTTCTGCGGCGGCGTGTGGAGCATCGTGCTCGGGGTGGTGGGCTTCAGCAGCCTCTGGGGCATCCACGAGCTGCTGCACCAGCACGGGCGCGTGGAGAAGGGCTGGTTCCCCAAAGGGCCCGGCCACCGCGAAGACTAGAGGTCGCCCATCCAAATCCTCGTAAAGACACCAAAAGCAGGATGCATTTGGTAGTTTTCGACGAATAAAAACAACAACGACAATAGAGTGCAACAATCTACAATATAGGCTGTTGTGCTTTTTTCTCACCAAAATTAGTGAAATTTTTTTGCCATGTGTGAAAAAGTGTGTACTTTTGCACCGCTTTTCAAAGCAGAGAATATTGCAATATTAATCCAAAAAAACAGAAACAAAATGGCTCACAAAATCACTGACATCTGCGTTGCCTGCGGCAGCTGCATCAACGAGTGCCCCGTCGGCGCTATCAGCGAAGGCGACATCTACAAAATCGACGAGAACGCTTGCGTCGACTGCGGTACCTGCGTGGACGCCTGCCCCACCGGCGCCATCGTGGCCGGCTGAACTCGCGACACAGAGTGAAACAAGAAAAGGGAGCTGCCCATCGAGGCGGCTCCTTTTCTATTTCAGCCACACGTCGTCGTCGGCTTCGAGGTCGACCATGGCGATGTGCTGGAGGGCGGTGTCGGCGGCGGCATCGTCGAGGCCGGTGACAGCGGCGAAGGGTGCGAACTGTGCGGCGCGGTTCTCGCGCGGCATGCGCGGATGGCGCTGGGGGTTCCAGTGCGGCAGGTTGATGATATCTTCGTATTCTTCCATCACGCCTTGTGTCCTCCAATTTGTTGGTTGCGCTGCTTGGCGGTGGCGCCTTGTTCGAAATTGAGCCCTTTGAGGATGGCGTTGTTGCCGAAGCGCTCGCGGAGCTGCACCTGCACCTGCTGCAGGCGGCGCTCGCGCTCGAGGGCGTCGGCGGCGGCCTGTTCCTCCTGCCGCACCGCAGCGGCGTCGTCGAAGAGCGAGAGCTGTCGCGAGGCGGCCTGCACCGATGACTCGGGCACCACGTGGGCGGCGACGACGGTGAGGCGACGGACGAGGAGGTCGGGGTTGACCACACTGTCGAATATCTCGGCGACGGCCTGGGAGATGAGGCGCGAGGAGGAGGTGGGCTGTGGGAGGTGGGTCGACCCGTGGGCGCCCTTGGGCACCTGGCGGCCGTAGAAGTCGCTGACCACCTCGAGCTGCAGCTGGTTGCGCTGCCCGGCGCGCTGGAGGTTCTCCGCGTCGTAGTCGACGCTGAAGACCATCTGGGTGGCCACCAAACCCTTGGCCACGAGCTTGAGCGCCATGTTGTCGGCCATCTCGAGGGCCACAACGCGGGCCTTGCCGAAGGGGTAGGGCTCAGCGAGCACCTGGCTGTTGGAGAAGGAGTTGGACTCCGGGCGGTAGGCCTTGACGAGGTCAATGGTGCAGGGCTCGTAGCCCCAGGCGTGGTCGATGAGCAGCTCGGCGTTGACGCCGAAGGTTTTGTAGAGGAGGTCCTCGTCGGAGAGTGAGCGGCGAGCCAGCTGGCCCATGGTCTCGATGCCGAGGGCGTTGAGGCGGCGAGCGATGCCGCGGCCCACGCGCCAGAAGGAGGTCAGCGGGCGGTGGTCCCAAAGCTGGCGGCGGTAGGACTGCTCGTCAAGCTCGGCGATGCGGACGCCGTCGCGGTCGGCGGGCATTTTCTTGGCCACGATGTCCATGGCGACCTTGCAGAGGTACATGTTGGAGCCGATGCCGGCGGTGGCGGTGATTCCGGTCTGGCGCAGCACGTCGCGGATGATGGTCATGGCCAGCTCGTGGGCCGTCATGCGGTAGGAGTCGAGGTAGGCGGTGACGTCCATGAACACCTCGTCGATGGAGTAGATATGGATGTCCTCCGGGGCGATGTATTTGAGGTAGATGTCGTAGATGCGGGCGCTCATTTGGATGTAGTGTGCCATGCGAGGCGGGGCGGCGATGTAATCAACCTCCCAGTCGGGGTGGGCCTGCAGGTCGGAGTCGCGGGCCGAGCGGCCGTGGAAGATGCCGTCGGCCGACTGGCTGAGGCGCGTGTAGTTCACCTCGCGCAGCGTCTGCACCACCTCGAAGAGGCGCGCGCGTCCGCCGATGCCGTACTGCTTCAGGGCGGGTGTGACGGCGAGGCAGATGGTCTTCTCGGTGCGGCTGACGTCGGCCACGACGAGGTTGGTGTCCAGCGGGTCGAGGCCGCGGTCGACGCACTCCACCGAGGCGTAGAACGACTTGAGGTCGATGGCGATATATGTGCGCCCTTCGGTATTCATCGCATGGCCTCCTCGAGGGTTTCGGCAATCTTGTCGGCATTCATGCTGCGGGCCGAGGCGTCGAAGATGTCCTTGTAGAGCCCGCCCTGACGGTAGACCTCGTCGGGCGAGCCGCTCTGCACGCAGTGGCCGCTGTCGAGCACGTAGAGGTGGTCGCTGTCGATAATCTGGCCTATGTTGTGGCTGATGACGATGACGGTGCGGCCCTGCTTGATGGCGTCGATGGAGTTTTTGATTTGCTCGGTGGCGATGGCGTCGAGGCTGGCGGTGGGCTCGTCGAGGAAGATGATGGGCGGGTCCTTGAGGAACATGCGCGCGATGGCGATGCGCTGCTGCTGGCCGCCGCTGAGCTGGAGGGCGTTGGAGTTGAATCCATCGGGCAGGGCGGCGACCTGGTCGTAGATACAGGCTTTGCGTGCGGCCTCGAGCACCTCGTCGCGGGTGGCGTCGGGGCGGCCGTAGCGTATGTTCTCCTCGATGGTGCCGCTGAAGATGTGGTTCTTCTGCAGCACAAGGCCTATCTGCTCGCGCAGGGCCTGGGTATCCCACTCGGCCAGGGGGATGCCGTCGAGGGTGATGGTGCCGCTGTCGGGGGCGTAGAACTTGTCCAGCAGGTTGACGATGGTGCTCTTGCCGGCGCCGCTGAGACCGACGAGGGCGGTGGTGCGGCCCGGCTCAATGGTCATGGTGAGGTCGCGCAGGGCGTGGGTGCCGTTGGGATAGGTGAACTCCACGTTGCGCAGCTCGAAGCGCCCCTGGACCTGGTACGCAGGCATCTTGCCTGCGGTCGGTCGCAGGCTGGAAGCCTGCGTACCATTGTAGCTTCCGCTCTCCTCCACCTCCTGGTCGGCACCGAGGATGCCGAAGAAGCCCTCGGCGTAGACCAGGGCGTCGTTGAGGTCGTCGTAGATGCGGTGCAGCTGGCGGATGGGGGCGCTGACGTTGGCGAAGAGCATGACGTGGTACATAATCTTGCCGATCGACATGCCGGGGTAGTCGATGAGCACCAGGTAGGCGGTGAGGATGATGATGAGCACGGTGCCGATTTGCTCCACGAAGGTCTTGAGGCCCTCGTAGAGGAACGAGATGCGGCGCGTCTGCATCTGCTGGTCGGTGCTCTGCTCCTGCAGGGCGGCCTGCTTGGCGGCCTCCACGCGCTCGCGGTTGAACGACTTGATGACGCCCATGCTCTCGATGATGTTCAGTATGCCGTGGCTCAGCTGCTGGTGGGTGCCGAAGACGCGGTGGCGCCAGCCTTTCATGCGGCGGCCCTGCACGGCGGTGATCCAGAAGTAGACCGGGATGATGGCCGTGGCCACCAGGCCCACATAGACGTTGGCGGCGTACATCAGCACCAGGGCCAGCACGGCGCTGGTGAAGAGGGGCAGTATGTCGATGAAGAAGTTCTTCACCGTGTTGCTGAGGCTCATGATGCCGCGGTCGATGCGGGTCTGCAGCTTGCCAGGCTCGTTGCCCTCCTGGCTGAAGAAGGCCATGCGGAAGGTCAGTATGCGGTCCACCACCCGGAGCGAAAGGTCGCGGCTGACGTTGATGCGTATCTTCTCGCCGAAGATGCGCTGGCCGAAGGTGACCAGCGCCGCCAGCACCTCCTTGCCGAGCAGCACGGCGCTGATGACGAGCAGGATGCGTGCCGCCTCGGCCCACTGGAAGCCCCCGTCGAGGTGGAGCAGGGCGTTGATGCGGTCCACCGTGCGGTCGAGCACCACGGCGTTGACCTGCGCCATGAGCGACCCCACGAAGGTCAGCACCAGCGTGGCCACGAGCAGCCAGCGGTAGGGCGTCACGAAGGGGAGCAACCGCCGCAGCAGCCCTCCGATACCCATTTTTGAGGTGTTGTTGTTCTCCATATTGCGGCTGCAAAAGTACACATTTTTTATGACATGTAGGATTTATTTCGTACCTTTGCACCCACAAAACAACACAAATAATGAAAAGACCCTTCCTATTGGCATTAGCCCTCCTTCTGCTGGCCACCATCGCCCAGGCCCAGCAGCGCGACCGACTGGCGGAGCTCGAGGTGCTTTGCCGCAACGAGGCCGTCACCTTTACCTCCGTTGCGCCCGACGGGACGTTGTGGATGGCCACCCACTGCGGGGAGATATTCCGCGCCAACGACATACACTCGCCGTGGCGCACTCTGCAAAAAGGGGAATTTTTCAGAAGTTCCATTGATTCCTATGAAGATATCATTGCCTTCGATAGCAATACGGCTGTCATCGTGGGCAACGGCGTCTTCATCAAACGCACCACCGACGGCGGACGCACATGGAAAAACATCCGCTACACCACCCGGCGATATCACTATGAGTGGTTCCACCACGCCTGGCGCGGAGCGGGCGGATGCATGTGGGCAGGGTCGCAGGACGGCTATCTGGCCTTCAGCGCCGACAGCGGGCGCACCTTCTCCGCCCTGCGCGACACCGCCTTCGACGTGAAAGCCGGCATCGACGACATCTACATGCTCAGCGCCGACAGTGGATGGATAGCCTGCGGCAAAGGCATATACAGCACCAGCGACAACTGGCGGAGCTGGCACCGCTGGCCCACGCCGATGGGGAAGAAGGTGAACCGGGTGCGCCCCTGGCGGGGTGGGCTGGTGGCCATGGGCGGCGGAAGCTACTATGCTCCGCTGGGCGACAGCCTTCGCTGGCAGCACACACCAGTGAGGATTAGAGGCTTCGAGGTGGATACCGCCACGGGCATGATGTGGGCGATAGACGAAAGCCGGCAGGTGATATTGATGGAGAGCCTGGAGCGCTGGCGCCCGATGGGGGTACGCGCGCTGTTCACCATCGGCCTGCATGATGGACACCTATACTGCCGGACCGAGGCCGGCGTGATACGCGTGGGTGCCGACGGGACGGTGGACCGCTGTCCGCTCCTCACCGACGAGCAACCCATGGCCGAACTCGAGCATACCCTCCGGCACGGGGGCCGGCTGTGGGGCTACGACGAGAAGAGCGTCTACATCAAGGACAAGCAGGGCTGGTACCGCGTGGCACGGCCAGTCGACATAGCAGGCCTCACGCCCGACCCCGACCGCAAGGACCGAGTCATCGTCGTAAAGCAGGAAGATGAATTCGGATGGAGAGAGGCAGGGACCTTCAGCATCGACATCGCCGGACGCATGGAACCCTACACCTACCGCCAGCCGCTGGCAGCCTTCGCGAAGCCGGGGCTGGCAAGCATGGAGATAACGACCTACATCACTTTCGGCACCCATGTCCGGAACGAAACAATCTGCTATGCCCGAAACGGCAAATCGCTGACGCAAACCACACACACGAAGACCCACGAAAACTATGACCCACACTTGGACAACGGCCCCACGACAGAGACCGAGGCCCTGACGGACACCGTCATGCTCCAGCTGCCGGCAGAAGTGGTCGAGAAGGCCCTGCGGCGACTCGGCGAACGCTACAACGACTACCCCACCCCGCAGGACTTCGGCTTGGAAGACACCGCGCTCGACCTGCACAAGGTCTACACAAAAAGAAACATCAGCAGCAGCAACGGTTACGGCTACACCATCACCCTCGTCAACCATGCAGGCGACACCCTCACAGCCAGCGGCAACACCTCGGCCTATTGTGACCTCGGGGGCAGCACACGCTTCCCATGGCTTCTGCCGATGACGGTGCAGTGGCGCGGAGCCATGTTCACCACCCACCAACCCACACTGTGGCAGACCCTGCGCGAGGCCATGCCCGACAACATGCAGCTGCGCAAATACCTCGACAACAGCACTCTGCGCCCCGAAGACACACTGCAGAGCGGCGACTTGCTGTTTCTCAGCGACCCTTGGAAGACCGGAGCCCTCACTGCCATCGGATGGAAGTATACACACGTGGCTTTGGTAGAACGCGACGGCAAAGCGATATGGATTATCGAATCCACGCCCGACAATGGGGTGCAGCGCATACCATACGGCGATTTCGAGCGGATATTTTTCCTGACGGGGTTCGACGTCTACCGGCTCACCACAGCGTTCGACACCGCAGCGGTCATTGCCAGAGCCAAAAGTCTTGTCGGCAAGCCCTACGACAACGCTTTCTTGCCCGACAACGATGCCTACTACAATTCAGAGCTCCTTCAGGTGGCCTTCGGCGACCTCTTCCCTTCGGCACCCATGCGATGGCGCGACAAGGAGAACCGCGTGCCGCAGTACTGGCAGGAGCATTTCGAGAAACTCGGCATGCCGGTGCCCGAAGGCGTCATGGGCACCACCACCACAACCCTCTCGCAGTCGAAACTTCTAAGGACAATTAACCATTATTAAAGATATGAGGAAGACCATCCTGACTATCATCGCCATCCTGACCGCCGCAGTCCAGCTGCAGGCCCAGCAACGCGACCGGCGCGTGGACCTGACCATTGAATGCGGACGCAGCGCCTCGGTGGCGCCCGACGGTTCGATTTGGATCTGCACCAAGTGCGGCGACGTCTACAAGGCCGACGGCATCGGCACCTCGTGGCGAACGCTGATGAAGAAGAAAGACATCTGGAGCGACATCCATCTGGAATGTGTGGTGCCCTTCGACCGCAACATCGCCGTAACCATGGGCTTCAAGGAATACCTGCTGCGCACCTCGACGGGCGACACCGTATGGGAGCGCATCCCCTACAAGAGCCAGAAGGGGCAGGAGTGGTTCCATCCCGGATGGCACGGAGAGGGGGGCAGGATGTGGGCAGGCTCGCAGGACGGCCTGCTGCTCTTCAGCGCCGACAGCGGACACACCTTCACCACCCTGCGCGATACCGCCTTCGAGCGCAAGCAAGGCATCGACGACATCTACATGCTCAGCGCCGACAGCGGATGGATTGCCGGACATGGCAACCGCATCTATTCCACCACCGACAACTGGCGCACCGTGCGTCGCTGGGCCACGCCGCTGGACCAGAAACTCTACTCCGTCACCGACCCGCACGACCAATACTGGGTGAACCGCGTGCGGACGTGGAACGCGACCGATAGGGAGCGAACCAATACTTTCCGGCAAAACCTCCTGCTGGTGCACGAGGCCTACTGGAGTTTCATCACCCCCATGGGCGAAAAGCTGCACTGGCAGCGCACACCCTTCAACCTGCAGCCCGACTTCGAGGTGGACACCGCCGCCGGACACCTCTGGGCACGCGACAGCATGGATCACGTGGCGGTCTTCTTCAGCCCGCAGCGGTGGAAGACCTTCGACCTGCAGGCCGAGCAGATTGCAGGCATACACCAAGGGCGCGCCTACTGTCTGACGGAGTGGGGCATCGTGGCCATCGACACTGCCGGCCGCATGGACACCTGCGGCTTTTACACCGAAGAGAAGACCCTCGACGAGGTGTTCGACGAAAAGACGGCCAAATACGGCAAGTATGCAGCTGAGTATCTACCCACCTTCAGCCACGGCGGCCGCCTGTGGCGCACCGACGGCACGAGCATCTACCTGCAGGATGCCCTGGGGTGGTACCGTGTGGCCAAGCCCCTTGTCGTCTGGGAGATGCACCCCGACCCCGACCGCGAGGACCGCGTCGTCATCCTGCGCGGCGACGACATGAACTACAGCGTCGACACCGCCGGCCGCCACGGACCCTACACCTACCGCCAGCCGCTGGCCCGCTTCCTCGAGAGCGGCCTGCAGAGCGTGGAGATACAGACCTACGTGGGCGGCTGCTTCCACTACGAGGAGCAAACCATCGCCTACACCCGCAACGGCGACCGCCTGCGCGAGACAGAGAACACCGTGGACAGTAACCGATGGATCCAGCGCCACTTCCCCGCCGACACGCTGGAGCGTGCCCTGCGGCGCCTGGGCGAGGTCTACAGCCTCTTCCCCACCCCATCGGACTTCGGCCTGCAGGAGGGCGAGGTGGACCTGCACAAAGCATTAGCACATGACGGCGGCTGCACCAGCTACAGCGGCTACCGTATCATCTTCACCAACCGCCAGGGCGACACCCTGCGGGTCAACGGCAACAGCGATGCCGACTGCGGCGAGTACTTTCCCTGGATGCTGCCAATGAAAGTCGCTGGCGGAAGCGAGAGCTTCGTCACCTACCAGCCCACGCTGTGGCAGGCCCTACGGCCCATGATGCCGGAGGACATGATGCACCGCCGCTTCCTGAACAACAACAGCCTCTTCGACCTGCGGCCGGGCGACCTGCTCTTCTTCAGCGACACCACGGGCATGGGCAGCGCCGTGCGCGAGAGCACGGGCGAGTACACCCACGTGGCGCTGGTGGAGAGCGTGGACGACACGGTGTGGATCATCGACGCCACGCAGCGCTACGGCGTCAGCCGCCGGCCGCTCACAATAAAGTATGGCAGCAGCGACTTCCCCGATGTCTACCGCTTTAAGTACGGCTGCTTCTCCATCGACTCTGTCATTGCCCGCGCCCGCTCGTTCATCGGACAACCCTACGACAACGCCTTCCTGCCCGACAACGGCGCGCTCTACTGCTCGGAGCTGGTCTACGAAATCTTCCTCGACGACTGCAGCGACAAAGGCAAGCACCTCATAGAGGCCAATCCCATGAACTGGCGCGACAAGGAGGGGAACCTGCCGCAGTACTGGCAGGAGCACTTCAAGAAACTCGGCATGCCGGTGCCCGAAGGGGTGCCCGGCACCAACCCGACCGACCTCAGCCGCTCGCCGCAGCTGCACCGGGTGGTGACAGGGCGGTGAGGGCGGTGAGGGCCGTCAGCGCGTCAGCCCGCCGTAGGTCGCGGCGGCGGCGAGGAGGGCCTCGTCGGTGGCGAAACGGCGATAGAGGTCGCAGCCGGTGACGACGCGCTGCGACGAGGCCTCGCCGCCACGCAGGCGCACGAGGGCAAAGCCGCACATCGGGTCGGCAAACACGCTGCCCGCCAGGGCCACGCCGCCGCCCGCGGCCAGCAGGCGGAGGCCCGACGCGTCGGGAGCGGCGGACAGGTCTTTGAGTGCGAACTCGCGGGCCGCGATGCTCAGCCGCGGAATGCCCTGCTGATCCTCCTGGCGCAGGGAGTAGAGCCGGTAGCGTTCGCCGCGCGGCGCACGGGGGTCGAGGTCGGTCACGAGGGCCGGCGCGCCGTCGGCGGTGCCGAGGGAGTAGCCGATTTCCTCCAGCGGCCCGTCGCTGACCACCATGCCGGGAAGCAGGAGCGAGGCGCCGAGGAGATGCTGGTCGCGGGTGAGGAAGGGCACCGTGCAGGATGTCATCAGGCTGCAAAAGCGATGGTAGGGCGAGGAGCCGCCCTCGAAACGCGGGTCGCCGGCCGAGCGCAGCAGGCGCCAAAGGTGGTTGTTGTGGGCTATGCGCTGACGCGTGACGAACTGGGCACGCGTGCGGCGCTCGGGCTGCCGGCTGGTGGCAGGGCGCAGCACGGTCTTGCCGTTCTTGATATAGAGGGTGATGCCGGCCGCAGCCAAGCGGGCCTTCAAATCCAGGGGGTTGTTTTCGATGATTGCCATATCCAGTGTTTGCTATGTGTTCCCTCCGACTCTGGTACATATTCACGTCGTATCAACTAGGTCTGTTCTTCGGTTGTTCTTCGGTTGTTCTTCGGTCGCCACACCGCCCTGCCGGCGCGCCGGCGGCCGGGGGAACAGTGCCGATGCCACACAATCAAAACGTTGCAAGAAAACTCCGGTCGGAAACGTTTTTGCAAAGATACGAAACCCCGCGGACATTTGCAAGCGGCGGTGAAAAAAAATGTGGCGAAGGGAGAAATTTATTTTGTCGGGTGGGAAACAATTTGTATTTTTGCAGCCGATTACGCGAGACGAAAGTAATCATTAACTGCAAGAAAAGCATTGCTTTAGTCCTTGTTCTAAAATTTCGCCAAAAGATTATCAAGGGAGGAAGAGCGGATGCTCTTGGCTTGTACCTGTATGGAGCAGGCGCATAATACACGCCGACTACATATCGGTTGGCGTGAGAGAAAAATCCTTGATAACCATTCCCTTGAAGGTGTTTGGCGATACCTTAGAACAAATGGGCAAGAGTACATACCCTCATGCCTTTCTTATTTTTTAACAATAACAAACATTCCGTTGGAGGGGGGCGGTACGGAAAAAAAGAAAATGCAGGAAGAAGAAAACATCAATTTTGAATCCATGAACACACTGCCTAGCTTTGATTTCAACAAGGTGAAGCAAGTGGACGACAAGGTATATATCAGTCTTTTAGAAGAACTGGAGGAGAAGTGCAATCCGGAACTTTTTCTCAATGCGGGCTACGATAGGAAGCGCTTCGAGGTGGTCAATTCAATCTATGGAGAGCTCAAGCAGCGAGGGGTGGCGAAAGATGAGGAACTGACAGACTTGCGCAACCGGGCCATCGATGAGTTGAGAATTCATTTTTCCACGAAAAAGAAATACGACTATTTGCTCAAATACATCGACCCCAAAATCTACATCGCCATGCAGCCGTATGATGCAGCCCGCGTAGCACAGGCCGAGCAGTACTACAACCGGCTGAATGAAGACCGGCGCGACATCCGTGCTTTGGAGCAACTGGAGCAGGAGGCTCAGGCATTCATCGCCAGAAAAAATACAGAAGAACTGGAAGAAGCCGAGAGGAGAGAATTAGAGGAAAAGAAAGAGGCCGAGAGGAGGAAATTAGAGAAAAAGGAAGAAGCTGAGAAGAGAAAAAAAGAGGATATTACCAGTGGCATAGTCCTTTTGGCTTTGATAGTTATCATAATAATCGCTGTGTCTTTTGGAAAACTATAAAACAAAAATCCTATGGCAATAATACAGAATTTATGGAACCGAATCTTGGAATGGTTCGAGGACAGACAATCGCGGGCAGAATTGGTCCGCGGATTCAACCGCTCGGCGAAGGAAGCCTTCGTAGCAGGCGTGGTGCCTGTGATGTTGGAAGCCAGTATCGTAAGGGGCGATCCCAGTTATCGCCACATGTATTCGAAGATGTTCGATAGTGGCTTCCGTATCAAAGCTTTTGCCGGTCGGCAGCTTTCAAAGCAGGAGATCAAAATCATCGGCGAAACCATTTTGGCCAACGATGTGCTTGTGCGGCGCATGGTGGTGCTGGGTTGGGATACATTGCAAATCCACTGCGACGTGGGCAACTATGGTTGCCAGTGGCGACTGTTCGACCTTATCCGAATTGGAAACTCTTAAACATCTAACGTATGGACACAATACAAAACACCATCGACAGTCTGACAGTTGCAATGCCAACAACAGAGGCGGGCCCCAATGTATGGATGATTATTGCAGTGGTGGAATTCATTGTCATCCTCGTGCTGTTGCTTTCGAGAGGCAAGAGCGATGACGCAAAAGCGCGAGCAAAACGCGAGGTATTGAAAGAAGGAGAAATAGATTTTGGGAATATCATCGCCAGTCCGTTCCATGCAGAAGCATTGTACACGGAACTTATCCGAAAATGCCACCCTGATCGTTTTGCACCAGACAAGGAGAAAATGGAGCTGGCCAACAATCTCTCCACCCGCATCACACAAAGCAGGCGCGACCTGCGCGCGCTCCAAAACCTGAAAGAAGAAGCAAAAACCAAACTCAATATTAACCTTTAAAACAATACAATTATGGATCAAGCATTTGTCTTTATTCTCAGAATCATCCTGATGGGTGGCGGAGGCTACCTCATTGGACGAAATCGCAAAATCGGTGGCGGCTGGTCATTCGCCATAGGAGCCATCCTTGGCCTTATTGGCTGGATTATCATCTTATGCAGTAAGAAAAACAACAAGCCCGAGTTCGATGATATGTCCAGCACTGGAGGCCAGCAATGAAAACGTGGGGCATCATCTTGATTGTGCTGGGATGCATAAGTCTGCTAGGTGCGATTGCCGCCGCAGCCAACGGTAGGAGTGGCAATGCTGGAGGTGGTATTGCTTTCATCGTGCTAGGAGCCTACCTCATCCACCGCGCCAAGAGGAAGAAAGAGGAGCAAGAAAAACGCGACGACTGGAGGCGCAGCTAGCCATTTTGGGATAATCGAGGCAGTTCCTGAACCTGAATTCCAGTTACTGTGGATGCGATGATGGCGGCTTTGTCGGGGAGGGGTAGGAGGCCGTCGATCCAGCGGATTTCCACTCCGTTGCGCTCCATGCGGCGGAACCAGGTCATCTGGCGCTTGGCGAAGCGGCGTATGTCGGTGAAGAGGTCGCGGAAGAGCTCTTCCTGGGTGCACTGGCCCAGGAGGTGACGCGTGACGTGGCGGTACTCGAGGCCGTAGCGCATCAGACGTTCGGGGCTGACGCCGCTGTCGAGCAGGCGCTGTACTTCGTCGGTCATGCCCTCTTCGATACGTGCGCGGAGGCGGCGTTCGATGCGGTCGATCACCTCCTGGCGCGGCAGCATAAGGCCGAAGACCTTGTGGCGCATGGGGGGCAGGTGGGTGTAGGATTCGGGGTGGCGGCGGGCGAATTCCTGTATCTCGAGGGCGCGGACGAGGCGGTCGCGGGTCTCGGTGTCGGTGTGGTTGTGGAGCTTGACGAGCGAGGCCAGGCGGGCGGTGAGCTGCTCGTCGGTGTAGGGTTCGAGCGAGCGGCGGAAGTCGGGGTCGACGGGGGCGTCGGAGAGCTGGTAGGCGCGGACGACGGCGTCGATATAGAGGCCTGTGCCGCCGCAGAGGATGGGCTGGCGGCCGCGCCGGAGGATGCCCTCGTAGGCGGGTATGAAGTCGTTGAGGAAGCGGTAGGCGTTGTATTCCTCGCCGGGGTTGCAGATGTCGATGAGGTGGTAGGGGATGTCGACACCGTGGATGTGGTAGTCGGCCAGGTCTTTGCCTGTGCCGATGTCCATGCCGCGGAAGACCTGGCGCGAGTCGGCACTGATGATTTCGCCCTGCAGGCGGAAGGCCACCTCGGCGGCGAGGGCGGTCTTGCCTGTGGCGGTGGGGCCGAGGATGGTGATGAGCAGGTTGCTACTCATCGAGGAAAATGAGGCGCGAGCGCTGTTTGTCGAACTCGTAGTTGCCGAACTGCTGGAGGCCGGTGCGGTTGATGATGAACTTGTAGTCGATGCCTTTGACGACGACGACTTCGACGTTGGTGCGGCGCTGCTCGCCAATCTTCATCTCTTTGAAGACGATGGTGGCGCGGTCGAGGATGTTGCCTTCGGGGTCGAAGGAGAGGTCGCGCAGGGGGAAGTCTTCTTTGGAGAGTCGCTGCTGATAGAGGAGGCTCATGGCTTCTTCCCACGAAATGGCGATGGGTTCGGCGTAGCGTTCGTCGATGAGCATGGGGATTTGGAAGCCGTTGGCGATGCAGGTCATCTCGCCGCGGGTGGCGTTGATCATGGTGACGTGGACGGTGCTTTCGTCGTGGACGATGGTGGGGAGGAGGTCGTCCTGGTCTTCGTTGGCGTCGCGGTTGACGAGGTTGATGACGCGGCCGTTGCTGTCGAGCTTGACGGTGGGGTCGGGCGAGGTCATGTTGTCGACCAGGCTGCGGGGGACGTAGTCCTCGCGGAGGACGAGGAATTCGATGCGACGGTTGAGGGAGTGGGCTGCCTGCTGGTGGTCGCCCTTGAGGGTGTTGATGTAGTCGCACTCCATGACCGAGCCGGCGGTGAAGATGTAGTCTTTGCCGTTGTAGTTGACCACGGCATCCTCGTCGAGGGTGCGCGGCACTCGTTCGGCGTAGCCCTTGGCTACTAGGCGTTGGCGCTCGATGCCACGGCTGACAAGGTAGTCGACCACGCTCTGGGCGCGGCGCTGGGAGAGGGTGTCGTTGGTGAGGCCGACATAGGGCTGGCAGTCGGTGTGGGCGCGTATTTCAACCACGAGGTTGGGGTTGTTTTCCATGATGATGTAGAGGTCCATGAGCGAGTCCATGAACTGGGAGAGGAGGTCGGTCTTGCCGAGGTCGAAGCGGATTTCGGGCAGGACGATGGGGCGGCGCGGGACGGGCTCCATGCGGAAGTCGCGGACGATGGTCTTGTTGGTGTTGTAGCCGCGGGTGCTTTCGCTGCCTTCGAGGCTGTAGTAACTCTGCTTGGAGAGGTAGAGCTTGTAGACCACGTCGCGGCGGATGAGGGTGGAGTCGAACTTGTAGAAGCCCTTCTTGTCGGTGGTGGTCTCGGCGGTGGCGCCGTCGGAGCCGACGAGGCGGATGCGGACGTCGTTCATAAGCTGCATGGACTTCTCGTCGCGGACGGTGCCCTGGATGGCATAGTTGAGGCCGGGGAGTTCGAAGTAGAAGATGTCGTCGTTGATGGGTGCGGAGTTGATGGTGGAGCGGTTCTCGTTGCGGACGGCGCGGTTGTGGGGGTCGAGATAGGGGCGGTTGGAGGAGAAGTAGCCGCGCTCGAGGATGTTCTGCTTGGAGCCTTCGGGGTAGAAGACGATGGAGAGTTCGTCGTAGGACGAATTGACGGGGATGCCGAGGTTCTGGGGGGTGGACCACTTGCCGTTGGGGTTGAGGTTGGCGAAGAAGAGGTCCTGGCCGCCGACGCCGGGGTGGCCGTCGGAGGAGAAGTAGAGGAGGGAGTCGTTGCGGAGCAGGGGGAAGATTTCCTTGCCTGGGGTGTTGATGATGGAGGAGAGGTTGGTGGGGCGGCCGAAGTCGTCGGCGACGGACTTGCGGGTGGCGCGCCAGAGGTCGTAGCCGCCGAAGCCGCCGGGGAGGTCGGAGGAGAAGTAGAGGGTGAGGCCGTCGCTGCTGATGGCTGGGTAGAGGTAGCTGTAGGCGGTGTCGCCAAGGTGGATGTAGACGGCTTCGGACCACTCGCCGGGTGCGGGGGCCTCGGCGGTGGGTTCTTCGGGCTCTTCAGCCTCGGCGTCTTTCTTTTTCTTGGCTTTCTTCTTCTTGGCGGGGGTCTTTTTCTTGGTTTTTTTCTTCTTGTCGAGGGTTTCGGGGGTGCGGCTGGAGGTGTAGATGCGGCAGTGGACGGTCTCGTTGGCACGGACGTCGCAGCGGGTGAAGTAGACGGTGTTGCCGTCGGGCGAGAAGGAGGGTTCACCCTCGTTGACGGCGGTGTTGATGCGGCCGCTCTTGTCCCAGGGTTCGGGGGCGGAGGACCACTGGCCGTTGCGGTCCTGGTAGACGAAGTAGATGTCGGAGAAGGCCTGGTCGGTCCAGGGGTCTTTGTCGTTGCCCTCGCCCTCGGCGAAGCGTGCGGAGGTGAAGACCACCTTGTTGGTGTCGGCGCCGAGGAAGCGTGGCGCGAAGTCGTTGTAGTCGGAGCACCAGCCGTCCATGCGGCTGAGGGTGTGGCGTGTGCGGTTGTTGTAGAGTTGGTTGGCGAAGATGAGGGACTGCTTGCGCTTGCGGGCGTAGGAGTCGGAGGGTTCGAGGGCGAGGTATTTGTCGTAGTACTGGTCGGCCTCGTCGAACTGTTCTTCGAAGCGAAGCATCTCGGCGAGGTTGAAGTAGAGCTTGCGTTCCTGGTTGTAGTATTCCTCGTCGGCCAGGCGCTTGTAGATGCGGATGGCGCGGCTGTAGTTGTAGGTGAGGCGGTAGCACTCGCCGATTTGGAAGTAGATGCGGTTTTTTTCGGCCTTGTTGCCCTTGATTTTCTCGTAGGCATCCTCGTACTCGCGGACGGCCTCGATGAAGCGGTTCTGGTCAAAGAGGTTGTCGGCCTTGGCGGCGAGGCTCTTTTGCGCCTGTGCGGCGGAGGCCACGAAGAGGGCTGCCACGAGCAGGAGAAGTCCTTTTTTGAGTGTTTTCATATATATGAGTCTGTTGTTTCGAATGTGTATATTTATATGTGCACCAGCGCGTTGCACGGCCTTTAGGAGGCCGATGGACGCGGTGGTTCAAAATGCTAAATTACAACTTTTTCCGAAACCGGCAAAATTTTTCTTCCATCGACCTCCATTTCGGCCCCGAAAGCGCCGAGGATGGTAGGGGAACGGTAGGGGTTCTCTAGGGTAATAGTTCGGCCCTTTCCCCTATTTTCCCATCGTTGGGAAAATAGGGTTACTTTTTTTGTTTGACCATGTCGGGGGTGAGGGTGAAGGTGGAGCCTTTGGGCTGGGAGGGGAGGTCGAACATGATGTCGGTCATGACGCCTTCCATGATGGAGCGGAGGCCGCGGGCGCCGAGTTTGAACTCGACGGCGCGGTCGACGACGAGGTCGAGGGTCTCGTCGGGGATGACGAGTTCGACGCCGTCCATGCGGAAGAGTTCCTGATACTGCTTGACGAGTGCGTTCTTGGGCTCGGTGAGTATGCGCCGGAGGGCGTCGCGGTCAAGGGGCTGGAGGTGGGTCAGCACGGGGAAGCGTCCGACGAGCTCGGGGATGAGGCCGAACTTTTTGAGGTCCATGGGCTGGACGTACTGCAGGAGGTTGCGGCGGTCGATCTGGCGGCGTGTGTCGTCGTCCTTGAAGCCGATCTGGCTGGTGCCGACGCGGGCGGCGATGGAGCGCTCGACGCCGTCGAAGGCGCCGCCGCAGATGAAGAGGATGTTGCGGGTGTTGACGGTGATGAGTTTCTGTTCGGGGTGTTTGCGGCCGCCTTCTGGCGGGACGGAGACCTCGGCGCCCTCGAGGAGCTTGAGGAGGGCCTGCTGGACACCTTCGCCGCTGACGTCGCGGGTGATGGAGGTGTTCTCGCTCTTGCGGGCGATTTTGTCGATTTCGTCGATGAAGACGATGCCGCGTTGCGCGGCGGCGACGTCGTAGTCGGCGGCCTGGAGGAGGCGGACGAGGACGTTCTCGACGTCGTCGCCCACGTAGCCGGCTTCGGTCAGGGTGGTGGCGTCGGCGATGCAGAAGGGGACCTTGAGCAGGCGTGCGATGGTGCGTGCGAGGAGGGTCTTGCCGGTGCCAGTCTCGCCGACGAGGATGATGTTGGACTTTTCGATTTCGACATCGTTTTTGTCGCCGTGCTCGGAGTTGTATTTCAGGCGCTTGTAGTGGTTGTAGACGGCGACGGAGAGGACACGCTTGGCGTCGTCCTGTCCGATGACATACAGGTCGAGGAAGTCCTTGATTTCCTGCGGGCGCGGGATGTCGGAACTTTGGATTTTGAATTCTGAATTCTGAGTGGTCAGGCCCTGTTCGCGGAAGATTTTGAGGGCTTGGTCGTTGCAGTCGTGACAGATAAATCCGTCCATGCCTGCCAGGAGCATGCCGGCCTGCGAGGTGGGGCGTCCGCAGAAGGAGCAGTGTTCTTCGTGGGTGGGTTTCTTGGACATTTACAACAGTTGGTTTTTAGAGGCGTCTTGCCTGATGAATATGAAAAGGAGGATGGTGAAGGCGATGAGCGACGAGCCGCCATAGGAGAAGAACGGCAGCGGGATGCCGATGACGGGCACAAGGCCGATGACCATGCCTACATTGACAAAGAGGTGCATGAAGAGGATGCTGGCCACACAGTAGCCGTAGACGCGGGCGAAGGGGGACCGCTGTCGCTCGGCCATGGTGACGAGGCGCTGCAGCAGCCAGCCGTAGAGGATCAAAAGGATGGTGCAGCCGAGGAAGCCCCACTCCTCGCCCACGGTGCAGAAGATGAAGTCGGTGTGCTTTTCGGGCACGAAGTTGGCTTTGGTGACGGTGCCGCGGAGGAAGCCCTTGCCGAAGAAGCCGCCGGAGCCGATGGCTATTTTGGACTGGTGGACGTTGTAGCCGGAGCCCTGGAGGTCGTCGCTCTGGCCGAGGAGCACCTCGATGCGCTCGCGCTGGTGGGACTCGAGGACGTGGTTGAAAACGAAGTCGACCGAGAAGACGAAGGCGGCGCAGAGGAGCAGGATGCCGGCCGCGCGCCAGTAGTCGCGCGAGGAGCGCTTGTTGAGCCAGCCGAAGAGGTAGAAGAGGGCCAGGAGGAGGAGCGCGCCGAGGAGGATGTACTTGTTGACCAACAGGGCGAGGACAAAGAGTGCGATGGCCGCCAGGCCGACGACGAGGAAGGCGCCGGAGAGGCCTTCGCGGAAGAGGGGGAAGATGAAGCTGAGGAAGACGAGTGCGGTGCCGGTGTCGTGCTGGAGGAAGACCAGCGCGGCCGGCACGGCGATGATGGCCAGGCAGGAGAGCTTGGTGCGGAGGTCGCGCATGTCCATGTCGATGGCAGAGAGGTACTTGGCTAGCGCCAGCGCTGTGGCGAACTTGGCGAATTCGGAGGGTTGCAACCGGAAGCCGCCTAGCTCGATCCACGATTTGCCGCCGTTGACGGTGACGGCCAGGAAGAGGGTCAGCAGCAGGAGCACGAGCACGCCGCCATAGATGGCATAGGCGGTGTTGGAGAAGACGCGCGGCTCGGTGAGCAGGATGAAGGCGGCCGTGAGCACCGCAGCGCCCATCCACACGAGCTGCTTGCCATGGAAGCGGCTGAAGTCGAAGACGGCGGCATGGGCCTCGTCGTAGCACGCCGAGTAGATGTTCATCCACCCGAAGAGCATGATGACGGCGTAGAGGGCTACGGTGATCCAGTCTATTTTGAGGCGTTCTTGGTACATGTGCTATCTCTTCTTCTTTTTCACGCGGCGGGTCAGCGGGAGCTTCTGGCAGGGGTTGACTTCGCGGTATTGCTTTTCGACCTCCTTGCGGGCCACCTCGCCGTTGATATATTTCTCGATGATGAGGCCGGCGATGGGCGCGGCCCATGTGCCGCCGCCGCCCTGTGCGTTCTCCACATACACGGCGAGGGCTATCTTGGGGTTGTCTTTGGGCGCGAAGGCGATGAAGACGGAGTGGTCGTTGCCGTAGTTCTCGGCGGTGCCGGTCTTGCCGCAGACGTCGAGGCCGTCGACCTTGGCGCGGCGTCCGGTGCCGCCGGCCACATGGACCACGTCGTACATGCCGTCGGCGGCGATGTCGAAATAGCGGCGGTCGATGCCGGTCTCGTGGCGTGTGTAGTACTCCTCGTTGCGCGTGGAGTCGGGGCCGTAGAAGCGCACCATGTGGGGGGTGATGTAATAGCCGCGGTTGGCCACGGTGGCGGCCAGGTTGGCCATCTGCAGCGGCACCACGGTGACCTCGCCCTGGCCGATGGAGTTGGAGTAGATGGTGGAGAACGACCAGCGCTCGCGGCCATACCACTTGTTGTAGAAGGCGGTGTCGGGGATGTTGCCCTTCGACATGCCGGCGCGGGGCAGGTCGATGGGCAGTTTCTGCCCGAAGCCCATGCGGAGCATATAGTCGCGCCAGACGGTGAGGCCGTACTGCGAGTCTTTCTGCGGCGAGCGGTACTTGCCCTGCTGGATGACGCGGCGGTAGACGTGGTAGTAGTAGGGATTGCAACTCATCTTGATGGCCTCGCGGACGCAGGTGGCGCTGGGGTGGCCGTGGCAGCCGACGAGGCTTTTGTCGCAGGCGAAGCCCGTGTTGGGACTGATGACGCCGAGGTCGAGCGCCACCACCGACTGCGCAATCTTGAAGATCGAGCCCGGGGGGTACTGTCCCATGAGGGCGCGGTTGAGCATGGGCTTGGCGAGGTCTTTGTTGAGCTCGGTGTAGTTCTGTCCGCGGATGCGTCCCACGAGGAGGTTGGGGTCGTAGGTGGGGGCGGAGACCATGGCCAGCACCTCGCCGGTGGAGGGTTCGATGGCGACCACGCAGCCGCGCTTGTTGGCCATCAACTCCTCGGCATACTGCTGCAGGTTGGCGTCGAGGGTGGTGTAGAGGTTGGCCCCCTCAATGGGCAGGGTGTCGAAGGCTCCGCCTTGATAGGGGCCTATCTCGCGGTTGTAGGCATCGACATGCATCACCTTCTTGCCCTTGATGCCGCGGATGACCTCCTCGTAGCTTTTCTCGAGGCCGCTCTTGCCGATGTAGTCGCCGCGCTTGTAGTAGGGGTCGCGGTCGAGGTCGGCCTGGTCCACCTCGCCCACATAGCCCAGCACCTGCGCCGCGATGGGGCGGTCGTAGATGCGGAGGGTGCGCTGCGAGATGTAGAAACCCTTGAATCGGAACATCTTGTTCTCGAACTTGGCATACTCCTCTTTCGAGATTTGCTTCATGAAGATAGAGGCGGTGTAGGGCGAATACTTGCGGGCCTTTTTCATGCGCTCGTCGAAGTCTTCGCGCGTGATGCCGAGGGTGCGGCAAAAGTAGGCGGTGTCGAGATTTTTCAGCATGCGGGGAATGACCATGAGGTCGTAGACGGCCTCGTTGTGGACCAGCAGCTCGCCGTGGCGGTCGTAGATGAAGCCGCGGGCCGGATACTGCGTCACGTTGCGCAGCGACTGCATCTCGGCCAGCTCCTTATACTTGGGGTTGAACAGCTGCAACACAGCCAACCTCCCCACAAAGAGGACGGCGATGACGATGAAGATAATCCTCACCACATGGCTGCGATCGGCATACTTGTTCGACATAATTCACCCTCTAACGCAGGAGGGCGCTTATTATTGTGCCGTGCGCACGGATATTTATTAACAACCGATTGTCAACGCCAGCGGAGGGTTTCGATGAGGTGGTCGAGGTCGGCCTGTATGTACTCCAGGACCGGCGCGAGGGAGTCGTTGTTGGGGGTGCGGTTGATGTAGAGTGCGCCACGGAGGAAGTGGTGGAGCGAGTCGGTGGCGAAGAACTGGTAGGTGGAGGCCACGTTGCGCCCGCGCAGGCGCCAGACGGTGCTGTGCACATGGCGGTCGTGGTCGTCGTAGCCCTGCTCGTCGATGCCGGAGGCGAACTGGTAGTGCTTCTCCAACAGGCGCGAGGAGGTGTCGATTTGGCCGCGCAGGTCGTCGGGGCCGGAGAGGCGTTTGTAGGTGAGGAACACCACGCCGTCCCACTGCGGGTACATCAGGTCCACCCACCGCTCCCCCTTGGGGGCATCCTTCTCCGTCCACTCGATGCAGGTGTTGGCTTCGAAGACGAAGGGGAAGGTGTTGATAGAGCCCGTGAGGGCAATGGCGGTGTCGCCATTGGGGAAGACTATCGTGTCACCGGGGTTGGAGCGCATGGTGTCCAGCAGGAAGTACTCGTGCTCCGGCATGTCGATGCGGAGGTAGGCCTGGGGTTTGGGCGAATAGTCGCCACCGCCGCAGCCCGCAAGCAGCGCAATCGCCACAAAGGCGCATAATATGTATTTGATTTTCAAAACTTTGAACTTTAAACTTTAAACTTTAAACTATTTTTCGTATCTTTGCACCGTGAACCGCATTAAACACTTCCTGCTCGCCAAGACGCAGTATAATTTGCACTCGCCCTTCGTGTACAAGCTCTACACCGAAGTGCTCTTCTCGCGTCCACCGGCCGGGGCGCCGCAGGGGCGTGACTATCAGTCCATTCTCTGGCGGCTCGAACACCACTATGGGGTGCAAGCCCTGCGGCTGGGGGGCAATGCCACACTGAACACCGCCGATGGCGACTTCCTCGTGGTCGACCATCCGCACCGCGAGGCGGAGCGGTGGCGCCAGATTGTGGATGGTTCGCATTATCAAGTTACTCTCGACCTCTACACGGTCGGTATTGCCATTGCCAGCCCGCGGCTGACGAAGCAGCACTTCCTGCTGCGCTAGTGCATCTGGCGTCCGTCGAGCATCGGCACGAAGCTGTAGCGGCCAAACTCTTCTTTTTCCCACTCTCCCCTACCCTCGCCCGTCTTGGTGAAACGGAGCATCTCCTGCGTGTCGTCGCCGCCGATGGGGATGACCATGATGCCACCCACTTTGAGCTGTGCCATCAGTGCCTCGGGCATCTCGCGAGCCCCGCAGGTGACGATGATGCGGTCGAAGGGAGCTTGGTCGACCTCGGTCAGGCCTTGGTAGCCGTCGCCGAGGAAGCAGCGGACGCGGCAGCCCAGTTCGGCCAGCAACGGACGGGTGTGGTCGAAGAGCTCCTTCTGACGCTCGATGCTGAACACCTTGGCGCCCATCTTGGAGAGCACAGCGGCCTGGTAGCCGCTGCCGGTTCCAATCTCAAGCACTTTCATGCCGGACTCGACGCACAGCAACTGGCTCTGCATGGCCACGGTGGAGGGGCGCGAGATGGTCTGGTCGGCGCCTATCTTGAGGGCTCGGTCCTCGTAAGCCAGGGCGTCGAGGGCGCTGTCGAGGAACCAGTGGCGTCGCACCGCGCCCATCGCCTTGAGCACTGCGTCGTCGGTGATACCTTGCTGCTTAAGCAGTTCGCACATCTGGCGACGCTGTCCCTGATGCCTGTATGTGTCTTCGCGCTTCACTCCTCTACTCCTTGAAATCCTTGGGCACGCAGTTCGATGGTGGTGTTCTGCGGCGTAACCATGACGGCAGGCATGCCCTGCTCGGTGATGTAGCCTATGATGTTGATGCCTTCCATTTCCTTGACTTTCTCATAGTCGGCCTGGCTGACGGTGAAGAGGAGCTCATAGTCCTTGCCACCGTTGAGGGCGCAGCTGACGGGGAGCATGTTCTTGCTCATCTCGGAGCAAACGCGCGAGGTCTGGTAGTCGATTGGGAGGCGCTCCTCGTAGACCTCGCAGCCCACGCCGGCGGCGCGGCAGAGGTGCAAGAGGCTGTCGGCCAAGCCTTCGCTGACATCGGTCATGGCGGTGGGCACCACGCTGCGCTCGGCCAGTGCCTGGACGATGTCGGTGCGGGGTTCGGGTTTGAGGAAACGCTCGAGGACGTAGTCGAAGCCGTCGAGGTCGGGCTGGAAGTTGGGGTCGGCCTGGTAGGTGACCTTCTCGCGCTCGAGGACGAGCAGGCCTGCGTAGGCGCTGCCGAGGTCGCCGCTGCAGCAGATGAGGTCGTTGTGGCGGGCGCCGCGGCGGAGGGTCAGCTTCGACTGCTCCACGTCGCCGATGGCGGTGACGCTGATCACCATGCCGGCGCGGGTGCTGGAGGTGTCGCCTCCGACGAGCTGCACATCGTAGCGGCGGCAGCAGAGGTGCATGCCGGCATAGAGTTCGTCGAGCGCTTCGACCGAATAGCGATTGCTGACGGCAAGGGAGACAAGCACCTGGCGGGCGGTGCCGTTCATGGCGGCGATGTTGCTGACGGCGATGGAGATGGCCTTGTAGCCAAGGTGGCGCAGGGGGGTGTACATCATGTCGAAGTCGACCCCCTCGACGAGAGTCTGCACGTTGACGAGTGTCCTCACGTCGCCCACACCCAGCACGGCACAGTCGTCGCCCATGCAGGCGGTGCCTTGCGTCAGGCGCTCGATGAGAGCCACCTTGCCCAGCTGGCTGATTTCGGTTCTACCTTCGTGATACTGTAATTGTTCCAAAACTTTAAACTTTAAACCTTAAACTGTAAACTACAAACACATCCACCCCATCAGTATGCCGGCGGCGACGCTGGCGTTGAGGCTCTCGGCGGTGCCGCCGATGTTGGGGATGAGGACGGGGTGGGATACGCATTGCATGACATCGAGACTGATGCCGGCTGACTCATTGCCGATGACCAGCGCGGCCGCCCCGACGGGGCGGCCCTGTTTGGCAAAGGGCTGGCCCTGGAGCGAGGCACCATAGACGGGCATGCCACTCTCGTTCAGCCAGTTGGGGAGGTCGACATATTCCACCTGCGTGCGAAAGACGGCACCCATCGAGGCCTGTACGACCTTGGGGTTGTAGCAGCCCACCGTGTCGCGGCTGCAGACCACCCGGCGGATGCCGAACCAGTCGGCCGTGCGCAGCATGGTGCCCAGATTGCCGGGATCCTGGATGCGGTCCAGCACAAGCGTCACCGCGTCCTGGCCACTGACCACCGGCCACCGGCCACCGGCCACCGGCCTCTCCACGAGCATCCACACGCGGTTGGGGCTCTTCATCAGCGAGAGGCGCTCGAGCTCGGCTTGCGACACCTCGTAGCACTCGCCATCGATGGCGGGCATAGCATAGTCCGCCGTGGCGCACACCACACGGATGCCAAAGCCCGACGCCATCGCCTCGGCGGCCATCTTGGGCCCCTCGACAACAAAAACCGCCTCCTCGTCGCATCGTTTCTGCTGGCGGTAGGCGGCCAATTCCTTGAGTCTGTTCTTGCTAATCACTGACCACGGTCTGATCTATAACTCCACATACATATTATGCTCCTGGGCCAGGCGGCGGAGGTTGATGATGGCGTAGCGCATGCGGCCGAGGGCGGTATTGATGCTGACGCCGGTGCGGGCGGCAATGTCCTTGAAGTCACACTTGCCGTAGTGGCGCAGGATGACCACGCGGCGCTGCTCGGGCGGAAGCATGCGCACCAACTTGCGGATGTTCTGGCTGGTCTGCTTCTTCATCATCATGTGCTCCACATTGTCGTCCTGGGCCTTGAGGGTGTCCACCACATCGCCCTCGGGCTTGTTGGGCACCATGGGCATCTTGTTGTTGCGGCGGAAGTGGTCGACAATGAGGTTGTGCGCAATGCGCATCACCCAGTGCACGAACTTGTTCTCATCCTTGTACTGGCCGGAGTTGATGGTGACGATGACCTTGTAGAACGTGTCCTGGAAGATGTCGTCGGCCGTCTCCTTGTCCTTGACGACGGAGAAAATATAGCCATACACCTTGGCTTGATAGCGCTCGAGGAGTGCCTCAAAACAGGATGCGTCGCCATCTTGGTAGCGAATGATCAGTTCATTGTCTGACAGTTGTCGGGTCTTTACGTCCGTCATATTCCTCTAATTTTTAGGGGGTTAAAACTGATACCCTTGCTTCATTCAATAGTTGTTCGTTCCACTTAATTCGGCTGCAAAGATACACATTATTTTTTTTATGCAAGAAAAAAAATGTTAAAAATGCAAACTTCCCACAATCTTTTCGTATATTGTGCGTTCTCGACATGTCTGTCGCCCAACCCCACCTCCCCCACCTATGCCAGACGAAGAACAACCGAAGAACAGACGAAGAACAGCCCTACCATCCCCCCACAAAACCCCTGCCCATCCCCTACCCATCCACCGCACAGGACGACAAGAAGAAAAACTGCCCCGCAGGCATACTATTTTCCCCACGCAAGCGTTATCACCCCAAACATTATCAACCAGAAACGCAAACCCATGCAACTCAAACCCGAACTGAAAGACTTGGTTTTCAACAAAAGCCAACTCAAACAAACCGTCTTCAACTCCACCAAAGACGCCTTCGAACTCTTCCGCACCACCACCCGCGAACTCATCCAGCAATTCCAGCAAGCATGCCGCGAGGAAGGCAAGCATGTGGCCTTCGAATTCACTGACCGCGGCGACTTCGAGTTCGAGGTGAAGTTCGGCGGCGACATACTGATTTTCATGATGCACAGCAATGTGTTCGAGTTTTCGCGCGACCACCAGGTGATGAAAACGCCCTACGTGCGCGAGGACCCGCAACGCTCGTATTGCGGTGTAATCCACATATATAACTTCCTGGCCGACAGCTTCGCCTACCAGCGCGAGAACGACCTCGGATACATGATCGGGCGTGTCTTCGTGAACCTCGAGAAGCATTATTTCATCGAGGGCAAGCGCGAGTTGGGGATGCTGTACACGAATTTCAACACTTCGACGGTGACGCCCGAGTCCGTGCAAGGAATTATCGAATCGGCCATCGAGTACACCACCAATTTTGACCTTTTGACTCCCCCGTATGACGAAATCAAGCTGGTCTCGGTGGGTGAAATGCGCACCAATTTTGACAAAAAAATGCTGGTCACCGGCAAGCGCTTAGGCTTTCGTTTTCAGGCAGATAACGAATAATCCAGAAAGGTTGTCAACAGCCGATGGTGAAAAAAATTTTGCCATGTCGGAAAATGTTCGTAATTTTGCACCCGCTTTTGAAAGAAAAAAGCAGGTGAAAAACCACCGCAATGCCGCGTTCGTCTAGTTGGCCCAGGACGTAAGATTTTCATTCTTAAAATCGCGGGTTCGAATCCCGCACGCGGTACAATATAATATATAAAAGAACAGAACAAGTAACAATTTATGGCACACCACAAGTCTGCAAAAAAGAGAATTCGTTCCAACGAGAAGAAGAGAGTTGAGAACCGTTACTATGCCAAAACCATGCGCAACGCCCTGCGCGACTTCCGCGCTCTGGAGGACAAGGCCGCTGCCACCGAGCGTCTGCCCAAGATGCTCTCCATCATCGACAAGCTGGCCAAGCGTTCGGTCATCCACAAGAACAAGGCTTCCAACCTCAAATCGAAACTCATGCGCAAAGTCAACGCCATGTAATTCAACTCTTGAGCGGATACAAAGCAAAGCGACCGTCATCCTTCGATGACGGTCGCTTCTGTTTTAGTTGGCGGATTACTCGGGGAGGTTGATTTCTTTGAAGCGCCGCTGTCGCTGCTGCCAGCGCTCGCGGGCATACTGCTGCATGTCGGCCACTTGGTCGGACTCATCTATTATCTCAAGGCCGAAGATGGTCTCGATGATATCCTCGAGTGTGATGATGCCCTGGAAGGCGCCGAATTCGTCGATGATGCCGGCGATTTGCTCCTTGTGGCGGAGAAGGTTGTCCCAAATTTCGGCCACGGACATTTCTTCGTTGAAGAGGGGTATGGTGCGTTTGATCTGGCCGAGGGTGGTGGCGAAGTGGTCCTCGGCCAGCTCCTCAAGAGCCTCGCTCCGAAGGACGTAGCCAGTAATAAAGTCCTCCTCGTCGGCATAGACGGGTATGCGCGAGAAGTGGGAGTACTCGGCCTGGCGGTAGAAGTCGCGGAGGGTCATACTCTCGGGTGCGGTGGCGGCGACAACGCGCGGGGTCATGACGTCGTAGGCCTTGATGGAGGAGAGCTTGATGACGTTCTGGATGATTTTGTTTTCGTCGCTGTCGATAACGCCTTCATCCTCGCCCATGTCGGCCATGGCGGCGACTTCCTCGCGGCTGACGGCGGTCTCGTCGTCGTCGTGTGGGGCTATGAGACGGGTGAACCACTGGACGAGTATGACGACAGGATAGAGGATGAAGATGAGGACACGGATAGTGAGGGCGGTGAAGCCCATGAGGCGTCGCCACTGGCTGGTGCCGATGGTTTTGGGGATAATCTCGGTGAATACGAGGATGAGGATAGTGGTGACGACAGAGACAACACCGAACCACTCAGAGCCGAACACCTCGGTGGCTTGCATGCCAACGCCGGCGGCGCCGATGGTGTGGGCGATGGTGTTGAGCGAGAGGATGGCGGCTATGGCCTGGGCGTTGTCCTGCTTGTATTTTTTGAACAGGGTGGCAGCCTTGTAGCCCTCGTCTTCGCGCATGGTGATATAGGAGAGCGGGGTGGACATAAGAACCGATTCCAAAATGGAACATAGGAACGATACAAACATCGCACCTAACAGAAATACAAGCAGTAGCGTCATTTCATCATTGATATATTGCGGTGCAAAGATACGAAGGTTTTGCGAGGTGGCCAAAAATTAATTTTCATGCTGCTTAAATGAGGGGAGTATCGGAGCCATCTCGTTGAGCTGGAAATCGGAGAGGAAGGCTCCAGAAAGGCGTGGTTCATCGCGCACAAGCTGCCAGAAGTCGTCCAGCGATCCCGCAGTGGGGGTGAGCATGACAGGAAGGCAGGGCAAATGGGCTGGGATATTCTTAAGGTAGCGGCGCAGGAGCGCTGGGGAGGGATTGGGTGGCGAAGCGATATCGGTGGCGCGTGGCGACCACAAGGAAGGGGCAAGAATAGGACGCGAAGGATCCTTGGAACGCAAGAAACGGTAAGCATCGTCGAGGCAACGACCTGTTAGACCATCGGCAGCGAGGCACCAGACTACTACCGATGGGTGGTTACGATAGCGCCGGTAGAGGTTGACAACGCGGTCGAGCACGGGGTTGAGCCACCGCGAATCGTCAAGCAGAGTGGCGTCCGAGGGGCAAAGTGTTGGTTGGAGACAGAGCAGTATGCCAAGCGAGTCGCAGAGGTGCACCCAATAGTCGTCAGGCGGGTGGCGGAGGGTACGCACTGCGTTAAACCCTAGCTGCTTGAAAATCGTCGCAGTACGCCGCATCTCATCTCGTGATACATGCTGTCCGCCGAGGGGCGCTTGTTCAATGCGGTTGAGTCCGCGTATCTCAAGGGGGTGCCCATTGAGCCGAAGCTGTCCCTGGCAGATTTCGACGCGGCGGAAGCCAATGTACTTGACAAGGCGATGTGTTTCGCGCCCAGTAGCATCTATTAGACGCACAGTGAGTGAATAAAGCGACGGAGAGGTATCGCTCCACGGCTCGACCAATCCCACTTCGGGTCCAAGGCTTACAAACCAGTCGCCCGGACGTAGCGCCTTACGCGTACTGCGGCCAAGTATTTCCACCTCTACGCTGCCGCCTTGTACCTCTCGACTGAGGTCAACCATAATATCAAGCCTGCCGGTGAGGTAGTCGCTCGTGTCGAGTGTGGCATCGATGCGGAGGTCGGATATATAGATTGAGGGCAGGGAGTAAAGGGTAATCGACCTGGTGATACCTCCAATGGGAATGTTATCCTCAAGGAGGTTGCCGGTGGAATTGCATAGAAGGCGTATCTCCATAAGGTTTACACTCGGACGGAGGTATCGTGTGATGTCCCACTCGGCTGGGGTTTTAGAGTCTTCGCTGTAGCCCACCTGTCGTCCGTTGACGTAGAGATAGAATGCAGGTCCAGCAGCAGCAAAGCTGACCACCGTGCGACGACCAATCCAGTGGTCGGGCAGGGTGAAATTGCGCTGCAGGACGAGGATTGAGTCTGCGAATGGCTGGTGCATGGGAAGTGTAACAGAGTCGCCACCAGGTGCAATCCATTGTCCATCCAGCGAGCGCTGCCAGTCACCCTCGGGTACGACACAGTCGTGTGGCTGCATCTTATTGAGTCGATAGGAGGCAGTATCGCGCCAATGCTGTGCACTAGCCGAAAGTGGGAAGAGGAAAGTGGTGAGGAGGAGAAAGAAGAGTCGCATGCTATTGGATGGGGTCAATAGGGCCGAGCTGACATCCCGTAAGTAAGGCCCAAATGGCCTTCAGGCGGGTCAACCGATGGTCTGATGCGGAGAGTCCTTCGCGTGCGGAGCATGTACCCCAAGGCTCACCTTGATGCACCAGGTGGCGACGTACCGCCGAATTGTTGACGCCCCACTTCAGCATAAATTGTATGCGTCCATTGTTGCGTCTGACTCGTCCAGTGCTACGGGTCTCGAAGTGGTAGGCACGCGAAGCCGATAGCCCCTTGAAGTGGCGCACACCGGCCATCCATAGCTTGGCCGTCAGGTCGGGGTCGCTGCCCATGCCGGGGGTGTATTCGATGCTGTAACCACCGATGAGGTCCCAAATGTCGCGATGCATGAGGTTGGGGGGGCAGGTGGCGCCACGCCAGTCACGATGTTCGTGCGACATATAGTCGCGCAACAGGCGTGACTCGTCGAAGCTTTCAAGGCTATCGCCATAATTGGCAGTGATACCTCCATCAAGGTGATTGTGGGGCTGGATCATGGTGGAGGAGAGGAAGAAGCGGTTGTCGGGCAGCGAGGCTACCTCGGCAGCGAGCACCGTATCCCAACCGGGGAGGAGGTACATGTCGTCGTTGACGTAGAAGATAAAGTCAGTTGCCACCTTGGTGCGCATCATATTGCACGCCATGCAGACACCGATGTTGCGCTCCGAGAAAGTGTAGTCCAACCCCTGGCTGCGCACCCACTCGAGGGTGCCGTCGGAGCCCTCGTTGACATGGACAATAATTTGGTGTCGCATAGCGGAATTCTTTCGAATGCTGTCTACACAGAGTTGCAGGAATGGCAGGTTGTTCCAGCTTGGAATGATGATAGAGAAGGGTGTATCCATGTTCGGTGCGGTTGAATTTGAGGGTGCAAAGATACGAAAAAAGTTTAAAATTCAAGAAAATTTCGTAATTTTGCAGCCCGAAAACGATGCACGAAGGACTGGTCATACGAACCACCGGCAGCTGGTATCGGGTGCTGGAGGCCGACGGCGGGCAGCGCGACTGCCGCCTGCGGGGCAACTACCGCCTGCGGGGCAACAAGCAGACCAACCCCGTGGCGGTGGGCGACCGCGTCAGCTACGAGCTGGAGGCCGACGGCACGGGGCTGATCCACGACGTGGAGGAGCGTCGCAACTATATCGTGCGCCGCGCCACGAAGCTCTCGAAGCAGACCCATGTCATCGCGGCCAACATCGACCTGCTCTGCGTGGTGGCGACAATGGGGCTGCCGCGCACCTCGACGGGTTTCATCGACCGCCTGCTGGTCACGGCCGAGGCCTACCACATACCGGCATGCCTCATATTCAACAAGGTGGACCTCTACGACGAGGAGCTATGGGAGGCGCAGCGCGAGCTGAGCGGCATCTACCGCAGCGCGGGCTACGCGGTGCACGAGATGTCGGCCCTCACAGGGCAGGGGCTCGAGGCGGTGCGCCAGGCGATAGGAGGCAAGACGGTGCTCTTCAGCGGCCACAGCGGGGTGGGCAAAAGCGCCCTGCTGAACGCCCTCTGCCCGGGGTTGGACCTGCGCGTGGGCGAGCTCTCCGACTGGAGCCTCAAGGGGAAGCACACCACCACCTTCGCCGAGATACACCCCATCCAACTGGGGACCGGAACCACTTACCTCATCGACACGCCTGGCATCAAGGAGTTCGGCATGGTGGACTTCAACGAGCAGGAGCTCTCGCATTTCTTCCCCGAGATGCGGACGGTGCTGCCGGAGTGCTACTTTTCTAACTGCACCCACCGGCACGAGCCGCGCTGCGCAGTAAAAAAGGCCGTCGAGGACGGCCTTGTGAGTGCGGAGCGCTATCAGAACTATCTGAATATCCTGGAGGGGATCGACACTAGCGTTTGAGGAATTTGAAGTCGCGGCCGAGGTAGTAGGCCTGGTCGCCGAGGCCTTCCTCGATGCGCATCAGCTGGTTGTACTTGCAGATGCGGTCGGTGCGCGAGGCGGAGCCGGTCTTGATGAGGCCGGTGTTGAGGGCCACGGCGAGGTCGGCAATGGTGGTGTCCTCGGTCTCGCCGCTGCGGTGGCTGATAATGGAGGTCATCTGGTTGCGGGTGGCGAGGCCCACGGCGTCGATGGTTTCGCTGAGGGTGCCGATCTGGTTGAGCTTGATGAGGATGGAGTTGGCCACCTTGCGCTCGAGGCCCATCTGGAGGCGCTGGACGTTGGTGACGAAGAGGTCGTCGCCGACAAGCTGGCAGCGGTCGCCGATGGCGTCGGTGTGGAGGCGCCAGCCGTCCCAATCGTCCTCGGCCATGCCGTCCTCGATGCTGATGATGGGGTACTTGCTGACCCAGTCCTTCCAGAAGTCGCTCATCTGGGCGGGGGTGAGTTTGTCGCCGGTGGACCACTTGAGGTGGTAGACGTTCTCGTCGGCCACATAGAACTCGCTGGCGGCGGCGTCGAGGGCGATGAAGACATCCTCGCCGGGGCGGTAGCCGGCCTTCTCGATGGCCTGGAGGATGCAGGTCAGGGCTTCTTCGTTGGAGCCCAGGTTGGGGGCGAAGCCGCCCTCGTCGCCCACGTTGGTGGAGAGGCCTTTGCCCTTGAGGACGGTGCGGAGGTTGTGGAATACTTCGGCGCCCATGCGCAGCGCCTCGCTGAACGAAGGGGCGCCGACGGGCATGATCATGAACTCCTGGAAGTCGATGCTGTTGTCGGCGTGCGAGCCGCCGTTGAGGATGTTCATCATGGGGATGGGGAGGGTGTGGGCGCCGACGCCGCCGAGGTAGCGGTAGAGTTCCTGGCCGCTCTCCTGTGCCGCGGCTTTGGCCACGGCGAGGCTCACGCCGAGAATGGCGTTGGCGCCGAGGCGCGACTTGTTGTCGGTGCCGTCGAGCTCGATCATCTTCTGGTCGATGGCTTTCTGCTCGCTGACGAACATACCCTGCAGCTCTTCGTTGAGGACGTTGTTGACGTTGTTGACAGCCTGCATGACGCTCTTGCCGAGGTAGAGGCTCTTGTCACCGTCGCGAAGCTCGCAGGCCTCGTGGACGCCGGTGGAGGCGCCGGAGGGGACGGCGGCACGGCCGACGGCACCCTGGTCGGTGTAGACGTCGACTTCGACTGTGGGGTTGCCGCGCGAGTCAAGAATTTGGCGGCCACGTATTCCTATTATTTGGCTCATAATGTTTTATGTTTTATTGTTACCTTTTTCGAGAGTGCAAAGATACGAAAAAAAGAGGAAATGGAGTGATAGAAATGCAAAAAAAAGTGGGGAGGGGAGTGTAGGGGAATGGTAGGGGCTCTCTAGGGTAATAGATAGGCCTTTTCGCATTATTACCCATCGTTGGGTAATGGTGGATACTTTGGTCGAAAAAAAGGTAGCGGTTCCGGGCATAATACCTGCTCGGAACCGCGGTAGTGTTGGTGTTGTCCTCCTCTGCTACTTTACTATCAGCTTGCGGATAGCCTGCTGGTGCTTACCAACGATGCGGACGAAGTAGGCGCCTTGGGCCAGTCCGCTGACATCAATCGTCAGTGAGGAGTCAGGAGTGAGGAGCGAGGAGACCTCACGACCGTTGAGGTCCACAACCGATACCTTGCTACCCTGCTCAAGTCCAAATATGGTGACCTTGGTGCAGGCAGGGTTGGGGTGGAGAGTGATGCCGTCGGCGCCGTCCACCTCATTGATGCCCACCTCGGCCTCGAAGGTGGCGATATAGGTGGCGTCCGCCGTGACGATGACGGTGCGCGGATTGTCGGTGTTGCCGTCCTGCCAGCCGACGAAGCGGTAGCCCTCGTTGGGCGTGGCCGTGAGGGTGGCCTCGGTGCCAGCCTCGTATGTGCCGCCGCCAAAGACGCTGCCCATGGCCGGGTCGTTGGCCTCGAGCGTCAGCACGTACACGTCATCGCTCCAAGGACCAAATTCGACGCGGAAGACGTGGTTGGCAGTAACATTGGAATCCGTGTAGACGTAGTGCAGGGTCTGCGTCGCGGCGTCGTAGCCGCTGAAGATGCTGCCAAGGGGCACTTCGACATCGTCCACATAGAAGTGGAGGAGCTTCGGGTTGGCGTAGTCGCCGTAGTGGGGGCTGCCGGGGCGGTAGGAATCCATCCTGACGGTGAACGGGTCGCCCTCGGAGACCAATAACATTCGTATGGCATCGTGTGCCTTGGACCGAGGCGAATGGATTTTTCCGCCACCCTGATTGACAATGGTCATGGTGTGGATGGAAGGGAGGGTGTCCCACTGGCCGAACACGGCGCGGACGGTGTGGCTGGACGTGATGTTGGGAAGGGGGTACTTATAGAAATACCTATCGATGTAATAACCCTCAAAAATGCTGTCGAGCGGAATTTCGACGCCGTCGATATAGAAGTGGAGAAGGCGGGGATTGGAGTAATCCTCATATCGCCCGGATTCAGGTCTCAACGAATGCATCACAATATTTACAGCCATTCCCTCCTCGGCTTGGAACAGCATGGTGTCGGGTAGTAGTACAAAACCCCACCCACCATCAATCACAATTCCGAGGTACGAAGAGAGACTACCATAATCGATGTTTCCACCACCCTCGTTCACAACCTCTATGGTATGCAGCGGCGGCAGCTGGGTGGTGTCCACAGGCCCGAATACAACACGGACCTCATGGTCGGAGGTAACTACCTGTCTGTAGTAATACCCGTATTCCAAGGTGAAGCAATCGAATCTTCTCGTGATGCTGTCGAGCGGAATTTCCACATCGTCCACGTACAGGTGGAGAGGTTGTAGTTCTCGGTCCAGATTTGAATACCAATATCTGGAATCTGGCCTGATACCCTCAATCTCAACACTAAAGTACAAACCTTCTTCCTCCGTCAAACGAAGAGTATCTCTATCATATAAACTCATGCTGCCACCACTACCCCCACCGTACATGCTGCCATTGCCTTGTTTGATGAAGGTAATAGTGTGCGTGGGTCGCGGCGTAGGGTTGATGTCCTCCTCCCACTCTCCGAAGACGGCGCGGAAAGTGTGGTCGGAGGTGATGTTGGCGAGGGTGTAGGAATACCAGTAATAGAAGCTCTCCTCGTCGTAGAAAGAGTAGATGCTGTCGAGGGGTACCTCCCGGTTGTCCACATAGAAATGAAGCAATCGCGGAAAGCCTCCTTCATATCGTATCTCTCCATAGAAGAATGAACCGCGCCGCTCCGACGAGAGGCCGATATAGACGGAACTCCCCTCCTGCACCTGTAGCGTCTCGGTGGAAGACCTCCTAAAAGTGTAATCCATAGTGTCGACACTTTGGCCGTCAGGCGTGGAGCGGCTGAACGAGAAGTAGCCGCCACCTTCGTTGATGAATGTCATGGTGTGGAACGCGTTAGACTGGGCTCTGCCGTTCACACCGACCAAGCAAAGCGCCGTCAAGAGCATCAATAAGAACCGTGTCTTCTTCATGATTGAGTTTTTTGTTTTCCGCCTCCAAGCCTCCAGTGAGGCGGGTTCCTTTGTTGGGGTGTTGCACAAATAAGAAAGGCATGAGACTTATGTGCTCATGTCCGTCTTAACAGAGGCTTTGGCTAACCTTGGAAGGAACGGTCGAAGGAACTTATCTCACGCCTGCCGGTATGCAGAAGTGAGCAGCATACACAACCAAGCGAAAGCAAATAATGCTCCGTCCTCCTTCTTGAAGTTTTGCCAAAATTTCTGTTAAAGGACAATAAAAGCAATGCTTTTCTTGCATCCTCCGGCAATGGAACTCGCGCCGGAAATCGGGTGCAAATTTACAAACTTTTCGCGACATGGCAAAAAAATATTTTCCCCGACAACAGTTTAGGTTGCCGGGAAACAGAGCTCTCGTTGGCGAGCAGACTGTGGAGACCAGAATCTAGTCGCTGATGGCGTACATGGCAGTTCAGCAATAAGGTTTGAAACGGTTCAGCGGGCCAAAGAATATCAAGCCTTCGGCAGTCTGGGCCACGATGACCGTGCCGACAAACGAGTTGTCTTCCACCTCTATCACTTTGCCGTCAATCCAGCCCGGTCGGTTGGTCAGGTCGGGCGATATCTTTACCGTGTCTCCTTTTTTCATCTTGCAATCTGGGGTATGTTTGCGGCTGCAAAAGTACGAATATTTTCCGCATACGGCAAAAAATATTTTTCACTGGGGATCCATGCAAGTGGTCAGCAATAGGAAAGCACATGTTGTGCTTTCCAAAAGTTGTCCCTGTTGTCAGTGTTGTCGTAAAACCATTGCCGTGAAAGAGAAAAGGGAAGCACGTGCATGTGCTTCCCTTGGGATTTGTCGTTGTTGTCCGTTGAGGTTTACTCGGCCTTGGGGGCTTCGGCCTCGGCAGCGGGAGTGTCGACCACGGGAGCCTCGGCGACAGGGGCTTCGGCAGCGGGAGCGGCGTCGGCCTTCTTGGCGCGGGAGCGGCGGGTGGTCTTGGCTTTCTTGGCCTTGGGCTCGCGGAGCATGTTCTCGTTGTAGTCGACGAGCTCGATGATGCACATCTCGGAGTTGTCACCGTGGCGGATGCCGGTCTTCAGGATGCGGGTGTAGCCACCGGGGCGCTGGGCGACTTTCTGCGAGACTTCGCGGAAGAGTTCGTTGACGGCCTCTTTGCTGTGGAGGTAGCTGAAGACGATGCGGCGGTTGTGGGTGGAGTCCTCTTTGGAGCGGTTGATGATGGGCTCGACGTACACGCGGAGCGCCTTGGCTTTGGCCACGGTGGTCTCGATGCGTTTGTGCATGATGAGCGAGGTGGCCATGTTGGAGAGCATGGCGACGCGATGGGCGTGGGTTCTTGACAGATGATTTACTTTGCAACCGTGTCTCATATTGTTTTCTTATTCTTTATCAAGTTTATACTTTGCAACGTTCATGCCGAATTCGAGGTTTTTGGAGGCTACCAGGTTTTCGAGTTCGGTGAGGGATTTTTTGCCGAAGTTGCGGAATTTCAGCAGGTCGGATTTGTTGAAGGCTACGAGCTCGCCCAGGGTGTCGACTTCGGCGGCCTTGAGGCAGTTGAGTGCGCGGACGGAGAGGTCGAGGTCGATGAGTTTGGTTTTGAGGAGCTGGCGCATGTGGTTGGTGCTTTCGTCGAAGTCTTCCTGCACGGGCTTGGTTTCGACCTCGAGGGTGATGCGCTCGTCGGAGAAGAGGAGGAAGTGCTGGATGAGGATGGCAGCGGCTTCTTTGAGGGCCTCTTTGGGGTGGATGGAGCCGTCGGTCTCGATGTCGAAGGTGAGCTTCTCGTAGTCGGTGCGCTGTTCGACGCGGTAGTCGTCGACGGCGTACATGACTTTTTTGATGGGGGTGTGGATGGAGTCGATGGCGATGACACCGATGGGGTCGGTGGGGCGCTTGTTCTCGTCGGCGGGGACGTAGCCACGACCCTTGTCGATGGAGAGGCTGACTTCGAGCTCGGTCTGGGCTTCCATGTGGCAGATTTCGAGTTCGGGGTTGAGCACTTGGAATCCGTTGAGGTAGTTGTTGAGGTCGCCGGCCTTGAAGACGGTCTGGTTTTTGACCGTGAAGGAGAGTTTCTCGTGGTCGGTATCCTCCAGCTGTTGGCGGAAGCGTATCTGCTTCAGTCGCAGGATGATGTCGGTCATGTCTTCCACCACGCCGGGGAGCGAGGAGAATTCGTGGTCGACGCCTTTGATTTGGACGGAAGTGATAGCATAGCCTTCGAGCGAAGAGAGAAGGACGCGACGCAGGGCGTTGCCGATGGTAGTGCCGTAGCCGGGCTCCAGCGGACGGAATTCGAAGGTACCGCGGAAGTCGTCAGCTTCGAGCATGACCACCTTGTCGGGCTTTTGGAATGATAGTATTGCCATTTTATATCCTTTCTTTCTTTGTTTTTACTCGTGCCTGAGTTGCGCGGGCATCAGGCTTTATGTGCCAAGACCATTACTTGGAGTAGAGCTCGACGATGAGCTGCTCGTTGATGTTCTCGGGGATGTCGGCGCGCTGGGGGAAGCTGACGAATTTGCCGCTCATGGCGTTGCCGTCCCATTCGAGCCAAGGATAGTTGTTGGCGCGCGAGGCGAGGGAGTCGGTGATGATTTCGAGCGATTTGCTGCGCTCGCGAACCGAAACGACATCGCCCTCTTTCAAAGAATAGGAAGGGATGTTGACCACGTTGCCGTTGACGGCGATGTGGCGGTGGGAGACGAGCTGGCGGGCCTGTGCGCGGCTGCGGGCGAGGCCGAGGCGGTAGACGACGTTGTCGAGGCGGGCCTCGATGAGTTTCATCAGTTCCTCACCGGTGATGCCGCCGCGACGGGAGGCTTCGGCGTAGAGTTTGCGGAACTGGCGCTCGAGGATGCCGTAGGTGTATTTGGCCTTCTGCTTCTCCTGCAGCTGTACGCCGTACTCGGAGAGTTTGCCGCGGCGACGGTTCTGGCCGTGCATGCCGGGAGCATAGGGGCGCTTCTCGTAATTCTTGTCCGGGCCGTAGATGGGCTCGTGGAACTTGCGTGCGATTTTGGTCTTGGGACCTGTGTATCTTGCCATTTTTTGAGTTGTTCTTTTAAAAGATTAATAATTACACACGACGACGCTTGGGGGGGCGGCAACCATTGTGGGGCAGGGGGGTGACGTCGGTGATTTCCATCACTTCGATGCCGCAGGTGTTGATTGCGCGGATTGCAGATTCACGTCCTTGACCGGGTCCTTTTACAAAGACCTTGACTTTTCTTAGGCCCAAATCATAAGCAACTTTGCCGCAATCTTCCGCAGCCATCTGTGCGGCATACGGAGTGTTTTTCTTCGATCCGCGGAAGCCCATTTTTCCAGCAGAGGACCAAGAAATCACTTGACCGGCGTTGTTCGTCAGCGAGATGATGACGTTGTTGAAGGATGCAAAGATGCATGCTCTTCCCTGAGGTTCAACTTTTACGACTCTTCTTTTGGTCGGTTTGGAAGTTTTTGCCATTTGTTTTTGCTTGATTTACTTTGTTTCTTTACTGCCAACCGCTCCTATATGTCCTATAATCTAATCCGCGGCTGGGGCGCTACAACCATTACTTCTTACTTGGTAGCTTTCTTCTTGTTAGCGATAGTTTTCTTCTTACCCTTGCGAGTGCGAGCATTGTTCTTGGTGCTCTGGCCACGGAGGGGCAGACCGATACGGTGGCGGACACCACGATAGCAACCGATGTCCATCAGTCGCTTGATGTTCATCTGCACCTCGGAGCGGAGGGCGCCTTCGACCTTGTACTCATCGTTGATGATGGTGCGGAGGGCGTTCTGCTCGTCGTCGGTCCAGTCCTGCACCTTCTTGCCTTCGTCGATGCCGGCCTTGGCCAGGATCTCTTTGGCGGTGCTGCGTCCGATACCGTAGATATAGGTCAAGCCTATCTCTCCTCTTTTGTTCTTGGGTAAGTCAATACCTGCAATACGTGCCATAAATCGTTTTTATTGTTTTTTAATTATCCTTGTCTTTGTTTGAATTTAGGATTTTTCTTGTTGATGACATAGACCACCCCGTGGCGGCGCACCACTTTGCACTCGGGCGATCTTTTCTTTACGGAGACTCTTACTTTCATGATGTGTGTAATTATTAATCTTGTTTGTACTTCTTCTCTTATTTGTGGCGGTAAGTGATACGGCCTTTGGAGAGGTCGTAGGGCGACATTTCGATTTGCACCTTGTCTCCGGGGAGAATCTTGATGTAGTGCATGCGCATCTTGCCGGAGATGTGTGCAATAATCTGATGCCCGTTTTCAAGTTCGACGCGGAACATGGCGTTGCCGAGGGACTCGAGGACGGTGCCGTCCAGTTGTATGGATGCCTGTTTTGCCATTCTGTTTTACTTACCGTGTGTGCTTTTATTATTCTTATTTGTTCTCTATAAAATCGAAGGTTGTCAGGATGTCGGGGCCGTTGGCGGTGATGGCGACGGTGTGCTCGAAGTGAGCCGCGGGCTTGCCGTCCTTGGTGCTGCAGGTCCAGCCGTCGGACTTGGAGAACTTGACATTCTTCGAGCCCATGCAGACCATCGGCTCCACGGCGATGACCATGCCTTCCTTGAGCAGGGGACCGGTGCCGGGGGTGCCGTAGTTGGGCACGTTGGGCGATTCGTGCATCTTGAGCCCCACGCCATGGCCGCAAAGCTCGCGGACGACGGAGTAGCCGTTCTTCTCGCAATGCATCTGGATGGCGTGGCTGATGTCACCCACGCGGTTGCCGGCCTTGCACTTGTCCAGTCCGATATAGAGTGCCTCCTTGGTCACCTTCATCAGCCGACTGACCTCGGGCGACACCTCCCCCACCCCGAAAGTGTAGGCAGAGTCGGCCACATAGCCGTTGAGCGAGATGACACAGTCGAGCGAGACATTGTCACCCTCCTTAATGAAGCGCTCGCCGGGGATGCCGTGCACCACCACATCATTGACCGAGATGCAGAATGCCGACGGGAACCCCTCGTAGCCCTTGCAAAGAGGAATGGCGCCGTGGTCGCGGATGTACTGCTCGCCAATCTGATTGAGGAAGGCGGTGGTTACACCCGGGTGTATATGACGGCCCACCTCCGCGAGGGTTTTCCCGAGGAGGAGGGCGGCGTCACGTATGAGCGCTATTTCTTCTTTGGTCTTAAGGAGAATCATTGTCTGCGCTTGATTTTAGGCTTGGATGGACATGGAGGAGCGACCCTTGATGCGACCCGTCTTGGTCAGACCATCGTAGTGGCGCATAAGGAGGTGGCTCTCAATCTGCTGCAGGGTGTCGAGTACGACACCGACGAGGATGAGCAGCGAGGTGCCGCCATAGAACTGAGCGAACTGGGTGTTCACACCGAACAGGCGCACAACAGCGGGCAACACGGCCACGACGGCCAGGAAGATGGAGCCCGGGAGGGTGATCTTCGAGAGGATGCCCTCGAGGTACTCGGCGGTCTTCTTGCCGGGTTTGACACCGGGGATGAAGCCACCATTCTTCTTCATGTCCTCAGCCATCTGATTGGGGTTGATGGCAATGGCGGTGTAGAAGTAGGTGAAAATCACCACGAGGATGCCGAAGACGACATTGTACCAGAAGCTGTTGTAGTCAGCGAATGCCATCCAGAACTTCGAGGGGCTGTCGTTGTTGAAGCCCAGGAAGGTGATGGGCAGGAACATGATGGCCTGAGCGAAGATGATGGGCATGACGCCGGCGGCGTTGACCTTGATGGGGATGTACTGGCGCACACCACCATACTGCTTGTTGCCGACGATGCGTTTGGCATACTGGACGGGGATACGGCGGGTGCCCTGCACGAGCAGGATGACCAGCAAGATGACTGCCAGCAGCACCACCAGTTCGAACAAGAACATCACCAATCCGCCACCTTCGGTCAGACGCGAGGCGAACTCGGCCGACAGGGCGAAGGGTAGACGGGCGATGATACCAATCATAATCAGAAGCGAGATACCGTTGCCAACACCCTTGTCGGTGATGCGCTCGCCAAGCCACATGACAAAGAGAGTGCCACAGATGAGGATGATGATACTGCTCACCCAGAAAAACAGCGAGGGTCCGCTGCCGTCGAAGGGATGCAGAGCAGTGGACGAGGCGTTGAGCTGGTACATCATGTTGGTGATGTAGGCCGGCGCCTGCAGACCGGTGACGAGGACGGTGAGGCCTCGCGTGATTTGATTCATCTTTCTACGGCCACTTTCACCTTCCCTCTGCATCTTCTGGAATCTGGGGACCACCATCACCAGGAGCTGGATGACGATGGAGGCCGTGATGTAGGGCATGATACCCAATGCAAAGACAGAGGCATTGGAGAATGCACCACCCGAGAACATGTTGAGAAGGCCCATCAGACCTTCGGAACCCTGCTGACGCAGCGCACCGAGCTGAGAGGGGTCAACACCTGGCAGCACGACATAGGAGCCAATGCGATAGATGAGAACCAGTCCGAGGGTGTAGAGAATCCTCTTGCGCAGGTCTTCTATCGACCAGATGTTTTTAAGTGTCTGTATAAAACGCTTCATTGGTAATTGATGACTTGTTTATTCAATAACAGTAGCTACGCCACCCTTGTCTTCGATGGCCTTCTTGGCGGTAGCCGAGAAAGCGTGGGCGGTGACGTTGACGGTCTTGGAAAGTTCGCCACGGCCAAGAATCTTGACGCGGTCCTTGCCGGAGATAAGACCATTCTGCTTCAGAACATCGACGCTGAAGTCGGTGATATTCTTGGACTCGGCGAGGGTGTTCAGAGTGTCGATGTTGATACCGACGTACTCAACACGGTTGATATTCTTGAAACCGAACTTGGGGACACGGCGGTAGAGGGGCATCTGGCCACCCTCGAAACCGACCTTTTGGTGGTAGCCCGAGCGGGACTTGGCACCCTTGTGACCGCGTGTGGAAGTGCCACCTTTGCCAGAGCCGGCACCACGGCCGATACGCTTGGAATGCTTGATGGAACCTTCTGCGGGTTTGAGATTGCTTAAGTTCATTATGATGTTTCCTTTCTTATTACTGGTTAGATTTCTTCGACAACGATGAGGTGCTTCACCTTCTCAATCATACCTTTGATTTGAGGAGTGGCAACCACCTCACGGACGTGGTTAATCTTTCTCAGACCGAGAGCTTCCATGGTGCGCTTCTGGCGGGCAGGGCGACCGATGATGCTGCGGACTTGCTTGATTCTGAGTTTCTGTTCTGCCATTTCTTAAATCTCCATTTTTAGCCGTTAAACACTTTGTCGAGAGAGATACCACGGAGCTGAGAGACGGTGTAGGGATCCTTCATCTGGAGGAGGGCATTGATAGTGGCCTTCACAACACTGTGAGGATTAGAGGAACCCTTGCTCTTGGCAAGCACGTCCTTCACACCCACACTCTCCAGAACGGCACGCATGGCGCCACCGGCAATGACACCGGTACCAGGAGCTGCAGGCTTCAGGAAGACCTTGGCACCACTGTATTTGCCACACTGTTCGTGAGGGATAGTACCCTTCAGCACGGGGATACGGATGAGATTTTTCTTGGCATCATCGACGCCCTTCTGGACGGCGGCCTGAACTTCCTTGGCTTTGCCGAGACCGTAGCCGACCACACCGTTTTCGTTACCGATAACAACGATGGCGGCGAAGGTGAAGGTTCTACCACCTTTGGTTACCTTGGTGACGCGATTGATTGCAACGAGGCGATCCTTGAATTCAATCTCGCTTGACTTTACTCTTTTGATATTTACTTCTGCCATGATTTTTTAGAATTTTAAACCACCTTCTCTTGCTCCATCGGCCAAGCTCTTCACGCGGCCGTGGTAGAGGTAACCATTACGATCGAACACTACGTTGTTGATACCAACAGCAAGGGCACGCTCGGCCAAGGTTTTTCCAACCTTGGCGGCGACCTCGCTCTTGTTGCCACTCTTCTCGAAACTCTTTTCCAAGGAAGAGGCGGCAGTCAGGGTTACGCCTTTCACATCGTCAATCACCTGAGCATAAATCTCCTTATTGCTCCTGAAGACAGACAGACGGGGCATTTCCTTCGTTCCGCTGACTTTGTGGCGAATGCGGAACTTAATCTTTGTTCTTCTTATATCTTTTTTTGTTGCCATGATATTTCTTTTGGGGGTTTGAAGCCCATTCTAGCCTTGTTATACTTTATTTAGCAGCAGCTTTACCAGCCTTCTTGCGCACCTCTTCACCCTGGAAGCGGATACCCTTGCCCTTATAGGGTTCGGGCTTGCGGAGCGAGCGAATCTTGGCGGCGGCCTGTCCCAAAATCTGCTTGTCACAGCAGGTCATGGTGATGACGGGGTTCTTACCTTTCTCGGTGACGGTTTCAACCTTGATTTCAGGGGCAAGCTCGAAGAAAATCTTGTGCGAATAGCCAAGATCCATCTCCATCACATTGCCATTGGCCTGCACCTTGTAACCAACGCCGATGACCTCCTGAACGGTCTTGAATCCTTCGCTCACACCCTTTACCATGTTGGCGGCAAGAGCACGGTAGAGGCCATGCATGGCCTTGGTGGTCTTTTCGTCATTGGGACGATTGAAGTTCAAAACACCGTCTTCGACCTTCATCTCAATCATGGGGTTGACTTTCTGATGGAGCTCTCCGAGAGGCCCCTTGACGGTCAGGACATTGTCGTCGGAAACCTTAATCTCGACACCTTTGGGAAGGTGGATGGGCATTTTACCTATTCTTGACATAATTAACTCCTCTCTTGATTAGCTGATATAACATAAAACTTCACCACCCACATTGAGAGTACGCGCCTCTTTGTCGGTCATAAGACCTTTGGAGGTGGAAACGATGGCTATACCCAAACCGTTAAGGACTCGAGGCATATCGTTTACGGAGACGTACTTACGAAGACCAGGACTCGATACACGCTTGAGCTCAGCAATAGCAGGCTGTTTGGTCAGAGGATGATACTTGAGTGCAATTTTGATGGTTTGATTGTGGGCACCTTCATTATCAAACTTATAGTTTAGAATATAGCCCTTTTCAAAGAGAATTTTGGTTATCTCTTTCTTCAGTTTGGATGCAGGAATCTCGACCACACGGTGTTTTGCACTGATGGCGTTTCTCATGCGGGTCAAGTAATCTGCAATAGGATCTGTTACCATATTATTTCTTGATTTAAAGTTTTGTAGTATTGGTTTTTACCAACTTGCAAAGCTACCATTTACTTGTTTACCAACTAGCTTTCTTCACGCCAGGAATGAGACCAGAGACGGCCATCTCTCTGAAATTGATACGAGAAATACCGAACTGACGCATATAACCCTTCGGACGACCCGTCAACTGACAACGATTGTGCTGACGGATGGGGCATGCGTTCTTGGGGAGCTTCTGCAGGGCGATGACAGCCTGCTCTACCTCCTCCGGGGTGCCCGTGCGGACCTTTTCTTTCAGAGCGGCACGCTTGGCGGCGTACTTGGCAACCATTTTGGCTCTTTTGCGCTCTCTTGCCTTAATTGATTCTTTCGCCATTATGCTTGTTTTTGTTGATTTTTGAAAGGTAAGCCAAATTCTTTGAGAAGCGACATGGCTTCTTTGTCGGTGTTGGCCGAGGTGACGAAGGTGATATCCATACCCTGAATACGATCAATCTTGTCGATATCAATCTCGGGGAAGATAATCTGTTCGGCAATGCCAAAGGTGTAGTTGCCTTTGCCATCGAAACCCTTGTCGTTGATACCACGGAAATCACGGATACGGGGAATAGACGCCGTTACGAGACGCTCGAGGAACTCATACATGCGCTCACCACGGAGGGTTACGCGGACACCGATAGGCATGCCACGACGCAGTTTGAAATTAGAGATATCTTTGCGAGACTTGGTGGCAACAGCCTTCTGACCAGTAATAGCCGTCATCTCTTCGATGCCCTTGTCGATAACCTTTTTGTCGGCGATGGCTGCCTTGCCAAGACCTTGGTTAAGGGTAATCTTCTTCAGACGAGGAGCCTGCATAACAGTCTTGTAACCATATTCTTTCATAAGAGCAGGCAGAATTTCCTCCTTGTATTTTGTCTTAAGTGCGGGTACGTATGTCATTATTTAATTTCCTCCCCAGTTTTTTTAGCGTAACGAACTATTTTTCCAGACTTTTCGTCCACACGACGACCAATCCTCGAAGGGGTTTTTCCTGCTACCACCATCAAGTTGGAAATGTGTATGGGAGCCTCCTGCTCGACAATACCTCCCTGAGTATTACGAGCATTGGGTTTTGTGTGTTTTTTATTCACATTCACCCCCTCAACGATGGCGCGGTTCTTTTCGGGATAGACCTTCAGCACCTTGGCGACTTTACCCTTATCGTCGCCGGCGATTACCTGAACCATATCCCCTTTCTTAACGTGCAATTTCATTGTTTTCTTTTTCTTTTATGTTATAACACTTCGGGGGCGAGGGAAACAATTTTCATAAATTGTTTCTCACGCAACTCACGACCCACCGGGCCAAAAATACGTGTACCACGCATCTCATCAGAGGCAGTCAGCAGGACACAAGCATTGTCGTCGAAGCGGATGTAAGAACCATCATTGCGACGAATTTCTTTTTTGGTACGCACCACAACTGCTTTGGACACAGTACCTTTCTTTACGTTGCCGGAGGGCAGGGCGTCTTTAATGGCAACCACAACGGTGTCTCCAACGGAGGCATAACGTTTCTTGGTTCCACCCAGAACGCGGATACAGAGGGCACTTTTGGCACCACTGTTATCGGCAACTGTCATTCTGGTTTCTTGTTGTATCATCTCTTGTTTCTTTTTTCTATAACGAATTACTTACTTGGCCTTCTCAATAACTTCTACCAAGCGCCAGCATTTGTTCCTGCTCAGAGGACGCGTCTCCATAATACGGACAGTATCTCCGATATTGGCCTCGTTTTTCTCATCGTGAGCCATAAACTTCGTGGATTTCTTCACGAACTTGCCGTACTTGGGATGCTTAACCTTTCGCTCGACAAGAATCACGATAGACTTCTCCATCTTGTTGCTGACTACAACACCGATTCTTTCTTTTCTTAAGTTTCTTTCCATTTTAGGATTGGTTTTTTCTTTTTTTGCCACTTTACTTCTTGTCAGCGATTTCGCGAGCACGAAGCTCGGTAAGATAGCGGGCAATATTCTTTCTACTTTCTTTTATTTTATTGGGGTTTTCGAGAGGCGACACAGCATGGGTCAGAACCATTTTCTGGTAACCCGCACGCTCGGCATCAAGTTTCTCCATCAACTCAGCAGTCGAGAGCTCTTTCATTGCTATTTCGTTTTTCATGACTGTAGGCTTCTAATTATTCTTCAATATAGTCTCTTTTCACGACAAACTTGGTCGAAATAGGAAGCTTTTGTGCAGCAAGGCGGAGAGCCTCTTTGGCGAGGTCCATCGGAACACCTTCACACTCAAAAAGCATAGTACCCGGCATGACACGAGCAACAAAATACTCGGGAGCACCCTTACCCTTACCCATACGAACCTCATTCGGTTTCTTGGTAATGGGCTTGTCTGGGAAGATGCGAATCCAAATTTGTCCTTCACGCTTCATATGACGCGTGACGGCCTGACGAGCAGCCTCAATCTGACGCCCCGTGATGAAACACGTCTCAAGGGACTTGATTCCGAATGTGCCAAAGGCCAACTCGTGACCACGAAAGGCATTACCCTTAATCTTGCCCTTTTGCTGCTTTCTATATCTTGTCTTTTTAGGTTGTAACATTTTTCTTCTTTTTATTTATTGTTTCACAAATAACGATTGCAAAACTTCAGTTATTTACTGCTGTTACTACGGTTACTAACGCGACGACGAGGTGCACCCTCGGGGCGACGAGAGCCACCAACCCCGCCTAAGCGATGATCCTTCTGCTGACCACCAACGGTGGAAGGAACCAATTCGGGCTTGCCATAGATAATGCCACGGCAAATCCACACCTTGATACCGATACGACCATAAGTGGTATGGGCCTCCGCATTCGAGTAGTCAATATCTGCCCTGAGGGTATGCAGAGGAGTACGCCCCTCTTTGAAGTGCTCGCTGCGTGCAATTTCTGCACCGCCAATGCGACCAGAGATAGAGACCTTGATGCCCTCGGCGCCAGTACGCATGGTGGAGGTAATAGCATTCTTGATAGCACGGCGATACTGAATACGACCCTCAATTTGCTTGGCGATGTTCTGTGCCACAAGCACAGCATCCATCTCAGGACGCTTCACTTCGCTGATGTTAATCTGGACATCCTTGCTGGTCAATTTCTTGAGCTCCTCACGGAGTTTGTCGACCTCGGAGCCTGCACGACCAATAATCAGACCCGGACGGGCAGCATTAATCGTGACGGTGAGGAGTTTTAGGGTTCTCTCAATATATATTTTTGAGATACCTGCCTTAGCCAAACGAGCGTTGAGGTACTTGCGAATCTTATCATCCTCAACAAGCTTTTGCTCAAACTTTCTTCCACCGAACCAGCTTGAGTCCCATCCACGGATGATACCTAGTCTGTTTCCAATTGGGTTAGTTTTTTGTCCCATTGTTTGATTTCTTCTTGTTATTAGTTGTTTTCTTCTGTTTCTTTCTTAGCCACAGGAGCGTCTTCGAGGCGACTGCCAAGAATCACGGTGATATGATTACTGCGTTTGCGGATACGGTAGCCGCGCCCCTGGGGGGCAGTGCGCATACGCTTCATCGTACGACCTTCATCAACCATAATCTGCTTGACATAAAGCTGGGCATCCTCCATGCGGGCACCTTCATTCTTTGCCTGCCAGTTTGCGATGGCAGAAAGAAGGAGCTTGCGCATTTTGGGGGCAGACTCTCTGGGGTTGTACTGCAGGATACCTAGAGCCTTTTCAACATCGACACCACGAACCAAATCAGCGACAAGGCGAGTCTTACGAGGCGAAGTCGGATTATTCAGCAACTTGGCCATATAGATGGTCTTGTTGGCTTCTTTACGTGCTTCTGCACTATTGTGTTTTCTACGTCCCATTTCTTTTCAATGTTTACTTTTTACCTTTGTCTTTAGATCCTGCATGGCCGCGGAAGATGCGGGTAGGAGCGAACTCGCCGAGCTTGTGACCCACCATGTTCTCGGTGACGTACACAGGGATGAACTTGTTGCCATTATGCACGGCAATGGTCTGGCCCACAAAGTCGGGCGAAATCATCGAAGCTCTCGACCAAGTCTTGATGGTGACCTTTTTGTTGGACTGCTGGGCCTCGATAACGCGTTTTTCCAGTTTGTGGAAAATATAAGGACCTTTCTTTAATGAACGACTCATTGTTTCTTCTTTTTACTGAGTTACTTCTTTCTTCTTTCGACAATGTACTTGCTCGACTGTTTTTTAGGAGCGCGAGTCTTGTAGCCCTTAGCGGGGATACCCTTGCGGGAACGGGGATGTCCGCCAGACTGACGGCCTTCACCACCACCCATGGGGTGATCAACGGGGTTCATGACAACACCGCGGTTGCGCGGGCGGCGACCCAGATGACGATTGCGCCCGGCTTTACCACCAACTTCGAGGTTGTGCTCGGGGTTGCTGACGATGCCGACGGTGGCACGGCAAGCCTGAAGGATCATGCGCATTTCGCCGCTGGGCATTTTGACGATGGCATACTTGTCATCGCGCGACATCAGTTGAGCATAAGCACCGGCAGAGCGAACCATCTTGGCTCCCTGGCCTGGGCGGAGCTCAATGTTGTGGATGAGAGTACCGAAGGGGATTTCAGCGAGCAGGAGGGTGTTGCCGATCTCGGGGGCAGCGCCCTTGCCGGACATAACAGTCTGGCCGACCTTGAGTCCCTGGGGGCAGAGGATGTAACTCTTCTCACCGTCAGCATAGGAGACAAGTGCGATACGGGAGCTACGGTTGGGGTCGTACTCGATGGTTTTGACAACAGCGGGGACACCGTCCTTGGTGCGCTTGAAGTCAACAAAACGATACAGTTTCTTGTGACCACCGCCGATATAACGCATGGTCATCTTACCCTGATTGTTACGGCCACCGCTCTTGCGGATACCATACACAAGGCTCTTTTCCGGCTTGTTGGTAGTGATGTCGTCATTGGTAACGACAAGCTTGTGACGCTGACCGGGTGTTGTGGGTTTAATTTTCTTTAAAGCCATTTTTTCTTGATTCTTATTGGTCTCTTATCAGTGGACCTTGACTATTATTACTTACTTCGTGTGATTAGATGTTGGCGTAGAAGTCGATGCTGTCGCCCTCGGCGAGGGTCACGATGGCCTTCTTGAAGGCGTTGGTGCGCCCAGTGAGGAAACCAGCCTTGGTGTAGCGCGACTTGACCTTACCGGCATAATTCATCGTGTTGACATCGATGACCTTCACGTTGTAGAACTGCTCGACAGCGTTCTTTATCTGGATTTTGTTGGCGCGTTTGTCGACAACAAAGCCATAACGGTTGTGAGCAGGGTGGGCGGCGATACCCTTCTTACGCTGGATGCGAGTCTGCACAGGATTGGCCGCAGCCTCGGTGAGGCGGGTCATCTTTTCACTAATCAGCGGTTTTACTATAATGTTCATCATTTGTTAAACTTTCTTAAATCGTTATACTCACAGACCTTATTTTGTTGCCAAAACGCGGTTGATTTCGCCCAATGAACCCTCGCAAACAACGATATTGGAGGCGTTTACAATGTCGTAAGTATTTAATTGCGACACATTTACCACCTTTACGTTCTTGAGGTTTCTAGCAGACAAAGATACGAAATTATTTTGACTTTCAAGCACAAAAAGCGACTTTTTGTCATTCAATTTCAGATTATTGAGAACCTCAATCATCTTCTTGGTCTTGGGGCCTTCGAAGGTGAAGTTTTCAACAATGGTCATGGCGTTGCCATTGGCCTTGTAGCTAAGGGCACTGCGGCGGGCGAGACGTTTGACCTTGATGTTGAGCTTGAAGCGATAGTCGCGGGGCTTGGGTCCAAAGATGCGGCCACCACCGACGAAGACGGGGCTCTTCAAATCGCCCGAGCGAGCGCCGCCGGTGCCTTTCTGACGTTTGAGTTTGCGGGTGCTGTGGGCGTTCTCGCTGCGCTCTTTGGCCTTGTGGGTACCCTGGCGATTGTCGGCCAAGTACTGTTTGACATCGAGGTAGATGGCGTGGTCGTTGGGCTCGATGGCGAAGATAGAATCCTCGAGGTTGATGGTTCTACCGGTTTCGTTTCCGTTGATGTTATAAACTTTAAACTCCATGTCTTATTAACTCCATCTTTCAAGTTTGACAATAGAACCCTTGGGGCCGGGCACAGAGCCTTTGACCAGCATGAGGTTTTTCTCGGCGATGATTTTGACCACCTGGAGGTTCTGGACCTTGACGCGGTGGTTGCCCATCTGACCAGCCATGCGCATGCCTTTGAAGACGCGCGAGGGGTAGGAGGATGCACCGACCGAACCGGGGGCGCGCAGACGGTCGTGCTGACCGTGGGTCTTGTCGCCGACACCGCCGAAGCCGTGACGGGTAACAACACCCTGGAAGCCTTTACCCTTGGAGGTGCCGACGACGTCGACAAACTCGCCCTCCTGGAAGACCTCGACGGTGAGCACTTCACCGTGTTTCTTCTTGTGGCCTTCCTCGAAGCGGGAGAACTCAGCGAGGTAGCGTTTGGGGGTGGTGTTGGCTTTGGCGAAGTGGCCACGCATAGCCTTGGTGGTGTGCTTTTCGCTCTTTTCACCAAAGGCGAGCTGGATAGCCTCATAGCCATCTTTCTCAATGGTTCTGACTTGTGTAACGACACAAGGACCAGCTTCAATCACTGTGCACGGAACCTGCTTTCCGTCGGCATCAAAAAGACTGGTCATTCCGATTTTCTTTCCGATTAATCCTGACATTGTTTAGTTTGGATTCTTTAATGATTAGACAATTCAGCTTATCTGGATGACATAGGCTGATTAAATTCACACTTTGATTTCTACTTCGACACCGCTGGGGAGCTCGAGTTTCATGAGAGCGTCAATGGTCTTGGTACGATCGTTGATTTCGATGTCCATCAGACGCTTGTAGGTGTTGAGCTCGAACTGCTCGCGCGACTTCTTGTTGACGAAGGTGGAGCGGTTGACGGTGAAGATTTTCTTGTTGGTAGGCAGGGGAATGGGGCCATTGACCACTGCACCAGTCATCTTAACGGTCTTCACAATCTTCTCGGCCGACTTGTCGACGAGGTTGTGGTCGTAAGATTTGAGCTTGATTCTGATTCTTTGACTCATTGTTTTTATTTTTTAATTATTCTTATTCTTGAGGATGGCGTCCTGCTGGTCGCGGGTGACCTCGGCGTAGTGCGAGAACTCCATGGTGGAGTTGGCGCGGCCGGAGGTGATGGTGCGAAGCGAGGTAACGTAGCCGAACATCTGCTCCAGGGGCACCTTGGCGTGGATGGCCTGGACACCGACTTTGGCGCTGATGTTCTCGAGCATGCCGCGGCGGCGGTTGAGATCGCCGGTGACGTCGCCCACGTAGGCGTCGGGGGTGAGCACCTCGAGCTTCATGATGGGCTCGAGCAGGACAGGGTTGGCTTTGCGGCAAGCGGCCTTGAAGCCGATTTTGGCGCAGAGTTCGAAGGAGAGCTGGTCGGAGTCCACGGGGTGGAAGGAGCCGTCGATGATGCGCACCTTCATGCTGTCCATGGGGTAGCCGGCGAGGACGCCGTTCTGCATTGCCTCCTTGAAACCCTTTTCGATGGCGGGGATAAACTCTTTGGGGATGTTGCCACCGCGAACCTCGTTGACAAACTGGAGTCCCATAACGCCTTCGTCGGCAGGGCCGATTTCGAAGAGCACGTCGGCGTACTTACCTTTACCGCCGGTCTGTTTCTTATACACCTCGTGGTGCTGGACGGTGGTGGTGATGGCTTCCTTGTAAGCCACCTCGGGACGACCCTGGTTGACGTCGACACCGAACTCGCGGCGCAGACGGTCCATGATGATGTCGAGGTGCAGCTCGCCCATGCCGCTGATGACGGTCTGGCCGCTGACCTCGTCGGTCTTCACGCGGAAGGTGGGGTCTTCTTCGACGAGCTTCATGAGGGCGTTGGTCATCTTGTCCATGTCGGCCTGAGTGTGGGGTTCGACGGCGATGGAGATGACGGGTTCGGGGAACTTCATCGACTCGAGGATGATGGGGTGCTGCTCGTCGCAGAGGGTGTGGCCGGTCTTGATGTCCTTGAAACCGACGGCGGCGCCGATGTCGCCGGCCTCGATACGGTCGAGGGGGTTCTGCTTGTTGGAGTGCATCTGCATGATGCGGGAGATGCGTTCCTTCTTGCCGGTGTTGGCGTTGTAGACGTAGGAGCCGCTCTCGAGCGAGCCGCTGTAGACGCGGAAGAAGCAGAGGCGTCCGACGTAGGGGTCGGTGGCGATTTTGAAGGCGAGGGCGGAGAAGGGGGCTTTGACGTCCACCTTGCGGGTCTCGTCCTTGTCGGTTTTGGGGTTGATGCCGGAGACCTCGGGCTTGTCCATGGGGCTGGGCAGGAAGGCTGCCACGGCGTCGAGGAGGGTCTGCACGCCTTTGTTCTTGAAGGCCGACCCGCACATGACGGGGACAATCTTGCGGGCGAGGGTGGCTTTGCGTATCTCGGCGATGATCTCTTCGGGGGTGATGGAGTCGGGGTCGTCGAAGAACTTCATCATGAGGTCTTCGTTTTCCTCGGCGACACCCTCGATGAGGCGTTGACGGTAGTCGTGGACTATCTCCTTGAGGTCGTCGGGCATGGGCACCTCGTAGAACTTGGTTCCGTTGGAGCTCTCGTCCCAAATGAGGGCTTGGTTGGTGATAAGGTTGACGATGCCTTTGAAGAGGTCTTCCTGGCCGATGGGTATCTCGAGGGGGATGGGGTTGGCGCCGAGGCGCTCTTTGATCTGGCCCACCACGGAGAAGAAGTCGGCGCCGGCGCGGTCCATCTTGTTGATGAAGGCGATGCGGGGCACCTCGTACTTGTCGGCCTGGCGCCACACGGTCTCGCTCTGGGGCTCTACGCCGCCGACGGCGCAGAAAATGGCGATGGCACCGTCGAGCACGCGGAGCGAGCGTTCCACCTCGACGGTGAAGTCGACGTGGCCCGGGGTGTCGATGATGTTGTATTTGTAGCGGTTGTCCTTCCAGTCCCAATACACGGTGGTGGCAGCGGAGGTGATGGTGATGCCACGCTCCTGCTCCTGAACCATCCAGTCCATGGTGGCGCTGCCCTCGTGGGTTTCACCGAGCTTGTAGTTCTTGCCGGTGTAGAAGAGGATGCGCTCGGTCGTCGTCGTCTTGCCGGCGTCGATGTGGGCCATGATCCCGATGTTGCGTGTATATTGAAGGTCGGACATAGATGTTGTTTCTGTGTGTTGCTACAAATTATTTTAAATGTATACTATATATAATAGTGAACTTAGACTCTGAAGTGCGAGAATGCCTTGTTGGCGTCGGCCATGCGGTGGATGTCCTCCTTGCGCTTGAAAGCGGCACCTTCTTCCTTATAGGCGGCCTGGATTTCGGCGGCGAGCTTGAGAGCCATGGTCTTCTCGCTGCGCTTGCGGGAGAAACCGATGAGGTTCTTCATGCCGATGCTCTGCTTGCGCTCGGCGCGGATTTCGGTGGGGATTTGGAAGGTGGCGCCACCGATGCGGCGGGAGCGAACCTCAACGCTGGGGGTGACATTGGCCAAGGCTTTCTTCCACACCTCGAGGCCATCCTCTTTGGTGCGGTCGGAGACGACGTCGATTGCATCGTAGAAAATGCGATAGGCGATGGTCTTCTTGCCACCCATCATGAGGTTGTTGACAAACTTGGTGACGAGGACGTCATTGTATTTGGGATCCGGGAGGATGATTCTTTTCTTGGGCTTAGCTTTTCTCATTTTGCTGGAAAACTTTAAACTTTCAACTAAAAACTTTCAACTTTACTTGCCGGCTTGTTTGGGGCGCTTGGCACCGTACTTGGAGCGGCGCTGCTTACGGCCGTCGACGCCGGAGGTGTCGAGGGCACCGCGGATGATGTGGTAGCGCACACCGGGGAGGTCCTTGACGCGGCCGCCGCGGATCATGACGATGGAGTGCTCCTGCAGGTTGTGGCCTTCACCGGGGATATAGGCATTGACTTCCTTGCCGTTGGTCAGACGCACACGGGCCACTTTACGCATGGCCGAGTTGGGCTTTTTGGGGGTGGTGGTGTAGACACGGGTGCAGACGCCGCGACGCTGGGGGCAGCTGTCGAGGGCGGGAGACTTGGATTTGTACTCCATCTGCTGACGTCCTTTGCGAACTAATTGCTGAATTGTTGGCATTGTTTGTTGTTGTTTGTATTTATTATTATTCTGTTTTCTACTTATTTAACGGGCACAATCCGCCCAAAAATGGATTGCAAAAGTACAAACATTTTTCGGACTGGCCAAACATCTGCACACGTATTGAATGTTAAAAAAACTTAAAATCTTTTGGGGGTACTATAAATCAGATGTTTATATTTTTATTTTAACATAATTTTTTTGCCTCGAAACGGGGCTTTTCAACAGAAATGAACATGCAAAACGGGGGAGAAATGAACAGGTTTTCCACAATTTGGGGGTCGCGATGGAGGAGGAGGATTTATGATTTCGGAGGGGGTTCGGTAGGGGAATGGTAGGGGTTCTCTAGGGGAATAGTTAGGCCTTTTCGCATTATTACCCATCGTTGGGTAATGGTGGGTAGAGGGTGTGGAAAAGCAGCGGGCCCGAG
>CACWPQ010000013.1 GCA_902762805.1 uncultured Bacteroidota bacterium | reverse complement strand
ATCCGCATCCCCGGTGCGCACAACGTGGAAAATTATATGGCTGCGGCTGCGGCGGTGGAGGGTCTTGTCGAGGACGGAATAATCCGCAGAACTGCGGAGGAGTTCACCGGCGTGCCGCATAGAATTGAATTTGTCCGCGAGGTGGACGGCGTTAAGTATTACAACGATTCGATTGCCAGCAGTCCGGCACGGACGACTGCCGGGCTTAAATCCTTCGGAGGGAAAAAGCTTGTGCTGATAGCCGGAGGCTATGACAAGAAGATTCCGTTTGACGAGTTCGGCGAGGTTGACCCAGGTGCCCCAGCGGGGGGTGATGAGAAGGGTGTGGCGACCGATGACACCGAGGCCGGCGCGGGCGGCCCAGTGTTTGTCGGAGATGGGAACGGTGTCGCAGCAGGGCTTGGCTTCGATGCCGAGGCGGTCGCGGAGGGCGAAGAGCATGGCTTTGAGGTCGCGGTGGTAGTCGCGGGAGAGGGCGAAGGCGGCGGTGAGGGCTTCGGGGGACTCCCCCTTGGAAAGGGGGAGAGTGGGGGGCGGATAGGCGCTGACGAGGCAGATGACGCTCTGGGCGCCGGGGACGAGGAGGCGGGGGTCGAGGCGCATATCTACATTGCGCTCCATGTAGCCCATGCCAGCGTTCCAGCCACGGGCAAGCCACTGGCGCAAGGGGTACTCGTCGTCGGAGAGGCGGTCGGCACGGGCGATGCCGCAGGCGTCGAAGCCGACTTCTAGGGCTAGTCGTTTGACGTGGTCATTGTACAACATAATTCTGCCGCCCCTATGGGGCTACGATTACCGTGCTTACATCAACCGGGGGTTGCACCCCCGGCTATTGTCTGTCGCCCCTATGGGGCGCTTAATCTTCTTGTTGATATTTGGCTTTTTTGGATCCTTGGTAGAGTTGGAAGTGGAGGAAGCGGCAGTCGAGGGCGCCGTTTTGGACGGGGATTTTGGCGGAGGGGCGGAGGCCGATGTGCTTCATGGCTTCGAAGTCGGAGGTGATGAGCCAGACATCGCACTGCTCGCCGTAGCGCTGCTTGAAGGTGTCGCCGAGCTGGGTGTAGAGTGCATTGAGGTCTTCGACCTTGATACGCTCGCCATAGGGTGGGTTGGTGACGATGAGGGTGCGGCCTTGGGGCGGGTCCTGCTCGGCAAAGTCGCCGATGTGGAGCATGACGTCCTTGTGGAGCTTGGTGTACTCGAGATTGCGCTCGCACTGCTCGATGACACGCTCGTCGATGTCGTTGCCCCATATCTCGCCCTCGAAGTCGAGGGAGCCAATCTTGCGGTCCTCTTCGGCCTTGACGCTCTTCCACTCGCCGAGGTTGAATTCCTTCCAGCGCATGAAGCTGAAGCGGTTGCCACGATAGTACTGGGCGGGGATGCAGTTGGCCATCATGGCGGCCTCGATGAGCATGGTGCCGGAGCCGCACATGGGGTCGTAGAAGTTCTGCACACTGGATTCTGAATTTTGAGGGGAGCACCAGCCGGCGAGCTTGAGGAGGCCGGCGGCGAGGACCTCGTTGATGGGTGCGATGCCGACGCCCTGGCGGTAGCCACGCTTGTGGAGCGAGTCGCCGGAGGCGTTCATGAGGAGGGTGACGTGGTTGTCGCGTATGTGGAGGTTGATTTTGTAGTCGGGCTGCTCGGTGTCGATAGAGGGTCGCTTGCCGAAGTTGCGGCGGAAGCGGTCGACGATGGCGTCCTTGGTTTTGAGGGCGGCGTAGTAGGAGTGGGTGAAGATTTCGCCGCTGACGGTGGAGTCGATCATGAAGGTGGCGTCGATGTCGAGGAGTTTCTCCCAGCGGATGCGGTAGACCTGGTCGTAGAGCTGCTGGTCGTCGTCGGCATCGAACTCGGCGAAGGGCTTGAGGATGGCGAGCGCGGTGCGGCAGCAGTAGTTGGCGCGGTAGAGGAGGCGCATGTCGCCCTCGAACTCGACGGCGCGTGCGCCGACGGTGACGTTTTCGGCCCCGAGCTCGCGCAGCTCGTCGGCGAGCACCTCTTCGAGGCTGACCATGGTCTTGGCGACCATCTTGAACTTTTCCTTCATCGTGGCCTGCGGGGCGACCACCTTTCCGTTATTCTTCTGTATTATCATTGTTGAAAATTTGTATCTTTTGGCGCAGCTCGCGGCGGGCGAGGCGGTTCTTTTGGCGTATGGTGCCGTTGTAGATGCTGGTGTTGAGCTCGTAGCCGACGAGGATGACGATGCAGCTGAAGTAGATCCAGAGCATGAGCAGCAGGAGGGTTCCGATGGAGCCGTAGAGGAGATTGTAGCGGCTGAAGTTGTTGATGTAGATACCGAAGCCCCAGGAGAGGACGAAGAACATGGCGGTGGCGAGCACGGAGCCGGCCGAGAAGAAGCCGACACGCTGGCGGCTCGAGGGGGCATAGTAGTAGATGAAGGCCAGGGCGAAGAGCATGGCGATGGAGAGGAGCACCCAGCGTCCGACGTTGAACATCAGGGTGTTGGCCTTGGTGTCGGAGAGCCAGCCCTGGGAGAAGATGAGCTGGAGGAGGTACTTGTGGCCGATGAGGAGGCCGAGAACGAGGACGATGATGATGTAGAGCACGAAGACCATCAGGATGCAGAGGAGGAAGCGCTGGAAGAAGGGGCGTGTCTCGACGGTCTGGTTGGCGAAGTTGAGGGAGAGGATGAAGCCGTTCATGCCGTTGGCTGCCAGGATGATAGAGGTGATGAAACCGATGGAGAGGAGGGTGGTGTGCTTGCGGCCCATGACGTCGTTGACGGTGTCGGCCAGGGGGGTCATAATCTTGCCGGGGACAATCTGGGAGAGTTCGGACATGAATTCGTCCTGCAGGCCGTCGAAGGGGAGGTAGGCGATGAGGCTGAAGATGCAGATCATCAGGGGCGGAAGCGCGGAGAGGAAGCTGAAGGCCAACCCCTTGGCGCGCTGGGCGATAGAGCTGCCGAAGGAGCCGGCGATGAAGTAGCTGATGATGTCGTAGAGCGGCACGCCGCGTCCGCCGGGGAGGGAGAAGTTCTGGAGGAAATAGAGGAACTGGCGCACCCAGCGTTTGTAGAGCAGGTGGCGCAGCTGACGCTTCGACCAAAGGCGAAGGGTGCGGGTCCAGACTTTGAGGGAGGTCATTGCTTGACGAGGGAGATGTCGAGGCTTTTGATGTGGTGGGTGAGTGCGCCGACGGAGATGAAGTCGACACCGGTCTCGGCATAGGGGCGCAGGGTTTGGTCGGTGATGCCGCCGGAGGCCTCGGTTTCGTAGCGGCCGCCGATGCGGCGGACGGCCTCGCGGAGGGTGGGGATGTCGAAATTGTCGAGCATGATGCGGTCGACGCCGCCGTGGTCGAGGACCTGCTGGAGCTCGTCGAGGTTGCGGACCTCGATCTCGATGCGGAGGTCTTTATGGTTGGTTTTGAGGTAGTCGCGTGTGCGGTCGATGGCCTGGACGATGCCGCCGGCAAAGTCAATATGGTTGTCCTTGAGCATGACCATGTCGTAGAGGCCGATGCGGTGGTTGGTGCCGCCGCCGCAGTGGACGGCGTATTTCTCGAGGAGGCGCATGTTGGGGGTGGTCTTGCGGGTGTCCAAGAGGCGGGTGTTGAGGCCGCTGAGCATGGCTACCATGCGGTGGGTCTCGGTGGCGATGCCGGAGAGGCGCTGCATAAAATTGAGTGCAGTGCGCTCGGCGGTGAGGATGGAGCCGGCGTGGCCGTGGACGGTCATGAGGATGTCACCGCGGTGGAGGGGGGTGCCGTCGGGGACGAGGACATTGACTTCGAGGGAGTTGTCAACGATTTTGAAGACGCGCTCACCCACTTCGATGCCGCAAAGGATGCCGTCCTGCTTGGCCACCATCTTGGCGGAGTTGAGGGCCGAGGGGGGGATGCAGGCGAGGGTGGAATGGTCGCCGTCGCCCACGTCTTCGCGCAGGGCCATTTTGATGAGGTCGTCCAGGTTGTCAATGTTCGTCATAACAGGTTGAATATATGATTAATAACTCGCCGATGCGAGGCCGTGGTCTCGGGGTTCGACGCTGCAAAGGTACTGATTTTATTTGAATTAGGTGCGAAAATCTTCAAAAATCAACCTAAAACACTGATTACATGCACGTTAAACAGACGGGCAAAAAGTGCGAAAAAGTTTGAAAAAAATTGGCAAAAACGGCCAAAATGGCCCGAATGCAAGTGGCTGACAAACAGAGGATAAGAGGCACCCTCTTCTTCCTCTCTTCTTCCTTGGTTCGGGTGCTAAAAGGGAGTCGGGAGGAGGGGGGTGAAGAGGGGGCGGGGCTAGCGCTTGTACATGAACCAGAGGAGGTAGATGACGAGGATGAAGACGCCGAAGGACATCAGGCGGGGGAAGAAGATGGAAACCAGCATGATGGCGCCGATAATCATCAGGAGGCGAGTGGCGAGGCGCTTGTCGGGCGGGAGGGCGGCGAGTGACTGGCGGCGGCGAGCGGTGGCGGCCTGCCACCAGGAGCGGAGGCGGCGCAGCCAGTGGTCGGGCAGCCACTGGCGCCGGCCGTCGTGCCCGACGGTTTCGGCATGGGTGAGGGGAATTTCCTTCACCTTGACTTTGAGGGTTTTGGAGTAGCTTTTGCCGCCGACCCAGGCGGTGATGGTGAGCGAGGTTTTGCCGCGGGAGCGGTTGAGTCGAAAACGCTTGGAACCGTTGATTTCCAGCGGGATGGCGGTGGCGCGGTGGCCGTTGTCGATGGTGAGCTCGGCGCGCTCGGCACCGGCACAGTTCCAGTCCACCTGGACGATTTCGCCCTCGGTGACGGTGGTGCGGTCGATGTTGAATGACATTTTTTCCATGATGAAAAAAGCACTGCAAATTGCGTGCCAAGAAATATTTTTGTTATAATATTAAAAAAAAGCGTATATTTGCGGTTTAAAACAGAAGGTCAAATTGCGCCATGTTGTTCTGTATCAAAACAAAAAGCAGAATGCGTGGCCTGAAAAAAAACGTATGCAGATAGCAATCTCGGGAAATATAGGCGCCGGAAAGACAGAGCTGACGAAGCTGCTGTCGAGGCATTATGGCTACAGGGCTGTCTTCGGCCCGTCGGAAGAGAACCCCTACCTGACGAGCTTCTATGAGGACATGCGGCGGTGGTCGTTCAACATGATGGTGCACTCGCTGTGGGCCAATGTCAAGCAGCTGATTGAGTTGCGCGACTCGGGCGAAAGCTTCATCCGCGACCGCTCGCTCTACGACGATGCGGCCATCTTTGCGCCCAACCTGCAGAGTATGAACCTGATGAACACGCGCGACCTGGCTACCTATACCCACATGTTCGAGACCGTCTACTCGCTGCTGCCCAAGCCCGACCTGCTGATTTACGTGCGCGGCGACGTGCCCACGCTGATCCGCCACATACAGAAGCGCGGCCGCGAGTACGAAAGCGGCATCCGGCTGGACTACCTGACCAACCTCAACAACCGCTACGAGCGGTGGGCGTCGGAATACGAGGGACGGCTGCTGGTGGTGGACACCGACGAGCTGGACTTCGTGGAGAACCGAGAACATCTGGGCGTGATAATCAACAAGATAGATTCCGTATTCAACAGCCTGTTCGGAGGCGGCGAAGAATGAAGAAGACGCTCATCGTGATACCGGCCCGCTACGCGTCGACGCGTTTCCCCGGCAAGCCGCTGGCCTTGCTGGGAGGAAGGCCCATCGTGCAATGGGTGTGGGAGCGCGTGCAGGGACTGGGCGAGGCGATGATTGCCACGGACGACGAGCGCATCGCCGATGCCGCCAAAGCGGGGTTCGACGCCCGGGTGATGATGACCTCGGCCGACTGCCAGAGCGGCACGGACCGCTGCGGCGAGGTGCTGCGGCGCTGCGGCGGAGGCTACGAGGTGGTGGTGAACGTGCAGGGCGACGAACCTTTCATGGAAGCAGCTCAAGTACAGACACTTGTAAAGGCATTCGACGACCCGGCAGTGCAGATTGCCACCCTGCGCACACGCATACGGACAACCGAGGAATTGCTCTCGCCGAACAACGTCAAGGTGGTCTGCGCCGACAACGGCAACGCCCTCTATTTCAGCCGCCAACCCCTACCCTACCGGCGCGGAACGGCCGAAGAGGGGTGGCTTGCCGAAGGGGATTACTACAAGCACGTGGGCATCTACGCCTACCGCGCCGAGGTGCTGGAGCGGCTCTGCCAGCTGCCCGTGGGCACGCTGGAGGCCAGCGAGAAGCTGGAGCAGCTGCGCTGGCTGGCGGCGGGCTACACCATCCGCGTGCTCGACACCGACCACGCCAACATCGGCATCGACACGCCGCAGGACCTGGCCGAAGCCGAACAAACACTGAACCGAACAAAATAGAGACACAACATGAATATAACCGAATTAATCGTTGAGTTACTGCAAAAAGGGCAGCGCGTGGAGCTGCCGGAGATAGGCACTTTCGACAGTGTGACCCAGGCGCCGCGCCACGACACGGCCAGCGGCACCTACTACCCCGCCACCCGCAACATCGTGTTCCGCCCCGGGACGAGCGGCGACAACAGCATGGTGAAAATCATCGCCGAGCGCGACTGCGTGAACGAGGATGTGGCACGACAGATGTGGGTGAACTACACCGACGCACTCAACGAAAAGATACAGCGCACGGGCGAGCATCAGTTCGGTCCCCTCGGCACCCTAACCAAGGCAGGCTCCGGCTTTGCCTTCGAGATGTCGGAGGGTGTGGTCATCGAAGCCGGCGGCAGCACGGAGAAGCCCATCGAGGGGGTCAAGACCTACGACCACAGCGGCAGCGCAGACCCCTTCGCCCAGTTCGAGGAGGAGCCAGTCGGCACCGTGGTGCAGAGACCCGAGCCAGTCCGCGCGCCTGAGCCTGAGCCGGAACCGGAAGCCGTCCCCGAGCCGGAACCCAAACCGGAAGCCGAGCCGGAACCTGCTCTCGCAGAGAAAGAAGAGGTTGTAGCAGAAGAGGTTAAGGCAGAGGAGGTTGTGGACGAGGCGTGGCAGGAGAAGCTGAAGCAGGTGGAAGAGCTGCCCAAATCGAAGGCGATGCTCAAAGCCGAGGCCAAGGCCGAGAAGGCCCGCATCAAAGCCGAAGCCAAGGCCGAGAAAGAGCGCGCCAAGCTGCGCAAGCGAGCGCAAAAGGATCACGACAGCACCCAGCGCCGCATGGAGGAAGACCGCGAGGCCGAGGCCCGTCGCGAAGCCGAAGACCGCCACCGCGCCGAGAAGGAGCTGCGCAAAGCCGAGCAGAAGGCCGAAGAGGGTCGCCTGCGCGCCGAGAAAGAGGCCGAGGCCGCCCTGCAACGCGCCGAGCAGAAGGCCGAAGAGGAGCGTGTGAAAGCCACCAAGCGCGCCGCCGCCCTGGCCGCCCTGGCCGCCGCCGGACAGACAGCCCAAAGCGCTGGCGCCGAAGCCGCGCCCCTGGCCACCAACCCCGCCGCCATGGCACAACAGGAGGCGAAGGAAGAGCTGGAGCGCCAGGTGGCCGCCAAACAGAAAGAGATGGAGCGCGCCGAGAAAGAGGCCGCACGCAAGGCCAAAGAAGCCGAGGCCGAGGCCGCTCGCCAGGCCAAGGAGGCCGAAGCCGAAGCCGCTCGCCAAGCCAAAGAGGCCGAGAAAGAGACCGCTCGCCGCCTGAAAGAAGAGAAACGCCAGGCCGAAGAGGCCGCCAAAGAGGCCGCACGCCAGGCCAAAGAGGCCGAAAAAGAGGCCGCACGCCAGGCCAAGGCAGCCAAGAAAGAAGCCGCCAAAGCCGCCGCGCTGGTCGCCAAAGCCGCCGAAAGCGAGGAAAAAGAGGAGAAGAAGAGCCGCAAAGGGTGGCTCTGGCTGCTGCTGTTGCTCCTGCTGCTGCTCCTGGCCGGCGGAGCCTACTACTTCCTCAAGATGAAGCCCCAAAGCGGAGTGGCCAGCACCGAGCTGGCTGGCAAGCACTTCGACGCGCCCAACGTCAACAGCCTGACGTTCAACACCGACATGATTGACTACAGCAGTCGCGAAATCACGAGGAACACCGACCAGGTGTGCCGCACGATGAGCGACTACGTCAACGAATTCCTCGCCGACCAGGGCTACCGCAACGCCCGCACGGCGATGATGGACCACGTGCGCCAGTATGCCGAGCAGCGCCTCGGCGAGATGATGGGACCGCGCATGGCCGCGCAGCGCTTCATGCCCTACGAAGACTATGTCTACCAGGATGCCGAGCCGTGGCTGCGCCAGCGCTACGCCTACCAGTCGCGCGGCCAGGTGCAGGGCGAGCTGATGGACGAGGGCTTCATGGACCGCATGCTCAACCGCATCATCGACGACTACGGCATCATGCCCGACAACGCGCAGGCGCCCACCGCCGCGCCTGCACAGGCGGCCACCCTGGCCCAGCCCGCCGCACAGAAGAAGGCTGTGGCTCCTGCCAACGAGAATCCCGTCTACGTCTACGTGGAGAAGGAGAGCAAGCAGGGCTTCGACATCGTGGCCGGCTTCTACCTGAACAAAGCCACTGCCGCACGCATGGCCGCGCGCCTGCACGAGCTGGGTTGCGACGCCTATATCATCGAGAAGAACGAGATGTACTACGTCAGCATGGGCTCCGCCCCCACGCGCACCAAGGCCGAGGCGCTCTACAAGCACATCAAGAGCTGGTACGACGGCGACGTGGTGATCAAAGAGCTGTAAGGAGTAAAGAGACAAGCATGGGACACCACAAGCTGAAACGCTTCGCCGAGAACCTCACCTTCCCGAACCTGTTCCAGGTGGGTTTCGACCAGCTGGAGAAAGAAGGCTTCGCCCTGCGCGGCCGCTGGGCCGACCACTTCGGCAACCACAACCCCATCACGCTGGAGCTGGGCTGCGGCAAGGGCGACTACACGGTGGCCTTGGCCCGCATCCACCCCGAGCGCAACTATATCGGGGTCGACATCAAGGGTGCGCGCCTGTGGCGCGGCGCCAAGACGGCCGTCGAGGAGCCGCTGCCCAACGTGGCCTTCATCCGCACCCGCATCGAGCTCATCGACCGCTTCTTCGGTCCGGGCGAGGTGAGCGAGGTGTGGATCACCTTCTGCGACCCCCAGCCCAAGAAGCCCAACAAGCGCCTCACTGCGCCCCGCTTCCTGGCCACCTACCGCCGTTTCCTGGCCACCGACAGCGTGCTGCACCTGAAGACCGACTCGCAGGAGCTCTACGACTACACCCTCAACGAGGTGCTGCCGGGCGAGCAATGCGAAATCCTGGCCAGCACCGCCGACCTCTATGCCAGCGCATACGACGGAGAGGCCAAGCTGACGCAGACCTACTACGAGCGCATGTTCCTCGCCGAGGGCAAGCCCATCACCTACCTGCAATGGCAAATCAAATAACATATATAAATAAATACAATAATCTATTATGTCAGGACACAACAAATGGTCAAAGATTAAACGCGCCAAGGGCGCTGCCGACGCCAAACGTTCCAAGCAGTGGAGCAACATTCTGAAACAAGTGGCCATCGCCGTGCGCGAAGGCGGCCCCGACCCCGACAGCAACCCGCGCCTGCGCCTGCTGGTGCAGAACGCCCGCGGCGTGAACATGCCCAAGGACACGCTGCAGCGCACCATCAGCAAGGCCAACGACAAGGACGCCGCCCAGATGCAGGAGCTCACCTTCGAGTGCCACGTCAACCACGGCATCGCCCTCTTCATCGAGGCCCTCTCGGACAACAACAACCGCACCGTGGCCAACGTCAAGTCCATCATGAACAAGTACGGCGGCACCCTCGAGACCAACGGCAGCCTGAGCTTCCTCTTCGACCGCAAGGGTGTCTTTGTCATCCCCCGCAAACCCGAGATGAACCTCGAAGAGATGGAGATGGAACTCATCGACGGCGGCCTCGAGGAGATGGAGGTGGAGGACGACTACCTGACCCTCTACACCGCCTACGAAGACTTCGGCAACATGGTGAAGATGCTCGAAGAGAAAGGCATCGAGTGCGAGAGCGCCGAGCTGCAGCGCATCCCCAACAGCACGCGCCAGATTGAGCCCGACTCGATCCGCAAAGTGCTCAAAGTCATATCCATCCTCGAGGAAGACGACGACATTACCAACGTCTACCACGACATGGAAATCCCCGACGACTTCGAGGAGGAATAAATGAAACTCTACCTGGTACCGACCCCCGTGGGGAACCTCGGCGACATGACCTATCGTGGCGTCGAGGTGCTCCGCGCGGTCGACCTCGTCCTGGCCGAGGACACACGCACCAGCCGAGTGCTGCTGCAGCACTACGGCATCCAGACGCCCCTGCAGAGCTACCACATCCACAACGAGCACCAGACCGTGGCCTCGCTCGTGGAGCGCCTGCTGGCGGGGACGACCATCGCCGTGGTGACCGACGCCGGCACCCCCGGCATCTCCGACCCCGGCTTCCTGCTGGTGCGCGAGGCGGTGAAAGCCGGCATCGAGGTGGAGTGCCTCCCCGGGGCCACGGCCTTCGTGCCGGCGCTCATCGACAGCGGCCTGCCCTGCGACCGCTTCACCTTCCTCGGCTTCCTGCCCCACAAGAAGGGACGCCAGACCGCCATCGCCGCCCTGGCCGACGAGCAGCGCACGATGATTATCTACGAGAGCCCCTACCGATTGGTGAAACTGCTCGACGAGCTCGTCGCCGCGCTCGGCCCGGACCGCCAGGTCAGCGTCAGCCGCGAAATCAGCAAACTCCACGCCGAGACTGCCCGCGGCACCCTCGCGGAGGTGCGCGCCCACTTCGGGCAAAAGGAGGTCAAAGGCGAAATTGTAGTCGTACTCGCCGGACAAAAGCAAGAATAAGAGATGCCACTCGAAACATTCATCTTCCGCATAGCCAGCGCCCTGGTGGCCGGCATCATCATAGGCACGCAGCGCGAGCTGCGCCAGCGGCAGGCCGGGCTGACCACCAACTCGCTGGTGGCCATCGGCGCCTGCATCTTCATCCTCATCAGCGAGAGCGTCATCATGAACGCCCGCCTGGCCGGCGGCCCGGTCAACAACGACAACCTGCGCGTCCTTTCGCAGGTGGTCACGGGCATCGGCTTCCTCGGGGCGGGGGTCATCATGAAGAACGGCATCACCATCCAGGGCCTCTCCTCGGCGGCCACCATCTGGTGCTCGGCCGCTGTGGGCAGCCTCTGCGGCTACGGCATGTGGCGCGAGGCGCTGGTGGCCGTGGGCTTCATCATCCTCATCAACTGGGGCCTCAAGAGCATCGAAATCTACATCAAGCAGCGTTCCGGCCGCAAACAGCAGCAAAAGAGGAACGACCTCCACGACGAGCAGACCGGGGTGGAAGACTGATTTTTTGAACAAAAAACAGAAAAAACGACCAGTTTTGCATGGATACAACTGGTTGATATTAAACATATTATTGCAATGCTCTTCTTCCCCTCTTCTTCAATGGGAGGCGGAGGGGAGGATGGGAACAAAAAAAGGAACAGACAATGGCTAAATTAGAACAGGGCATCCTCGGGCCGTTCCGGGGCAAGGTGGGTACCGTAGTGGGGTACCTGTGGCGCGGGAAGCAGGTGGTGCGTGCCTACCGCAGGGAGATCAATTACCCCAATACCGAAAGGCAACAGGCTGAGAGAGATTGGTTTGTGGGGATGGTGCGGTTTGCGGCGACGGCGCGTCAGGCGCTGCTGCTGGGGCTGCGGGAGCGTGCGGCGCAGTGGCAGATGACGGAGGGGAATGCGTTCGTGAGGATGAACAAGGGTTGCTTCGGCAGGGAGGCGTCAGGCGGCGTCTCCACAGGGAGGGAGGTTGATTATGAGCGGATCAGGATTGCCGAGGGGAGTGCGGCGCCGGTGCGGTTCACCGGGGCCGGAGTGGATGAGAGTGGTGTGTTGAGGGTTGATTATGAGAAGAATGGCGGCATGACGCGTGCGAAAGGGAGCGACAGGGTGTATGTGTACATATATAATACGGATACGCGCGAGGGGCTCCTCTCCCACCCTGCCGAGCGGCGCCAGGGGCGGATGCAGATGCAGCTGCCGGAGGGCTGGAACCATCAAAATATCAGGATGTGGGGCTTCGTGGTGGACGGCGAGGGGCGGGTGAGCGGGTCGCAGTATGTGGCGATGTCAATGCGCCCCCTGGGCGGAGTGGCCGCCGCCGGACTGGATGCCTTCGCGGGAGCGGTCGGCGAGTTCCATTTTGCCGAAGCGGAGTGTGAGGCCGAAGGTGACGTAGCGGGAGGTGTACTTGGAGATGCTGGAGGAGGTGTAGTAGGGGTTGATGGATGAGGAGCCCCACTCGTTCCAGTCGAAGATGTCGTCGACGTTGAGGTAGAGCGAGAGGCGGCGGTCGAAGAAGTCGGCGCTGAGGCCGAGGTCGAGGCTTTTGTAGGGCTCGCTGATGTCGAGGACGGACCAGCCGTGGCCGCGGCTGCGGTAGCGTCCGGAGACGAAGACTTCGAGGCGGTTCCAGAGTTTGGCCCACACGCGGCCGCTGATGCCCCAGGAGGTGCGGTGGTCTTCGACCCAGGCGCCCGGGCGGACCATGACGCGGTACCAGCTGTCGGTCAGGCTGGGGCTGAGGCGTATGTTGAGGAAGGCGGTGGGGCGAAGCATGGCGTTGACGTTGAAGTCGAAGCGGCGGCTGTCGCTGGCATTGTGTGGCATGGAGACGGGGACGTAGCGGCCGAAGAAGTCGCTCCACTGGGGGTCGCTGATGGTGTTGCGCTCGTTCAGGTTGGCGCGGAAGGTGGCGCTGGCGCCGATGGAGCCGAGGCTGGCGAAGTATTTGTTCCAGTCGGCGTTGAGGTTGTGGGTGTAGGAGGCTTCGAGGAGTGGGTTGCCGGTGGAGTAGCTGTCGGTGGAGTAGGAGATGTAGCGCGAGAGGCTGGAGGCGGAGGGGTGGGAGGTGTTGATGGAGTAGCCGAGGGAGAAGGTGTGCATGCTCTCGGTGCGGTAGCTGAGGTGGAGGGAGGGGCGGAGGGAGAGTTGGTTGACGGCGGTGTCGCAGTCGGGCGCGGTGAGGTGGCTGATGGCGTCGTGCTCGAAGTGGAGGCGCGAGCCGACTTTGAGGGTGAAGTTGCCCCACTTGCGGCGCCAGGAGAGGTAGGCGCCGACCTCCTGCGAGGCGGTGCGCGAGGAGTCGGACCGCAGCAGGTCGCGGCGGTAGTTGCCGGCGGCGTCGAGGGTGTCGCGCAGGTCGTAGTCGTGGCCGGCGGAGAAGCCGAAGCCGATGCCGGCCTCCACCTCGCCCTGCTCGCTGTAGGGGAGCGAGTAGTCGACACCGATGCTGCCCGAGCCGGAGAGGTAGGCGCCGTCGGTGCGCTCGTCGAAACTGAGGCGCGGCTGGGCGTCGTAGTGCTCGAAGCGCGAGGCGCCGCCCCCGAAGGCGAACCAGTGGCCGTTGAGGCTGGCCGAGAGCTGGTGCCCTTCGTTGTCGAACTTGTGCTGGAACCACATGCCGCCGCCACCTCCGCCGTTGCGGTCGTCGGAGTCGCTGTGCGAGGTGTAGCTGTAGTCGTGGGCCGCGCCGCCGATGTAGTCGGTGCGCACGTTGCGGCCGTCGCTGCGTCTGCTGCCCCAGTGGGGGTAGGTGTAGAACCAGCCGGAGAGGCTGTTCATGGTGTCGAACTCGTAGCTGAAGTTGAGGTTGGCGTTGAAGCTGTTGCCGGTGTTTTCGCCCGTGCTGGTGGAGCTCCACTGGCGGGCGAGGTCGCCGATGCTGTCGAGCATGGTGCCCTCATGGCGCGAGGAGGACTCGTAGGTGCTGCGGCGGTAGTTGAGGTAGGCGCTGATGCGGAACTTCTCGTTGGAATAGACGTAGGAGAGCCAGGGGACGAGCGAGGGCTCGGACGAGCCGTTGGCGCCGAAGCTGACATAGGAGTTGCGCAGGACCTTCTGGTCGGTCTTGATGTTGATCACGGGGCCGCCGCCACCGTACTTGGCGGAGGGGTTCTTGATGACCTCGATGGAGGAGATGCTGTTGGCCGGCAGCTGCTTGATGTACTGGCGGAGGCTTTCGCCCGAGAGGTGGGAGGGGCGGTCGTTGATCCAGACGGTGACCGACTGGCCGTCGAGGGTGATGTTGCCCTGCACGTCGACCTGCACGCCGGGGGCATTCTGAAGGGCGTCGCTGGCGGTGCCGGTCTGCACGCTGGGGTCTTCGCTGACGTTGTAGAGCGTCTTCTCGCCGTCGACCGAGTACATGGGCTTGGCGGCGGTGACGCTCACCTCGTCGAGCGTGGTGGCGCCCTCGCGCAGACGCAGGATGCCGAGGTTGAGGGCCTGGGCGCCGGTGCTGTCGGCGACGGGGACGAAGAGGGTCTCATAGCCGATGGCGGAGATGCGGAGGAAGGTGGCGAAGGTGTCGGCCTGGAGGGAGAAGCGGCCGCGGTCGTCGCTGGTGGTGCCGCGGAGGAAGGTGCTGTCGGCCTGGCGCATCAGGGCGATGTTGGCGTAGGGCAGCGGGCGCTGGTCGCCTCCTTGGAGGGTGCCGCTAACGGTCTGTTGGGCCTGCGCGCCGAGCACGGCTGCGACAAGGAGCAGGAAGGTCAGTGTTCTCTTCATTTTCTATTCTTATTTTGACTGCAAAGATAAGAATAAAAAATGAATTGGCAAAATTTTATTTCTTGCGTGCGGATTTCATGGCGGCGAGTTCCTCGGCGAGATACTGGCCGGTGAAGCTGTTTTTCTGCTTGGCGAGCTGCTCGGGGGTGCCGGCGAAGACGATTTGACCGCCGGCGCGGCCACCGTCGGAGCCGAGGTCGATGACCCAGTCGGCCACCTTGATGACGTCCATGTTGTGCTCGATGATGAGGACGCTGTTGCCCTTGTCGACGAGCTTTTGCAGCACGTCGAGCAGCACGCGGATGTCCTCGAAGTGGAGGCCAGTGGTGGGTTCGTCGAGGATGTAGAGCGTGCGGCCGGTGTCGGTGCGGCTGAGCTCGGTGGCGAGTTTGACGCGCTGGGCTTCGCCGCCACTGAGGGTGGTGGACTGCTGCCCGAGGGTGATATAGCCGAGACCTACATCCTTCAGGGTCTGCAGTTTGCGTCGCAGCTTGGGCATGGCGTCGAAGAATTCGACGGCCTCGTTGACGGTCATGTCGAGCACGTCGGCGATGGACTTGCCTTTGTATCGTATCTCGAGGGTCTCGCGGTTGTAGCGCTTGCCGCCGCACATCTCGCACTGCACGTAGACGTCGGGCAGGAAGTTCATCTCGATGGTGCGCAGGCCGGCGCCCTTGCAGTGCTCGCAGCGGCCACCGCTGACGTTGAAGCTGAAGCGACCGGGCTTGTAGCCGCGGATGCGGGCCGAGGGGAGGTCGGCGAAGAGGCGGCGGATGTCGTCGAAGAAGCCGGCATAGGTGGCGGGATTGGAGCGCGGGGTGCGCCCGATGGGCGACTGGTCGATTTGTATCACCTTGTCGATGAGGTCGATGCCGTCGATGCTCTGGTAGGGCAGCGGGGCGCGCAGCGAATGGTAGAAATGCTGGCTGAGGATGGGCTGGAGGGTGTCGTTGATGAGGGTGGACTTGCCGCTGCCGCTGACGCCGGTGACGCAGACGAGCATGCCGAGCGGGAGGTCGAGGTCGACACCGCGGAGGTTGTTGCCCGTGGCACCCTTCAACAGCAGGTGCTGGCGGCCTTCGACGGTTCTCCGCTCTGGCAGCGCGATGTCTTTTTTTCTTTCCAGATAATCCAGAGTTAAACTAGAATTTCTAGAATCTCTAGATTTTCTAGAATCTCTAGGATTTCCTGCAAAAAGCACCTTGCCGCCATGCACGCCGGCGCCGGGGCCGATGTCGACCAGGAAGTCGGAGGCGAGCATCATGTCGCGGTCGTGCTCGACGACGATGACCGAGTTGCCGAGGTCGCGCAGCCGCTTGAGGCTTTCGATAAGCCGCTGATTGTCGCGCTGATGGAGGCCGATGGAGGGCTCGTCGAGGATATAGAGCACATTGACCAGCTGGGAGCCTATCTGGGTGGCCAGGCGTATGCGCTGCGCCTCGCCGCCGGAGAGGCTCTTGGCGCTGCGGTTCATGCTGAGGTAGCCCACGCCCACGTCGAGCAGGAAGGAGATGCGCTTCAGCACCTCGACGAGCACCTCGTGGGCGATGGTGGCATCGCGCTTGTCGAGCTGGGGTTCGAGGGCTTGCAGCCACTCGTGCAGTTCCAACAGGTCCATGTCGGCCAGCTGGCCGATGTTCTTGTCGAGGATGCGGAAGGCCAGGCTTTCGGGCTTGAGGCGGTGGCCGTGGCATTCGGGGCAGGGGACGGTGTTCATGAAGCTGGCCACCCACTTCTGCAGGCTCGACGAGGTGTCGTCGAGGGCCAGGTTGGACATATAGGTGACAATGCCAGGGAACTCGCCGAGGAAGCCCGGGTCCTCGGGGTCTTCGATGGCGGTGAAGTGGTTGCTGCCGTAGAGGATGGCGTTGAGCGCCTCGTCGCTGAGGTCGGCCACGGGGGTGTCGAGGGTGAAGCCGTAGTGGCGGCCCATGAGTTCCACTTTGCGATAGACGTAGTTGGTGGGCGAGTACTTGCCCATCACCTCGATGGCGCCGTCGCGGAGGCTGCGCTTGGGGTTGGGGATGAGCTTCTGCATGTCAATCTGCGCCACCTCGCCCAGGCCGTTGCAGTGGGGGCAGGCGCCATAGGGCGAGTTGAAGGAGAAGGTATTGGGTTCGGGTTCGGGATAGGAGAGGCCGCTGTCGGGGTCCATGAGCATGCGGCTGAGGTAGCGCACCGACCCGTCGTCGGCTGCCAGCACCATGAGGATGCCCTTGCCCTGGCGGAAGGCCACCTTGACGGCCTCGCGCAGGCGGTCGGGGCTGCGGTCGGCCCGCAGGCGGTCCACCACGAGCTCGATGTCGTGCACCTTGTAGCGGTCCACCTGCATCTTGTAGGTGATTTCCTTCACCTCGCCGTCGACCCTCACGCGCAGGAAGCCCTTCTTGGCCACCTGCTCGAAGAGGTCGCGGTAGTGGCCCTTGCGCCCTTTCACCAGCGAGGCGAGGATGGTGATGTCGCGGTTGCCATAGTCGGCGGTGATGATGTCGATGATTTTTTCTTCGCTGTATTTCACCATGGGTTTGCCGGTGGCCAGCGAGTAGGCCTTGCCGATGCGGGCGTAGAGGAGGCGCAGCAGGTCGTAGGTGTCGGTCAGGGTGCCGACGGTGGAGCGGGGGTTGTTGTTGGTGCTTTTCTGCTCGATGGCGATGACGGGGCTGAGGCCCTCGATGAGGTCCACGTCCGGGCGTTCCATATTGCCTATAAAGTTGCGCGCGTAGGCGGAGAAGGTCTCCATATAGCGGCGCTGGCCCTCGGCATGGATGGTGTCGAAGGCGAGACTCGATTTGCCGCTGCCGCTCAAGCCGGTGAATACCACCAGCTTGCCGCGCGGGATCTCGAGGTCCACATTTTGCAGGTTGTGCTCGCGCGCGCCTAGTATCTTTATTTTCTCGTCGTCCATAGTGTTGTGTTAGATGCTCTCGATAACGGAGGTGTCGTGCTTCCCCTTGACGATGGTGTTGTATTCGGTGCCTTTCTGCGTGGGGATGCGCACGGTGTAGCTCTTGTTGGCTTTGTTTTTGAGGGTGTCGGTGGTGAGCCAGGGGTTCATCGTGCGCAGCAGTTTGTAGGTGGTGCCATGGCTGGCGGCGAACTGGTAGAGGTCCACATTCTGCCCGCCGAGGGTGACGGTCTTGTAGGGCAGCTCGGGGTAGAGGTCGCAGCGGCGCACATGGTAGCCGTAGTCCTGCGGGTGCTGCATGATGAGTTTCATGGCCAGGATGCGGTATACGTAGCGTTGGGTTTCGCGGTTGAGGTAGAGCTCGTAGTAGCTCTTCTGCCCTTGCTTCTCGAGGCGTTTGGCAAGGCCGTTCTCGCCACAGTTGTAGGCCGCCGCGGCTTCGGCCCAGCCGCCCAGCCTGCGGCGCAGTTCTTTCAGGTAGCTGCAGGCGGCGCGGGTGGAGGCTTCGAGGTCGTTGCGCATATCCACCTCGTCACTGATTTCCAGCCCGTAGCGCTGGCCGGTGGACTTCATGAACTGCCAGTAGCCCTGCGCGCCGGCGGGCGAGGTGGAGTTCTGGAGGCTGCTCTCGATGACGCAGAGGTACTTCAGGTCCTGCGGCACACCTTCCTCGCGCAGGATGCGCTCGATGGTGGGGAAGACACGCGCGGCCCGCTTGATGCAGAAGAGGGTGTTGCTCTGGAAGTACATGTTGCTCACCAGCTCGCGGTCCAGTCCTTCGCGCACATAGTAGAGGTTCATCGGCACACGCTGGCCGGCGAAGGAGAGCGTGTCCGGCAGCGGAGGGGCGTAGACGTGGTAGCCGGCGCGGATGGCGCGGGTGTGGAGTTCCTCGTCGCGCTCCTTGCGGGTGGAAAAAATAAAGGCCTCGCCGGCAATCGCCACAGAGGCCAGTATGATGGCGATGATGGATAGTTTTTTCATAGGGTGTCTGTCAGTGCTACTGTGTTGACTATCAGTCGGGCTATCTCCGTTTTTGTCATCAGCGGGCTCTCCTTGCGGCTGCCGTCGGCGCCGAGGATGGTCACCTTGTTGGTGTCGACACCGAAGCCGGCGCCGGCATCGCGCAGCGAGTTCATGACGATAAAGTCCAGGTTCTTGCGGCGCAGCTTGCCTTCGGCGTTCTGCAGTTCGTTGTCGGTCTCCAGCGCGAAGCCTACGAGGCGCTGCCCGTCGCGCTTCATGGTGCCGAGGGTGGCCAGGATGTCGGGATTCTGCACCAGGCGGAGGGTCATGCCCTCGTCTCCCTGCTTCTTCAGCTTGTGGTCGGCCTGCTCGGCGGAGCGGTAGTCGGCCACGGCGGCCGAGAGGATGGCCCCCTGACAGGCGGGGAAGACCTCGGTGGCGGCGGCATACATCTCGCGGGCGCTCTCGACACGGTGAACGTTGATATGTTGACACGTTGATATGTCAAGATGCGTGGGTCCGCTCACCAGCTCCACCTCGGCGCCAGCCTCGGCCAACGCCTCGGCCAGGGCGAAGCCCATCTTGCCGCTGGAGTAGTTGCCGATGAAGCGCACGGCGTCGATTTTCTCGTAGGTGGGTCCTGCGGTGACCAGCCATCTTTGGCCGGCCAATTTTGAATTTTGAATTCTGAATCTTGAATTTGTTGACTCTTTTTCTTCAAAATTCGTTTTTCCAAATTCAAAATTTGCAATCGCCTCGGTGATTGCGCCAGGCTCCGCCATGCGGCCCGTGCCGCTCACGCCGCAGGCCAGCTCGCCCTCGGCAGGGCCCACAATGCCTATCCCCCACCCCCGCAGCGTCGTCAGGTTGCGCTGCACGGCGGGGTGCGCCCACATGTCGCTGTTCATGGCCGGCGCCATGACGACGGGCTTCGCCGAGAAGGCCAGCAGCAGGGTGCTCAATGCGTCGTCGGCCACGCCCGCGGCCACCTTGCCGATGATGTTGGCCGTGGCCGGCGCCACCACCAGCAGCTCGCCCCAGTCTTTGAGCGAGATGTGCTCGGTGCCGCCCGAGGCAAAGAGGTCGCAGTAGAGCGGCGCGCCGCTCACCGTCTCCAGCGTGGGGCGCGTGACGAACTGCAGCGCATGCTCCGTGGCGGCGCAGCGCACCTCGTGGCCGGCCTTCACCAGCAGGCGCACCAGCTCCGGCACCTTGTAGGCCGCAATGCCACCCGTGATTCCAACGACAATTCTCATCTTCTTTTACTTCGCCTTCGCCTCCTTGACGGGGTTGCGGTAGTAGATCTGCCCGTCGAGGTATTCCTCGGTGGCCTCCAGCGTGGGTTTGGGCTGGCGCTCGAAGCGGCGCACAATCTCGATCTGCTCGCGGTTCTCGAACATCTCGTCCATCGCGTCGTTGCCCGAGCGGAAGTCGTCGATCTTGTCGTGCAGCGCACGTTTCTCTTCCTGCGCAATCTGGTTGGCGCGCTTGCTGAGCATGGCCACGGTCTCGTAGATGTTGTCGGTCATCTGGCTGAACTCACCCGTGTTGCGGGTGATGGTAGTGTTCGAAATTTTCTTTTTCTTCTCTTCCATGGAAAAATATTTTCAATTTTTAACTTTCAATTTTCAATTCTCAATTTCACTTCCCCATCTTCGCCATCTCAGCCCGTGTCTTGGTGTAGATGGTCTGCGCCTGGGACATGCGCTTCGAGTCGGCGAAACTGCTGCTGAAGCGCTCGAAGTCGTTCACCACCTGCTGCAACCGCTCGTACTTCTTGTCCTCGCGGCTGTTCATGGCATACTTAAAGCTGGCGTCGAGCATATAGAACATCGCCTCCTCGCGCTGCGGCGCATCGGGGTAGAGGTTGAGGAACTGCTTGAACGACTCATATGCCGCGCGGTATTCCTCGATATAGTAGTAGCCATAGGCTATCTCGTAGTCCTTCTTCGTCAGCTTGCCGCGCAGCTCGTCGAGACACTTGTTCACCTCCGGCAGGCGCGTGCTGCGGGGGTAGCGCTCGGCAAACATCTCAAACTCCTCGATGGCACCCTTGGTCATCGACTGGTCCAGCCCGTAGTCCGGCGAGTCCACATAGGCACAGTAGGCCGAATAGAACAGCGCCTCCTCCAGCTTGTTGCTGTAGGGAAACTGGCGCGCGAAGCGCTTGTACTGGTAGGCCGCCGTGTAGTTGTCGCCGCTCTTGCGCAGCGACTGGGCGTAGTACCACGCGATGTTCTCCGCGTGGTCCTTGCCGCGGTAGTACATCGTCAGGTTCTCGAACAGCTGCGACGCGCGCGAGAAACTGTTCTCGTTGTAATATTTCATCGCCGCGGCATACTTCGCCTCGTAATCGTTGCTGTTGAGCATCTTATTAAATCCACCACAACTCGCTGTCAGCAAGCACACTGCAGCGATTGTAGCGACAAAAATCACCTTTTTCATAGGCTGCAAAGATACAAAAAATATTCGACGCGCGAATAATTTTTTACATCTTTCCGCATTATGACCTAGCCACAATCGGGAGGAAAGCAGCAAAGCAGTTGCGCTGGAAACGGCTCTTATCCAAACGCATCGTCGGGGGAATCGGCCTGCGCAGAGGGGATTATTGCAACCGGGGGACATGCAACGCATTCATCTGCAGGCGTGTCCATTGCCTCCTCCGCCCCGGCCTGACGCGAGCGGCCGTCGGTGTCGCCCAGCGGCAGGTAGGCCGTCGCCGACACCTCGCCGGCGGCGTTCTCCGCCACAGCCCAGAGGTGCACCTCCGCGCACGCCATCTGCTGCGGCAGCAGGAAACGCGCACGCCGGCGGCCACGCTCCACCGTCGCCGCCACCAGCCCCTGCCCCGTCGCGGGGCAGTAGACATAGAGGTGCACGCGGTCCTCGTTACGCCCGCCCTCCTTGCTCCACTCCACGGTGGCCACGCCGTCCGCGCCCACCGCACCCGCGGTCAGGCGCACCGCCGGCAGGTGCCCATGCGAAAACTGCAGCCGCGCGTAATCCACACTCCCCGAGCCGAATGCCTCGTGATTCAGCCGCAGGAAGGCGTTGCCCTCCGTCAGTCCGTGCCCCGCCGCCCAGGCCCGCAGCCCGATGCGCAGCAGCGGTGTCGCCGGCGAGGCGAACTGTATCATCGCCTTGAAGCGCCCCCGCTGCTGCAGCTGCGCCGCCGACTGCCGGTCGTGGTACCCGCGCGGCTTGGCGCGCATACACCAACGGTCCCGCCAGCGGTAGCCGATCACCGTCCCCACCGTGCCGCGGAAGGGACCCAGGATGCCTTGTTCGATTTTTGCCATAGCGTATTGGTTTCTGATTTTTGGATAATTCCGGATTCGCAAGGGTAACGTCGCTGCCGCTTTTTTATTGTCCATCCATTAGAAAATTTTATCAAACTATAGGCAAAATTTGATTGTCCTTATCCGCTGGTTTTCAGGGAGCAGTTTCCTTGCCGGCCGGGGGCTGCGTGCCGCTTTTTTGCCGCGGCTGCGGGGGCGAAGTTATCAACAATCGCCAATTTTAACTTTTCCGTTCCGAAAAAAAGTCGTACCTTTGCACTTTAAAAATAATACAATATATGGATACGATAGTCATCTTAGACTTTGGTTCTCAATACACTCAGCTCATCGCGCGCAAAATCCGCGAGCAGAATGTCTACTGCGAAATCCACCCCTTCGACAAGGTTCCGCCCCTGACGCCCGACGTGAAAGGCGTCGTCTTCAGCGGCAGCCCCTTCTCCTGCAACGCGCCGGACGCCCCCGTGCCCCAGATGGACGGCATCAAGGGGCGCCTCCCCCTGCTCGCCGTCTGCTACGGCGCCCAGTACCTGGCACGCTACGGCGGCGGCCGCGTGCAGCAGAGCCAGACCCGCGAGTACGGCCGCGCCAACCTCTCGTTCATCGACACCGCCAACCCCCTCATGAAAGGCATACCGCAAAACTCGCAGGTGTGGATGAGCCATGGCGACACCATCGAGCAGCTGCCCGACGGCTACCGCACCATCTGCTCCACCGAGAACGTCCGCTATGCCGGCTACCAGATCGAGGGCGAACCCACCTACGCCATACAGTTCCACCCCGAGGTGCACCACAGCGTCGACGGTGTGCAGCTGCTGCGCAACTTCGTCTTCGACATCTGCCAGTGCCGCGCCGAGTGGACGCCCGAGAGCTTCATCGAGACCACCGTGGCCGACCTCAAGGCCAAGGTGGGCCAGGACAAGGTGGTCCTCGGCCTCAGCGGCGGTGTGGACAGCACCGTGGCCGCCGTGCTCCTGCACCGCGCCATCGGCCACCAGCTGCACTGCATCTTCGTCGACAACGGCCTGCTCCGCAAGGACGAGTTCGAGTCCGTCCTCGAATCCTACCGCGACATGGGCCTCAACGTCAAGGGTGTCGACGCCAAGGAGCGCTTCTACAGCGTCCTCGCCGGCGTAACCGACCCCGAGAAGAAGCGCAAAGCCATCGGCAAGACCTTCATCGACGTCTTCGATGCCGAAGCCAAACTCATCACCGACGCCAAGTTCCTCGGCCAGGGCACCATCTACCCCGACGTGATTGAGTCGTCCAGCGTCAAAGGCCCCAGCCAGACCATCAAGAGCCACCACAACGTGGGCGGCCTGCCCGACTATATGAAGCTCCAGCTCGTCGAGCCCCTGCGCTCGCTCTTCAAGGACGAGGTGCGCCGCGTAGGCCGCCAGCTGGGCATCAAGGACAGCCTCATTGGCCGCCACCCCTTCCCCGGCCCCGGCCTGGCCATCCGCATCCTTTCCGACGTAACGCCCGAGAAGGTGCGCATCCTCCAGGAGGTGGACCACATCTTCGTCCAGGGCCTGCGCGACAGCGGCCTCTACGACCAGGTGTGGCAGGCCGGCGCCATGCTCCTGCCGGTGCAGAGCGTCGGCGTGATGGGCGACGAGCGCACCTACGAGAGTGTGGTCGCCCTGCGCGCCGTGGAGAGTGTCGACGGCATGACGGCCGACTGGTGCCACCTGCCATACGACTTCCTGGCCCGCGTCAGCAACGAAATCATCAACCGCGTCCGCGGCGTCAACCGCGTGGTCTACGACATCTCCTCCAAGCCCCCTGCAACCATCGAATGGGAGTAAAAAATCGAGAATTCACAGTTGAAAACTGAAAACTTTATGACGCAACACACTTCGCGGAATGGGAAATGGAGATTGATATTGCTTGCCTGCGCAAGCCTGATTTTCAATTCTCAATTCTCAATTTTCAATTCCGCCCGGGCCCAAGCCCCCGGCACCACCCCGGTGAAGGTCAGCTATGAGACCCAAATCATCAACGGCCGCCGCTACTACGTCCACATCGTGGAGAAAGGGCAGACCGTCTACTCCATCTCGAAGGCTTACAAGGTGCAGAGCTACGACGCCGTCACCCACAAGGACATCCACTTCCTCCACCCGGGCGACACCGTCTGGCTGCCCCACCGCGGCCAGTTCGGCGCCCAGACCGAGGAGTACGAGAACCCCAACGTGGCCACCCAGGCCCAGTCCGCCACCACTCCCCCCCCCCCCCCCCCCACCTCCCAACCTCCTACCTCCACCCCCCAACCTCCGACCTCCAACCTCCAACCTCCAACCTCCCCTCTCCCCTCCGTGCCCAAGCCCGGCCCAACCCTCCGCATCTCGCTCCTCATGCCCCTGCATCTGGGTCAAATCGACGAGATATCCACCTCCAAATTCGACATCGAGCAGCGCGGCAAGAAAAGCTACCGCCAGTTCGAATTCATCGAATTCTACGAAGGCCTGCGCCTCGCCCTCGACCAGCTGGCCGACCGCGGCGTGAGCGTTGACCTCAACGTCATCGACATACCCAACAACAGTGCCGACGAGGTGCGCCAGGCATTCGCCTCGCGCGGCGCCGCACAGGCCGACTTCATCGTCGCCCTCCTCTTCCGCGACGCCTTCGACCAGGCCGCCGCCCTCGCCCGCGACTCGGGGGTCTACATCGTCAACCCCATGGCACCCCGCAGCGAACTCTGCGCCGACAACCCCTATATGGTCAAGATCCAACCCTCGGTCGCCAGCCAGCTCGCCGCCATGCTCGACAACATGCGCCTCGAGCGTCCCGACGCCCACCTCTACATCCTCCACGGCGGCTCGGGCAGCGAGAAACCCATCGTTGCCGAACTCCGCCGACAGCTCACCGAGCGCGGCGACATCAAATACACCCTCTTCAACTGGAACCAGAGCGCCAAACTCTCCTCCACCCTCAAGGCCACCCCGGGTTGCCACGTCCTCAGCCTCTACGACCACAAGAGCGACCAAATGCGCATCTATGTCAGCAACCTCCTCAACCGCCTCTCGGCCCTCAAGAGCGGCACCCCCGTGCTCTACACCCTTAACGACTGGACCCAGGAGTACGCCGACATCGACTTCGCCCAGCTGCAACTGCTCAACTACCACACCTTCTACACCTCGTGGGACATGACCAATGCCGTCCACGTCGAATTCCTCAAAGCCTACCGCCAACGCTACGGCACCGAGCCCACCTCCACCCTCGCCGCCACGGCCTACGACCTCACCACCTACCTCGTCGAGGGCCTCCGCCGCCGCAGCAACGCCTTCTGGGAGCAGCCCATCCCCACGCTGCCCTCGCTCCTCCACCCCCTCCACCTCAGCCGCCCCCAGGCCGGCCTCGAGAACGACCATCCACAACTCTACCGCATGGAGAGCCTTCACTTCATCCCGGCATCCATGGAATAAAAACAACACTGACCACCGACCACTGGCCACCGACCACTCAAAATGGAATACCAAAACACGATACAGAAAGAGTTCCGCCTCACCGGCCCCGGCCTCCACACAGGTCGCACCGTGACCGTCACCGTCAAACCCGCCTTCGAAGACTTCGGCATCGCCTTCCGGCGCACCGACCGCACCAATATCATCACCCAGCACGCACTGGCCGATTTGGTTGGCACCACCAACCGCGGCACCACCCTAGGCTCCGGTCGCCAGACCATAGCCACCATCGAACACCTCATGTCGGCCCTCCACGGGTTGGGTGTCGACAATGCGCTTGTCGAGCTCGACGGCGGCGAGGTGCCCATCCTCGACGGCTCGGCCCGCCCCTGGCTGCTCGAGCTTGTACGCGTGGGTATCCGTCCCAACGCCGCGCCGCGCCGCGCCTATACCTTCCGCGAGCCGCTCCACTTCGAATACAAGCCCACGGGCTCCGTCTTCGACCTCGAGCCCTGCGACCACTTCTCCGTCCACTGCGTCATCGACTTCCCCAACAGCGTCATCGGCCGCCAGGAGGCCGACATGAACAACCTCTCCGAATACCCCGCCAGCATCGCCCCCTGCCGCACCTTCGTCTTCCTCCACGAAATCGAACCCCTGCTGCATTTCAACCTCATCAAGGGCGGCAGCCTCGACAACGCGCTGGTCTACGTCAACAAAGAACTCACCCCCCGCCAGCTCAAACGCCTCGGCAAAACCTTCAACAAAGACGTGGGCAACTTCAAGGTCCACGACGGCGTCCTCAACACCACCGACCCCTACTTCCCCAACGAACCGGCACGCCACAAGCTGCTCGACTTCGTGGGCGACGTGCGCCTCGCCGGATGCAACCTCAACGCCCACTTCTCCATCTACAAGCCCGGCCACAAGGCCAACAACGCCTTCGCCCGTTTCCTCATGCAATATATGAAAGAACACCCCAATCAAAACCCAGAAAATAAATAATCACCTATGACCCTATACGACCTTCACCCCGACGCCAAGATTGGCGAAAACGTGACCATCTCCAACTTCACCACCATCTATGAGGATGTCGTCATCGGCGACGGCACCTGGATTGGCCCCAACGTGACCATCTTCCCCGGCACCCGCATCGGCAAGAACTGCCGCATCTTCCCCGGCGCCGTCATCGGTGCCATACCGCAGGACCTCAAGTTCGCCGGCGAATACACCACCGTCGAGATTGGCGACAACAACACCATCCGCGAGTGCTGCACCATCAACCGCGGCACCGCCGCCGCCGGCAAAACCGTCATCGGCAACGGCAACCTGCTGATGGCCTACGTCCACATCGCCCACGACTGCGTCGTCGGCGACAACTGCGTGCTGGCCAACAACGCCACCCTCGCCGGCCATATCATCATGGGCGACTACGTCATCCTCGGCGGCAAAACGGCCTGCCTGCAGTTCGTCCACATCGGCTCGCACGTCATCACCCAGGGCGGCGCCCTCATCGACAAGGACATCCCCCCCTTCGTCAAGGCCGCCCGCTACCCCATACAGTACTGCGGCGTCAACAGCCTCGGCCTGCAACGCCGCGGCTTCTCGCGCGAAAGCATCAACAACATCACCGACATCTACCGCTACATCTTCGTCAAAGGCATGCCCCTGGCCGACGCCCTCGAGCAGGTCAAGGAGCTCTACGGCAACACCGACGAGGGCAAGCAGGTGCTGGCCTTTGTCGGCAGCTGCAACACCGGCCTGATGAGCGGTTTCCGCTCCATCAAGAAATCGGAGTAAAATCCGTCAGACACGCACCATGGTGGTCTCGACAATGGCTATCTTGCGGCCATTGTCGGGGTCGCTGACGGTGGTTTGATAGAGCGAAGTGGTGCGTCCCAGCTTGAGGGCTTCACACCTGGCAGTCAACCTGTTACCCATGGCTGGCGCAAGGTAATGGATGGTGGCGTCGAGCGAAATCCAATGCAGAGCTGCGCCCTCCAGCTCCTCGCTGTTGGCCGCCACGGCAGCTGCAAAGTCCGCCAGCGTATAGAGCGCCCCGCCCATGGCAGCCCCGCGGGCGTTGCGGTGGCGCGCATCCAGGTTCAGGTGGCATTCAGCCGTGTGGTCGCCCGCATGGGCGATGCTGATGCCGGTGGTGTCGGTGGCATAGGCATCGTGCAGAAACACATCCCGGGCTATAGCGGTGTTGTCCATGGTGCTGATTTAGAATTGCAGGAAAATCCCGGCCGAAAGCATATTGTGAAAGCAGCCTTTGTTGTCGCGGAAGAGGCGGTAGGTGCCGCTGGCCGTCTCGTTGGTCACACTCAACATCGAGTTCTGATAGCGCCCTTCGATACCGAAGTTGGTGCCCATCAGCCACCGCACCGATATCGTCAGCGGCAGCAGGTCGAAGGTCTTGAACAGGTCCCTGTCCGCCACCGACTCCGCGCCGCCGTCGGACACCTCCGACCGCACCAGCAGCGCCGGCGCCACACCCACCGACACACGCAGCACCTTGCTGTGCGTGGTGTAGGCTATCATAAGGGGAATTTCAATATAGTCGGCCGAGAGCTTGCGGTCGTAGGCTTCAATGTAGCTGCCTTTCTGCGTGTAGGCCAGCTCCACCACCCAGCGCCATTTCGAGTCGGCATCGCCGCCGATGGGGTAGCTGGTGCCCACGCCGGCGCGGAAGCCCAGGTGGCGGTAGCGGTCGGCATTGTCGCCGTCGATCTGTCCCATGTTGACGCCTCCCACAAGCGAAAAGTCGAACCTGTTCTGCGCCTGGGCCACGGTGGCCAAGGCCAAGACTATTATCATCAGTATTCTCTTCATTCTCCCAGTACGTTTTTCATTTCTTCCATGTTCCAGTAGGTGGCTTGGCGGAACTCGTTGTCGGCATCCTTGCGGCGGCTCTCGCTGATGCGGTCGCGCACCAGCTGCAGGATGCGGGCGTATTCGCGCGAATAGTGCTGCCAGTCGCCATCGTCGAGGCTGTTTTTCTGCGCCAACTGACACAGCACCCCGTAGGCGTGGCGCGCCCGCTGCTCGGGATAGTCGGCCCAGAGGTCGTCCATGCGCTTGTGCAAGTCGGCCCACGAGCCTAGATTCCCACGCTCTATATCGTTCAGCATCAAGTCCATCGCCTCGCCTGCCACCAGTTGCCCACCGATGTTCACCCAGCGACGCTCGCACTTGCCGGGGTGCTCCTGCCGACTGGACTGCAGGCAGCCCATGGCATAATAGACGAGCATCTCCTCGTAGGCCTTGTAGGCCTCGCCGGGCTTGAGTATCACCGTCTTGCGGCGGCCTTTCTCCATGCCGTAGGCCACCACCTCGGTGCCGCCGCCTTCCTGATAGGCTTTGGTGGTCCACATATACAATAGTTCGCGCGCGAGGAGCATCTCCTCGGCCGTGTCGGGCGCAAATGGGCTGAATTCAATGTGTTGGCGCTTGCGAGTACGGCGGTCGCGCTTGGCAAACTTGGTGCGGTTGCGGTCCAGGGCATACATGTTGTACATCCACCAGTAGGCCGGCATCACCTCCAGCCGGTTCTTCGCCACATTGTTGTTTATCAGCGAGAAAGGCAGTGTAATGTTGAGTTCCGAGGGGTAGTCGCCCTTGGCCATGAGGGTATAGGAGGCGAAGCGGCTCGAATGCTTGATGCTGACGCAGAGGCCCGGCCAGAAGCCGCGCCCGGCACTCAGCTCGCCGTCGGGCGTGCGCCCGTTGTGGTTGCTGCCCAAGGTGGCGCCGCTGGCCACATTGCTCTGTCCCTGCACCAGCGCCGCGATGAGGAACGACGAGTTGTGATGCTGCTCGTGAGCGGGGAAGATAAGGCTGTTGCCCACCTCGCCGCGCGCCAGCGTGCTGTTGTCGCCCACCACCGTGTCGTTCAGTCGCAGGCCGTATTCCAGCTTCACGTTCTCGCCCAGCAGGAAGCGCTCGGCTATCACGCCGTGCTCCAGCCGGCAGCCCTCGCCGATCAGGCCGTCGATGATGGCCGTGCAGTTGCGTATCTCCACGCCGTCGCCCACCGTTCCGCGGCTGGGCATAGACCACGCTTCGAACCTCTGCATCAACGCTTTGCGGTCGCGATAGCGGGCCCATAGGTAGGCGTCGCCCACCGTCATGCCCGGCGTCAGGCGGATGCTGCGGCCACCGCACTCGTTCATCACCTCGGCCACCACGGGTTCTGTTGTGTTGAACCGCATCTCGCCGATGTTGAACAGCGTGCAGTTGCGCCCCACGCAGTAGCCGCTCAGCAGGCGCACATCCTCCACCGAGGTGCCGTCGCCAAGGCGGCAGTTGTCTATATGACTGTTGTTCAGTTGTTTCAAATTGCTCAGTTCCACTGCGCCGCTGAAATGGTTGCGCCACACGTGGCCCAGGTTCGTGTCGCCGCAGATGCGCACCTGGCTCCAGTCGTCGGCCCAGTTGCCCTGACGCTCCAGCTGCGCCACCTCATCGGCGGTCAGCGGGCGAAACATGCCGAGCTGCATGCGCAAATCGTCCGCTCCGCGGAACACTATACCATTCATACCCAACTGGATAGCAGCGCGAACATTGGCTTCGTTATCGTCGATGAAGGTGCACTCCCCGGCCTTCAATCCATAGCGGTCGAGCAGCACGCGGAACAGCCTCTCGTCGGGCTTCACCAGCCCCTCGGCACCGCTGACCACGTAGTTTTCAATCATTTGCAGTATGCCGAACCGCTCCCTTGCCTCGGGGAAGGTCTCCATGCTCCAGTTGGTCAGGCCGTAGATGCGCACGTCGGGGTCGCCCTTCAGCTCGGCAATCACCTCGCGCATGCCCTCCATCTCGCCGGTCAGCATCTCCTTCCAGTGCGAGCGGTAGACTTCCACAGCCTCCTCATAGTCAGGATATTGCTTCTTTTTCTCAGCGATGCAGCTCTCCTGGCTCTCGCCGGCGTCGATGCGGTTGCGCCAGGGGGCGTCGCACACATGACGCAAGAACCACCAGGCGCGCGCGTCGTCGCCAAAGTGCTCACTGTAAACCTTTTCCGGCTGCCACTTCACCAGCACATTGCCAAAATCGAATATGATATTCTTCATCTATCGCATTGTTTGATACAATATTGTAACGCCCCGCGCGTTATTTTATTGCTTTCATGTCGAAATTATAACGCAACCCAATGAACATCAAGCACATCCTTCTGCTGGCCATGCTCGCCTTCGGCCTTGCGGCCCCGGCGCAGACCTATGTGGGCTCCATGACCACCGACGGCTACACCCGCCGCGACGTGACCGCCCGGCTGCAACGCCAGGGCGACCGCGCCACCATACTGATTTTCAATACCAAATTCGCCCGTATGATGCCCGTCAAGGTCGACGTGGAAATCCCCGAGGTGGTGGTCGACAGCACCGCACTCCGCTGCCGCCAGGTGGTGCCCACCTCCAACGGCAAGCCCTACCCCAAATACACCGTCCGCAACCTCCGCGGCACCGCCGACGGCCGCAGCCTCCGATTCAGCTGCACCATGGGCGACAAACAGGTCACATACACCGGCACCCTCACCCAAAAGCAGTAGCGCCGCCCCCCTCCGCGTCCTACACCGTAATCCTCCTCCACCCCAACCCCACCACTGGACTCCTCACCGTCTCCCTGCCAGTCTCATGCCTCGGCTCCACACTCCAGCTCCTCGACCCCGAGGGACGCCTCCTGCATGAACTCCGCATCCAACATCCAACCCTCCAACCCCCCGCCACACCCCCTATCCCCCCCCCTTCAACCCTGTATTTCCAGCCCCTCGCCCCGAGGGGCTTTTCCATTGCCCAGGAGAGGAAGAAGAGAGGAAGAAGAGGATGCAAATAAAGTACTGTTTATCAACATCATACATTCCCGCCATTTTCGGCCATTTTCGGCGTTTTTTTCAAAAAAAAAGAGTGCCTTGAACTTGGCACTCCAGACCGAATGACTATGAAAAAACATCAGCGCGCAGAGGGGAACCGGGGATTGGTTTTGAGGAAGGACTGATAGTCGCGCATGAGCGAGGCATACATATCCTTCCGGGTATAGACATTGTAGTTAGGATGGTATTGTTTAACGACCAACACATTGGCCTCGGCCGAGTACCAGCAGTGGCCATTGACCTGCTCGAGATCCGTATAAAGGTTCTCCTTGATAAAGTCGACCATGATGCCCTGGCCTCCGCAACAGAGGATAATATCGGCGCCATAGAGCCGGATTTGCTCACAGAGCAGGTCAGCGTATTCCTTCATGTAGCGTTGCAGCACGGCGTTGCTCGCGGCCTTGCCATCAGGTTGCTTCTTGCAGTTGACACGCGCGATAGGGCCGTTCTCATAAAAACCCTGCAGGCGTGTGGGATTATCGGCACGGCTGAAGGGGATGACCTTGCGCTCGGGAATGGTCAGCAAGCCATAGACCCAGAGCTCGAGGTTGGGGTAGAAGCGCTGGGCAGTGCGGTTGGTCATGTGGGGCGTGGGGACGCGCCCCGTCTCGGCACGCACATCCCAGCAGTCCTCGTCGTCAAGCTCCTTGGTGAGTACCAAGAGACGCATGCCTGCATCGTCCCAGAGCTGCTCCTCGTCGCCGGGGCGATGCACTTGGTTCAGGCCGTCGAAGCGTAGCTCACCTCGATAGAGTAGGCCGTCTTTGGTAATCATGTCGGCATCGTGCAGCTTGCGTGCACGGGTGCTCCAGCGGCGGAACAGCTTTTCTTCTTGCTCGTGGTACTTCATGGGTGTGCGTATTGTTTTTAGCCTTGATTGCGACTGCAAAGATACACACTATTTTTCAATTTGCCAAATAATTATGATTTTTTTTGTATCTTTGCATCAATAAACCGTTTCGCTGTTATGAAGAAATATGTTTTTTACGCACTGACAACCAGCCTCTTGGCGGTTGCATGCCAGCAAAAAGAGCCCTCAAAGGAATTCGCCGTCGACACACTGCAGGACAAGCGCTGCTTTGTGGTCATCGGCAACGAGCCGTTCTACCCCGCCGGCAATGTTATCGGATTGGAAAACAGCTACAATGTGGCCTGGCCCAAGGCTGGCCTACTCACCCCCGAGGCCGAGCGCGAACTGCTTATCCGCACCTTCGGCGACAGCACGTCGACCACTTTCGACGAGGCCGCCGAACACCTCCTCTACCTCACATGGGAATACGAAGAGGGAGGTGCTGAAATACAACTCCTCGAGCTGAAAAACGACAGCATCGCCGACACACTGCAGTACACCTACGGCCATCTGGAAAGTACATGCGACGTGAATGGCAACCTGGCCACCTTCTGCATCAAGGATGAAATCTCCGTCGTCGGTGCTGCACATGGCACATATACAGCCCAATACGTGAATGTCGACATCGCCAAAGGCTCCATCATCCATATCGAAGACCTCATGGACACAACCCATCTGGGCAAAGCCATCCGCACGGCGGTGAACGAGATGGAAATGAATGCAGAGGTACGCAACTGCCTCTTCGACGAGTTCGCCGAGGCCAATAGCCTGCCGGTACCAGTGGACTACTTGATTGACAGCTCCTTCAGCACCATCACCTTCGTCTATCCGCTCTACGACATTGCCCCCTACGCCTGCGGCATCCAGTCGGTGGTGGTGCCCGTCAACTGGTTGGCTAGCCATGTAAACCTCACCCCTTACGGTAAAGAATTCTTCTCCAACAACGCCATAGCCGACGCTAGATCCAGCTCCTCAAATTGATTTTCTGAACTACTCACCTACAAAAAGAGCGCTGACAAACAGCGCTCTTTCGTTGTCCCACGAGGATTCGAACCTCGACAGGCAGAACCAAAATCTGTAGTGCTACCGTTACACCATGGGACACTCTCGGTCAAAAACGTGTGCAAAAGTACTACTTTTTCCCCACATGACCAAATTTATTTTCTACTGCACTGTCTGTTAGCGGATTTCACTCGTAAAACGAATTAAAAAGTACGATGGAATAGATTGTCCTATATGCGATATTGAGCGCCGACACGCCCATGCTCATGTACTGGACCCAATCCTCACGTCTGTAGGCATCGCGGCGGCGTTTCTCCGTGGGTTCTACATAGACGACATCGTTCTGCTGCAGGTAGTAGAAAGGAGATGAAAGCACACTCATCTTCGTCAGGTCCAGCGTATCCACCACTTGCGAGTCCTGATTCTGGCGCACCACCACGACATTGGTCCGCAAACCGTATTCAGTGATGTCGCCACATTGTGCCAAGGCCTCGAAGATAGTCAGGCGTCCATTCGGACTGTGCAACACCCTCGGGTGCTTCACTTCCCCTATCACTGCCACATGATAGTTCAGCGTCGTCACCGTCACGATAGCGTCGCTCACATAGTTCTCATTCTCGAGCCTTCGCTCCAGCGCATCGGCCAGCTCGCCCAGAGTCTTGCCGGCCGCCTCTATTTCACCCAATATTGGAAAGTGCAGGTTGCCGGTGGATTGCACCAAATAACCACGCACCTGCCCATCCTGTGTCCCTTTGTTGGTCTCTTCGTTGAAAGCGTAGGCACTCTCCGGCGTCTGGCTGTAGACATAGATATACAGCAGGTCGCCAGGCTGAATGACAGTGGTGTAGCTGTTGGTGATCTCCATTTGCTCATCGCGCGGTGCATCCTTGATATAGGCGCGTTCCTTCTGTCCTCGACATCCCGCCATCAGCACTGCCAGCACTATCACCGTGATATGTACTAATCTTGTCAAGACTGCTAATTCCTAATTAGTTTCGAAATTGAGGGCAACTCGACACTCTTGAAGGCAGAAATAAAGGCGTTCTGTGAGGGCTTCTCTTTGCCGAAGATGTCGGCGATGAGATCCTTGTACTTCTCCATCAGCGGGGCACGACGCAACTTCAGCGTAGGCGACAGAAGCCCGTTGGCCGGCGTCCACTCATCGGTCACCAGGCGGAAGAGTTTGATTTGCTCGTGGGGGGCGAGCTCTTTGTTGTAGACCTCGAGCACCTTCTTAAACTTGTCGTGCACCTGCGGCATAGCGATGAGCTCGGCGTTGTCACGGTAGTGCAGCTTGTACTTGAGCGCCCAGAAGTGGAGCGTGTTAAAGTTGGGGCTGATGATGGCGGCGGCGCACTTTTCGTTTTCGCCGATGACCATCACCTGCTCGATGTATTCCGAGCCGCGCAGCATATTCTCGATGAGCTGCGGGGCGATGTATTTGCCGGCTGAGAGCTTGAAGATGTCTTTCTTGCGGTCGGTGATTTTGAGGTACTTGCCACCGACAAGGGTGCCGATGTCGCCCGTGTGGAACCATCCGTCGGGGTCGATGACCTGGGCGGTGTACTCGGGGTCTTTGTAGTAGCCGAGCATGACGTGCGGCCCGCGGGTGAGGATTTCGCCGTCGTCGGCGAATTTCATTTCCACGCCGGAGAGGACGGGTCCCACGGTGCCGATCTTGACCTGCTTGTGGGCGGGGTCGTTGACGGCGATGACGGGGCTGGTCTCCGAGAGGCCGTAGCCCTCGTAGATGTTGATGCCGGCGGCGGCGAAGACGCGTATCATGTCGGGCTGGATGGAGCTGCTGCCGGTGATGATGGTCAGGCGGTTGCCTCCGAACTTCTCGCGCCACTGGCTGTAGACCAGACGGTCCAGGATCTTCTGGTTGAGCTGGTACATGGGCGAGAACTTGCGCAGGCCCGCGTAGTCATAGCGCCGGCCGTGGCTGAAGGCCCAGTCGTAGATGGTTTTCTTCAGTCCCGAGAAGTCTTTGCCGGCGGCGTAGAGTTTGTCGTAGACCATCTCCAGCACCCGCGGCACGGCACAGAAGCCGTGGGCTTTGATTTCCATCATGTTCTGCTGGATGGTGCCCAGGCTTTCGGCGTAGTAGATGCTGATGCCGAGATACTGGAAGTGGTAGTTCATCGATCGCTCGTAGATGTGGTTGAGCGGCAGGAAGGAGAGGATGCGGCAGCGCGAGTCCATAGGTTGCACCTGGGCGTGGGCCAGGAAGTTGGAGCATAGGTTGCGGTGGCTGAGCATGACACCCTTGGGCAGACCCGTGGTGCCGGAGGTGTAGATCATGGTGGTCCAGTCGTCGGGCTGTATCTCGCGCTTGCGACGCTCTATTTCGCCCATCCACTTGTCGCGGTTGGCGATGCCGAGCTTGAGGATTTCGAGCGTGCGGTGCTCGCCGTCGACTTGGGCCAGGGTGTAGATCTGGGGCTTGGAGTCGAGTTGCTCCAGGGCGGGGCGCAGGCGACCCAGCAGCATGCGGGTGCTGACGAAGACGGCCGAGGCTTCGCTGTGCTGGAGGATATGTAGGTAGTTCTCGGTGGAGAGTGTGGGGTAGATAGGCACATGGATGATGCCGCTCATGGAGAGGGCCATGTCAATGAAATTCCACTCGGGGCAGTTGCCGCTCATGGTGACCACGCTGTCGCCCTCCTTGAGGCCCATCTCGCAAAGGCCGTAGGCCAGGTAGTGGGCGAACTTATAGTAGTCGTGCGACGAATAGCGCACCCACTCGCCATCGACCTTGCCGGCCAGGATGTCGTCCTTCGGGTAGCGTTCCACCAGATGGTCCAGCAGGTCGAATGTGCGTGTGATTTCTGTCATGGTTTTCTTTTGTTTCTAGTTTCTAGTTTTTCCAGTGTTTCCAGAATATCTAGTTTTCCTTGTCCATCATGCCGGCCTGGCGGAGGAAGTCCTCCAGCTTATGGCTGACGCTTTCGTTCATCGGGCGGGGGTAGCGCTTGGTGGTGAAGATTTCGCAGTAGTTGCGGGTGCCGTTCTGGCGCACCATTTCCTGGTTGAAGGGGTCGTTGTCGCGCACGGCGTGGATGCGGCGTATGTCGTCGTCGGAGTAGGGGTGGTAGACCTCGCTGTGCAGGATGCCGTCGGGGCCGATGCGCTCGCTGAGGCGTCCCTCCTCGGCAGGGAAGCCGAGGGCGAGGGCGATGACGGGCACCACCCCTTCGGGGCAATGCAGCAGGGCGGCAATCTCGGGCGTGTTGTACATCACGGTGCCGAGGTGGCAGAAGCCCAGGCCGCGAGCCTCGGCGGCGAGGCAGAGGTTCTGGGCGAAGAGGCTGGCGTCGACCAAGGCGGACATCATCCACAGCAGGTTGCCGTAGGGCTGGTCGCACTGGTTGACCTGGCAGTAGCGGTGGTAGCGGTGCACATCGGTGCAGATGGTGAGCAGCAGGGGGGCGGAGGAGCACTGGTTAAAGTGGAATTTCAGCAGCTCGGAGCGCAGGGGTTCCTCGCGAGTGGCGATGACGCTGTAGAGCTGCATGTTGCCCGTGTTGGAGGCACGCAGGCCACACTCCACCAGCTCGGAGAGCAGGGAGTCGCTCACCGGCTGGTCGGAGAATCGGCGTATGCTACGGTGCCGCAGCATGAGCTCTATCGTCTGATGGGTCATAAACTAGAAGTTCCAGAAGTTATTGTTGTAGTTCTCCGAGGGCGAGTTGATCGGGTTGCCGAAGTTGCGACCATTGCTGTTTATGACGGTGTAGTCGGTGATCAGGTTGAAGTCGGTTTCAATATTGATGGGGTGGACAAGAAGGGAATCGGCGAATCCCGTCTCGGCAGCTACAGTTACGACAGTCAACTCCGGAGCAATATATGCAAGCTTAATCTGTTTCATTTCAAATGAAGATTTTAAAAATATAATTATCTCTGATTGATTTATTTAGAGGTGCTTCCTGCAGTTACTTTGCGTACCAAACGTACAGCGGCAGAGAATCTTTTTTTTGTGTCGTTACTACCAGAATATCCTTGCGCAATTACCGGGGCACCAATACTTGTACCAGTCTCAATCGCTTGTAAATACTGCTCACCTGTCCGCGTCCAATAAAACAGTGATTTAGTCTTAGCAGTTTGAGATTTCCTACTAGTTGACCCTTGAATTTGGCCAGTATACGGTAGGAAAACCACTCCGTTTTCCTGCATCTTATCCCATGATAACCCCCCATTTCTATTTGCAACAATTTTCCAATAGTTATCTGGATATATAACAATCCCATTTACACCATTAACGGTCCTGGTTTCGTAGCACTTATATGAGGAATTAGTTCTACCATTCTCATCTGTCAATTGCCTTTTAGCACCGTCTCCAATGCCCAGCAGATAATTCCATTCGTCTGCAGAAAGAGTGAACCAATCTCCATTTACACGGCAGCCCCAGTCTGTTCGATCCTCAACAGACAAATCCGTTGTTGTGTAGGTAACTCCAGTTGCTGGCTTATTGCCATAGAGGGGAAGAAGCCTAGGCGTTACACCATTTGTACCAGTGGAGCCATAGACGAATTGTGAGATATTGCCACTGTTTGTACTATTGAATACTCGATAATAATCCGAACTAGTGTTCCATGTAGTACCGGTACTACTCCACCGCTCGGACATTGCATCTTGAGTATCGAAGAAACCCCAGTTAGAGGATAATTCATAAGCAGTCTGGGGGTCGGGAGTTGTCTCCGAAAGAGTATTAGCGAATTGGTATTTTAGATTACCTTTCGAGAAGAACACCTTGGTTCCCTGATTATCGATAGTGAAAAGGCCGTTAACAAGAAGGTATTCGCTGGTAGGGTCGAACTCCACGGGAGCATAAGCCAACTCACCACGATTGATTACCAATGGGGGAAGGGCTCCATTGTCATCGGACGTAGGGACTTGTTTGCGATCATATACATAAGTAAACGGGACAACACCTTCTATCGACGGTTTGGCAGTGACTTCGACCTGAAAATACCTGCCGGAACTTGTCGGTATATTGACCGGTAAAATCGGAATCTGAAGGAATACGTGGCCATTGGCTGGAATAATGCAATCATCCTCAAAAGTGATGCTTATTTCGTTTTCAGTACCGTTGGGTACCGCAGCAGCTACAACAAGAGGATCGGAACTCACATCGATATAAAGAGAGCCGTTAAGACGATTATTGGTGCCGCCGCCGGTCGTCAGAGTGACGCCAGTTACTTGGATGTCGCCATCCATGGGGTTGATGAGGGCCAGAGTGATGGCGGCAGTGATATGTTGAAATATCAGGGCGTTTGGATTTTCACTATCACCGGGATTAAGGTAGGCGCAGAGGGGGGCTTCGACGTTCTGCCGGCCGTCAGGGGTCGTGCGGAAGACCTGGGTGTGGGGCAGGGTGATAGAGACAGAGGTGCCTCCCGAATAGCTGGCGGGTGCAATATCGGCGGGATAGATAGCGACATAGGGGGGTGTGACGTTGTCGGGGACAGAGATATAGGGCGTATTCGAAGGGGTCATGGAGACAACACATTCCTCGCCATTGAGCCAGATGACATCGCCTTCGATGAAGAAGACGTTTTCACCATTATCGTCGAGTCCCAATTTGGAGCCGTTGGTGGATTTAAAATTGTCAGCGACCAGGCGGATGGCGCCTTTGGGGAGGTCGGCGTCGGGGGAGACGTTCTCCGGGACGCAGGAGGTGAACAAGAGCGTTGCGGCCATCAGGAATGAGGCTAGGCTCGATGCTAAGATTTTGTTTTTCAGCATATTGTTTGTGTTTTTATATTGTGTTCCGATCTGCAAAGGTACGTTTTTTTTTTGATATGGCGTTTTTTTCGTAAATTTTATGAAAAAATCGGGCGGTGCGGTGGGGGTGACGGTAGGGGAATGGTAGGGGGATGGTAGGGTAATAGTAAGGCATTTTCCCATTATTACCCACGGATGGGTAATAATGGGAAAAGGGTTTTGTTTTTTCGAGGACGAGACTTGTCAGAGGGAGAGTCCGCCGTCGACGCAGAGGACCTGTCCGGTGATGTACTGTGAGAGGTCGGAGGCGAGGTAGAGGGAGGTTTTGGCGACGTCGAGCTCGGTGCCGCCGCGGCGGAGGGGTATGTCTTCCATCCAGCCTTTGCGGACGTCTTCGGGGAGCTGGGCGGTCATGACGGTCTCGATGAAGCCGGGTGCGATGGCGTTGCAGCGTATGTTGCGGGAGCCGAGTTCTTTGGCGAGGCTTTTGGTGAAGCCGAGGATGCCGGCTTTGGAGGCGGAGTAGTTGCACTGGCCTGCGTTGCCGTTGACACCGACGACGGAGGAGGTGTTGATGATGGAGCCGGAGCGCTGTTTCATCATCATGGGTGTGAAGGCTTTGCAGTAGTTGAAGACGGAGCGGAGGTTGACCTCGATGACGAGGTCCCAGTCCTGCGGGGACATGCGTAGGAGGAGCTGGTCGCGGGTGATGCCTGCGTTGTTGACGAGGGCGTCGAGGCGTCCGAATTGTTTCTGCACCTGCTCGGCGACGGCGAGGGTCTGCTCGTAGTCGGCTGCGTTGCTGGCGATGAAGGTGGAGGCTGGGTTGAGTGCCTGGAGCTCTTGGAGGAGAGCGGCGCTGTCGTCGTTCTGCTTGAGGTCGGTGAAGATGACGGTGGCGCCTTCCTGGGCGAAGAGGCGTGCGGTGGCGCGGCCGATGCCGCGGGAGCCTCCGGTGACGAGGGCTATTTTGTTTTCTAACAGCATTTTATCTTAATTTTGGGGGTTATCGATCAGAGCGAAGGAGAGGATGCCTTTGACGCAGAGTTTGCCGTCGACTTTGCCTTCGGCTTCGCAGTGGAAGATGAGGCCGCGGCGGTCGGTGATGCGCCCGCGGAACTCGATGGTGTCGCCCGGACGGACGGGCTGGCGGAAGCGTGCTTCGCGGATGCCGCTGTAGAGGGGTGTGCGTCCGGCTGCGAGCTCGTCGCGGACGAGGATGCAGCACGACTGGCCCATCATCTCGCAGAGGATGACGCCGGGGACGATGGGGTTGCCGGGGAAGTGGCCCTGGAGGAAATACTCGTCGCCGCGGACGTGGTAATGGGCGACGGCCCATTCGCCTTCCATGGTGACGTCGTCGACGAGCAGCATGGGCTCGCGATGGGGGAGGAAGGTTTTGATCTGGTCTCTGTTAAGCATAATTCAATGGCCTCACCCCCGGCCCCTCTCCTGGGAGGAGAGGGGAGTGGAATGAGGGCTTTTCTGTTATTCGTTAAACAATTGTTTTTTTATTTGTTCTATCACGTGGTCTGTGTTGTTTGCTACTTCTTCGTTGCGAAAACGGATGACGGTGTAGCCCATTCGGGCGAGGTCGAGGGTTCGTCTTTGGTCGTCTTCTTTCTGTGCTGCCTCTTCGTGGTAGCCGCCGTCCACTTCGATAACCAGTTTTTCGCGCAAGCAAATGAAGTCTGCGATATAGTCTCCGATTGGGTGCTGTCGTCGAAAACGGATGCTGGGTATCTCTTCGCGCAGCGCGTCCCACAGTATTTTCTCATACAGGGTCATCTGTCTCCGATTCTCTTTGGCATTGACCTTGAGCAGGGAATACCTGTCGGGCGATGCTGTCTTGCTGAGGAATGGCATACGGGTTGGCATTCTGCTCCCCTCTCCTCCCAGGAGAGGGGTCGGGGGTGAGGCCTTTCTATCTCCTCAACGCCACGCAGGCGTTCTGGCCGCCGAAGCCGAGGGAGTTGCTGATGGCGATGTCGGCTTGCCATTGGCGTGCGGTGTGGGGTGTGTAGTCGAGGTCGCACTCGGGGTCAGGCTGGTCGAGGTGGATGGTGGGGGGTATGACGCCGTGCTTGAGTGCGAGGGCGCTGATGATGAGCTCGACGGCGCCGGTGGCGCCGAGCATGTGGCCGTGCATGGACTTGGTGCTGCTGATGACGGCGCGGCGTGCCTCCTCGTCGCCGAGGGCTTTCTTGATGGCGGCCGTCTCGCCCTTGTCGTTGAGGGGGGTGCCGGTGCCGTGGGCGTTGATGTAGAGGTGCTCGCCGGGCTTGAAGGCGGCCTCTTCGAGAGCGAGGCGCATGGCTTCGGCGGCGCCGCGTCCCTCGGGGTGGGGTGCGGTGTAGTGGTGTGCGTCGCAGGTGTTGCCGTAGCCGCAGACCTCGGCGTAGATTTTGGCGCCGCGCTTGCGGGCCAGCTCCTCGCTTTCAAGTATGAGAATGCCAGAGCCTTCGCCGAGGACGAAGCCGCCGCGGCGGCTGTCGAAGGGGAGCGAGGCGGCCATGGGGGCGGTGGCGGTGGTGAGGGCTTTCATGTTGGCGAAGCCGCCGATGGCCATGTGGCAGACCGAGGCTTCGGCGCCGCCGGTGATGACGGCGTCGGCGCGACCCTCGCGGATGAGGCGGTAGGCCTCGCCGACGGAGTGGGTGCCGGTGGCGCATGCGGTGACGACGGGCAGGTTGGGGCCCTGTGCGTTGTGTGCGATGGCGACGTTGCCGCCGGCGATGTTGGCGATCATCTCGGGTATGAAGAGCGGCGAGATGCGGCGGATGCCGCTGCCAATGAGGTTGGAGTGCTCGCGCTCGAAGGTCTGAATGCCGCCCACGCCGCTGCCGACGGCGGTGCCGAGGCGTCGGGGGTCGATGTCGTCGCCGACGCGCAGGCCGCTGTCGTCCATGGCCTGTCGCGCGGCGGCGAGGGCGTAGAGGGCGAAGAGGTCGTTGTGGCGCACCATGGCTTTGTCGATGCCGTAGTCCTCGGGGCGGAAGTCCTTCACTTCGGCCGCGATTTTGACGGGGAGGTCGGAGGGGTCGATGTGGGTGATGGGGCCGATGCCGCACACACCGTTGAGGAGGTTGTTCCAGAGGGTCTGGATGTCGTTGCCCAGCGGGGTGATGCACCCGATGCCGGTGATGTATACTTTGCGCATAATATATTGTATTCTATTATTTTAATACTTGAGAATCATTGTTCCGGTGACGAAGCCGGCGCCGAAGGCGCTGAAGAGCATGGTGTCGCCGCGGCGGATGGAGCCTTGGCGCACGCCCTCGTCGAGCAGCAGTGGGATGCTGGCCGAGCTGGTGTTGCCGAAACGCTGCACATTGGTGGGGAACTTGCGCTCGGGCTGCTTGAGGTTTTCGCGGATGGCCTCGTTGATGCGGAGGTTGGCCTGGTGGAGGAGGTAGTGGTCGATGTCGTCGAAGGAGAGCCCCGCGGTGTCGACGGCCAGCGATATGTCGCGCGAGGCCGAGGTGACGGCCATGCGGAACACCTCGCGTCCCTTCATCTGGAGCGGCATGCGGGTGTCGATGCCCTCGCCGGTCTCGTAGGGGGTGGGCTCCATGGGGTTTTTGTAGACGATGACGTCGGGCATGGGCACCGAGGTCAGCTTGCTGTAGAGGAGGCTGTCGCCCTTGGTGACCACCACGGCGGCGGCGCCGTCGCCGAAGAGGACGGTGCAGTTGCGGTCGTTCCAGTCGCAGAAGCGAGTGCATTCCTCGGCGGCCACCAGCAGGATGTTGCGAGCGCGGCCGGTGGTCAGGAGGGCGTCGCAGAGGTCGAGGCCGTAGACGAAGCCCACGCAGGCGGAGTTGATGTCGAAGGTGGGGCAGTTGGGGCCTTTGATGCCGAGGTTGGCCTGGATGATGGCCGAGAGGTGGGGGGTGACGTAGAGGTTGGAGACGTTGGAGCAGATGATGTAGTTGATGTCGTCCGGGCAGAGGCCGGCGGCGTCGATGGCGCGACCGGCGGCCTCGGTGGCCAGGTCTTCGAACCGCTCGGTGGTGATGATATGGCGGGTGTTGATGCCTGTGCGCGCGGTGATCCACTCGTCGCTCGTGTCGAGAAACTCCGAGAGCATGTCGTTTGTCACGACTTTCTTGGGCAGCGCGCTACCGGTTCCGAGAATTTTCATGTGTTAAAAATTATTAATTTCGGGCTGCAAATATACGTAATAAATTTTGATTAAAGTGTTAATGTGAAAAACTATTTTTTTAAGCGGCTGCATGCCAGCACATTGTAATTTTATGAAAAATTAAGAAAATGTATTATTCGCACTTTTTAACTTGGCGCATGTCGCAAATATTATGTAATTTTGCACCCCGAATTTTATCACGATACAGCCATGCAATTCAGACTCACATATTCGGAAATCAGCGACCTGATTGAGAAGAAGGCCGGGCGCAGCATCCCGGTGGTTTACGGCGGCCCGCACACCGTGCGCATCGCCTACGACGTCAATGTGCTTTTCAAGACTGCCAGTGTGGGGCTCGACCTCACGGTGGACGAGGTGCGCGACGGCAACATCATCCTTTCCTACGCCGGCGGCCCGGGCATCGACTTCATGGTGCGCACCGCCCTCGGCCACGCCAAGAGCCAGCCCGGCGGCGATATGATCGAGCTGCTCACCGACAACCGTATCATGCTCATGCTCAGCCGCAACGCCCAGGCGGGCTCGCTCTTCGAGCATGTCAACCTGCAGGACATCCGCTTCGACGAGCAGTACGCCATCGTCGAATTCCAACCAAAATAAAGCCTTACTCCTTACCTCCTTACCTCCTTACTCCTCAAGAGTTATGGTACTTCTCGTGCCGCAGGATGGTGTGGGCGCGGTAGAGTTGCTCGACGAAGAAGAGTCGCACCATCTGGTGGTTGAAGGTCATCTGCGAGAGCGAAATCTTGTGCTGCGCCGCGGCGTAGACGGCCGGTGAAAATCCGTAGGCGCCGCCAATGACGAAAGCCAACGTGCGCACGCCGCTATTCATCTGTTTTTGAAGGTATTCCGCGAAGCCGACCGAGGTATACTCCTTGCCGTGCTCGTCGAGCAGCACTGCCATGTCCACCTTCTCCAACTGCTTCAATATCAGTTGTCCTTCGCGCTCCTTGAGCTCCTCGGGGCGCAGGGTGCCGGTGTTCTTCAGGGCGGGGATGACCGCCAGTTCGAAGTCGCAGTAGTGGCGCAGCCGCCCTGCATACTCGTCGATGCCCGCCTGGATATAGGGCACGTCGGTTTTGGAAACGACTATCAGCTTGATCTTCATATTTCAGGAGGCAAGGAGTCAGGGGAATAGGACGTGAAGTATTTTGGGCCGGCAGCGGGTGACTTCGAAATAGGGGGTCTGCACGGTGCCGAAGGAGCGGTAGTAGTATTCGCCTCCATGCTCCATACTACCCTCGAAATCAAATGCTTCGGTAAGTGTGGCGAGGTGGCGTATCATCTGCCAGTCGAGGTAGGTCTGCGCGTTGGCCGGCGCGCCCTCGGCCACGGCGGAGAGCAGGGCGTAGGCGCAGCGGCTGTCGTAGGCCACGAAGGCAGCGCAAATGGCTGTGCCCGAGGCATCGCGCAGCGCCCACAGCAACCCCTGCCCGCGGTGGAGGGCGGTGGTGCAGATGTGTTCGATGAAGTCGCGCCCCAGCACGTCTCCCCCACCCTTGCGCTGCCAGTAGTCGGCATGCATCTGCGCAAAGTCCGCAGTGGACATCTGCGAGTCTATCGTGCATTCCCTCTGAAGGTTGGAGAGGTTCTTGCGCCGGGCGCCGGAGGCCTGTTGCATCAGCGCGTCGGGGTCGGCGATGGAGGGGAAGCGGTAGGTGTAGCGCGTGGTCTGGCGGTAGCCCTTCCAGTAGAAGGGGAGCCAGTTGGTGATGCCGGGGGAGAATCGCTGCCGGAAGAAGTTGATTTTCAGTCTGTCCAGCTGCTCGGCCAGCGCCGAGCCCACACGGTTCTCGAAGTCGATGCGTGCGTTGGCGGAGAGGCCCTCGGGGTGGTTGTACCAGGGGCCGCTGTATTGCGTCAGTTCGGGCTGCAGCACGTAGCTGAGGCCCAGCCGGCGGCCGTGGAGGTAGGGCAGGGCGCCCTCGACGGTGCCGTCGTCGCGGCAGGCCAGCAACACGTCCCACTGCTTGCCGCGGCACACCGCCTCCATCCACCAATATTGCTGAAACAGAGGGATTCGCGCTCCCTCTGTCTCGCATAGTTGGCGGTATCGGTCCTTGGCGGTCACTGTATCTTGATCGTCACGCGGTTGTTCTGAATGCGGCCTTCGTAGGTCGAATTGTCGCCGATGGGGTTCTCGTCCCCTTTGGCCTCGATTTCAATGCGTTTGCCATCGATGCCGAGCAGCATGAGGGCCTTCTTGACCTCCATGGCGCGTTGGCGCGAGATGCCGGTGCAGTATTCGGCCGTGCCCTGGTTGTCGGCATAGCCGGTGAGCAGCACACCCTTGCGGTCGTTGCCCACGAGGTATTCGGCCAGCTCCTCGATCATCGGCTGCCACGACTCCTGGATGGTGGCGTCGTTGGGGAAGAACTTGATGTCCTGGAACTTGCGGCTGGTGGTATCGGGCGCAAAGAGGGCTTTCTTCTTCGAGCCGAAGTAGAGCATCATGCCCACGTGGATAATCTCGTCGCCGCGCATCGAGTTGTAGTAGTTGGCACCCTTAAAGTACTCGTAGTCAATCTCTGCCACCTTGTACTGTATCTTGTTGCGCATCTCCTTGCGGGCCTTCCAGTCGCTGAACTTGTCCAGCGCGGCCATAGCCTCCTTGCGAGCCTTTTCGGCCAGGGCCTCGCGCTCGGTGCGGTCGGTGATGTCGGGGTTGACGGCGTAGAGGGCGCACATGGTCAGCGTGGCGCGGCTCACCTTTTGAAGGTAGTTCACCACCGGCTGCATCTCGCCCCAGTCGGGGTTCGAGGCCTTGGTGGCGTCGTTGATGTCCATGTAGTTGTAGGGCGTGTAGTAGAGCTTGGCGTCCTTGGTGCTGAAGGTGGTGAACTTGTCGAAGGTGGCGTAGTCGCTTTCGCGCACCTTCTGGCGCCCCTCGATGTAGGGCGACTGGTCCTTCTTGCTGCTGCGCTTCTTCTGCTTGTTTTGCGCCATGGCGTCGGCGCCGCAGAGCATCATCAGGGCGGCCAGTATCAGGGTGATTGTCTTCTTCATCGTTGCTATGCTTTTTTCAGGTTTTAGTGCCGTTGGAATGGCAAAACTTGTTTGTTTGATGCAATTTATTTATTACTCCTCACTCCTCATTCCTCACTCCTCACCCCTTCTCCGTATCGGTCAGTGTGCCGTTCTCGCACACCACCACGCGGGCCGGATACTTGTCGATCATCATGAAGTCGTGGGTGGAGATGAGCATCGTGGTGCCCGTCTGGCGGCCCATGTCGACCAGCAGCTGCATGATTTCGGCCGAGGTGACGGGGTCGAGGTTGCCCGTCGGCTCGTCGGCCAGCAGCAGGGCGGGGTTGTTGATCAGCGCCCGGGCGATGCCCACGCGTTGCTGCTCGCCCTCAGAGAGTTGCGACGGCAGCGACTGCGCCCTCTCGGCCATGCCCACCGCCGCGAGGGTCTTCTCGATTTGGTTCTGGATCTCGTTGCGCTTCTTCCAGCCCGTGGCCTTGAGCACAAACTCGAGGTTGGCGTACACATTGCGGTCGCCCAGCAGGCGCGCGTTCTGGAACACGATTCCTATCTTGCGCCGCAGCAGCGGGATGTGGCGCCGGCGCAGGTTCACCACGTCGAGGCCGCACACCTCCGCGATGCCGCCGTCGATGGGAAAGTCGGCATAGAGGCTGCGCAGCAGCGACGTCTTGCCCGCCCCGCTGCGGCCGATGAGGTAGACGAACTCGCCCTCCCGCAGGTCGAGGCTCACACCCGTCAGCAACTGCCCGTTGGCGGTGCTCAGCGACAGGTTCTCCAGGTGTACAATCGTCTTGTTTTCAGTGCTGTTATCGGTATTCTCCATGAGCTTGCAGTGTCGTTGTTGGTGCCCGAAAGCATACCCCTATAACGCCACCACACACAATATATTATGTGCCAATGTAAAAAATATATTGCCCATTAAAATGGGGCAATCACGATTTCCCGCATATCCCAAGCGGCGTCTGGTTGCAGGCGTTGATGTCGCCTGTATTGTAGACAGGGTCCCTCGGCCGTGCCGGGGGACCCTTGTGGTGTGCGCGTGTCGCTGCGGCGGGATTCTAGAAGAAGCCGTTGTCATTCTGGCCCCAGCCCTCGCGTGCGCTGTGCGTCTCCACATGCTCGCTGCCGGAGCCCCCGAAGAGGAGCGATAGGGTGCTGGGGTTCGGGTCGCTGCTAGAGGCAAATCCGCGTTCGCTCTTGAAGCTGACCACCGTCAGCTGCGGTGCGCTGTATTCGTGTCTTTTGTCTGTTTTCATGAGGTTGTACGTGTTATGGTTAAACGAAGATTAGTAGTACCGCTGGAGGAATGTTTGAAACCGGCTCTGCCGCATACATATTTATTGTTTTCACTGCCAAAGCCACTAGTGGAATTGTTGTGGTATTTCACACGAATAGAACCAGTTGTATGGCAATCGTAAGCAAAGGTATTGCCCCAATTATCATCAGAACCCCCTATAAGACTGCCAGCCCAGATGGTATGGCTATACACGTCAAGTCTGTTGGGTATGTTCACGGTATCCCTAGAGAAACTTCGATCATAGCTGCCATAGGAGTATCCCACCATTCCGCCGAAGTAGATGGCGGCAGAAGGTGATGTTGTAGTACTGAGATTTTTTATGTAGGATTGGCTGCTGGTGCTGTTTCGGTTGATGCCGACACTGCAGTCTTCGATACGGATATAATCATATGAATAACCTAACAGGCCGCCCACGTAGAGCTGCAGGCCAACTTGATAGAAGGCCTTTTCGGCGTCTCCATAAAATGCACTGTTGGCGTTGGAGAAGTCATATTTTGTGTCATAGATGCTGCACCGGTTGATCTCGGAACGTCCATCTACGTAGCCGCACAGGCCGCCCATGTACAGGTCGGTGCTGGGGGTGTAGTTGGTGGGACGCCGATCGTTGCGAATACTGAAGGTGAGGGTGCCGGTTATATTGCAGTTGGTGAGGTTGACGCTGTTAGCCTTTGCGACAAAGGCGCCGGCGTGTGTGGTATACTCGGTGATGTTCAGAGTGGGGTTGTGCAGGGTGAGGTTTTTGACCACGGCATTGTCGGGGTCGGCCAGCAGGCCGCTGTAGCTGGGCAGCCCATATGCATCGTCATAGCGGTAGCCCAGTACAGGTGCGGTTATTGTGTGCCCGCCGCCGTCGACCTCGACCACGTTCTTCCAGGGAATAACAACATTGCCGGAGCCGGGGGTTATGTCGGCAGTGATTTTGATTTTGGAGTTTGCAGGGAGGTAGATGGAGCTGGCTTGCAGATTATACATCTTATTGAACTCGTTCTTGTTCATGATGTGGATGTAGCCCTGGGCATCCTTGTAGAAGTAGTCGGGAACAACGAGGCCAGTTCCCATTTCGTCTCCGGTTTGTGCGGCGGGGGTTGTGGGTTGCACCTTGGCGTAGCCCAGTTGGCCCCGGTTCAGGTGGTTGTCGTTGTTTCCGCTCTGCTTCCGGGTGAAGGTGAACCAGTGTTTTACAGTGGCGCTGGCGTTTCCGTCACTCTTATTGGTATAGACTACCTTGATGGTGAACTGGTTATTGTTTCCGACGGGCAACACCGGTATTTGAACCTCGAAGTTGCCGCCGGAACGAGGAATCCCCTTGAGTTCGGGTAATTCCATGGTGACGGTGCGCAGGCTTGCGTCGGCAGTCTCGCGGGGCTGTATGTTGGTCGGGTTCGTGGGGTCCACCGTGATGTCGCCGCAGAGTTGGTAGCTGGAGCTGGTGACGGAGATGCTCTTGACGTAAAAAGGACTACTTCCGTTGGAGGCGACTCTCACGGTCAGTGCACCGGTGAGGTAGGTGAAGTCCAGCCGGTCGCCCGAGGTGCCGTAGGCCGCCATCGGGGTTTTCAGCACTTGCTTGCCGTCACTGTTGGTGGTGTAGACGTAGGTGGAGGGGAGGGTGACGGTCATGTTGCTGCCGTTGGCCACGCAGGGCAGGTCGGGCGTGACGGCAAACAGGGGCCACCGGAACTCGTCGCTTGCGGGGCTGCGCGTGATGTAGGCGTTCTGGTTGGCGTCCACCTCGACGCGGTGCCGTGTGGGGGTGGTGGAGCCATTCGAATAGACGCGCACCGTGTCGCCCGTGTTCCATTTTGTGGCATAGCCGTCGACCACCATTTTGGCATTGCCGCCATTGGCCTCTTCGGCAAAAAGATTGATTCTGGTACCCGTGCCGGTTGTTTCTTCTTTCAGGCACGACGCGAACAGCACGCTAAATACTAGCGCCTGCGCCCCTACCTTCAAGCACGACCTGAAACTAGTCGTGTGTGTGGGGGGGGGGGTAAGTGGTTGATTTTCAGCATTTAAACTTAAATTTAATTAATAAATATGTGTTGAAAATTTTTGCAAAAGTACAAAAAATATCTGACACTACCAAATTTTTCTTTAAAAAAATGCCAAAACCACATGAATTACCCTATAATTACCCTGGAATTGTCAGCCCGCACCCGCCATTTTGGTAGCCACAAGCCACTATCCTGACACTGCAAATTCCGTGCCAAAACACCATCGACCTGCCATCCCGTATGCACGACGCGCAGGGAGATTTTAACCTTTTTTACAATTATTCCATAATTAATGCCACAATTTTTGTGTACTTTTGCAGCAACAAAATCCTTGAGATTATGAAACGTATATTTTTGATTATCTGCCTCTTGGGTGCAGTACTGACCAGCTGCTCCAAAGACACTATCACCTCCACCACGGCCGTGGACGATGGCGCCGACTCCGGCTCCGACATCTATTCGGCCGACGACTTCGAGCACACCGTCTCCATCGTCTACTCCGGCTCCTCGGCCACCGTCGAGGGTCTCACCGACCTCGTCACCGCCTCCATCTCCGGCGCCGGCGTCACCATCACCAACGCCGACACCTCGCTCCACATCATCTACCGCCTCTCCGGCTCCTCCTCCAGTGGCTACCTCAAGCTCTACAGTCCTCGCCGCCAGGCGCTTCTGCTCGACGGCCTCAGCCTCTCCAACCCCAACGGCGCCGCCATCAACGTGCAGAGCCACAAGCGCACCCACGTGGTCCTCAGCGGCTCCAGCACCCTCGCCGACGGCGCCACCTACAGCGCCACCCCAGCCGACGAGGACGAGAAGGCCGCCCTCTTCGGCGAAGGCCAGTTCATCTTCAGCGGCAACGGCACCCTCACCGTCCACGCCACCGGCAAGGCCGCCATCACCTCCGACGACTACGTCCGCTTCATGTCCGGCGTCACCGTCAACGCCACCTCCTCGGCCGGCCACGGCGTCCGCGGCAAGGACTACATTCTCGTCTCCGGCGGCACGGTCAACGTCGAGGTCTCGGCCGATATGAAGAAGGGCTTCAGCAGCGACTCGCTCGTCCGCATCGAGGGCGGCGCCACCACCATCACCGTCACCGGCAGCGCGGCCTACGACAGCGAGGCCTCCGACTACAGCTCCTCGGCCGGCGTGCGTGCCGACCAGCGCTTCGAGATGGCCGACGGCTCGCTCTACATCTCCAACAGTGGCCGCGGCGGCAAGGGTATCAGCGGCGACGGCACTGCCCTCTTCTCCGGCGGCAGCTGCACCGTCAGTGTCTCCGGCGCCAACATCACCTCCGGCAGTGGCCGCAACGCCACCAGCCTCTCCGCCGCCAAGGCCATCCGCTTCGACGGCGCCATCGCCGTTACCGGCGGCACCCTCTTCGCCACCGCCACCGCCCACGAGGCCATCGAATCCAAGAGCACTATCGACATCACCGGCGGCACCGTCTATGCCTACTCCGCCGGCGACGACGCCATCAACGCCGCCTCCGACCTCACCATCGACGGCGGACAGGTCTACGGCCACACCGACGGCACCGCGCAAGGCGCCGACGGCATCGACGCCAACGGCAACATTTACATCAAGAGCGGCCTCGTCTACGCCATCTGCACCCACGGCAACCCCGACGTGGCCCTCGACGCCAACAGCGAAGCCCGCAAGCAGCTCTACGTCACCGGCGGCACCCTCATCGTCGGCGGCGGCCTCGAAAACGGTGCCTCCCTCACCCAGACCTGCTATCAGGCCTCCTCCGCTTCGCGCAACACCTGGTATGGCATGACCATCGGCTCCGACACCTACGCCTTCAAAGCCCCTGCCTCCGGCACCGGCCTCGTGGTCTCCGGCGCTTCGCAGCCTGTGCTGGTCTCCAACCCCACCGTCAGCGGCGGCACCGAAATATTCAACGGCATGCTCAAGCTCTCGCCCTCGCTCGAGGGTGGCAGCAGCGTCTCCCTCACGCAGTACAGCGGCGGCAACGGTGGCGGCCCCGGCGGCGGTGGCCACGGCCCCGGCGGCTGGAAGTAATTGCATCCACTCCTAATCCCTAATTCCTAATCCCCAATTCATGAAACCCCACAAAGCAATCCCCCTGACACTGGCGCTGGTCGCCTTCGCGCTCCCCGCCGCAGCCCAGACCGATGTGGACCTCGACCCCGAGGTGGGTGCCCGCATCTCGGTCACAGTCGACAAGAAGCTGCGCCGCGGCCTCCATATATCCTTCGAGGAAGAGGTACGGTTCGACAACAACTTCGGCTCCCTCGACCGTCTGCAGCACACCCTCCACGCCTCGTACAAAGTGCACACCAATGTCAAGGTGGGCCTCGGCTATGCGCTCATCAACGGCTACAGCTCCACCAACTCGGCCTTCAGAGGTGCGCGCCACCGCTTGATGGGCGACGCGGCCTACACCTGGCACCTCAACCAGTGGAACATATCCATCAAGGAGCGCCTGCAGTACACCCTGCGCACCGGCGACTACAACACCTACCAAAGCCCTGCCGGCACCCTCGGCCTCAAGAGCCGCCTCTCGGCCAAATACAAGGGCTGGCAGCACCGCGGCTGGACACCCTACGCCTACCTCGAGCTGCGCACCAACTTCAGCGGCCCCTCCATCACGGCCGACTACAATGCCGCCACCGGCACCTACTTCGTCCCGGGCACCTCGGATATCGAGGGCGAGGCGGGCTGGTTCCTCGACGGTTTTAACAGCACCTATAACGACCGCTTGCGCCTGTGCATCGGCACCGACTACCGCATCACCCGCGCCAGCACCCTCACCGCCTACCTGCTGGCCGACTACCTCAACGAGAAGGTGGTCGATGCCAACAAGGAGGGCACCAAGCTCAAGAGCTATACCCACGAGCGGGGGCTGATGTTCTCGCTCGGTGTGGCCTACCAGTATGCGTTCTAAAGCGAGCGGGGGCGCCACCGCAGGTGGCGCCCCCGCTCGCTATTTGTACCGTTATTTTATCAGGTTGCCGAGTATGTCGCGCGTGATGGTGCGCGTGGCGGCGGAGGTGGCGTTCTTGATCACCTTCTGCCCAGTCGAGGTGCTGGAGCGGCTCTTCTTGCCGGTCACCTTGTTGCTCACCGCGGTGCCGATCGAGGTGGCTACCGTGGCGGTGACGGCCGTGAGCACTGCCTTCAGCACTTTGGAGAACACGCCGGACTTTTTCTTCTCGGCTTTGGGGGCGGCCTCCTGCACCTCTTTGGTGGTGCGGGCGGGCCCCACGGGCTGTTCTTCGGCCACTTGCATGGCGGTTTCCTCGGCTTCTTTGATCAGCTGCTCGAAGGCGCTCTCGCGGTCCACCATGGTGTCGTACTTGCCAGCCAGGCGGCTGCTGCGCTGTATGGCGGTGCGCTGCTCGGGTGTGATAGCGCCTATCTGCGAGAGGGGGAAGAGCACCTTGGCGCGCTGCACGACGGAGGGGGCGCCCTTCTCGTCGAGGAAGCTGACGAGCGCTTCGCCGGTCTCGAGGTTCATGATGGCCTCGTCGGTCTTGAAGGCGGGGTTGGGGCGGAAGGTGTCGGCGGCGGTGCGCACGGCTTTCTGGTCCTTGGGCGTGTAGGCGCGGAGGGCATGCTGGATACGGTTGCCCAGCTGGCCGAGGATACTCTCGGGGATGTCGGTGGGGCTTTGGGTGACGAAGTAGATGCCCACGCCCTTGGAGCGTATGAGGCGGATGACCTGCTCAATCTTGTCTACCAGCGCTTTGGAGGTGTCGTCGAAGAGCATGTGGGCTTCGTCGAAGAAGAATACAAGCTTGGGCAGCTCCATGTCGCCCACTTCGGGCAGGGTGCTGTAGAGCTCGCTCAGCAGCCACAGGAGGAAGGTGCTGTAGAGCTTGGGCTGGAGCATGAGGCGGTCGGCGGCCAGCACGTTCATGATGCCTTTGCCGCCTTCGGTCTGAAGGAGGTCGAAGATGTCGAAACTGGGCTCGCCGAAGAAGCGGTCGGCTCCCTGGCTTTCGAGCTGCAGCAGGGCGCGCTGTATGGCGCCGATGGTGGCGGTGGAGATGTTGCCGTAGCGGGTGGTGTACTCTTTGGCGTGCTTGCTGACGTAGTCGAGCATGGCGCGGAGGTCCTTCACGTCGAGGATGAGCAGGCCGCGGTCGTCGGCGATGCGGAAGACGATGTTGAGGACGCCGTCCTGCGTCTCGTTGAGGCCCATGAGGCGGGAGAGGAGCTGCGGCCCCATCTGGCTCACTGTGGCGCGGATGGGGTGCCCCTGCTCGCCGAAGACGTCGAAGAAGCGGACGGGGCAGGGCTGGAACTGCGGGTTGGGGATGCCGAAGGCGTCCTTGCGTTTTTCGATGAAGGAGGACATCTGTCCCGCCTGGCTGATGCCGCTGAGGTCGCCCTTCATGTCGGCCATGAAGCAGGGCACGCCGGCCTGGCAGAAGGTTTCGGCCAGCACCTGGAGGGTGACGGTCTTGCCGGTGCCGGTGGCGCCGGCGACGAGGCCGTGGCGGTTGGCCATGCGGCCGTTGATGCAGAGGTTGCCCTCGTCGCAGTGGGCAATGTAGAGCTGGTGGTCGTCGGTGTACATCGTGCGGGGGAGGTTAGAAGGTGTAGTTGAAGCCGAGCTTTACCAGGGCGGGTTCCCATTCGAGGGGTTGGGTGAGCGAGTTGAGGCCGGCGTAGAGGGTGGCGGTGGTACTCTTGATGGGGTCGAGGGCGGCCTCGGCGGGGGTGTAGGTGATGGTGGAGTTGACGTAGCCGATGGAGAGGAGGTCGAGCGAGAGCTCGGCGCTGATGTGGGTGGAGAATTCATAGACGATGGTGGGCCGCAGGCTGACGCCCCAAGAGAAGAGGGTGGTGGCGTCGTCCCAGGGGTTCACGTCGCGGTACTCGCCCGGGTTGGGGAAGGTGGGGGTGACGTAACTCTCTGTGTACTTGGTCACTCCCATGGAGCGGATGGTACCCTGGAGGAGCAGGTTGAAGTGCATCTGGCCAAAGCGGACCACTTCGTATTTGACCATCGGGGAGACGGACCAGCCGCTGCGCGAGGTGGTGCGCTTGTGGTCGTGGGCGTTGATCCAAAGACCCACCTGCTCGTAGAAGAAGGTGTCGATGTCTTTGAACCATTCGGTGCTGTTGTTGTGGTAGTTACCGGCCACGCCGACGTAGATGCGGGGTGTGATTTGGTAGCCCAGCTGGGCGCCGCCGAGCCAGGAGGCGACGTTGGTGTAGTCGTCGTTCAGGGAGTTGGTCTCCTTTTGGGAGTAGTAGCCGCCCTGGAGGCCGAGAACGAACTGCGCCTGCGCTGCCGAGAGGCAGAGGAGGGCGGTGAGAAGGAGTGCTAATTTCTTCATCGTTTTCAGTGTTGTTTGAAAGTGCAAAATTACGAAGAAAAAATGAATTGGGCGGCAATAAAATGACAATTTTCGGCAGAATAGGTGTAGAGTATTGTATATCAGCAATATAGACGACGGTTGGATTTTGCTTCAATTTTTCGGAAAAAAGGCGGAAAAAGGGCAAAAATCGCAGGTTTTTACAGGGCTGAAAAACAGCGGTTTAGAGGCATCATCTTCTTCCTCTCTTCTTCCTCTCCTAAAGGATGAAAAGGGGGATGGCATCGGGTGCGAAGAAAGCCGCCGTTTTTCGGGGGAAAACGGCGGCGAGGATATTAAATCGGGAGGGGGTGTCAGTCGGCGAGGAAGGAGGCGATTTGGCGCTCGTCGATGTTGCGGGAGTGGTAGGTGGCGACCACTTTTTTGCCATCCATCAGGAGCACGAGGGGGCGTGCGCCGTGGGTGATGGAGAGGAAGAGGTTGGAGCCGATATCGGAGGGCTGGATGTAGACGATGCGGTCGGGGTCGATGCCGTGGCGGCTGGCGATGCCGTCGAGTTTTTTGCGAGCGATTTTGCAGTAGGGGCACCCTTGTGTGACGAAGGCCACCACGCGGCGGTCCTGTCCCACGCCGCGCTCGTCCAGCGGACGTCCCGGGAGCATGGCGGAGTCGAGGTGGGCTTCGCTGTAGGGCAGCTGCTGCGAGCCGAAGGCCCAGTTGTCGGGTATGGAGATGACGAAGGGTGCGGCCATTGCGGCCAGGGTTCCCGCGGTCAGCAGCCACCACTTGGGCGGCAACAGGGGGCGCGGCTGGAGGTGGAAGTGCCAGAGGGCGAGGAGGATGAGGAGGGCGTTTTTGAGGAGCGACTGGGTGGGGTCCATGTGGATCCACTGGCCGAAGCACTGGCAGGAATCGCTGCGTCCGGCGAGGGCGGCGTAGCAGAGGAAGAGGCTGAAAAAGAGGAGCATGCCGAGAGTGGCGAGCCGGGTGAGGCGTGGGTACCAGCCGGCGAATATCATCATTGCCAGCAGGAGTTCGAAGCCGATGACGAGGCGTGCGGCGAGGAAGCAGACGGTGAGCGGGAGGAATCCGAAGGAGTAGATATAGACTTCGAAATGGTCGATGCCGGCCATCTTCGAGACCGCCGAGAGGGCGAACAGGGCCGCCAGTGCGAGGCGCAGGCACCAGGAGAGGATGAGGCGTCCGTTACTCGCCATAGTCGCGGCAGTTCACCTTGTGGACGTTGACGCGGTGGAGCGTCTGCTGACCGTCGTCGGTGGTGGTGTGTTCCTCGAAGGCAAACTCTGTAATATCGGCACAGTTGATGCTGCTTCCCACCTCGAGTACATCGAGGGCGTTGACGGCGTCATCGCCGTCGGCATAGGTGCAGTAGCAGCGGTGCTCCTTGCTGCAGGCGGCGGCCAGCAGCGCGCCGGCAATCAGAAGTATGTGTCTCTTTTTCATAGGGCTCAATCGTTATAAACGGAATCGATGTCGAATTCGTAGTCGGTGCAGAGGAGTGAGTCGACCTTTAGAGAGTCGAGGGTGTTGTGGTAGGTGAAGAGTTTGAGGTCTTCGCACTCGCCAGCCTCTATCTTGATGATGCGGACCGTAGGCGCGCCGATGACGGAGCATCGGCAGGTCTTCTGTTTGGAGCAGGCGGCCAAGAGGAGGCAACAGGCTGCCAGGGTGATTACTTTGCGGTACATCTTATTATAATGATTTAAGTAACTCTTCGAGTGAAATTTCGTCGTGGATGAGGACGTCGCGGGGTTTGGAGCCGTTGCTGGGGCCGACGATGCCGGCGGCCTCGAGCTGGTCGATGATGCGGCCGGCGCGGTTGTAGCCGAGCTGCAGCTTGCGCTGGAGGAGCGAGGTGGAGCCGAACTGGGAGGAGACGACCAGACGGGCGGCGTCGTTGAAGAACTCGTCTTTGGTCTTGGGGTCGAATTCCTTGTTGGGTTCCTCGTTCTCGTCGAGGTATTCGGGCAGCTCGAAGCCGTCGGGGTAGCCGCGCTGGTCGCCGATGAACTTGACGAGCTTTTCGATTTCGGGGGTGTCGATGAGGGCGCACTGGAGGCGTATCATGTCCTTGCCGGCGAGCGAGATGAGCATGTCGCCGCGGCCGATGAGCTGCTGGGCGCCGCCGGTGTCGAGGATGGTCTTGGAGTCGATGCCGGAGGTGACGCGGAAGGCCACGCGGGCGGGGAAGTTGGCCTTGATGGTGCCGGTGATGATGTTGGTGGTGGGGCGCTGGGTGGCGATGATGAGGTGGATGCCGACGGCGCGGGCCAGCTGTGCGAGGCGGGCGATGGGGAGCTCCACCTCCTTGCCGGCGGTCATGATGAGGTCGCCGAACTCGTCGATAACCACCACGATATAAGGCAGGTAGCGATGCCCGTTCTCGGGGTTGAGCATGCGCTTGCAGAACTTCTCGTTGTATTCGGTAATCTTGCGCACCTTGGCAGCCTTGAGCAGGTCGTAGCGGCTGTCCATCTCGATGCAGAGGCTGTTGAGGGTGCGCACCACCTTCTTGACATCGGTGATGACGGCCTCCTCCTCGTCGGGCATTTTGGCCAGGTAGTGGCGTTCGAGGGCGGAATAGAGCGAGAACTCCACCTTCTTGGGGTCGACGAGCACAAGCTTGAGCTCGGAGGGGTGCTTCTTATATAATAATGAAGCGAGCACGGCGTTGAGGCCGACGGACTTGCCGGTGCCGGTGGCGCCGGCCATGAGCAGGTGGGGCATCTTGGCCAGGTCGGTCACCAGGGGGCGGTTGTTGATATCCTTGCCGAAGGCGATGGGGAGCTCCATCTTGGCATCGCGGAACTCGGGGCTCTCGAGCATGGTCTTCATGGCCACAATCTGTGGCTTGGCGTTGGGCACCTCGATGCCGACGTTGCTCTCGCCCGGTATGGGGGCGATGATGCGTATGCCGAGGGCGGCCAGCGAGAGGGCGATGTCGTCCTCGAGGTTCTTGATTTTGCTGATGCGGACGCCGGGGGCGGGCTTGATTTTGTAGAGGGTGACGGTGGGTCCGGTGATGGCGGTGATGTCGGTGATTTCGATACCATAGTCGCGCAGGGTCTGCACGATGCGGTCCTTGTTGGCCACGAGTTCCTCCATGGTGACCTTGGTGTTGGCGGCCTCCCAGTCCTCGAGGAAGGAGGTGTCGGGCATGACGTAGTCGGAGAGGTCGAGGTGGGGGTCGTAGGGCTCGTCGAGGCCGTAGTGGCGGCGGTAGTCGTCTTCGTCGAGGTTTTCTAGTTCGCTAGTGGAACAAGTATCGCTAGTATCACTAGTATCGCTAGTCGTACTGGTTTCACTGGGGGTGCCGGGTTCTTCCAGGCCTTGGATGTTGAAGGTGATGCCGTCGGAGGCTGTGGCGGCAGGGGCTTCGCTCACCTCCGGCTCGGGTTCGAGAGGGGTGCCTTGGGCACGGGCGTTGACGCGGGCGAACTCGTCGTCGATGCTGAAGGCGGGCTCGTCGTCGACGGGCATGTCGTGCTCCTCCTTGGGGGGATGGGAGTGGAAGAGGGCCATAGCCTCCTCGTCGAAGTCGGCGCCTTCGTCCTCGTCGGCGGGTGCGGGTGTGGCGGCGGCCTGGTTGGCGGGCGTTGCCGGGGCGGGCTGGGGGTCGTCGGAGTGGTCGGTGGTCACGTTCTCGAACTGACGCTCGATGGCTTTGGCGGCTCCTTTGAGGTCCACCTTGGGCATGTGCACCTCGGGGATTTCCATTTTGTGGACGAGCACGAGGAACAGCACGGCGATGAAAAGCAGCAACACCAATGTCCACCACGAGAGGAGGCGGTGCAGCGGCTCGGCAAGCTGGAGGCCGATGCCGGCGAAGTGCTCGAAGCCGGAGGCGCTATGCACCCAGGCGCCGCCGATGTAGCCAAGGGTGAGGGAGATCCAGAGCATCCAGAAGAGGGTGCTGCCGAAGGTCTTCCACCAGGGCATCACCTTGACGTCCCAGAGGCGCATGCCGTAGACGAAGAAGAGGAGCGAGAAGCCGAGGGAGCCGATGCCGAAGAGGCGGTTGGCGAAGAAGGCGGCCAGGGCCTGTCCGAGGGAGCCGAGCCAGCGGCCGCGGGTGCCGCAGTCGGTGGCGTAGTAGCCCACCAAGGCCAGGAGGAGGAAGAGGGAGAACATGACGTAGACGGCACCGCGGATGCGCGCGAACTGCCGGCTACGCAGGAATACGACAAAACCGCCGGAGCGTTTCTTCGACGGCTTCGGGGCGGTTTTGCCTTTGGTCTTGGGAGTGGATTTCTTCTTTGTGCCTGCCACTGTGATTGGATGTGTGATTGCTTGAATGCCTGATAGACAGAATGATTACTCGCCCTGGAGGAGTTCGATTTCCTCTTGGAGCTGGGTGAAGAGTTCCTGGAGGTCCTCATCAGAGAGGGTCTCGTAGCCGTCGGGGAGCAGGAAGTCGGCCTCTTTGACCTTGCCGGAGACGATTTCAGTGGCGGTGTAGGTGATGGCACGACCTTCGCCCTGGTCGATGGTGCACTCGAGGGGCATACCCTTGAGGCCGTTGAAGATGGCGTTGTAGGCGGGGCCGATCTCCTTGGAGTACCACATGACGCGAGGATGGTCGACGCCTTCCTCGTCATAGATGTGCTGGACGAGCTTATAGGCGGTGTGGCCGGCAATCTGCTTGGTCTCGCCGTCGACATACTCGTAGTAGAAATGGCCGGGCTCGGTGTCGACAATGGTCAGCGAGTCGAAGGACTCGGCCTTGAACTCTTGCTTGACAAGGATTTTGCCGCTGCCCTGATAGGTGAACTCGGAGCCCTGCGAGCGGAGGTAGCCGAGGAGCTGGCTGAGGTCCATGCAGGTGGTGCTCCTGAGGTTGTTGACCAGCACAGCCTCGGCGCCCATGCCGCCGAGGAAGATGGCGCTCTTGGTGAACATGTTGTTGCCTTCCACCTTGATTTCGGCCTTGGCCACCTCTTCGGGGATCTGAACGGCCACGGTGCCTGTGGATTCCACCTTGTACTTGACAATGCCTTTGAATGTGTTCTGGGCCACGAGTGTGCCGGCAGCGAGTGCCAGAACGGCGGCCAGGGTGATGATTTTCTTCATTGTATAGTCGTTTTATGATTTCCTGTTTAGTATCTAATTGGGTCTTATAACTGCAATTTTTATAAAATATTGTACAGAGGTAAAAAAAATCTGTATCTTCAGAGGAGATCCAAAACGGGCTTCACCGCTTCGCTTGGAGTCAGTGGGCGAAGAGCCCTGCGGCGCTCATCGAGCATGCTTTCCGAAAAGGGCGTCTGCATCAGCCGCGTCAGTTCCTTTCGCAGCGCAACGGCGCCATCGGCCACAGTGCAAAGGTCGCCCAATGATGTACCGGCCACCATCGCACTATTCACCAGGCAGTGGCGTCCTGCGAATAACGAGTTCAAAAGCTTCAACTTCAACCCCGTAGGTTGGTCGGTTACCAGCAGGCAAACTTGCGCCTCGGCAATAAGCTGCCGCATCTTCTCGTCCGTCGGATTGTCTACAAGATACACAGTGTCTGATTCGTCCACCTTCTGTTGTAACCATTCCGGTGGATTTGAGCCAGCAATTATCAGCGAGCAACGCAGCCCATCCACCACGTTATCAATCAGCCATTCTGCAGCCCGGGCATTCTCTGCCACATCCAACGCCCCATGATATAATGCGTATTTGCCCGTACCTGCCTGCGCAACCACCTTATCGTAAGGGTGGCACGAAGACATCGGCTGCACATTTCTACAACCCATCGCCTCGAACTGCTGCTTTTCGCCTTCATTCACCGCCAGCACCGCATCCGCTCGTCGCAGGATGGGTTCGTAGCGGGCTATCTTCCAGGCATCTATCTTCAGATAAAGCCGTTTCAGCCAGCGTCGCTCGCTCGCTGCCAGGCGTCTGTAGTACTCCCCCTCCACATTGTGCGCCCGCACCATCGCCGTCCGCCCGCGGCACACCCCCTCGTCCTCGAGCAATGCGCAGCAGTGCAGCCCTTCGAGCAGGACAGGATAGCAGTCCTGCATTAGTCTGTGTTTCAACTCTTTGCTTTCGCGCGAGGCAACGATAAAGGGTCTTCGGTCCAGCATCCGCAGGGGCGACATATCACGCTGGTAGTAATTCACCTCCACGCAATACTGTTCCAGCTCCTTAGCTTCGCCACGACCATAATCAAAGCAGTGCAGATGCACCTGTACGCCCGCTTCTGACAGCGCCCGCAGACGGTAGTAGACATCAATCACACCGCCGTAGTTGGCCGGCAGCGGCACATTGAACGACACTATATGCAGGTCCCGATTGTTCATAGCAGGCTGGTTGTCAGTATGTTTATTCTGTGGCAATCCGTTTGGATTGTTCCGCAAAGATACGGCTTTTTTGCCATTCCAACAAATGTTTTTGCAACACAATAATAAGGTTACACGCACGTTACCCATGTGTATGAACCTCTCAGCCACCCTCCGGAGCCTCGACTATTCGGCGCTGCCCCTGAGCGACTACAGCCGCCGGTACATCCTCGGCCTGCTGCCCGCGCTCGACTACCACCTACTCATCTACCGCCGCACCCTCGACCGCCTCCTCGACGCCCTCGGCCGCGAACCGCAGCGCCTCACCCTCGTCGACTACGGCGGCGGCCACGGCTTCTTCTCCCTCGTGGCCAAAGAGCGCGGCGTGGGACGCGTGGTCTACGTCGACATCAACCCCCAGGCCGCCGAGGCTGCCCAGGCCGTCAGCCGCGCCATTGGACAGGGCCCCGACGTGGTCATTACAGGCGACGCCGCCACCCTCCGCCGTTGGAGCGGCGATACAGGCATCGTGCCCGATGCGTTGGCGGGCTTCGACGTGGTGGAACATATCTACCGCCTCGAGCCATTCTTCGCCGACCTCTTCGCCATCCACCCCGCACTGCCCATGATGCTCACCACGGGCTCCAACCCATCCAATCCCCTCGTCTGCCGCCGCCTGCACCGCATCATGGACGAGGACGAGCACGGCTACCCGGGCTTCGAGGGCTTCCTCGCCCAGCGCCGCCGCTACATCCAGCAGCTGCACCCCGAGATGGATGACGCCTCCCTCGACCGCAGCGCCCGCCTCACCCGCGGCCTCACCTTCGACGACATCCCCGCCGCCATTCAAAATCCCAAATTCAAAATTCAGAATTCACTCGACCCCCACAACACCTGCGACCCCGCCACCGGCAGCTGGACCGAGCGCCTGCTCCCCATCGACGCCTATCGCAATCTGCTCGCCCCCCACGGCGCCACGCTTCGCGTAGCCAGCGGTTTCTACAACCCCTTCGGCACGGGAGCCAAGCCCCTGGCGGCCCGCCTCGTCAACCCCCTGCTGCCACGCCTGCGCTGCCTGGCACCCTTCATCACGCTGGAAATCAACCTTCCGCGCGCCAAACAATAATACTTCCCAATCTGCGTTATGTTCTCCATGCACGCCTTGCGCCACCCGACCCTCCTGCTGCTCGCCACCCTGCTGCTGGCGGCCTGCTCCGGCGCCGACACGCTCGACCCCCTGCGCCGCTCGCGTGCCGACGGGCTCAACCGCGAGGCCTTCCTCAGCCGCTACCGCGACCCACAGCGCTGCATCGCCCTCTCCGACAGCGCCTTGCAATATATCCAGGACTCGCTGCCCGACTATGTCGACGGCCAACTCCGTGCCTGCAACAACAAGGCCTTCGCCTACTTCCTCACCTCCGACTACGCCCGCGCCGGCGAGATGCTTGCCCGTGTCGACAAGCTGGTCAACCTCCACCACCCCTCCGAACGCAACGGCGACATCGAGGGTGTCATCCGCGACCTCACCCGCGCACGCCTCCTCCAGCGCAGTTGCCGCATCGCCGACTCCTACCGTCTCCTCTACGACATCGGACGCAGCGGCATCCTCGACCACGAGCGCGACAATATATTATATAGTTACGCGCAATCCGAATACTACATCACCCTCCTCACCCTCAACTTCCACTACCGCGACGGCAAGGAGTCCGACCTCCGCTCGATCCTCGCCGAGGTCGAGCAGCAGCGTCCGCAACTCAAAGTGGACTACGCCCAGGACATGGCGCTCAACTACGCCCTCGCCTACGGCTGGCAGAGCGCCGGCGAAAGCCTCACCGCACTCGACTACTGCGACCTCAACTACGCCATCCTCGACCGCTCCGACTCCAACCTCTACCACCTCGCCAACACCCTCCAGATGGAAGCCTACGCCCTGCGCAGCATCCCCGGCGAGGTCTCGCCGGACACCGTCCTCGCTCTCTACGACGACGCACGACGCGCCTTCTTCCTCTTCGGCGACCCCTACCAGATGCTCGGCGGCGTCACCTCCACCGCTCGCTACGCCCTCCTCGTGAGCGACACCGCCTTGGCCCACAGCGTATTGCGCAACTGGCTCGACATGCGCGGCACCTGGACCCCCTTCTCCGCACCCAAGATGGAGGTCGGCCTCTTCGACGTCCTCCTCCGCAGCCGCCTCGCACGCACCCCCGACGAGGCACGCCGCTGGTACGAGCATTATGTTGAACTCCAGGACTATATCAAGCAGAACGAGCAGGAAGACTTCGCCCTGCAGCAAAACCTCGAGGCCCTCTCGCGACGCAGCCGCTGGATGACACGCACCACCATGGTGGTCAGCGCCCTGCTGCTTCTGCTGGCGGTCCTCACCGTCCTCCTCTGGCTCACCATCCGCCGCCTCCGCCGCGAGAAACGCCAGCTCGAGGAGGCCAAGCGCCGCGACGTGGAGCGCATCGCCAACGTCGAGACCTGTCTCAGCGTCATGCGCCACGACGTCAGCCCCTTCATCGGCTACCTCCGCAACCCCAACCTCAGCCCCGAACTGCGCTCCGAGGTGCTCGAACAGCTCCTCCGCACCTTCGACAACATCAAGTCCTGGACCTCACTATCCATCCCCAGCGGCCTGGCATTCAGCACCTCCACATTCCCGTTGCAGGAAGTCTTCGACGACGTCAGCCGCCAGGTCATCTCCCCCGCCGCCGGCGTCGCCCTGCGCTTCGTGCCCACCCCGCTCACCCTCTGGGGCGACCGCCTCCTGGTCACCATCCTCCTCCGCAACCTCGTCAACAACGCCCTCCAGCACACCGCCTCCGGAAGCGTAACACTCTCTGCCTCAGTCGAAACCGACATGCTTCGCCTCACCGTGGCCGACACCGGCAGCGGCATGTCCGCCGGGCAGCTGGAAAACCTCTTCCGCGCCGACCGCCCCGACGGCGACCACGGCTTCGGCCTCATCCTCTGCCGCTACATCGTCAAAAAACACGACGACCACACACGCCGCGGCTGCAAAATATGGGCCGAGAGCAACCCCGGACAGGGCACCCGGATGCACCTCCTCCTCGCCGCACCCGAAAAAAATCACTAGTATGTCAAACTTTTTTTGTAATTTTGCACTCTGAAATGTCAGCGCAGAATGGCTAACGAACTGAATACGATACGAGTGATGATGGTCGACGACGAGCCGCTCATCCGCAAGGCCGTCCGTATGGAAATGAACGACCGCGCCGCCGAAGTGGAATGCCACTCCGGCGACGACCTCGCCACCGAAATGCGCCGCGTCGAAATGGTCGACACCTTCGCCTCCGGACCAAGCCTCATGGCCGCCCTCGACGAAATTGCGTCCACCGAAACTCAAAATTCAAAATTCAAAATTCAAAATTCAAAACTCCCCCATTATCTCCTGGTCGACATGGAGTTCCAGGGCGAGCCCACCGGCGGCCTGCTCATCGCCCGACGCCTCCACGAACACTACCCCGACATCCGCATCATCATCTTCTCCGGCCGTTTCGACCACCCAGGCGCCGACGAAGAACGACGCCCCCAGCGCGTCATCGAAATCGGGCGCGTCGTCATGGAAGCCTTGCGCCTCGGCGCCAGCGCCTTCGTAAGCAAAAACGCCGCCGGAGGCTTCTCCATCGAAAACATCCTCCGCGCCATCGCCTGCCTCGAGCGCGGCGAGCGCTTCTACTTCAACTACCCCGTCATGCTCACACTCAAAGAAGCCGCCGAACACTACTTCAACCTCGTGGGCCTCAGCGACTTCGTCGAAATCTCCCCCGCCGAGCGCACTCTCCTCCTCCTCGAAGCCGCCGGATGCACCGCCAGCGAGATAGCCTCCAAACTCGACGAAAGCGACAAATCAATACAAGAACGCCAAAAAGACCTCTCGCGACGCCTCGACATCGTCAACAAAAGCGCCGCCCGCGTCGCCAAAGCCCTCTCGCTCGGCCTCATCAACCCCGCCGACATCAAATTCCTACCGCGTAGTTAAACCATTAAAATACAGTACAAAATGAAAAAAATCCTCACCCTCGCACTCCTCCTCCTCTCCGGCGCCGTCGCCATGGCACAGAGCGCCGCCGACTACCGCGCCGCAGCCGAACGCGGCGACGCACAAGCCCAGTTCCAGCTCGGCCAGTGCTACGAAAAAGGCCTCGGCGTCGAAATCGACTCCGCAGCCGCCGTCCAGTGGTACACCCGCGCCGCCGACCAGGGCGACCCCGACGCACTCTACAGCCTCGGCCTCTGCTACTACTACGCCATCGGCGTCCCCGAAGACCTCGACAAAGCCCGCGCCTACCTCCGCAAAGCCATCGCCACCGGCAAACTCGACACCATGAAAGCCTACACCGCCAACGCCCTCATGGGCCTCTTCGGCGCCGAATAACAAACACTTTTCGGCAAAAGTATCCACTATTACCCAACGATGGGTAATAATGCGAAAGGGCCGAACTATTACCCTAGAAAACCCCTACCACTCCCCTACCACTCCCCTACCGCCCCCCCCCTCCATCCCCACCCCCCGCCCTTGCCCTACGTCCCCACACCGAAAAGAAAAAAAACAATATATGCGATACGAAGTTGACTTCCTGGTAGTCGGTTCTGGCATCGCCGGCCTCAGTTTCGCCCTCAAAGTGGCCGCGCACGGCCGCGTCTGCATCCTCTCCAAAGGAGACGCCCGCGAAGGCAGCACCCGCTACGCTCAAGGCGGCATCGCCGCCGTCATGTACGACAGCGACTCCTTCGACAAACACATCCACGACACCCTCGTCGCCGGCGACGGCATCTGCGACCGACAAGTGGTCGAAATGACCATCCGACAGGCACCCGACCGCATACGCGAACTCGTACAGTACGGCGTCGGCTTCGACCGCGACGGACAAGGCGACCGCTTCGACCTCCACCGCGAAGGCGGACACTCCGAATTCCGCATCCTCCACCACAAGGACAACACCGGCGAAGAAATCGAACGCGGCCTCCTCGAAGCCGCCCGACGCCACCCCAACATCGAAATCAAAGAACGCCAGTTCGCCATCGACATCATCACACAGCACCACCTCGGTCAGCGCGTCACCAAGCACACCCCCGACATCGAATGCTACGGCGTCTACGCCCTCGACTGCGACACCAACCGCATCGACACCTACCTCGCCCGCGTCACCCTCCTCGCCACCGGCGGCATGGGCAACGTCTACTCCACCACCACCACCCCAGTCATCTCCACCGGCGACGGCGTGGCCATGGTGCACCGCGCTCGCGGCGTACTCAGCGACCTGGAATTCATGCAGTTCCACCCCACTTCCCTCTACAACCCCGCCGAAAAGCCCGCCTTCCTCATCACCGAAGCCATGCGCGGCGCCGGCGCCGTCCTCAAAGACCGCGACGGCAAAGAATTCATGCAGAAATACGACCCACGCCTCTCCCTCGCCCCACGCGACATCGTCGCCCGCGCCATCGACAACGAGATGAAAATCTCCGGCCGCGACTACCTCTACCTCGACGCACGCCCCATCGGCAAACAGCAGCTCATCGAAGGCTTCCCCACCATCTACGCCAAATGCCTCTCTATCGGCATCGACATCACACGCGACATGATCCCCATCCGCCCGGCAGCCCACTACCAGTGCGGCGGCATCAAAGTCGACCTCCGCGGCGCCACCTCCATCCACCACCTCTACGCCGCCGGCGAATGCTCATGCACAGGCCTCCACGGCGGCAACCGCCTCGCCTCCAACTCACTGCTCGAAGCCGTCGTCTACGCACACAACGCCGCCATGGCCGCCATCGAAGAAACTCAAAATTCACAATTCAAAACCCAAAATTCACAGGTCCCCGACTGGAACGCCGAAGGCATGGTGCTCAACGAAGAGATGATCCTCATCACCCAAACCAAGCGCGAACTGCAGGAAATCATGTGGAACTACGTCGGCATCGTCCGCAGCGACCTCCGCCTCCAGCGCGCCTTCGACCGCCTCAACCTCATCTTCCGCGAAACCGAAGACCTCTACAACCGCTCCGTCCTCACCGAACCCCTCTCCGAACTACGCAACCTCATCGCCTGCGCGTACCTTATTATTAAGATGGCACGCGCCCGGCGCCAGAACGTCGGCCTCCACTATAGCCTTGACCTACTGCAACATTAACCCACCTTACAAAACTCCCGCACAAAAAAAAGTTTTGCATTTTAACATTTAGTTCCAAAAAAATTACTACTTTTGCAGCCGGATTTTTTAGTTTAAAACAACGTTTAACAACATAAATAAAACATTATGACCTCTTTAATCATTCTCCTTCAGGCTGCCGCCAACATGGCTTGGGGCTACCTCGGAGCCGCCATCGGAGCCGGCCTCGCCACCGTGGGCGCCGGCATCGGCATCGGCAAAATCGGCCAGGGCGCCATGGAAGGCATGGCCCGCCAGCCCGAGTCCAGCGGCGACATCCGCACCTCCATGATCATCGCCGCCGCCCTCGTCGAGGGCGTCGCCCTGCTCAGCGTCGTGCTCTGCCTGCTCGTCGTCTTCACCAAATAGCGTGAAGCCCGCAAAAACTCTGGGGCCAGCGATTGGCTGGCCCCTTTAACAAAGACTAACCACATGAACAACCCACTCATAAACCCCGGCATCGGCGTCTTCTTCTGGATGCTCGTCTCCTTCGGCATCCTCGCCTTCATCCTCATCAAATGGGGCTGGCCCGCCATCCTCAAATCACTCCACAACCGCGAGGACGCCATCAACGCATCCCTCGGCGAAGCCGCCAAAGCTCGCGAGGAAATGAAAAACCTCGTCGCCCACAACGAAGAACTCATCCGCCAAGCCAAAATCGAGCGCGACGAAATGCTCCGCTCCGCTCGCCTCACCAGCGAACAAATCGTCGAGGACGCCCGCGCACGCGCACAAGAAGAAGCCAACCGCATCGTCGACAGCGCACGCGAGAATATCAACTTCGAGAAACTCAAAGCCATGCACGAGCTCAAAAACCAGATAGCCAACCTCAGCATCGAAATCGCCGAGAAACTCATCCGCGCCGAGCTCAGCGACAAGCCCAAGGCCGACGCCCTCATCCAGAAAGAGCTCGAAATGATGCAACTCAACTAGCGCCCCATGAACGACTACCGCATCAACCAGGGCTACGCCAAGGCCCTCCTTCTCCTCGCCACCGACCGCGACGACATCGACCGCGTCTCCGACGACATGCGCCTGGTGGGCAGCGTCATGGCCGAAAACCGCGAGCTCGCCGTCGTCTTCGGCAACCCCACCGTCAAGGTCGACCGCAAAGTGGCCATCGTCGACGCCCTCTTCTCCGGCCAAGTCTGCGACACCACCCTCGCCTTCCTGCGCTTCGCCGCCCGCAAAAACCGCTCCGTCAACTTCCGCGGCATCAGCCAGGCCTACATCGAAATGTGGCGCGATGTCCGCGGCATCGTCCTCAGCGACCTCGTCACCCACCAGCCCATCGACGACACCGCACGCCGCATGGTCACCCAAATGGTCGAAGACTACACCGGCAAACGCGTCGAACTCCACGACCGCACCGACCCCAAGATGCTCGGCGCCTTCAAACTCGAGTTCGACAGCAAAATGTACGACGCACGCATCCGCACCAAAATCCGCAAACTCCGCATCGAGTTCGCCAAGAACGTTTACGAAAGCAAATTCTAGAACATTATGTCCAACATAAAGCCCGCCGAAGTATCGGCAATCTTGAAACAGCAACTGGCCAATGTCGACCTCAGCGTCGAGCTCGAGGAAGTCGGCACCGTCCTCACCGTCGGCGATGGCATCGCCCGCGTCTACGGCCTCGACAACGCCCAGAGCGGCGAGCTCGTCGAGTTCGACACCGGCGACCACGGCATCGTCCAGAACCTCGAGGAAGACAACGTCGGCATCGTCATGCTCGGCGAAGTCAGCACCATCAACGAGGGCGACACCGTCAAGCGCACCCGCCGCATCGCCTCCCTCCGCGTGGGCGAGGGCATGCTCGGCCGCGTCATCAACACCATCGGCGAGCCCATCGACGGCCGCGGCCCCATCGAAGGCGAACTCTTCGAAATGCCCCTCGAGCGCAAAGCCCCCGGCGTCATCTACCGCCAGCCCGTCGAACAACCCCTCCAGACAGGCATCAAGGCCATCGACTCCATGATCCCCATCGGCCGTGGCCAGCGCGAGCTCATCATCGGCGACCGCCAGACCGGCAAGACCGCCATCGCCATCGACACCATCATCAACCAAAAGTCGTTCTACGACGCCGGCGACCCCGTCTACTGCATCTACGTCGCCTGCGGCCAGAAAGGCTCCACCGTGGCCAACCTCGTCAAAAACCTCGAGCAGAAAGGCGCCATGGCCTACACCATCGTCGTCGCCGCCACCGCCTCCGACCCCGCAGCCATGCAGTTCTACGCCCCCTTCGCAGGCGCCGCCATCGGCGAATACTTCCGCGACACCGGACGCAACGCCCTCGTCATCTACGACGACCTCTCCAAACAGGCCGTCGCCTACCGCGAAGTCTCCCTCCTCCTCCGCCGCCCGCCGGGACGCGAGGCCTACCCGGGCGACGTCTTCTACCTCCACAGCCGCCTCCTCGAGCGCGCAGCCCGCATCATCCAGAACGACCAGATCGCCGCCCAGATGAACGACCTCCCCGCCTCCCTGCAGGGCAAGGTCCGCGGCGGCGGCTCACTCACCGCTCTGCCCATCATCGAAACCCAGGCCGGCGACGTCTCCGCCTACATCCCCACCAACGTCATCTCTATCACCGACGGTCAGATCTTCCTCGAAACCAGCCTCTTCAACTCCGGCGTCCGCCCGGCCATCAACGTCGGCATCTCCGTCTCCCGCGTCGGCGGCAAAGCGCAAATCAAATCCATGAAGAAAATCGCCGGTACACTCAAAATGGACCAAGCCCAGTACCGCGAACTCGAAGCCTTCTCCAAGTTCGGCTCCGACCTCGACGCCGCCACCAAGGCCGTCCTCGACAAAGGCGCCCGCAACGTCGAAGTGCTCAAGCAGCCCCAGTACACCCCCATGCCCGTCGAAGAGCAGATAGCCATCATCTTCTGCGGCACCAACGGCCTGCTCCAGAAAGTGCCCATCGAGAAAGTCGGCGAGTTCGAGAAAGAATTCCTCTTCCAGATGAACTCCCAGCACCGCCCCATCCTCGACAACCTCCGTGCCGGCAAACTCATCGACACCGACCTCGCCGCCATGCGCCATCTCGCCCTTGACCTCGCCGAACGCTACAAATAGCCCTCCAAACACTGACCACCGACCACTGACCACTGACCACTGACCACTGACCACCGACCACTGACCACCGACCACCGACCACTGACCACCGACCACTGACCACTAAACACTGACCCATGGCCAACCTCAAAGAAGTACGCACGCGCATAGCCTCCGTCTCCTCCACGCAGCAGATCACCTCGGCTATGAAGATGGTCTCCGCCGCCAAGTTCCGGCGCGCGCAGAACGCCATCATCGGCATGCGCCCCTATGCCGACCAGCTGCAGGAAATCATCGCCGACATCGACACCGGCGACGGCGTCCGAACCCCCTACCACGCCCAGCGACCGCACCAGAACGTGCTGCTCGTGGTGGTCACCTCCAACAAAGGACTCTGCGGCGCCTTCAACAGCAACGTCCTCAAGCAGGCCCAGCAGCGCATCGACCACTACCGCGCCTCCCTCCCCGCCGGCGCACAACTCCACGTCATGTCCATCGGCAAGAAAAGCTCCGAACTCCTCGCACGCCAGCGCGACCTCCCCCTCTCCACCCACGACGACCTCCTCGACAGCCCCTCCTTCGACGAAATCGCAGCCCTCGCCGACGACATCATGCAGCGCTTCGCCGCCGCACAGCTCGACCATGTCGAAATCATCTACAACCAATTCAAAAACTCCCTCACCCAAATCCTCTCCACCGAACAGTTCCTCCCCCTCACTGGAGAATCTGGCAATTCCAGTGTGACTAGCACCTCCGCCCCCACCAACGACTACATCTTCGAACCCTCCAAAAACGACATCCTCCGCGAGATGGTACCCCTCACCCTCCGCTCCACCTTCTACCGCATCATCCTCGACTCCCTCGCCTCCGAACACGGCGCACGCATGACAGCCATGCAGAAAGCCACCGACAACGCCACCGAACTCCTCAAAGACCTCACCCTCAGCTACAACAAAGCCCGCCAAGCCGCCATCACCAACGAAATCATCGAAATCGTCTCCGGCTCCGAAGCCCTCAAAGGATGACCCCACAGTATAGGCACAGTATAGGCACAGTATAGGCAGGGTATACAATGTAGTATACAAACAGTATACAAACGGGTATACAAACAGTATACAACAGAGTATACAAACAGTATACATTCGAGTATACAAACAGTATACATCAAAAAATAATTTCAGCATGTGATGCTGAAATTATTTTTTTTACACTCCGCTGATTTTCATTATATTTACCCCGAACCTTATCTTTTTTCAGCATCAGTATCAAAAAAATGTGTATCTTTGCACCCAAAATCGACGCGAGATTTCGTCGAAATGCAATAAAAAGCATTTGTATTGGTCCGCTAACTGAATTCGCCAACCTCAAAAACACAAGGACTAGGATACTGATGCCTTTTGCCTTTGCCATATTGTTATTTTAGCATATATGGGGGCATAGGATACGGTTCAAAGTTAGTTTTACTTGTGTAAGGCGTTTGGCGATGCCTGGTTAGCGTAGAACAAACAACGCGAGTTCTATGCTTTTTTCATAAACCCCGCTAACTGGGAACTCATAGCGGCAAGAGAAATCGTCAATGTCGAAGAAAAGAACCATAGCAAACTACTGGAAAAAGCACAATGCGGACGGCAAGCCACGCATTAGGCGCACGTATTGCTACGAGGTGTGGCTACACGACAACTATGCCTCCGATGAGACCTATCACTCTGTATACAGCGATCAAGCCACCGCCGAACATGTTGCCCATCTCCTGACCTAGCAACACCATACCTCCGACAGAAACCGTCACGACCATTATTGGGTATTACCCATCCCCACCCGCCAGCATCAACGACTGATGAAAGCACTCAAAGAACAAGGTGAAATTGTTGTTAAAAGAGCAAATTTTCCGATAGGCGACATAGACGTACTCGCCAAAGAACACTTGTTTGCAAAACAAAACAGCAATCATTTTTAAAAATCTATAACAAAATAAATCACAAAAGAATGTTAGTTAGTACTCTTTTTGCAAAGGCGATTGTGAAATACACCATTTCAAAAGCAGCCAAGGGTGAATACGTAAATCCTCGTCCCGCCCTACATGCGATTGATGAACTAGGCAACGATAATGGACATGTCGATTTAGAAGACATTGAGGAAGTAGTAAAAGAATATGGACAGGATGCCGTAGACAAACTCTCTGACATTATCGATTTTATAGGAGACCTGTTCTAAATATGAATTTGGTAAAAAACAGACCCAGATGTCAAATATTATTGGACAGAATCCTGCTCGAGACATAGAAGCAAAAGAGAGGATTGAGAAAAAATTCAGAAACAAAAAAATAGCCGTTTCCTTAATTTATGCTGTAGTTGGAGCCGTGGGGCTAATTTCTAACCCTGGAGCAGTTATCAAATTAAAATCTCAAGCGAAAAAAGATCTTGAATCATGGAAAAAAAAGCATGGAATACTTATGTTGAGACTGGTGATATTAACAAAGCACTTTCTGTCGGTTACGAGTTTTAAAGAAATCAGCATTTAGTGTAAAAAGGTCTCTGATAATCTCATTTGGGACATCCTAAATTCCAGTTACATGTGCAACACTGAATAAAAAATACAACGGCAAGATTTATATTATTTGGACCTCCCATGTCGGGGGAAACAACACTTCTGTGTTCCTACAAGGGGATACTCGCACCTGAAGGTGCGACCGAAAATACAACTGTTGTAAAAGTAGGCGGTCCCGCTGTGCGTAGATGATGGGATGACCATTTCGGTAAGAACTAACAGAATCGAACAGCAACTAAAATATAATAATCATGACAATTACAGATAAAATCAACGAAATCATAGATCAACGTATCGGTCGGAATAGTTTCAAGGGCAAAGGGCACCTCGAGGTCGTTAAGAAGAAAAAAAAGTTCTTTGGCGAGCTGATGCAGGCCTTGCAAGAGTATCAATCATTGCGAGAGAATATGCTGTCGCAAATCAACGGCGGTGGTGGTGAGTATTACACTATGTCGCTGGAAGACCCCATGCTGCAGCAGAGGGTTGAGTTGGCAGACCCGTCAGCGACTATCCTGCAGCTGCAGAGATGCTTGGCAGAATGTGAGCGCTTGGAAAAACGATTCGGTCGAGAGACTATCAACATCAGCGTGGTAGGGCGTGCTCGGCAAGGCAAGAGCAGGCTGTTGCAGTCAATCAGTGGATTAAATGACAGAATAATCCCGACCTCAAACGGGGGAGATTGTACAGGCGCCAAGTCTGTCATTGCAAACAATGTAGGAAAGACACATGCCAGGGTGGTGTTTTATAGTGAGATGGAATTGATTGAGCAGATTCAGCTTTATCTAAATGCTTTGGACATTTCACGCAATATAGGTAGCATTTCGCAAATAAATGGTCTTCAGGATGAAATCAATACATATGCAGAGCATCTGTCTTCTAAAACAGGTAAGCAGCAATCTTTATTCCAACATTTCAGAAAATACGTAGAGCATGACGACTATTTGCAATATATTGGGACAATAAAAGATATCGAAAACGAAGAAGAAATTCGCCAATTCGTTGCCCAACACGATGCTAAAATGAAGCCCACCTTTGCTTTTCTAGCGGTAAAAGAGGTTTGTATTTATACCGAATTCCCTATGAAAGAAGCCGGTAAAATCGTTCTGGTTGACACTATTGGATTAGGAGACACTTCGCTCGGTATTCGCGAGAAAATGGTTCGCACATTGCGCGACGACAGTGACGCCGCTATATTGGTACGTTTGCCCAGTGCAAATGGTGACAGCATTCGCGTTGAAGATGACGAGTTGTACGATCTGATTAGCGATGCTATGGGGAAAGATGTACTTGACAAATGGCTCTTCTTCGCCTTGAACGTCTGTGATGAATTAGGCAATCAAAACTCAGGGAAAGCCATGGAGGACGCTTTGAACGCGCGTAAGCTCAACTACGCATTCATCAAGAAAGTGAATTGCGGTAACAGCACCGAAGTGGAAAAGGATCTGATGTTGCCCGTTTTAGAATATCTTTCATCCAATCTATCAGATGTGGACAACAGCATGATGACCAAGGCCAACTATCAGTTTTTCGACTGTTTCCAGAAATACTTTGAACTTTGTGCAAAAGTGAACAATGTGCTGTCGGGTGGATTCCGTAAGAGCCTACAATCTGGTGGATTGTTCGATGAACTCTATGAGGATAAACTCGGCCTCTCTCGTAAGTTGAAAGCACTGATGGAAAAGTATTCTAGCCTGAATGCTCAGTGCGATGTCATCAGTGACAATGTGAAATCCATTATCCGCAATATGGCTTCACAATGCCCGATTCAAGATGAAATAAGGGACCGCCTCACCACAGGTGGTGAAAGAGGTCATGCCCCCAATGTTTATCTCTATTATGCCGACAACTTAAGAGCCGTTATACGGGATATGTTTGAGGAAATAAACAATAGCACCATCGTGACCTTGCAAGACGACTTCAAGAAGGAAGTGTGCGATGTGTTGGGTGATGACGACGGCGGGCGATTGAAACGTATACCGGTACAGGATACAGATTCCGAAAACCCAATCTCGTGGATGGAAGCTCTAGTAGATGAACGTATGTCCGCTTTCCCCTTGGTATCTGCCGCAATAAAAGATATTCTGAATTATAAGCTCAATATTGAGGGCTTATTGGAATTTAAAGTTGACAACGCATTGTCCTGCTTGGATTATTCCCCTCAAAATAACAGATTTGTAATGCCAGATTTTTCGGGCCTTTCCGACGAGAAAATCGTGTTCACGATTGAACAGACTTTGAAAAGCGCAATCCCCGATGTGGCAAATGACTTAATGACAGGTATACAGGAGTTACTACTCATTCCTCATCACTCGTTCCGTGCCAGAATACGCAAATTGTACGACAGAATTATATTCAAGCAAGAAGGGCTGCGGGAACTGAAGAACTTCTACCGCGAGAATGCTACTCTTATCTGGCCAGACGAATTCAAAAATGTGGCCCACCAGGAAATCGCCTTGGGTCAACTGAACGACAGCTGTGGAAAGTTGAACAATTGTCGGACAAAGGATATGTTTACATTAAAAATCGATTAAACCATGAGCATTTTTGATAACGCAAAAAAAGCATTGGATGCCTTCAAGACAAGAGCATCTGGACGCATACAAATGAAGGTATGCATGATGGGTCCACGGGCTGTGGGCAAAACCACCATTCTCACGGCTGTATTCAATAACACGCTGGACGACCTTGGCGTTTCAACCAACCTGCAGCTTCAAGCCGAAGGTGACACCAGAGCCGACCTGACTCAAAAGAAACGTTATCTTCAATCTGTTTTTGCAAACAGAACAGACATCACAGATAAGCCGTCAGCAGGATTAGCGGGCACTGCGACCGTCAACACATTCGACTTCGTGTTCGGACTGAAAGGGAAAGAGCCTCGAATTGACATGGAGATAAAAGACTTCCCTGGAGAATACGTGGTGGACCACCCTGATGATGTCATTAGATTTATCAATGAATCATCTGCCGTATTTGTTGCCATCGACACTCCTCACTTGATGGAGGAAGGCGGCAAATACTGTGAAGTTAAGAACAAGCCGTCAGCCATCATAGACTTCTTCAAACAGCAGTCAATTGACGCAGAAAAACTGGTTTTGTTTGTCCCGCTGAAATGCGAACGCTATTTCCACGAAAAACGTATGGATGAGGTACTCCGGCGCGTTGAAGAGGTCTATGAGGACTTGATTTCCGGCTTCAAAGCCAACGGCAAGGTGGCCTGCGCAGTCACACCAATATTGACATTAGGTGATGTCGAGTTCGAGCGTTTTAAGACTACGCCGCAAGGAAACACAGCAACGCTCAGCAACGGATGTCCAGAAGAGGCTATATATAGATTCCGTGGAAATAATCCACAATACACTCCAACTTTCTGTATGCAGCCACTCTACTATATGCTTTCTTTCTTGGCTTCCCAATATGAGCGCAACAAAAAGCAAAGGGGCTTCATTGACAAGGTGTTTTCATCTGTTTTTAACCTGTTCGATAGTGATACTGCCCTTTTCGACGAAATACTGAGAATGGAAAAGAACCGCAAAACAGATCTGCCTGGTTATAAAGTTCTCTGCGGAGCGGATTTGTTCAAATACTGCAAATAATTTAAACTAAAAAGATATGCCTTGGTACGATAAAAGTAAAAGTCAAATAGTGATGTTGGGAGGCCGACGTTCTGGCAAATCCACAATCTTGTCCTCGATAGTTGAATCTATAAAAAGAACAGATGGAAATCTTTTCACCGTTTTAGGATCAAATGTAACGGTCGACAACCGCGGTGGTTTGGGGGTCCCACTTGAATATAAAAGACGCGAACTGGCAGGATTTATGGTTCACCCCACTAGACAAGGTCCGTTTATTGTTGATATGTCATCAAATCAAGGGAGAAGTATATATACTATCACAATACGAAGAGGGAATAATGCAGATGCTACATTCGACTTTTTGGATGTTCCTGGTGAAGACATGCAACAAATGATTATTAAAGAGGACAAAGATACAAACACAAAGATACAAGTTCGAAATCCAAATTATGATGACTTGAATGATAAAATGGCAAGTACCGATGTAGTAATTATAGCCATCGACACCCCGTATTTGATTGAGGCTCTGGAAGATGTAAATCGAATTTACAATCGAATAGATGAAATAGAAGGGCTGACGAATAGTATGATAGCACGAAACGCCAGAGATAAAAAAATGATTATCTTGTGCCCGGTAAAGTGCGAAAAATGGATTAACAACGGCCGTATCGAGGAAGTTACTCAGAGAACCCTGATGGCCTATAGAAACGTCATCAATGCGCACGTGCAAGATCCAAATTTTGAAATATGGATTATGCCTCTTGCCACTGCTGGGGGAATCGAGTCATGCAAATTATTGCCTGGATATCAGTTTCAAGAAATAGAAGGCGACGCCTCCTCCATTAAGACAGGCTCTATTGATCCATTTACAGGACAAATTTATTCTCCAGAAGGCCGCATACTCTCAGAAAATGAAGTGTTCAGAATAGACAAAACAAGACAAGCGAAAGAACTGAAATTTGATGACTATTTATATGTACCCCTATCATGGTATAGAACCAATGGTAGTGGATATAGCCCGCAATTCTGTGAGCAACCGGCATATCATATCATCCGATTTCTTGCGAGGAAAAAACATAACAACCCCAACTTGTTTGGTAGATTCTTCAACTTCTTTGGAAATCACTTACAAAAGTATTTGGACATGATTGATGAGATGGAAAGAAAGAATATGATAAAGACAAGCGGTGATGGCTTTTATCAAGTGAGAAATATTATTCAATAAAATGCAAGAAAATGATCAGAATATTTTGTCAATTTTCGTACGGCGGATATAAGATATTCCGTATCAATGGAACCCCTCACGAGGAATTGCAGCGCGTTATTCCCGGGACGGGAAACGATAGTCTGCCTTTGTCGGCTGACAGATACTTCAATTACGGCGGTGCCAAGCTTGTTTATCGTTATCTGAACAGCAATATGCTAACTTTGGCTGTTTGCGACATACCTGGCCCACAAAAGGATTCAGATGGGCGTCCTGTAAGTTGTGCAATCCAATTTATTGGGGGGGAAAGTGACCGGGATGTCCTTGACCGCCTAACTATTCGGATTGCAAACGACCTCGAAGGATTCTCGCGTGAGTTGGTCGCTATGTTTGATTTGTGGGGAGGTCTATATTTTAATGGTGACAAACTGGCGGACATCATAAAAGAATGCGAGCCGACGTGCAGCTATGAGGGTAGTTCCAGGTTGCTCGACATTCGCAAACGCAAAGGGAGCGTGCTGCTGTTTGTCCCATTTTCCGACAATTTCGGGAGAGATGAAAAAGTGACATCCAAGATATTAAACGAGTTGGAACTACCATACGAAACTCGCGAAGAAGATCGCTTTATAAGACTGTCTGAATTGATGAGAATTCAGTATCTTGTCAAGCCTCTTCCCACACAAAATAGTAGCGATGAAGCAACTGACAAAACTGAAGAACATGGTGATGTAGCAGGTGAAGATGACCGCAGCAATGATAATATCGGGGCATTTAAAGCTGAATTAGACAACCTTCATGTCCAAAACAGCCAACTCCGTGCATCTGCATCTGCCGCCAACAAGGAGCTGGACGAATTAAAAGCAAATAATACCAGAGCTCAACAAATGCTGTGTATATGCGGAACGCTCATCGGACTTTTGCTTTTTATTCTTATTGTGACCAAATGTTACACCCTTTCTTGGATATTGTCGATCATCATTGCAATTATTTTTTCTTACAAAACATTTAAACTTTTTAAAAAATGACACAAAAACTCTTAAATCTCACCTCAACGGAATACGAACACTCCTTTGACAAGACCGCACTGGAAGCGTTACGAATAGTTCCCGGTTTTGATACCGTAATGAACTTTGTTCTTAACTGGACCACTATTCGTTGGCATATAATCGGCCTTTGCGGCAGTAACTTTCACGTGACAAATGAGTCTTGCCCTGAATTATATGGATTAGTTAAAAATGTTGCTGAATCCTTGGATATCGACCGTCTACCTGAAATCTACACCATCTGGTCTTACGGTGTAAATGCTTACACAACAGGGTACAAAGACAATACAATTATGGTTGTCCACACAGGGGCTGTAGACCTTATGACCAATCCCGAATTGAGTTTTGTCATTGGCCACGAAGCCGGACATATCAAATCGGGTCACGTTTTATATCACGTGATGGTCGACTTTTTCTCGCAAATAATCTCTGGTAGTGGCTTAATGAAAAGCCTGTCTGTGCCTCTCCAACTCGCTCTGTTTTACTGGTATCGAATGTCTGAGTTCACAGCCGACCGTGCCGGTCTGTTGGCATGTCAAGATTTGAATGCTGCATTGAGCGCTATAATGAAAATGGCAGGCATCCCCAAGCGATACTTCAGCACAGCAGACCCAAAAGTGTTTGCCAAACAGGCAGAAGAATTCATGTCGAAGTATGGCGGAACTATAGACTCGGTTATTCGAAATATCTCTATTCTTGACGACAGTCATCCCTGGACGGTAATGCGAGCCTACGAATTGATTAAATGGGTGGAGAAAGGAGAATATGATCGCTTGCTTGAAAAACACAAAGGAAAGCTATGCCCAATTTGTAATAATGCAATTGCTCAGGATGCAACAAGGTGTCCAATTTGCGGGAACCAGATTTTTAAATAATTAGGGAAGGCGTTTGTCGATTATGCGGGATGCACGAGAATATTTTTCAAAAAAACAAGAAATTAGAATCCCGAAAGAAAAAATCCTACAAACCACATAGTTGCCGTTTACTAACAAGAGTTGAAATAAATCTTAACACGCAAACTTCTTATCATGGACACCTTATTAAAACCATCACAAACAAAGACATTTTCCGCCTTGCCGTTTGCGGGCGGATATTATGGATTGCCCCAACTGTATGTTTCTCCAAATGAAATAGACCAACTGGAAAAGAAAGCAGCGGGTATAAAACGTGCATCACAAAACTCGGAGCCTCCCCTGGGAAGAAAATTATGCGCCACTAGGCATGGATGTCAGGGTGCAACTGACTGTAACTACAGTTACGCAAATTATCCCGATTGAAAATGGACTCAATGGAGTGTTTTGGCGAAAATGTCGGAGAAGCCGTTGGTCTGTTGATGACCTATCGATGCAACCTGAATTGCAGATATTGCTATATCCAAACAAAGCGGAATAAAGATATGTCATTGGATATGGCACAGTCTATTCTCGAGCCGTTTCTACTAAAACCCGAAGGGAGGCTGGACATCACATTTATGGGTGGCGAAACTCTTTTGGCTTTCGGTGTCATCAAACCTTTGGTCGAGTGGATTAAGGCTGGTAGCTGGAATCGGCACTATCGAATCTTTGGCAGCACCAATGGTACACTTTTGACACCTGCAATTAAAGAATGGCTTGAATTAAACAAGGACACAATAACACTTGGTCTTAGCTATGATGGCTTGCCATATTCTCAAATGCATAATCGAGGCAATGATGATATTGACCTGGACTTCTTTATCAAAACCTGGCCCAATCAGCCCATCCAAATGACTATCAATACAGAATCGGTCGACCGGATGGCGGATGGCGTCATCTATTTGTTGGAAAAAGGAGCGCAAGTTCATCCCAATGTGGCATTTGAACAGGATGAGTGGTCTGATGAGAGGATCAACGAATATGGGAGTCAGCTGTATAAATTGGCACTGTATTTCAACAGCCATCCCAATCTGCCTCCAATCACCCAGTTCATTCATAATTTGAATGAATATGCCAACAGTATTGACACAAAGAAACCGCAATACGAGATTTGCGGAGCCGGCAATGGATTTCAGGTGTTTGATTTGGATGGACAATCATATCCTTGCCACATCCTGTCGCCGTTGGTGCTAGAAGGGGACAAACTTCTTCGAGTTAAGGAGGGCTTGGTGACACAAACAGAGGACTTCTCAGACTCTGACTGTGACGAGTGCCCATTCGCATTATCCTGCCCCACCTGTATTGCTTGCAATTACCTGTATAGGGATTGCTTGCAAAAAAGAGACAAAACGCACTGTAAGATAATGAAAACCGAAGTATTCGCATATATCAAGAAGGAAACAATGAGGCTTATTGACAAAGAAGTCCTCACCTCAGAGGAGGCAACCAGAGTAGATTCAATAAGGAAAATAGTCGAATTTATTAATTATGAAATCTAAATGTTATCATACAAAGAAACAAATCATTGAATACTTTTGGATGACAACCTGTCACCTGACACCACGTTAATCCGAATTCGTTCAAGTGAATTGAAATAATTTCGTGCATTTAATTCGCCCAACTCTTTAAACTCGCTGCCAGAGATTAATATACCTTAAACTATATATTTTGAGACATATTAAATAGAAATTAATATGAATGATTACATTCCTTTCATGGATTTACATCCTGAACTGCAATTGATACCCACTTCAAGTGTTAATGTAGGACTACGCAACTTTCAAAGCAAGTTTGACTATGTTCAAGACTTGAAACGCAAAAACAGAAGCGGGGCACAAGAACAACTCCATCTTCTTGTAAAAAATGGAAAGTATGGCGTTTTGCTACATTCTTCCAGTTGGTTTAATGACATAACGGAAGTGGTCTTACCTGCCATATATGACTCTATAGACTTTTTATACAAGAGTAAACGTTCGTTTGGTGCCATCATTCAAAAAGACGGGAAATATGGCTTATTCTTCTGGCAGTATGGACTAGTTATCAACAAGAAGCATGAAGTTTCAACAGAATTTGACTCAATGGAAGTGCTGGGCAACAAACGTGTCAAGGGGGTAAAAAATAATATTGTAACTTACTTTGACGAAACAGGCCATGTCTTGAAATAAGTCCCATCGGCTATTTTAAGCAAACAATAAAAACAAACAAAAAAGGATGAATACTGCTTTTGTATCCTATTCTAGGGATGACCTCAACATTGCCATTGATTTGGTAAGAAGACTAGAGAAATATCCCTATCCGACGGAGTTGGTGCTCGAAGAGAATCGACCCAATGACTCAAGATATATGCGTCCGATATTTTTGGATGTATTTAATCTGTCTGTAACAGCATCGGAATTTAGCACGGAACTGCAGAATAACCTACGTAATTCCAAGTATTTGATTGTAATTTGTTCAAAAAGTTCTGCTTCCTCTAACTTTGTAAAAAAAGAAATTGACTATTTCCTAGAAACACACGACAATAACGCTGACTTTATTATTGCTGTATATGTAGATAATATCTTTTCTGGGATGCATCCCGTGATTGACAACATAGTCACATCACGCAATTGCCCTATTTATGTAACAGGAAAAAGTGAGGCAGATACAATCGGACGACAATATTGTTTTTACCATTTACTAGAGTTCCTTTTGAAGGTTGATTTTCACCTATTATATAACAGATACGAGGTGTATAAACGGCGGAAACTGCGCCACCGTATGTGGACTGCAGCCATAATTCTGACTATAATTTTTTCCGCTCTGACATGGGCTTGGACAAGTCAGATTAGCAAGTCAAACGCAGAACGGGAACAGACTCGAACATATGCAGCGAAAGCCCAATTCGAACAAAAAACTTTTCCTTTCTCGATTGTGGTCGGCTATGTGGGAAATTTCCTAAAACCCCTTGTGGAAACTTTGTCAGAAACAGACACGAATCTGAATGTTATTGTATATATGCCTTACAACTATGACGAACTCGATTTTCGTACCCGTCTCAAAATGTACGACAATTATCTTAAAAAACACTATGGAATAGACAGTACCTCCATCTCTCGTCGACACATTCGAGTACCTCGCCGCCGGCGCGACATCACCATTGTCCAAATTGATTTTGACTCCACGTCTGTATTCGTAGACAATGCCACAACAGTATCTGCGTTTAAATCTGTTATAGATTACAAAATGAGCGTCAAGGATATCGATTGGGGACAAGACTGCGATCAAATGGTTCGGTTCTATTCCAATGAGTTTATCAAGTGTGCCCACGACTCTTTGGGGAGCGTCTCACCCTACGTTCATTTTATACGAGATACAAATGAACTGGACTCCATCATAACAAACTTATTGAGCAAAGTAAATTGACTGCGAAACAAACGTCTTTATCCATTATAGTATTGGGGTGTCACTGTCTTTGTTAGGAAAAATGACATTCGAAAAAAAGCAACAACACTGGCGACAAGCCAGGTAAATTTGGGTCAGGTGGGGCAATCGCAATATTCGTACTGTTTCCCACCCGTATGGAGACTGGTTTTTACACATAAACATAAATGAAAAAAATAGAATTTACCGATGAGCAAAGAAAGGACTTTGCATCCAGTCTGATAAAGACACTTCTTGAATTTTTCAAGAAAACAATTCATTCCGAAAAGCCACTGCATGGCAAGAAGTTGAATGACTTTTTGCTCTCGCAGACAGAATCCGAAGAGGAACGTGAGACGCTTCAAGAGATGTTTGATGAGAACGAGACTTATCACATCAAACTAAATGAATTTAAGCAGTCGGGTAGGAATCTAGACGAATGGTATGAAGAGGAGATTGCCATGTCCGTCAAACAGTTAGACCCCAACGCCACTGCCAACGACATCGACAAGGTGAAAGAAGCCGTGGCCATGCAGGCTGACGATGAAACCGAAGATGCCATTAGGGGGTTAGAGTCTGTGAGTGAAATCATCAACGCGAATGACAGAAAGGTGGCTGCGGAATGAAGAAAAACTATCTGCTCAGCGAACGAGAGGGTCTGGCTTTGGCCATGGAACAGTTGCTGCACTACAATGTGTGGTCGGCCACAAGCCTCAACAAGTCGGATTTTGAGGATGAGTCCTTACTGAAATATTTTGAGGCAGACTTTGGCAGTCCCGAAGAACATGAATATGAGAACATTATCTGTGCTGCAGTCAACCGTACGGTTTATTCCAAGAACTATATTCCGCATGCAAAAAAGAAGGAATTCTCCAAGAAATGCCAACGCCAGCATCTTGACAATCTGAGGATGGCAAAACTCACCTATTGCGAGGCCGTGAAAGGGATGTCTCGTAGGGAGGCTCAGGCCCGCCTGAAAGAGAACAAAATGGCCAAACGCATATCCATTGTGGATGGAACCATTAAATGGGGGATCCGCAAAGGAGCCAAGTTGGGTGTTGCAGCTGGCGTGAGTGGCCTGATAACAGCATTGGCTCCGCCAATCACTGCACCCGCTTGGGTGATTGGACTTATGACGTATACGACCATATCCATATTGCCCGATAAAATCAAGAAACCGGTACGCAAGTTTGTCTCCCAAACGGTTGATAAGGTTGTCATAACGGCCAAAAACATAGCAGACGATTTGGCCAAGCGAGCAGTTGGCGTGGCGCAAAAAGCAGTAACTACCATTGAGAAGATTGGACCGGGCGCGAAACAACTGTGGGAAGACACAAAAGTCGTTGCTCTGCAGGGGTGGCAAACAACGAAAGGTGTTGTAAAACAAATAGGCAGTAAAGTCAAAAACTTTTTCGGATTATAATATGGACTCTTTTCAATTAGAATTGGAAACGTCGCTCCAATGTACCCCGATTATCTATATTCCTCATTTTGATTACGAGTTGATTGACAGGGAGATTGAGCAGGCTGTTCATCGAAACGGTTTGGCAATCGAGAGTGTGGCCGAGTACGACATCAACCGGGGCATTGTTGATTTCGACAGCAAGAAAAAGAAGCGAGGCAATGAATATGCTGCGTACGAGGAATTGGATGTATGGTTGGAATGCATCATAGATGCGGAGGAGACCGACTGCGAGCGGGTGTTCCTGTTCAAAAACCTGCAGCAAGAAGCTTTGGATAACTTCAGAATCCAACTGTTGTTGCAAACGTTTGCCTCCAAATACAAACGTGGCGACTACAAAGACAAGGGTGTGGTCTACTCCATCGTCATTGTGTCTCCTATGCCGGTTGCAGCACTGTCGGCCAATGTTGAGAAGGTATTCACGATGCTTGAGTACAGGATTCCTTCAGTAGAGGAAATAAAAGCTCGGATTTCCAGTCTGCCCGTGGCAGAGTCCGTTATTAGGCGTGGCGAGACTGAAGAGCAATTCCGCGAAGAATTGACCTATAAGCTCTTAGGACTGCATATGTACGAGATTGAACAGATTTTACGTACGGTGCTCACCCTGAGTTACAATGGTAAACTGAATAACAATTCGATACAATATGCGCTCCGAGAGAAGCAACGCATAGTGAAGAAAAGCGGAATCATCGAGGTGGTCGAGACCGATGTGGATTTTGATGAGGTGGGTGGTCTGGAACGGTTGAAGGAGGACTTGGGTAAAAAAGCATTGCTTTTTCGCAATCTTAATGAGATCCGCAGCAAGCAGGGCTTCAATCTGCCCATACCCAAGGGCGTTTTGATTATCGGCATGCCAGGTTGTGGCAAGACGATGATTGCGAAGGCTGTGGCAAGGAAATTCGGTGTCTCGTTGCTTCGTCTCGACGTGAACAGACTGATGGGTCAATATGTGGGTATGAGCGAGGAGAACCTGCGGCGGGCTTTGCAGATGGCAGAAACGGCTCATCCTTGCGTATTGTGGATTGACGAAGTGGAAAAAGCCTTCGCCGGAGCAGGAGCCGACGGCGAGAATGATATGCTGGTACAACGGCTTATGGGCCAGTTCCTCACATGGATGCAGGAACGTAGAACTGCCGTATATATCGTTGCCACTGCCAATGATGTGATGCGGCCCGAGTTTATGCGCAAAGGGCGGTTCGATGAAGTTTATTTTGTCGATTTCCCTAACCTTGAAGAGCGCAAGTCCATTCTTAAGTCGAAAATGCAGCGCTACGGATTCCTTGACGACAATCAGCATGGGTTGTACGACTTTGCAGATTTTGTCAACGGGGGAAAGGAAAACGAGACATTTGATGAGGTGGCGCAGCAAATGAGAAGCGACAAGAATGAGGAAACCAGGGTGGATAAGGAATTCTCGACAGGCTTTTCTGGCGCCGAGATCGAAAGCGTCGTCAATCAGGTTATGGAAAACGCCTATGTGAGATACCGGGAGGCGATTGAAGCCAAGCGGCCCGTCCAGACTCCGCTAAAAGTTTCGAAAGAGGATTTTATAGGAGTTATCGACCAAATGCGCCCTTCCATCATGGCCAACCAAACAGCGAAAGGAATGGAGCGGCCAAACGGTTCTGGCAAAACCACCAACATTGATCGAATTCGCGAAATGCAAAAAATATACAAATTCGCAAGGGCAACAAAATGAATCACCTATATATTGACAACAGACCGATAGACACCCTCGAGGACTTGAAATCGCTTATGGATGCCTTCAGGGAGGCCATGAATGATTCTCCTCTTTTTATTGACGTAATTGACAATTTTGTGGATGGGAATATTGATGCTTTCCTCAGGAGTATTAATGAAGCCGCAATGGCGGAGCGCATAAAAGGAATAAAACCCACAAATGGAGACTCGCAGATAAGACAGAAACTGATTGCGGCCATCTGCAATGTCAGAGACGAGACCAGGATCAATCCGCTAAAATTCGTCGAAGTTCTTAGGGCTGACATTTTAGACAATAAAGCATTGCTTGAGGTCAAAATAATAAAAAAGGCGGTCGAAACAATTGACATCGGAATCAGTGCACCTCAAGTTTCATTGACTAAATCCCTGTCAATCAATATTCAAAAACATCATACGGATGAAATTCTGAAACTTGAAATGGAAGTCCTAGAGCGTGAGTTTGAATATAAGGTGGCGTTTACTATTGGGGATATAGAAGTCAAAACGATTCTGTATGATGGCGGCAACCTTCACTTTTACGTTGGAGGTGTTGGTTTCACTATGATAAAAGTGGAAGGTGGTCCAATGCAAACGTACTATATTGGGGAGACGCAGGTTACCAATGAGTTATGGGATGCCGTGATGAGTAAGACAATGCCATCGTCGTCATCATTATCGGAATTTATCGATTTATCAACAATTGTTTCTTCCTTACTAGAAACTGCCGCAAAGACCACCCCAAGGTGCAAAAAACCAGTTGTTAATCTAAACTGGTATAATTGCAGAGAATTCACAAAAGAAATAAATAAAATTTTGATGAAGAAAATGCCAAAAGGGTATGTCTTCAGACTACCAACGGAAGCACAATGGGAATATGCAGCTATCGGGGGGAATAAAAGTCGAGGATATAAGTATAGTGGTTGCGCAAAGCAGGGACTTAAAAATCATGCCTGGTTCGACGAAAATTCAGGAGGGGAGATTCACGATGTAAAAACCCTTTTGCCTAATGAACTCGAAATATATGATATGAGTGGCAATGTCTGGGAATGGTGCCATGATTACTTTAAAAATGCAAGGAAATCTCATGTGACTCGCGGTGGCAGTTGGAAAGTCAATTCTGGATATCAGCAGGTATCCTACCGCAGGGGGAAAAGACCCGATGACTATGATGTCCAAACCGGATTCCGCCTTGCCTTGGTTCACATTGAGACGTTTTAAGCAAAAAAACAGAAATCGTTCCTGCGGAGCGCCGATTTGTGGACAAGGAACGAATCAGCAAGGAGATAATATTGCATTTTTTTTTGCCCAAAACCGGACAATTGAAAATGTTTTGCTATCTTTGCACCCGATTTTGACAGAAGAATAACATCACCATGAATAAATTCAACCCTACAATAGAGCTTGAACAACAGCTCGGTCAGCAGATTTACACCGCCCTGCAAGGAGCGGTGGTGGAAGAGGTGCTGCGCAAAACCAAAACCAACAGCAGCGACGCCTACTGGCGCAGCGCCATGGAAGGCCATTGCATGAAAGTGCAGCCCGAACTGCTGCCCGACTTCTACAACCTGTGCCACGAAGTAAAGTCGCAACTGAACTTCGACGAACCCGTCGACTTCAGCGAAATGGAAATAGCCACCGCTATCGCACAAACCATCCAGCGCAACTTCGTCCTAAGCCTCAACTCTATCGTTTAAACTAAACACCCGACCCACTTCATGGAAATCAGATTACGACAATGGTATTTTAGCGACAAAGAGAGTTTTTTGCATGTGATGAACAACTGTGACCGTAGTTATACGGATTACTCCTTTACTTGGTTGAGTAAGTGCGACGACGATCAAGCTATTTCACGTATACGGCGGTTTGTCGATATGTTATACGACGGTTATGGCTACGCTCAGGCTATTGAGGTGGACGGCAAGGTGGCGGGGCACGTACAGGTTATCCGGCGGAACGACCTCTATGGCATCAACTGCGACTTCGACATTGTCCTGCTGCCCGAGTACTGTGGCAAAGGAATAGGGACATGGGTATTGAAAAGAATAACAGCACTTGCCGTCGAAGGCCCCTTGAATTACGATGGCCTCTACGCATCTTTTTTCGAAGGTAATCTAGCCGCTAGGGGCATGTGCGAGAAGGCTGGGTTGCAGTATGTAGATGTTATAGATGCCGGAATGATCTCAAGAAAGATCAACGGAGAGCCATGTCGCGAACTCGTCTATGCTATCCAACGACCGCAGCCAGAAGTGCCCCAACAGGGGGTGTGCCTGATGCAGTGGGAGCGACGGTATATCGATTACCTAGCACGCCTGTTCGACACCGTCGATGGCCGGTATGACGACATCGTTCATCCACTTGCGGAATACCGCATCGGCAATAGGATAATGACATGCAGCAAGGAGGAGATTGCAATGATGGGCGAGGAAAAGCGAAGGAGAGATATGCTCGACCGTATGCGTGATTATGTTGATGACTGGAAAGAGGGCGAGGAGCGAGGAGAAGGCATTTACCGCGCCATCATCAACGACGGCTCCATCGTGGGGCTCATCTCCTTGACCCCACAGGAGGGCAAGCGGAGTATTGACGCTGAATTGGGCTGCATGTTGATGCCTGAACACTGCGGCAAAGGAGTCGCAACACAAGCCGTAAGACTCATGTTGGAAGAGGGATTTAGACTGCGTCCGAAATTGCATCGTGTCTCAGCGTGGGTGTATGCTCCTAACATAGCCTCGAGGCGTGTACTTGAGAAGAACGGCTTTCATGCTGAAGGCATCCAGAGGGAGGCTGTCATGTGCGAGGGACATCCAACAGACCGACTTCTTTATGGCTTGTTGCGTAAACACCATGTCCGCTAGGCACCTTACCCACACACGAAGGTCCGAGGAGATATCAGTAGGGTACAGATTTTAAAAGAAAGGGCTGGCAATGTTGAAACCATTGCCAGCCCTTTTTGTTGATGAGGAGCGGTGCGGCGTTACTGCCGCAGGGGTGTGAGGGTGGTGCGGCGGTTCTGGGCGCGGCCTTCGGGGGTGTCGTTGGTGGCGATGGGGCGGGTCTCGCCGTAGCCGCGGTAGGTGAGGCGTTCGGGGCTGATGCCGCGGAGGATGAGGTAGTCGTAGACGGCCTTGGCGCGGCGCTCGGAGAGGGCCAGGTTGTCCTCGTACTTGCCCACGGCGTCGGTGTGGCCGCCCACCTCGAGGCGCAGGCTCGGATGGCGCTTGAGGGCTTCGGCCAGGCGGTCGAGGCCGGCCTTGGAGGCTTCGTAGAGTTCGGCGCTGGCGGTGAGGAAGTGGATGTTGCGGAGGGTGACGGTGTCGCCGAGCGAGAGGAGGTTTTCGGCCTGCAGGACGGGGTCGATGAAGGTGACGCGTTCGGGCTGCACGGGGGCGGGCATGACGAAGGAGTAGAGGTCCTGGCGGCCATAGCCGCCGAAGCGGTCGCTGCTGAAGATGGCTGTGCGGCCGTCGGGGGCCACGATGAGGTTGTTCTCCTCGCCGGCGGTGTTGATGGGATAGCCGAGGTTTTTCACGTCGCCCCAGGTGGTGTCGGAGGTGCGCTTGGCGCGGAAGAGGTCCATGCCGCCCATGCCGAGGTGGCCGTCGGAGGCGAAGTAGAGCGTCTTGTCGTCGAAGTGGACGAAGGGTGCGGTCTCGTTGCCCGGGGTGTTGATCTCGGGTCCCAGGTTGCGGGGCTCGCTCCAGCGACCCTCCTCGAGGGTGCAGCACCAGATGTCGGTGCCGCCGTAGCCGCCGGGGCGGGTGGAGACGAAATAGAGCGTGTAGCCGTCGATGGAGAGCGAGGGGAAGGACTCCCAATAGGGGGTGTTGACGGGGTGGCCGAGGTTCTGCGGGCGCCCCCAGCGGTCGCCTTGGCGGACGGACATGTAGATGTCGCACGAGGAGTGCTCGCGCGAGCGTCCGCAGGCGGTGAAGATGACCACGCGCCCGTCGTGCGAGAGGGTCTGGGCACCCTCGTTGCCATTGCTGTTGAGCGGCTCGGGCATACGCTGGGCGGGACCCCAGTCGAGCTCCATGGTGTCGTAGAGCGAGAGGTAGAAGTCCTCCTCCTGCGGCAGGCCGGGCTGTGTGGTGGCGCGGCGGGGCGAGCGGCGGGTGAAGACGAGCTGGCGGTAGTCGGCGGTGAGGGCGGGCAGGTACTCGTCGTCGGCGGTGTTGACGTTGGGGCCGAGGTTGATGGGGCGGAAGGGGACGGGGTGCTCTACGGCATGCTGGCGGAAGTCGGCGGTGCGGATGCCGTCGCGCGCCTCGCGGCGCCAGCGTTCGCTTTTCGGGTCGAGGCTGAGGCAGTGCTGGTAGCACTGGCGGGCGTCGGCATGGCGCTCAAGCATCAGGTACTGGTTGCCGAGCAGGAGCCACGCTTCGACATAGCCGGGGTCGAGGTCGAGGGCGCGGTTGAGGAGGCGGACGGCCTCCTCGTGGCGGCCGGCCACGCCGTGTTCGACGGCCTGGTTGAAGAGGGGTTCGCTCTTCTTGGTCTGCGCGGCGGCTGCCAGCGGCAGTAGGATTAGGAGGAGCAGGAGTGGACGCATGGGCTAGCGGTGTTTGACCAGGGTGCGGGTGAGGCCCTGGGAGTGGAGCAGATAGGTGCCGGCAGGGAGGCCGCTGAGGTCGATGGTGAATTCAGAATTTTGGGGTTTGAAGTGTTGCAGGCGGCGGCCCGAGCAGTCGAGGAGCGACACATCGGCGGCGGCCCGGACGGTGATGCGGCCGGAGGCGGGGTTGGGGAAGAAGGAGAGGGGTTGGGGGTGGGAGGTCGGAGAGGGGATGTCGAGGCGGGAGGCGCCGGCGGGGTGGCCGGTGGTGAGGGTGAGGCGGTAGGTGCGGACGGTGTGGGTGTCTTCGGCGGTGACGGTGAGGGTGACGAGGGAGGAGGTGTCGTCGAGGGGCTGGCGGTCGATGGCGACGGAGGCGTCGCGGGCCTCGGGGACGACGAAGAGGTTGGGGTCGGCGAGCAGCCGTGGCTCGTCGACGTGGACGGTGTAGTCCGTCCGGCCTTTGCGGAAGCCGTCGATGGGGCGGCCGTCGACGAGGATGTCGTTGAGCCAGGCGCTGTAGACGAAGCGGATGTCGTCGATGGAGAGCGAGTCGTTGGCGCTGCCGCCGCCGGGGGTGGCGTTGGTGGTGAGGTTGACCAGGAGGTAGCGCGGGTCGGACTGGCCGTCGTAGAGGAAGGGGACCTTGAGGAGCTGCCAGTGGGGCTCGGTGGGCGAGCCGGTGGTGCGGGTGAAGCGCGCCTGTGCCTTGCCGCAGTAGAGGTCGGGGCGGTTCTCCTGATTGGGGGCGCGGAAGTCGTTGTCGCCGTGGAGGATGGCGGAGACCTGGGCCTGGGCCGAGGCCGAGGAGGCGTAGAACGATACCCAGACGTAGAGCGAATCGGGCGTGCCGGAGAAGGGCTGGCAGTGGCTGGCGTTGGAGCGCTGGGTGTGGTTGTAGTTGTCGCTGCTCGAAGCCGACATGGAGCCGGCATGGATGCGGCCGGTGGTCATGTTGCCGTTGGCTTTGATGCCGAGGATGGAGGTGGTGTAGATGGTCAGGTAGTGGCTGCCGTCGGAGCCCGGGCGTCCGCCGTTGCGGCGGTAGTGGTGGGGCGAGTCGGCGAGGGAGGAGAAGGAGCCGTCGGACGAGGCGAAGGAATTCCAGTGGGTGGGCTCGGAGGTGACGCCGCCGTCCCAGAGCTCGAAGCCCGGGTTGGGCAGCTGGTGCTGGGCGCGGCCCGCCAGGGCGAGGGCCAGCAGGCAGAGGAGGGCGAGGGTGTGTTTCATAACGCAATGGGGAACGGAAAAACGGCGAAAATATTGCACATTGACAAAAAAATATGCCCCAACGGGCGGGTGGTAGACGACTGATTTGCAGGGGATTGTGAGCATGCTCTTCTTCCCCTGTTCTTCAATGGCAGGTGGTGAGGGGCAATAAAACAGAAATTGTGGCGTTGTAGGGGTGTTTGGGGAAGACAAGAAAGACAAGAAAAACAATTTTTGAAAACAACAAGCAGACAATGGCAAAGTTAGAGCAGGGCATCCTCGGGCCGTTCCGGGGGAAGGTGGGTACCGTGGTGGGGTACCTGTGGCGCGGCAGGCAGGTCGTAAGGGCTTACCGCAGGGAGATCAATTATCCGAACACGGAGAGGCAACAGGCTGAGCGGGAGTGGTTTGTGGGGATGGTGCGGTTCGCGGCGACGGCGCGGCAGGCGCTGCTGCTGGGGCTGCGGGAGCGGGCGGCGAGGGAGCAGATGACGGAGGGGAATGTGTTTGTGAGGATGAACAAGGGTTGCTTCGGTAGGGACGCGGCGCGCCGCGTCCGCAGTGCGGCAGCCATGGATATGCCGCGGGAGGCGGCGGAGGCGTCTTGTGGGTCGACTGCGGACGCGGCACGCCGCGTCCGTACAGGAGTTGATTATGAGCGGATTAGGATTGCGGAGGGTGCGGCGGCACCGGTGCGCTTCACCACGGCGAGCGTGGATGAATACAATGTGCTGCACGTTGATTTCGAGAGGAATAGCGGGATGACGAGGGCGAAGGGGGGCGACAGGGTGTATGTGTACGTGTATAATGCGGATACGCGGGAGGGAATCCTCTCCCACCCTGCCGAGCGGCGGCGGGGTGGGTTGCAGATGCAGCTTCCGGAGGGGTGGAATGAGCGGAATGTGAGGATGTGGGGGTTTGTGGTGGACGGCGAGGGACGGGCGAGCGGGTCGCAGTATGTGGCGGTGGATGTGATGGAGGATGGCGATGTGGCCGATGTAGCCGAAAGCCCCGATGGGGCATTCAATGAGGCAGGTACGTTGGGCCAGGCTATTAAACGGGAACCCCTGACGGGGTGCGGTGCCGATGCGCCACCGGAGGCTTCCAAAAAAATGACGTGATTAGCTGATTGTTTTTCTCAAATGTATTCCAAATAAAATTCAGATATGAAACTCACACATTTTGGACGTTACGTTTTGATGCTTTCCTCGCTGCTGATGTCGGCATGTTGGTGGGATTATCGCGACGAAAGTACATCCTGCATACACTTTGCAAACACGGAGGAGGTTGGGATTCATTATGCCACTTTGTCAGACCATGCCGACCGCACAGACCATCATGTGATTACGTCTGCGGGTGATTTTTCCAAATGTGGCTATGATTATTATGCGATAGGCGGTCCGGTCATTGTAAAGCGCTTGTATCGGGTGGCGCCGTATCTTCTTTGGCTGGGGGAGGACTCGAGCATCATCAAGAGCTGGGATCTCTCGGCAGAAGTGGTCGATGTCGACAGCCGTTGGCTTGATTCCGCGGCGTGGATAACCGACACTGTTTTCCGATCCAATAATCCGGACGGTGTGGCAATCTACAGGTACCACCACACATTCACGTTCCGTCCGGAAGATGTCCGGTAGGGATGCCGGCACTCCGATGTTGTGTCTGCTGGTGGACGCTGCGTACTCGCGATGGCAGACGCGATTCGTCGCTGGCCTTCACGCGCCATGACCTGTAGGGTGCTCTGCCAACCAAACAGTTGTGGGCCGTGCCTCTGGCACGGCCCACAACTGTAATATAGAGCACGCAAATCGGTGGTGCGCTAAACCATGGCAAGGTGGTCGGCGATTAAGGGATACCTTGTCGAGGTATTGTGGGAACGATAGGGGGGTGGCGGCGAGCCGGTCTATTGAATGAAAACCCCTGACGGGGTGCGATGCGGATGTCCCACTAGGGGTTTCCGAGAAAAAACAACAGATTTATGGCATTGAAAAGCAATGTCATATAAATTATTTTGTAAAAAAATAAAGATTTTTCTTTGTCATTCAAATTTTATTTGTATCTTTGCACTCGGAAATCACCTACGACAATTCCCCTTGAATGGCAGGACTAGAAGGCTTCCGCCTGCCGCTAAAGGTTGGTTGAACAACCGCCGAAGCCTAAAACGACAG
>CACWPQ010000012.1 GCA_902762805.1 uncultured Bacteroidota bacterium | reverse complement strand
GCGCAATTCACTCTGCCGCAGGAGTTTGCCGGCGAGGAGGTGCACCTCTGGGCTTTCGCGGTGAACGCCGAGGGGGTGGCTTCGGAGACGGTGTATCTGGGGTTTGAAGACAAGGGGGGTGAAGACAAGAGAGACAAGAAAAACAAAGTGGACAATCCGGATTATCTGGTAACAACAGACAATCCGAAAAATCCAGTAAGCGAGGGGACTGGAGGAACGCCGCCCAAGATGCAGCTGGCACTGGACTTCGGGTAGGCGTGGCTCGTCAATAGTGCATGAACCCGTCGTAGTCGGCCTGGTCGTGAGGGCGTTCGGGAGGGGGATTCTTGCCGCCGCTCGTTTCGACAATCTCCATCAGCCACAGGAGGACGGCCAGCACGATGAAAACTCCGCACAGGAAGAGCCCCACAAGAATGTAATCCCACGACCAGCTGCGGTGGAACAGCGCACGAACAATTTCAACACACAAGCCGATTACGATGCACAGCAAGCCGAACCGTAGGCAGAGGAGGCCTCCGTCGTCGGCGAGGAGCTGGGGAAAGTGGGGGCGTTTTTTCATTTTCATAGCTAGTTAAATATCGGTCTCTATTACTTCATGGCCACCTCGGCGATGCGGCAGAAGGCGTCGGCGACGGCGGGGGTGGCGGGGTCGGAGTTTTTTACGTAGAGCAGTAGGGTGTAGCGGGGATTGTCGGCCGGGAAGTAGCCGACGAGGGCGGTGCACTCGCAGCGGCCGGAGCCGTCGGGCATGGGGATGCGGGCCGACTTGGCGGCGACGCTGAAGGGGAGCCGCGAGAGGGCCTGGGCGGCAGGTCCCATCTCCCCTGCCCCCTGCAGCAGTGCGGTCATGCGTGCGGCCACTTCGCGCGAACAGAGAGGTTTGCCGTGGAGAGCGGGTTCGTTGCTGGCCACGGGGAAGTTGCTGACGGGCACGCCGCCGCGGGCCAGGGTGTTGTAGAAGGCGGCGATGCCGGCCAGCGGCTGGCGGGCGAGCCAGCCGATGCAGAGCTGGAAGAAGGCGGTGTCGGTGGCGAGGGAGTCGGGCAGGCGGAGGTGGTAGACGGTGTCGGTGGTGGCGTTGAGTGCCAGCGCGTCGGCGGCGAGGGCGGCGCAGTTGCCCTGCCAGCAGTGGTTGCCGAAGCTGGAGAGCGCGGCGTGCGAGCCGACGGCCATCGCCTGGCGCAAGGTGAGCGAGTCGAGCGGCATGCCATTCACGTAGATCCGGCGTTCGTCGCGGACGAAGGCGTCGACGACGCTGAAGCGGTCGGCGGTGTCGACGCGCAGGGATGAGAGTGCGGCCGTCGTCAGGACCGGGGCGAAGAGTCCGCCCAGGCGCACCGGCTCGTGGTAGAGGGCCAGGGAGTGGTCGGCACCGCCGGCGACGGGCTGGCCGAGCGAGTCGCGGACGAAGACCTGCGAGGCCACGACGCGACCCGTGGCGACAGAGATGGCGAGCAGGCCGCACTCGTCGGCGTTGGTCTCCAGAAGTGTTTGGCGGACGATGTTATGGGCCTCGCTGTAGGCGGCGTCAGGCCACGCGTCGAGCGGCTGCGAGCCGCAGGCTGCGCAGAGGAGGGCTGCGCAAAGGAGGGGCAGAAGGGGGCGCTGCATGGGGATTATTGTTTAACGATTTGGCTTACAATCTCTTTGCACATGGCAGTAAGTTCGACCAGTTCCTCGATGCAGCACCATTCGTAAACGCTGTGGGCGCCGTTCTGGCCACTATAGAGGCAGGGGCCGCCGGGTATGCCGTGGGCGACCATCATGGCGGCGGTGGTGCCGGCGCGTATTTCGATGGGTTCCATGACAATGCCCGTGGCCTTGGCAGCGGCACGCACCACGTCGACCGAGGCGGGGTGCATGCTGTAGGCGATGTTGTCGTACTGTCGGCCAAAGGCTTCGCGCTCGATTTGCACCTGAGGGAATGCGGAGCGGGTGTTCTGCAGAGCGCGGTCGAGGTTGTCGGCGTAGCGTGTGCCGTCCTGCTGGTCGAAGTAGCGCACGCGGAAACGCAGGCGGACGTCCTGCTGATTGGGGAGCTGGTCAATGGCGTAGCAGTGGATGTAGCCCCGCTTGCCTTCGGAGTGTGAGGGATGGACTTCGGGCGGCAGCTGGCCGAGGAAGTAGCCCATGGCGGTGCGGGCGTCGGCATAGCCGTCGCGTTTGCCGTTGGAGGGGTGTGCGAGGTTGCCTTTGAAGAGGTAGGAGCCGCCCTCGGCGGTGAAGTTTGCCACGCTGAAGGTGCCGTACTCGTCGCCGTCGAGGTCGAGGACGATGTCGGGCACACGGTCGAAATGGCTCATGTCCATGCGGTTGGCGGCTTTTCCAACGTCTTCATTCTGGGAGAAGCAGAAGTAGATGTCACCATGTTTGAAGCGTTTGCCTTCGCGAACCAGCTGCTCGATGAGCGAGACGAGGATGGCGCAGCCAGTCTTGCAGTCGGCCCCGAGGAGGGTGCTGCCGTCGGAGGTGACGATGGTGCGGCCGACGAGGTCTTTCAGGTGGCTTCCCACTTTGGAATCGGGTGAGATGACGATGCCGGCAGGGAGGGTGAGGGGTCGGCCGTCGTAGTTGCGGTGAATCTGCGGCTTGATGCCCCTGCCGTTGGCTTCGGGGGTAACATCGAGATGAGCCATGAACATGACAGACGGCACGTTCTTTTTGATGTTGGAGGGGACTTTGGCGTAGATGTAGTAGTCGTCGGAGAGGACGACCTCGACGCCTTTGCCCAAGGACTTGATTTCGTCGTGGATGTAGCGCGCTATCTGCCGCTGTCCTTCGGTCATGGGGAATGAGTCAGGGTCGGGGTCGTCCACGGACTGCGACTCGATGCGGACATAGGAGAGGAAGCGGTCCAGCATGCGGTCGGTGGTGATTGGTTGGGCGACGGCGCCACCCAGGGTTGCCATGCAGGCGACCAGAAAAAGAGCCAGTTTTTTCATTTTGTCAGTATTTTTTTTCAAAACCCTCATTAGGTGATTTTCCATTGCAGAGTGGCGGCCGTCAGCCGCAAAAATGTCGTGCACAGAGGCAAACAGTTCCTGCCGGTCGGTTTCTGTGGCGGTGTATTTCGAGGCATGTTCGGCGATACAGCTCAGTATTTCTATATCACTCATTTTGCGCAGCATCTTTTTCATCTCAGCGAAAGCTGTAGGATGGCTCTTTTCCAGAACCACATCCAATTCATCGCCCTTGACGCTGCCGTCGATCTTGGCAGCGTAGAGCATGACCAGAACGTTGAATTCTTCTTTTGTCATGGGTTGTTTTTGAATTATTGTTTTTTGTAAGGTTACTGTATGTTGCGATAAAAAAGTGTAGTTTTTCAAAGTCTAAACAGGGTTATAAAAGGGAGGGTAGACGTCACCTGTGGCGGGACGGAGGAGAAGGCATCCTGCAGGGGCTGAATGGAAAGGGGTTTTTCTGATGCCAAAAAAATGTAATATCCATCGTTATTGAAAAAGCGGAATGCCGAGAGGTCGGCAGAATATCCTGCAGGCAGCTGCAAGAAACCCGATTCGTCAAAAGAACAACAGAAAGAAACGCTGCTGTCGTTCACAAACAACAAGTTGCAAAAGTGGATTTTATCTGTATTGTTTTGAATAGTGAAGAAAAAAGAGCCATCCGCGGCGACAATCTTTTCGACAATGATGTCTTCGCTCTGAAAACCAGTCTGATCATTGCAACAATCCAAGATACATGCATACACAGAGTCATATACACTGGGACTGCGTTGCGCCCCCAGCCCTCTGACGCTATTGGCGGATGCAGAATAGGCAGGCATGGGCTTGTGTTTGTTTTTACTCACAGCCCGCCTCAGTTCCCGGTTGAGGGCTGAGAACAGTGTTTTTTCTTCTTTTTGGGCGATTTCGATTCTACGTTGCAGCGAGAGAGACCCTTTTTGAGTAGAGGAGTAGAGTCTTCCTGTGGCGATTTCATGGATGGTGACGGAGCCTCCGTTTTTGGTTCTTATCATGTCGTTGGGGGCTAGCGAAGCATAGACGTCAGCCTTTCCCCATGCGGTGTCGGTTGCACGCTGTACGAGCACATCGCCCTGAACACTGTATATTTTATACTGCTGAGCCAAGAGCATCATAGGTATTGAAAAACAGAAGAGAGTTGTCAAAAATCGTTTCATTTTCTTGTGTATTTATGTTTAACATGATTGACTAACGCAAGAGCCCCCAAATAGAGATCGGAAACCAGCAGAGCGATAGCGATGAGGGCGAGCACGGGAGCAAAATCGACATAAAGATTGAGATGGGCAAAAAGGTAACATCCGATCCAGAAGAAAAGATAGAGGAGCAAGAGCTGAGCTAGGCGAAAAATTAATTTCCCCGAGAAGACCCTGTTTTCAGTGAGGATAATGTTGAACAGCACAATAAGGAAGCAGGAAATGATGGCGATTGCCCAACCTGTGGCACTACTGACCTGGAGGATACCATGGTTGCCAATAATGGTCTCTATGATAGCCGCCTGTATTTTGAGACCGCTGAGGCGTCCGATTGGCGTCTGGTGCATATCATGGCTGTCGTGGATATCGCCGAGGAGGACAATCTTGTCTTTGAGGATATCGTCGCATTCTTCCGGATAACTGCGGATAATGTCCGGCGTGATGCACTGGAACTCATGCGGGAGGAAGCAAATGTAGGAGTCATAAAGACTTTGTTGCGACAAGTCGTGTCCGCCGGCAATTGCAACAGCGGCAGCGAAGGATGGGTACTGAATGCCGCCAAGATCAAAGTTGTGGCGGAAATGCCTAACGACACCATACTCGATGTTGGTAACGCCACTTTGGGCAAGATGAGACGGGTTGCAGAAATAGGAGCCATGAATTGCAAAATCTTCACCATCGTCGAACATTTGGGCCATGACAATATTTGGTGAAGATGTGGCAGCGATTAGCAAACTGTCACCAATGTAGGGGTGTTCAAAAATGATATCAATGCCAATGACTTTAGGATTTGACTGCTGTACGGTGTTGAGCACCCGAGCTATTTCGTCGCGTGTCAAACCGTCGGTGGCGACCAACACTATGCTGTCGTTGAGCCTGGGAGGAGTGCTTTTGTAGGCCACGACACTATAGAGGTCTGAGAACTGGTAGTCTTTTACCTCAATGCTGGACTTGAGTGCAAGCATTGAGGTGAAACTGTAAATGATGGAATAGGAAAAGACCGCTGCGAGGACTGTTATTGCTGCAGCGTGTAGTGTATAGCGCCCGACATGTCGGATTTTACGAAGCAACTTCCCCTTCACTCTTGTGATGTTTTTTTAACTGCCGCATCCGTCCTGATGCCGAGGTTATCGATGATTTCATCGGAGATAATGTCAGCAGGCGCTTGCAATACAGTAATGACCCACGACTTGGCTATATCGTCCCACTGCTGCGATGTGATGAACTTCCAAGAGGTTATAAAAACATTTTCGCCTTCGTTTGCCTTCTTGATTCTTCGCTGACGGTTTTGTTTCCAGTTCTTGCTGTATTGATCTGTGATTGAGCATGATTCTTTTATATCAATGGCGATTTGGTACTCGCCTGTACCCCAGATGGGGAAGGCATTACCTTTGGAATCAATGTATCCGGAATAGGATCGAGGAACGACAAAACTGCTTCCGACAACTTTGTACTTGGGTTCTTCATTACCGCGCCTGATATAGTGCAGGAAGCCATTTGAATCGACATCTTTCTCTGTGAGGGGGATAGTGATATTGAACTGACCGAGCTTCTGATTGTCGAATATTTGTGTCAACTCGTTCATCCATGAGGATGTGATGGTGAGACTCAAATTCATCGTGTAATCCCTTCTATCCTCCCATCTAAAGGTAGTGTCGAATGAAGAGTTCGGCAAGTTGGAGCGGGTGGGGCTTATAATAAGAGTGTCAAGAACAAGCTCGAATTTGCTGTGTTCGACGATTCGCTTGATTTTGCTGCGGTCGATGTGCATTGAGATATAGAAGACTGTGTCGTCCCCTTCCTTGCGAATAACCCCTATGCCGTCGAACTTCATGCCGGTGGGATCCATCGGGGACGATGAGGATGTGGCGGAATAGAAGTCGGTCAGGCCAGAAACAGTATGTATTTGCGTAACGAATACGTTTTCAGCCATGACAGTCTGCTCCCATTCCTGTTGTATTCTTTCTTTGCGTGTTATGAGATCGGCAATGGCCTTGACCCCGAGATCGACCACCGAGGTGACATAACCCGACGCGATTCCTTTCGAGGCATCGATTGAAGCCTTTAAAAGCGAGTTTCCAAGACCACGAGAGTTGTTGGTTTTGACTTCACTGTTATAAACTTGTATTTCGTGAGCCAACTGATCGTTGGTATAGACAAAGGCTGTATACTGTACCGTCTGGGCCATCATGGGGATGACAAAAAATGTTGCAAAGAGGATAATTACAATTTTCTTCATTTGACCGTTTTCCCTGTTTTTACACATCGGGACCATCGTTTTTAATTGTTATTTCTGTATTTACTATGTTCTAGTCTATGGCGTCGAGCAGGATAAAAGCAGCCCAATGCACAGGCTTCTCGTACGGCTTTATCCGCTTGTCGTCGGTGGTTGTTTTCACGCTCGTAGTTGACAATGGTTTGTACCTCTTATATCCCCCACGCTGTTCGGCCAAAAAGTGTCCCCAAGTTTCTTCTTCAGGAGCGGCATTAAACATCTTCCAAGCAAGGCTATCAACTTCAAAATTTCGGACGGACTTCATCGCTTCCAACAAAGCCTTTTGCTTCGAAAAACCAGATTTGTAGAGGTTTTCGTAGAAATAGGTCATCAGCAGGGATGTAGACAAATCGGGCACGTTCCAAAGACTCATAAGAATGGAATTCACACCTGCCATTTTGAACCCACGTTGAAGTCCGACAACGCCATCTTCGCCGACAAAGCCTTTGCCGGTTACACATGCACTGAGCACAACAAGATCCGTGCTGTGCAAATCCATCATCGATATCTCTTGAGAAGTAAGTATTCCGTCCTCCGTACCGCGTAAATTTTCAAATCCGAATAACATGTTTTCGGCCGACGCCAAAAGCAGAGCACTAGTGGCCATTGGATTTGTTGTATCGATTTGAGTCCATATTCTCGGCCATTCTTTAAGATCGTCACCGACAAACCCGTGTGTGGCTAAATGTATTAGGTGAAAATCGTTGGGCATCAATTTTTTGAATGTCTCTTCCGTACCGCTAGTATCCGAAAAGAGCCGCACGTCAAATCCCTGCGAGTCATCGCCTTCGAATATTGCCGAGATATTGAGGGCTTCCATTCTCGTGCCTTCCAGATAATTAATTCTTTTGTATGGCAATCCCTTGACACTCGGATTTAAACCGAAATCATACCTGAGGCCGCCGAAGATTGCTGCGCGATCATTTTGGCTGCTTTGGCGTCGCAAGGCCAACTCGCGGGTTGAAGACAGGCGGCACATTTTATATACGTCGGAAACCAAAACATATCGGTACCTTTCGTCCGCCTTAGAGGAATTTACAGGGAGAAACGGAAGGTACTCGATGCCGTTGACCTGCATCTCACCATCGGCAGAGAAGAATACATGTCCGTCAGCAGTCACAGGGAAATGCTTGACAATTTCATCGCACCAAATTGCACGACCCAATTCCCATAGGTCACCAGAGGTGAAAGTGTCCACAATCAGCACCTGCTGTTTGAGGGCTTCGTCAAGAGTGTAGTATTTGCCTGCCAATTTCACCCTATTGTCCAGCATTACAACTTGAGGTTCGTCCCAGTCTTTGCGAAGCAGGACAGCTCCGTAATCATACGAACGGCTGCGAAAAAATTCGATAGCCAGGTCGTCTTCGCCCATGGCCAGCTGAACGCTGTCCCAAGTGATTTCGAGGCTGGGAATGGTAAAAGGCATATCGCTCTCTCTGAGTACGTGCAGTATTTCCAGGTCGATGCTGTCCAATATATCGTTGGGAGCCTTGTCCGACAATAGTTTCTTTTTCTGTTCCAGTAAAGCATTGGCCTTTGGCACATTGCAACTTTTGATATGGTTTTCAAAACCAACGGTGGTATTGAGCAACAGGCCTTTTGAGAGCAGCAATGCATTGTACGTGGGGCCGGCAATGGGGCGGCTGCGACGCGTGGCGCGCTTTTTGGAGAGGATTGATGCCATATCGACCGTGGCGTAGATATAGCCTTTTGCCGACTGCCAGTAATTGGCCCGGCCGATGTCGCTGCGCTGGCAGAACTCATCCTTGATCATCTGGACGTATGCCTGGTGACCCTCGCTGTGCGTTTTCAGAGACTGGCGGTAGTGTAATCGTTGTGCTTGAAGGGCTGATAGCTGAAGCAAGAAGTTGAGATACACTTTACTGTCTGGACCAAAATGCTGTTTCGCGAGTTCGGTAGCACGCCGGCAATGTTTTATGGCATAAAAATCGCGATCGCAGGCGACCTCGATGAATGTCATCATATGGCGATAGAAAAGCTCATCAATCGTGTCAAGTCCCCCGAGCGGTCCTTTGCCGTTTTTCCTTAAAATCCCCTCCCCGTCTTTAAGAAGCTGGTTTGCAATGTAAAAATCAGATTTTATCATACAGACCGAAGAACTATACATCATCCAGCGTCCATATTCTATGCTTGAGGTACCATGCAATTTGGCGATATGAGTCAATTTCTGAGTTACTAATGTTGCTGTAGCAGTATCTCGATTTCCTACAATGGAATATTCTACATCATAATGATTTATACCCTTTTCCTTTATGTATCGCCTATGCCACAAAACAAAAGGAACCATGATTGCACCGCTTGCTGCAATCACGGCAGGGACATCTATCCATAGGTTCCAACCGTATTTTTGGGCAAGTATCGCGTTCACTGCATTTAGACCTACTACCCCCATTACCCCCAAATCAATGCTTTGCTTTGACCGCTGCAGGGACAACTCCTTTTCGTTAGATGCATGATGGTCAAATCCGTACCATTCTATGGGATTCCCCGAGGAAAGATTTGCGTAAAAAACTTCCAACGGATTTGTGACAGTGTCGCTCGCAATCTGCCCGTGCAACACTATTGGATGCAGGAATACAAAGAGGACTATATGTTTTAGAAGGAAATTTTTCATCGTGTTTTTTTAGCTGTGGTAAATTTGCGAATTCCCAATCGGATTGCTATGACACCATCGTTATCTATTAGACCATGATTATAAACCGCATTATAGTATGCCGTTTCCCGTATGTCTATTTTAAACATCGTTGGATATAACCGAAATTCTAAAAATAGATTGGCGAATTTAAGTCGAAATCCCATAAACGGATCTATTGTAAATTGCTTATAACAGTCTGAATTAACGCCATTATATCGCCAACCATCTGGGCTATTTGTAGAGCCACCAAGATAGATACTGGATCTGAATCCAATTACCACATAACGAAATCCATATACCGCAGCTTCGACAGAAAGCCAATGACTATGTATGCCAAAATCGCTCCATCTGTCGCGTGAACTGGATAATTTGTCATACTGGTATCCAATGCTCAGTGTATATGTAATATCTTCAGTAAAATATGACAAGGGATGTCTATCTGTAAAAATACTTTTCCTACTTAAAGAGACAACTTGAAAGTCCCACTGCAGACCAATCTCGAACGAGGTGTGCTTAAGCGTGTCATGAATTGTGTTGAGATTGTTGTTAGCAGTACGCAATCCCCCAAAGCCTCCCACCTCAAATCCTACGTACAAATATTGGTCGGCCCATATTTTAGTTGGCAAGCTGGAGACTAATGGTCGTATAGCAACCGTGTCGCGCTGGGCGAACGCCTCTCCAAAGAAAACAATAAACAGCAATATGACAATTCCTCGTTTCATCGATCTTTTCATTACATAGCCACATAATAGATTACCTTTACGGCCCGTACCCTGTGCTTGGATTTCTTTATCCAAAAATCCTTGTCGCCTCGGCTACGAAATTCAAGATTAGTCATTACTGCGCGATTGTCAGGATCAAAATTCTGTTCGGTTCCCGTCATTACATAGTAGTCCTCATAGTCCTCTTCACAACACCAGTAATAGTCGGTTTTGGTCAGAGGTGTACCACCATATTGGACAAGGTACTGGTTCAAGGAGTCAATGTCGGAAGCATAGTCTCCCTTCAGCATCAAATAAATATCAAAATATGCCGGCATTCGCCAACTTCCCGCACGAGGGTGTTTCTCATTCCGGTTTCTGTCATAGCACCACTTTTGTGCGGGGAAGTGATAGATGCCACGAGTCACCATACACTGAAGCATCGCAAGGCTAAATTGTGGGTAAAGAACGCTGCTGTCGGTGTCGCCTTGGAATATAGTCTCGCCCATTGGTCCCCACGAGGAAATTGTTTCGTCGAGCGAGAGTGCCATTATATACTTGTAATCATCATCACCTTCTACGTAGGCAATAATGCCCTCGTTTCCATAGGCATCGCGATATAGGTCGTAGAGTTTGTATTGCTTGCCGCCGGTGTCGTCGACGTACACAAGGGGGGCGTCATAATCCTCACCGCACGCAACAAACAACACCAGAGGAGTCACAAAAAAAATAAAACGCTTGAACCTGCTCATTTTTTTAGTAGAAATCATATTGTTCTATGGTTCTTGTAACACAGTCGAAAAAGATGGTAAAAGGCCTTCGTTCGGGATTATGTACCAAAGCAGATACAGTATCCAACCCTCCCGATGTGACCATGGTGATATTAAGAGGGATATCGGCATCTACAATGGGTAGCGTGTATCCAATGCACCCTTGTTGGGGGATTGGCCCGGAAATAATGATGGTTCTATCATCGGTATCTTTGCCCGAAAATGGTGAAATAACGAGTGAGTTGTGACGATTAACAGCAAGGGTAAGTTTCTGAACATCATCAGAGTTGGTAAAGCAGACGAAACCATTGTACGTAATCTGCCTCAGCGGAATATGGTAGGATTGATTCTCGACAGCCATAATAGTATCGTAAAACCACAAGGCATTTGCTTTGGAGTCAACGATGTCCCACTCCAAGATTTTGATGTAAAACCTGTCAAGCTGGCTATAACTTAATTGATACCAACGTTCATAGAAAATGACATCATTCTCGTACTCCACAATGTCGCCGAAAAAAATGAATCTGTACGGAATATCTCTAGTCAGGTGCCGTAGTGTAATGGCCGGGTCAACGCCTTGCTGTACAAAAGTTGAGGCCTTGTCAACTAATCTTCCTGTTGTGTCGTAACAGTAAAGCGAAATACGTATACGTTGTCCCTCGTCCAAATTCTCCATCCCCATAGCAGAATGGGTGGGATAGATTGCGAGCAGATTATCAAGTAGTTTAGCCGTCTCGAAGCGGAAAACCGGGTTGCGTTGTTCGGAATCACGCAATGGATCGAAATCGCGAGTACACGCCGTCAACATTGATATGAGCGATATTATCAAAAGGATTGAACGGTTCATAAGTGACTGATGGCTAAATGGTATTTCAAACAAAAACCGAAACGCGAACGTTCATAGATAGAGTCATATAGGAGGTCGAAGTTGTAATCTTGCGACTCGTAGATGTGTTTCTGATCGAAAGCAGGTGCCAAACTGTATCGGTAATACACTGATAAGTTCCAGTAGTTGACCTTAATACCAGCCCTTGCTGACACTGATAGGTGGGCATTACTGATATTGCGGTCGTGCACGCTTATGTCATTGGATAAATGATGACGAGTGCGGACGGCTGCCGTGTATGCCACGTCGGCTCCCAAATAGACACTTCCTGTTCTCCATCGAGCAAAATTAAAAGACGCAGACACAAATGGAGTGATACTGTGTAAATTGAGACTCTCTACACTGCGTTTTGGCAGAGGGTTGAGCATTTCATAGCCCACACCTACTTCATAGTTTAGCAAATTACGAAAAGTGCCAATTCCTACTGCAAGGGAGGGAATGACAACCATGTTGACATTATGCTCAATATTAATTCCCGGAACGAATTGGTAAAGGTCAATCATACGCCAGCGTTGGTTTCTCAATCTTGCCACATCTAATTCTTGCGCACTCAACTGAACAAGTGGGAGCATTAATAATACCCCAAGACCGAATCTCTTGAGTTTATCAATCAAGACCATCATATCATTCAATTTTATTGTACTACATTTCATTTCTCCAACCCTAAATCAATATGTATACGAAGAAAGTGGAGCCATCCATTTAGACCCTATCTTTCTGTGAGGCTGGACTTCCTTGATGCAAAATAAAGGCTTCATGAGGCGCTCCACAAGGTCAGTATGGTGAGAATACTATATACCCTTTGGAGCATCGCTCTGCCCTTATCCCTAGCATCTTTCAAAGTGAAGTGTCCAGTTTCACAGATTGGAATAAGGCAAAAAATGCAACTTTCTCGGCAAGCCACACTGTTGTGGATTGCGGGTGCAAAAATACGAAGAAATTTTTGATTGGAAAAAAAAATTTACAAAAAAAGTTCGGCGGCGATGCCGTCGGCGTGGAGGAGACCCTCGGGAGTGGGGCGATAGGTTAGTGAGGAGGGAGGAGTGAGGAGGGAGGAGTGAGGGGTGAGGAGTGAGGAGGGTGGAGTGTGGAGTGAGGAGTGTGGAGTGTGGAGTGTGGAATTAGGGATGTGGCGTGAGGGGTGGTGGGATTCTTCAATGTAGAGCCAGCCGCAGGCTACGTAGGGCTGCAGTTTTTGGCGGAGCCCTGCCCGGTATGCCTCGGGGATGTCGGCGAGAAGGAAGCCGCGGGTGGTGCGGAGGGCGGTCATAAGGAGTTCGTTGACAGCATCGGACGCGGTGAGAACCTCTTCGCTCTCCACTTTCCACATTCCACTTCCCACCTCCATGGGGCTGTTCCAGCGGCGGCGACGGCCGTCGAAGCTGTGGGCGGCGGGCCCGAGGCCGAGGTACGGGGTGCGGTCCCAGTAGCGGCTGTTGTGGCGCGAATGGTAGCCCGGACGGGCGAAGTTGCTGACCTCGTACTGCCGGAAGCCAGCCTCCTCAAACTGCTGGCGCAGTGCATGATACTGGCGCACGACCTCCTCCTCGCCCGGGAGCACCACCCTACCCTGCCGCACCTGCAAGTCCAGGGCGGTGCCGGACTCGACGGTGAGGGCGTAGGCGGAGATGTGGGTGATTAATTGGAAATTGAAAATTGAGAATTGAAAATTCCCATGTGGAAGGCCGTAGATGAAGTCGGCGCTGATGTTATGGAAGCCTGCACGGTGGGCGTTCTCCAAGGCATCGAGTGCCTGGCGGGCGGTGTGGCGGCGGCCAATGAGGCGGAGCTGGGCGTCGTCGAGGCTTTGGATGCCAACACTCAATCGATTGAACCCCAGCGAGATGAGGTCGGATAGATAGTCGGGCGTGAGGTCTTCGGGGTTGGCCTCGAGGGTGAACTCCTCCACCTGCGAGAGGTCGAAGCTGCGCCGCAGCCCGTCGACGATGCGCGCCAGCTCCGCCAAGGGCAGTATCGACGGGGTACCGCCGCCGAAATAGACAGTCCGTATCGGATGCGCCTGCTCCCCTTTACGCTGCTCCATTTCCGCCAGCAGGGCATCGACGTAGCGGCCAAAAGCATTCACCCCGTGCGCAGGCTTGGAGTAAAAGGCGCAATAGGTGCACTTGCGGTGGCAGAACGGGACGTGGAGGTAAATCAAAATGAGTTAAGAGTTAAGAGTTAAGAGTTAGGAGTTAGGAGTCTAACAATTGGTCGGCGGCGGCGTAGGGGGTGAGTTTATTTTCAAGTATCTGCTGTTCAAGTTCTTTCATGCGCTCCTCGATGCCGGGGGCGCTGTAGAAGCGGTCGCGCAGGCCACTCTCGATAGCCTCGGTCATGATGCGCAGGCTCTGCTGCTGGCGTTTGTGGTAGAAATATCCGTTGCCCTTGGTGAAGGTGACGTAGTCCATGACGTCGTTCCAGAGCTCCTCGAGGCCCTGCTTGGTATAGGCGGAGCAGAGGGAGACCTTGACGGTCCAGCCGCTTTCGGGCATGGGGAAGAGGTGGAGGGCGTTGCGGAACTGGGCGGCGGCGAGTTCGGAGCGTTGCATGTCGAGCTCGCACTTGTTGATGGCAATCATGTCGGCCATCTCCATGATGCCGCGCTTGATGCCCTGCAGCTCGTCGCCGGTGTTGGCCAGCTGGAGCAGGAGGAAGAAATCGACCATTGAGTGGGCGGCCACCTCGCTCTGTCCAACACCCACAGTCTCAACGATTACCACGTCGAACCCGGCGGCTTCGCAGAGGGTGATGATCTCGCGCGTCTTGCGGGCCACGCCGCCGAGCGAACCGGCTGAGGGCGAGGGGCGTATGAAGGCGTTGGGGTCGACGGAGAGCTCCTCCATGCGTGTCTTGTCGCCGAGGATAGAACCCTTGGAGCGCTCGCTGGAGGGGTCGATGGCGAGGACTGCAACTTTGTGATTGTGAGCGGTCAGCATCTTGCCGAGGGCTTCGATGGTGGTGCTCTTGCCGGCGCCGGGAACGCCGGTGATGCCGAGGCGGACCGACTTGCCGCTGTAGGGCAGGCAGCGCTCAATGACCTCCTGCGCCTTGCGCTGGTGGGTATGCAACGAACTCTCCACCAGGGTGATGGCGCGGCTGAGGAGGGTGCGGTCGCCATGGCGAATGCCGGCAACAAGATCCTCGACGGAGGGCTCCTGGGCGCGCTTGGCGCGCACGCGGTCTATATAGCTGAGGCTCACCTGGTCGGGCTGCTTGACGCCCTCCTGCACAGAGAGGGCGGAATCATAGTCGAAGTTGCTGTAGAGATGTTTGTCTTCCATACCGCATGTAACGCGCGAGAGGGGGAATTATTGCGGCGGGGAAAGAAAAAAGCACTTCCGTGTGGAAGTGCCTTGGTTTTGTAGCGGGAACCAGACTTGAACTGGTGACCTCCGGGTTATGAATCCAGCGCTCTAACCAGCTGAGCTATCCCGCCAAAAACGGGTGCAAAAATACTAACAATTTCCGACATGGCAAAATAATTTTGCAAAATATTCCGCAAAACATTATTGCACAGCGAATTATTTTTTCAACAAGAATGCAGAAGGGGGTAGCAAATGGCGTGCAAAAGAGTCTAATGAGGCAGAATTCCGCTGATGGTGCCGCCGATGCTGTCGCAGCGGGCACCAGTGACGGAAGCGAGGGTATTGACCTGGGAGGTGAGTCGGAGGTAGCCAAGGAAGGCAAAAACAATGGCTTCTTTATAATTGATTGTCAAGTCATCAGGCACAGTGATTTCTACCGATGGTAGAAGAGCTGAAAGGAGTTCAATGAGGTAGGCATTGTGGGTGCCGCCACCGGTGATGAGCATGGAGGCAATATTCTGATGCAGAACGACATGCGCAATTTGGCGGGCTATATGGTGGGTGACGGTACAGAGGAGGTCTTCGGCGGTGAGACTGGAGGCTTCGACCATGGGCCAGAAGTCGGAAAGGAACCACTCCTTGCCCAATGATTTCGGATGAGCAATGGAATAGTATTCAATATTTTCCAACGTTTCATTCAACTTTTCATTGAATATTCCCCGGCGGGCAATGGACCCCTCGGGGTCGTAGAGCTGGCCGAGCTGGGCGGCGAGTCGGTTGAGGGCCATGTTGCAGGGGCAGATGTCGAATGCAACGCGGAGGTTATCAGCGCGATAAGAAATATTGGCAATGCCGCCGAGGTTGAGACATGCATCGTAGTGCGGGAAGAGGAGCTCGTCGCCGATGGGGACGAGGGGTGCGCCCTGGCCGCCGAGGGCGACGTCGAGGGTGCGGAAATTGCCAACCACCTGAATGCCAGTGGCTGCGGCGATGGCGTCGGGGTCGCCGATTTGGGTGGTGAGGCCGAGGTGAGGCTGGTGGAAGATGGTGTGGCCATGGGAGGCGATGGCGTCGACTACGACACTTTTATCAGAAAGGAATTCATTGATTACCTTGCCATAAAGATGTCCTAGTTCAACATGTGCTTTAGCATAGTCGAGGGCGGAGGAATGCTCGAGGGAGGCGAGGCGCTGGCGCCAGTGGTCGGTGTAGGGGACGGTGGTGGCAGCAAGCACCTGGTAGGCGGAGCCGGAGATGCGGCAGAGGGCGAGGTCGATGCCGTCGAGCGAGGTGCCGGACATGAGGCCAAGGATTGTCATAATGTATTGAGTAATGGGATAATAATTGAATCACGGAATTGAGAACAGTAGAGGTCGACGCCGCGCTGATTGAGGTGGTCGGAGTCGAAGAAGTGGAGCGTGTCGACCAAGGCGTCGGAGCGCAGCGCGCAGAAGGGACCCAAGGAGGACATGAGCGATTGGAAATCAGACAAATTAGTATATGCCTCCAGCCGAGCGCGCGTATCGGGTGTTTGGACGAGGAGGAACGGAACAGTCCTGGAGTCGAGGTAGTTGAGGCAGCGGCGGAGGGCTGCCGTCTGGGCAGGAAGCGGAGCGATGTGGTAGGGCGGCTCGTCGGAAGGGGTATAGCGAGCCATGTCGCGTTCGACGTAGCCACCAGACACATAATGATTTACGCCGCGAACCGGAGGCTCATCGAAAGAGCGGAAAGAGGGAGAAAAGAGGTTGTGGAGCATAGCATAGGGGGCGGTGCAGAGGACACGGAGGTTGCGCGAGCGGAGGGCCATGGGAAGCATGTGCCACGAAGGGGGGACGTTGGAGAGGAGCGAGAGGGCGGACTCGATGCCGTCGTAGTCGATGATGTCGGGGTGCACCTCGATGACCACCAGGCGGGGGTTGCAGGAATCAAGATACTGACGGAGAAGGACTTCGGACTGGAGAGGTGTCTGGTTGGAGGAGCCGAGGTTGAAGACGGAGATGCCCCGCTCGGCGAAGATGCGTGGATCGAAGGTGCGATAGGCGTGGGAAGAGCCGAGGAAAAGGACGTCAACCTGCTGAATGGAAGCGATTTCGCGCGACTTGGAGTAGAGAAAATCGTCGCCACCGAGCCGATAGGACACGTTGCGCAGACGCCCTGTGCCGCCCAGCAGCCAGAGCATCAGCACGGAGAAAAGCAGTGCGAGGGGGTGGAAGAGGATGATATGGCGGACGAAGCGTTTCAAAACTGGAAATAGATAAAGGGCATTTCGGAGGTTTGCGAGAATGCGATAATTATGAAAATCAACGACATATATCCCACCCAGCGGAGGGTACGGCTGCGGGGCTGGCGGGCGAAGGGGTAGCTGCTATGGCGCGAGAACCATTCAACGCTGAACATCAGGAAGATGGCGGGGATAATGATGAAGTGGTCACCGGCGACGGGCGAAAGAAAATGTCCGGCGGAACCCATTCCCAGCATACGCGCTATATAGCTGAAAGAAAACTCGATAGACGGCGAGCGGAAGAATATCCAACCGAGGGTGGCGAGGAGAAAAGTGAGCAACATCTGGAAGAGCTCGGGGAGGGAAGGCAGCGGACGGGAGGGGGCGACGGTGTCGAGATGGCGGCGATTGCGGCCGAGGAGGATGAGTGGCAGAAAGAGGAGGGCGTGGTAGAAGCCCCAGAGGAGGAAGGTCCAGTTGGCGCCATGCCACAACCCACTGACCAGGAAGATGATAAAGGTGTTGGCGACGGAGCGCCAACGGCCGGCACGGCTGCCGCCGAGGGGAATGTAGAGGTAGTCGCGGAACCAGGAGGTGAGCGAGATATGCCAGCGGCGCCAGAACTCGGCGATATCGCGGCTGAAGTAGGGGACATTGAAGTTGCGCCGCAGGCTGATACCGAAGAGTTTGGCACATCCGATGGCGATGTCGCTGTAGCCGGAGAAGTCGGCATAGATTTGGATGGAGAAGAGGAGCGAGGCGATGATGAGCGAGGGGGCAGAGCAGTCTGAATAAGAAGTGAATACACGGTCGACATAGAGTGCGCAACTGTCGGCCACGACCATCTTTTTGAAGAAGCCCCACAGCATTTGGCGAAGCCCCTGGACGGCAAGGGGATAGGAGAAGGAGCGGGGGGCGAGGAACTGCGGGAGGAGGGAGGAGGCGCGCTCGATGGGGCCTGCGACGAGCTGGGGGAAGAAGCTGACGTAGGCGAAGAAGGCCACGGGGTCGCGCGTTGGGGTGACGGAGCGGCGGTAGACGTCGATGGAATAGCTGAGGGCCTGGAAGGTGTAGAACGAGATGCCGACGGGGAGGACGAGGTGGAGGAGCAGGTGGTCGGAGCGGCCGCCGAGGAAGAGGTCGGCGAAGGACTGGGCGAAGAAATCGTAGTATTTGAACAGGCAGAGTATCAGCAGGTTGACAACAACATTCGCCCAGAGGAACCATCGTCTCCCCCACCCCGAAGAGCGGTGGATGGCGAGGCCGCTGAGGTAGGAGGCGAGGGAGGTGAAGGCGATGAGGAGCAGGAAGCGGGGGTCCCAGCAGGCGTAGAAGAAACAGGAGGCGGCGAGGATGAAGAGGTTCTGGCTGCGGAGGGAAGGGCGCAGGAGCCAGTAGACGGCGAAGACCACGGGCAGGAAGAGGGCGAAATGGAGCGAATTGAACAACATAATTCGGGGTGCAAAGATACGACTTTTGGCGAAAAGGGAGCGAAAAAAAGTGAAACAAAAATGGAAAACGGGGTGAAAACGGGCAGGAAAATGCAGCCTGAAAACCAGGGAATTGGGGGTATCAAAGTTTGCCCATAGTTTGGGTAAATTCTGCAATGGAAGGAGGAGGGAAACGGGGTGCAAAAGGGCAACGATGCGGGTGGAAAATGGGCGGCAAAAGGGGCGGAAAACCGGGGCGGAGGGATGGAGGCTGGCGGCGGGAGGCAAGCGGCTGTGAGTCAGCGAGATAATAAAATTTGATAAAAAAAGTGCCGACGATTGAAAAAAAAGGTGTAACTTTGCACCCTCGATTTGAGAAATAAAAACTAAATAAAAATATTGGAAATGAAGAAAATCATCAACACCCCCAACGCCCCTGCCGCCATCGGCCCGTACAGCCAGGCGGTGCAGGCCGGCAACACGCTTTACATCTCGGGACAGATCCCAATCAACCCCGCCACCAAGGAGGTGCCGGAGGGCATCACGGCGCAGACCGAGCAGGTCTTCAAAAACATCAAGGCCATCCTGGACGAGGCTGGGTACACGTTCCAAGACGTGGTGAAGAGCACCTGTCTGCTGGCCGACATGGAGTATTTCAAGCCGATGAACGAGGTGTACGCCAAGTACTACAACACCGACTGCCCTGCGCGCGCCGCCTTCGCGGTGAAGGGGTTGCCGATGGGCGTGCTGGTTGAGATTGAGACGATTGCAGTGAAGTAAAAGCCTCACCCCCAGCCCCTCTCCTGTTAGGCGAGGGGAGTAGACAGTAAAAAAGAGAAACAAGAAAGCCACAGCCTACCGATAGAAGAGAGATGGAATAAAGACATTCCTCTCCCCTCTCCCCCACGGAGAGGGGTCGGGGGGCGAGGCCGATAAAACAAACAATATGGATTTTAGCTACACCAAACAAGAAGAACTCTTCCTGCAGATGATACGCGAGTTTGCAGAGAAGGAGGTGAAACCCTTGGCCGCCGAGGTGGACGAGGAAGAGCGTTTCCCCGAGGAGACGGTTGCGAAGATGGCCAAGATCGGCCTGATGGGCATTCCGGTGCCGAAGCAGTACGGCGGCGCCGGCGGCACGAACCTGATGTACGGCATGGCCGTGGAGGAGCTGAGCCGCGTGTGCGCCACGACGGGCGTCATCCTGTCGGCCCACACGTCGCTGTGCGTGGCCCCCATCATGGAGAACGGCACGGAGGAGCAGAAGCAGCGCTACCTGCCGAAGCTGGCCAGCGGCGAGTGGATCGGCGCCTTCGGCCTGACCGAGCCCAACGCGGGCACCGACGCCGCCGGGCAGCAGACCACGGCCGTGCTCGACGGCGACGAGTGGGTGCTCAACGGCAGCAAGATTTTCATCACCAACGGCAGCTACGCCCACGTGTTCATCGTCATCGCCATGACCGATAAGAGTCTGGGCACCAAGGGCATCAGCGCCTTCATCGTCGAGAAGACCGACCCCGGCTTCAGCATCGGCAAGAAGGAGAAGAAGATGGGCATCCGCGGCAGCGCCACGACGGAGCTTATCTTCGAGGACTGCCGCATCCCGAAGGACCGCCAGCTGGGTCAGCTGGGCAAGGGCTTCGGCCTGGCCATGAAGACGCTCGACGGCGGCCGCATCGGCATCGCCTGCCAGGCCCTCGGCATTGCCCAAGGCGCTATGGACGAGACGGTTAAGTACACCAAGGAGCGCAAGCAGTTCGGCCGCTCGATCGCGCAGTTCCAGAACACGCAGTTCCAGATGGCCGACCTGGAGACCAAGGTGCAGGCCGCCCGCCTGCTCTGCCGCTCGGCCCACTACAAGAAAGACCACGGTATCCCCTACTCTGCCGACGCCGCCATGGCCAAGCTCTTCAGCGCCGAGACGGCGATGGAGGTGACGACCAAGGCCGTGCAGTTCCACGGCGGATACGGCTACACGCGCGAGTATCCGGTGGAGCGCATGATGCGCGACGCCAAGATCACCGAGATCTACGAGGGCACGAGCGAGGTGCAGCGCATGGTGATTGCAGGAAAACTGTTTAAATAACAGCCTCACCCCCAGCCCCTCTCCTCGGAGGAGAGGGGAGCAGATAGATACAGTAAAACAAAAAGGCCACAACCTTACCGAAGGAAGCGAGATGCATTCCACTCCCCTCTCTTGAAAGGAGAGGGGTCGGGGGAGAGGCCGAAAGAATAAAGAATATGAACATCGTAGTTTGCATAAAACAAGTGCCGGACACCACCGAGGTGAAAATCAATCCGCAGACCGGCACGCTGATCCGCGAGGGCGTGCCCTCGATCATGAACCCCGACGACAAGGGCGGCCTCGAATTCGCCCTGCAGCTGAAGGACAAATACGGCGCCCACGTGACCGTCATCACCATGGGCCTGCCGCAGGCCGAGGCCATCCTGCGCGAAGCCCTCGCTATGGGTGTGGACCGCGCCATCCTGCTGACCGACCGCAAGCTGGGCGGCGCCGACACGCTGGCCACCAGCAGCGCCATCGCCGGCGCCCTGCGCACGATGGATGTCGACCTCATCGTCACCGGCCGCCAGGCCATCGACGGCGACACGGCCCAGGTGGGTCCGCAGATCGCCGAGCACCTCGACCTGCCGCAGGTCTCCTACATGGAGGACCTCCTGTACAACGAGGCCACCAAGACCTTCACCATCCGCAAGCAGCTCGAAGACGGCTACCAGGTGCTCGAGATGCAGGCCCCCTGCGTGGTCACCGCCCTGGCCAGCGCCGTGCAGCCGCGCTACATGAGCGTGAGCGGCATCGTGGACGCCTTCGACAAGGAAGTCGAGGTGTGGGGTGCCGACCGCATCAACGTGCCCGACGAGGAAATCGGCAAGGCCGGCTCGCCGACGAGCGTCTTCAAGTCGTTCCCCAAACAGCTCAAACCCGCCGGCCAGACCTTCGAGGTCAGCCCCGAAGAGGCCGTGGAGCTCATCGTGAACAAACTCAAGGAGAAGCACATCATTTAATGAATTGGGTAGTTAAAAGTAGTTAAAGTAGTTAATAGTAGTTAGAGTAGTTAAAGACAATAGCGTCAGATTGGAACATCTGTCTCTAACTCCCGGCACGCAAGTGCGATAACTCCCTTTAACTCCCGATAACTACCGAAAAGAACGAGAAATTATGAACCTCACAGATTATAAAGACGTATACGTGTTTGCCGAGCAACGCGAAGGCAAACTTCAGAACGTGGCCCTCGAGCTGCTGGGCAAAGCCCGCGAGCTGGCCGACGCCAACCAGGAGAAGGTGGTCGCCATGCTGCTGGGCAAGGATATCAAAGGCCTGGCCCCCACCCTCATCGAGCACGGCGCCGACCGCGTCATGGTGGTCGACCACGACCTGCTGAAGGACTACATGACCGAGCCCTACACCGAGGCCATCACCGCCATCATCGAGAGCGAGAAACCGAGCATCATGCTCATCGGCGCCACCACCATCGGCCGCGACCTCGGCCCCCGTGTCTCCGCCCGCAACCGCACCGGCCTCACCGCCGACGCCACCAAGCTGGAAATCAGCGACGACGAAGCCCACGAGTTCCGCATGACCCGTCCCGCCTTCGGCGGCAACCTCATGGCCACCATCCTCTGCAAGAACCACCGCCCGCAGATGTCCACCGTCCGCCCCGGCGTCATGCAGAAGATGGCCGCCGACAAGGGCCGCAAGGGGGAGGTGGTCGACTTCAAGGTCAACTTCGACGAGAAGAAGATTGCCCGCGTCAAGCTCGTCAAGACCGTCAAGGAAGAGAAGACCGTGGCCGACATCAGCGAAGCCAAAATCCTCGTCAGCGGCGGCCGCGGCGTAGGCACCAAGGACGGCTTCGGCAAGCTCCAGGCCCTGGCCGCCGAACTCGGTGGCGAAGTCTCCAGCAGCCGCGCCATGGTCGACGCCGGCGTCATGGATGCCAGCCGCCAGGTGGGCCAGACGGGCAAGACGGTCCGCCCCGCCCTCTACATGGCCTGCGGCATCAGCGGCGCCATCCAGCACCTCGCCGGCATGGAGGAGAGCGAACTCATCATTGCCATCAACAAGGACAAGTTCGCCCCCATCTTCCAAGTGGCCGACCTCGGCATCGTGGGCGACCTCCACAAGATCGTCCCCATGCTCACCGAGCGCCTGAAGACCATGCAGAAATAAACCGCCCAGCGGTTCTGTATGCTGCTGCTATGGCCCGCAACCTTGCGGAGCGAACATTGCTGCAGCCCTCATAACCAGCGGCCCGCACCCACCCTGCGGGCCGCTATCATTTTGCAGAAAAGCGTATTTTTTATTTGCTCATTTCATAGGAAAAGTGTATTTTTGCAACACTAAATTTATAAGAAAAATGTAATCATTTCTTGCAAGTTGAAGAATACAACATCCGCAAAGCCTACGTCTTCTCCAACACCCGCGAGACCTCCACATCCAACGGCATCACCTATCTGCCCATATACTATGTTATGTTCCTGCAGCAATAGCATTCGCTCGATATACAAACTCTACATGGATTGCGGCATCAGCGGCGCCATCCCAGCACCTCGTCGGATCCGACCCCGTCGCAAAAAAAGCATCCCGCATGCCTTCTTTGTGCCAAATTTGAAGCCGTTAGAAGTCAAACATTTCCACATTGCCACCCTTGGAATACATAAAGCACAGAAGACCAGCACACAGGCATATACATTCTTCGGCGATTCATGTCGGATTACCATGGCGGTCATTCGGCAATCTTACAACTTGCTATATTGACATAATGTAGTGCGTCACCTTGTCTGCAAACTCATCGTAGTTATTTAAAACCACTGCAGGGTGAAACCTTCCGAATTGCGTGTTAGAAGACAAGACATTTATCTTGGGCATGGACTTATAAAATTGAACATACGCTTCCCTATCAACAGGATCATGAGGCAGCTCGGGAAGATTAATTACATATAGCAATGTCTTAGTTGGTGTGTGTATCGACATTTCGACATTATCTTCCGACAAACGCAGATACTTTTGCACGTTATGCCGAGTAAAATGCTCCCACTTACTAAACTTGCCAGAGTCTTTGTAATATGGCAACTTCTCTGGTATAATGAATATCTGAAAATACGGCACGTTAGAGCATCGAATGTTTGCCGTCTCGCCCAACATATTTTCAAAGTAGTTGTTTGAATTTTGTGAGTAATTCTGCATTACAAACTTGACACCTATTCCTGCCGTTACAACACCTCTTTTTAGAATGGTAATATCCACTTTTTTGTCAATATAACGGCCTTCGATGTTGCACTCACGCCCATCGCCAATTCCCAGAGACAGTACCTCGTAGCCATGTGTCCGTCCTAGTCTTTGCTCCAAATCCGAAGCGATGGCTCCGTGCAGTATCTTCAGCTTCTCATTGCTGCGAGAGCCCGTATTCAAAAAGGTTTTAAAAGAGTTCGAGATTACCTTTAGAAATTCTTGATTGTCCATATCTTTGTGAAAGTTTATAATTCAAGTATTGTTCTACATCTTTCGATGTAAATGTATAATAGCCTCCGCTTTTATAGTTGGCCAGCATTCGGACATATACAACAAAATCATCCGAAACGATCAGCTCCTTGATTTCAGATTCTAATATATCCGTTAGAATATACAGACCGCTATACAAGCCTTCTCCTTTGGCCACCCTCTCTAGCCGGATACTACTTTTATCCTTTACGATTGTATTTAATGCATACTTATCCTTAAAGACATCCTTGATTGCTTGGGACCGGCCAAATAGATACCACAACTCTTTATTTTCCACATCTCGGTCACGGGCAAGTTCATCTTTATGCGCAAGCAGGTAGCCATACAAAGAAGAATTAGACATAATACTACCAGAAAGCAGAGGTTTCCCTTTTTCGTCATATGGGAAAATACATCTTGACCATTTACCCGTAGAAGCTTTTAAAACCCTTATCGTACCTTTCTCAAAAGGGAAATTGCCTATAAAAACTTTGTCAGCAAGTGTAGCAAACCCATTTTTGACTTCCACGTACTTGTACGCCTTACCCGTACGTATCGATTGCAACTCGGTTAGATGATGCCTGTCCGAAATGTAAAAATTACCCGTGATGAACAAATCGTTTAATGGCAGTTTATCAATCGGGATAACAGGCCCCTCTACTTCTGACAACCTATATAAGTCGACCTGATCTGCATAATTATCAAAACGTGAGATGGCGGTGTAGGTTGTCGCTTCAAAGGGCTGGAGGTGCCCAAGATCAATGATTCCTGAAAGATTTTTGTGCTGTACAATATATTGACGTAATGCACTACCTGCCTTACTTCCAAACCATGAACTCGGAGTAATGACACACATTTTACCGTTTGCCTTCATCATTCTAAATCCTAGCTCGAAGAAAACAATAAATAAGTCTGTCATTCCTTGCTGCGCGAAAGAGAACCTCTTGACAACATCATAACTCGATTCTAGATTATGCACCCTTACATATGGAGGATTTCCGAACACATAGTCCATCTTACCATTGTATTTATCTACGGTAAGAGCATCGGCGCAAACAATATCCCATTCAACGCCACCGACACCGTATCTGGCTATCACTTCATTCAAATTCGACACACACTTGTTTCTCTCTATTGCATCCAATTCTATACCGTGAATGAATGACTGCAAGTGGAGTGGCAAGTCATTTGCTTTATATTGGGCGCAGTACCTATCGACAATTTCGCACAAGAATGCTCCATCTCCGCAACTATTGTCAATAACATGTTTTCCAACAATACCTCGGCCAAAATAGCCCCCGAAATCAAGTATAGTCCGAACAAGCCAACTCGGAGTATATACTCTGCCATGGTGTTTTACAGAATTTGCCATTTTTTGTGATTGATTAGCGCACTGCTATCAATCACTTATCGGCAACAAGAAAGGCGCGAGCCTTGATTGCGTTCAGGGAAAGCCTAGGAAGAAACCCCTGTATAGATGCTGCTCACGCCGAAAAGCGTATGCTACCTGCATCTATACTGGGTTTACCTTAATGGCTCACCTTGAACTATCTTTTCCGATTATCAAAATCAGTTTCCTAGGCTTATTTTGAACGCGAAATGGTAGTCAATGCTTATATTAATGCTATTTTACTTCTTCAATTTTATTAGTTTTTTTAAGTACTATTCTATCTTCAATTTCGACTGCAAAGATACACATTCTTTTCCGTTTGAAAAAAAAATCTTTCCAATCCAAATAAAAAACGTATCTTTGCACTCGGAAACAAATATATGGGATATGACACATCCAACGTGATAGATGTAAGGCGAATGCGAAAAGACGAATCAAAATATTATAGATATAAAACACATGTTTCTCACAAACCAGCTTGCTATATATGAAGAATTTTTATCTTCTATATAGCTCATACAACTTGATTGCTCCACACACCGCGGGGCAATCAGACGACAGAATAGCTCAACAATTTGTTGAGCAAATTCAAAAAGACATTTTTTCAATACCTTGGGGGCATCATATACGAATTATTGACAAGTTTCTTGACTCCCCGGAAAAAGCCCTATTCTATGTTCATCAAACCGTTTTGAACGGTTGGAGCCGCAACGTGCTTCTGAATTTCCTTAATTCCAACCTCTATGAGCGACAGGGCAAAGCGCAGACAAACTTCATGCAGATACTACCCAACGAGACAAGCGACCTTGCACAAGAGCTGACAAAAGACCCGTACAACTTCGCATTTACGGGAATCACTGGCAAGTATAACGAAAGGCTGTTGAAAGACAAATTGCTTAATAATATTACGCAGTTTTGGGTAGAGTTGGGCACGGGGTTTGCTTATGTTGGCAAAGAATATCGCATAGAAGTTGGTGGCACCGAAAATTTTATCGACCTACTATTCTACAATCTCAACCTGTCGTGCTATGTGGTTGTCGAAGTAAAGATAGGAATGTTTGAGTTCGCAGACTTGGGGCAGCTAGGCGGGTATGTCGTATCATGCAACCACATTTTACGAAAGGTAGGTCGGGACAATCCTACTATCGGATTACTCATATGCAAGGAGAAAGACCGCATACAAGCCCAGTATGCGTTGGAATCAAGCAGTCAACCTTTAGGAATATCTGAATACGAACTGGAAAAATTCTATCCTGAGAAAGTGGAGGGAACCATCCCGACAATAGCGGAACTTGAGGCAAAACTATCTGATCGGATAGCCCGAAATGAACTACCGGGTGGCAAATAAAGTTTTAAAAATCGTCAGACAAACAAAGACGAAGAACTGAAAGAACTTTAACCAAGAATGCGTGAATGTGTTAGTGAGTATTTTCTGCATATAGAATTATAAAGCAATGGAGATAGTGAATCTAATGACATTCGAGGATCGGGCGGGGCTGCGGCGGTGGCTGGAGGAGAACCACGGGCGGGAGCGGGAGTGCTGGGTGGCCTGCTATCGGGGGAAGGCGGCTATGGCGGGGGCGTTGCCGTATGTCGAGGTGGTCTTGGAGGCGCTGTGCTTCGGGTGGATAGACTCTACCGTCAAGAAGCTGCCCGACGGACGACTGGCACAGCGCATATCGCCACGACGCAAGAACAGCCACTGGACGGACCTCAACATCCGCCGATGCCAAGAACTGGAACGCCAAGGACTGATGACCGACACCGGCCGAAACGCCCTACCCAACAAACAATAAACTCTAAACCTTAAACTTTAAACCTTATACATGGAATACATCACAGAAAAGAACAGGATATACGCCGTCGAGGGCGGCGAGGAGGTTGGCGAGGTGACGTTCCCACTGAGGGGTGGCACCTACGTCATCAACCACACCTATGTGGACGACCGCCTGCGGGGACAGGGCATCGCCGGCGAGCTGGTGCGGCGGGCCGTAGAGGAAATCGAGCGCCGCGGCGGACCATACAGGGCCACCTGCAGCTACGCCCGGCTGTGGCTGGCGAGGAACCGCGGCTGCGAAATCACCAGCCCGTTGAGCTGCCCGATCAGCAAAATGGATTTCCGGTCATGAAGGGACTCTGCATCATACTGCTGGCGCTGTGTGTGGTGGGTTGCGCCAAAGAAGGGGTTTCGCGCGAGCTGCATTCCGAGGCCGACCTGGCGGGGCTGAAGGTGGGCGTCACGGCGGGCAGCGCCTACGACCTGCGCCTCAGCAGCCGCGACGACATCACGCTGCTGCGCTACAACACGTTGAGCGACGAGCTGCAAGCCTTGAAGCAAGGACAGATTGACGTCATAGCCAAAGACAACTGCTCGCTGACCAAGGGCGAGATTCGGCGGCTAGGCGCGCGCGTGGCCTTCTATGGCAACGATTCGCTGCCTTGCGGCATCCCCTTCCGCAAGAGCGACGTGGCGCTGTGCGACTCGCTGTCGCGCTTCATCGACTCGCTGTCAGCCACCGGCGAACTGCAACAGCTGGTGGCGCGCTGGCGCGAGTGCGACGACCCGTCGGCGGCGACGATGCCCGACCTGGGGCCGGAGCCCGAGGGCAAGACACTCAAGGTGGGCGTATGCCTGGAGCTGGCGCCTATCGCCTACCAGGTGGGCGACGCGTGGAGAGGCTTCGAAGCGGAGGTGATACAGCGCTTCGGCCGCCATATCGGCCGTCCCGTCAGCCTGCAGTACTACCCCTTCTCCTCCATCCTTCCGGCGCTGCAGGCCGGCAGCATCGACCTCATCATCGGCGGCGTTTACATCACCGAGGAGCGGCAGCGCGAGATGCTTTTCAGCAGTTCCTACTTCAGCGCCTGCACCGCCTACACCGTCAAGGACGGGGCAGAAGAATCTGCGAGCCTCGGTACCCGGATGAAAGAGATGGTGCACAACAACCTCGTGGTCGAGGACCGCTGGCGCTACATCACCGGCGGTCTGTGGGAGACGGTGAAGATATCGCTTTGCGCCATCCTGCTCGGGACAATCCTGGGCGCCGCCGTATGCTGGATGCGTGTGAGCCGCCGCCGCTGGATAGCGGGCACGGCCTCGGTATATATCAACCTGATGCGGGGCATACCGATGCTTGTCTTCCTGATGATTATGTTCTACGTCGTGTTTGCCGGCACGGGACTGAGCGGCAGCGCGGTGGCCGTCGTCTCCTTCGCGCTGGTCTTCGCGGCCTACGTCAGCGAGATGTTCCGCACCGCCATCCAGGCCGTGGGCAAGGAGCAGACCGAGGCGGGCCTGGCGCTGGGCTTCACCCGGTGGCAGACCGCCCGCCTCATCGTCGCACCGCAGGCTTTGCGCAACGTGATGCCCGTCTACAAAGGGCAGGTCATCACGCTCATCAAAGGCACCTCCATCGTGGGCTATATCGCCATCCAGGACCTCACGCGTGCCGGCGACATCATCCGCACGCGCACCTTCGACGCCTTCTTCCCTCTGCTTATCGTCACCGTGCTCTACTTCCTCCTCGCCTGGCTCATCGGAAAAATGCTCGACCTTGCTGTGGCACCCCATTACACCCGCAGTAGAACGACAAAAGCCGCAATGAAAGCCACTACAACAAACCCGAACACAACAAGCCGACAAGATGACTGACAAAAAAATGCCGCATGTGCAGACGACCGAGCTGCTGCGCACCAGCCAAAGCTGGGATGGGGCCGAGCTGCCCGACTATCCACAGGGGCGTCCCGAACTGGTGTGCCGAAAATATATCTTCCCCGCAGGCGAGAGGCTGCCGCTGCACCACCATCCAGTGATGAACCTTGGCATCCTCGTAGAGGGTGAGTTGACCATTGTCTGCTCTGACGGATTCAGGAAGACCATCCATGCCGGCGAAGCCATTGTAGAGATGGTGGGCACTGTCCACTACGGAGAAAACAGCGGAGCACACGACGCCGTGCTCTACATGTTCTACCTATCACAACGGGACACTCCCCTATCCGTGCAGCAAGCCGAAGACAACCGACAATCCCAATTCTAAAAGAATAATGAAACAAATCATCACAATCGCTCTCGCCTCCATCATTTTGGCGGCATGCACAAGCAACGAAGAGAGACTGAAGCAACGCGCTGAAGAGCTCTGCCGGTATATCCCCGACCACGAGCTGCTGGAGAAGTCGAAAGACTACCTGACGGCGGACTTCTACGCCGTGTTGGACACGATGTTCAACCACCTACCCGACGAGCAGCCGCTGGACCACGAGTGGCTCTACTACTTCGTCACCGGCAACGGCGGCACGATTGCCGACTACACCGTCACCGCCGTGGAGCAGACCGATGAGGAGCACGCCGTGGCTACCGTCATGGTTAGGCAGCGGTGGGAACCCCTCCGCCCTGCGGGCACCTCCCCTTGTGAAGGGGAGGAAGTGATAGATTCCACCACCGACGTCGAGGAGCACAAGCTCTATATGGAGAATGTTGAGGGACGGTGGCTGATGAGTGACTTCGACGGCCACAAGGCCGACTGCCTGCGCCACATAGCCCTCTACCGGCAGGAACAGGCCGTGCGCTTCGCCATAGGCGACTACCTTGTGAACGAGGTCGGACAGCACTACCTGCAGGGTGAGCTCTGCGTGCCGACCATCATGATTGTGGCTACCGAGGAGGATACCGCCGCAGGCAAGATGGCGGCGTACCAAGCGCAGGTGTGGGGCGACTTCTGGGTGGAGTGGTATCGTCAGGAGGACGACACGCTGAAGTGCGTCTCCGGCGGCAACCACAGCGGACTGATGTCGCTGGAGATGACGGATGGAAAATACACCGTGACGTCATTCGAGCAGACCGTCGACGGTGCGGGCTGGGAGCCCAGCGCCCGTCGCATCTTCGGCCCCCACTACGACATCTATATGAACATCCACTCCAACCAAGACATCCGCGAGGAGAACCGCCGCATGCAGCTGCGCAACTACCTGCAACGCCGCGGCATCAGCGCACGCTACTATCAGGACTACGGCTGGCCCGCGGTGAAGATTGAAAATTGAAAATCAACGATATGAAGAAGAAAATGTCTCTCGCCCTGACCGCTGCGGCCCTCTTTGTGGCCTGCGGCAACGATGCCAAGAACATCCACACGCTGGAGGCCGCCGACTTCGCCGCCGTCCTCCAGAAGCAATCCATGCCCCTCGTCGACGTCCGCACCACCGAGGAATATGCCGAAGGCCACCTGCCCGGCGCCATCAACGTCGACGTGAAGCAGCCCGACTTTAGCAATCGGGCCACTCAAGCAATCAAGGAATCAGGCAATCAAGACTCGCCAGTGGCCGTCTACTGCCTCCGCGGCAGCCGCAGCATGAAGGCCGCCACCCTGCTGGCCAAGGAGGGCAAGGAGGTGTACAACCTCGCCGGCGGCATCACCGCCTGGAAAGAGGCCGGCATGCCCGTTGAAAAATAGAAACTATTAGACGCAATGAAACAATACAACTTCGACACACAGATAGAACGCCGCGGGACGGACTGCTTCAAGTGGGACGCCCTGCCGGGCATGTACGGCCGCGACGACCTGCTGCCGATGTGGGTGGCGGACAACGACTGGGCGGCGCCCGACTTCGTGCTGGAGACCCTGCGCAAACGCTGCGAGCACCCCGTGCTGGGCTACGGCATGCCCTCGGAGGGCTACTGGCAGGCGGTGACCGCCTGGCTGGCGAAGCACTACGGGATACAGGCCACGAAGGAGGAACTGCACTTCATCCCCGGCATCGTGGCGGGCATCAGCTACGCCCTGCTGTGCCTGACGCAGCCCGGCGACCGGGTGCTGGTCACCACGCCGGTCTACCCACCGTTCCTGGGCCTGCCGCAGGGATGCGGGAGGGAGGTGGTGTGCAGCCCGCTGAAGGTTGCTGGCGGACACGGCACGCCGTGTCCCTACAGGTTCGAGATTGACTTCGAGGACTTCGAGCGCAAGGCCGAGGGATGCAAGGTGTTCATCATGAGCAATCCGCACAATCCTGCCGGTACCCTCTGGGGCGAGGAGACGCTGCGGCGCGTGGCCGATATCTGCCACCGCAAGGGCCTCCTCGTCATCAGCGACGAGATCCACGCCGACCTCACCCTGCCATCGTCACCCCTCCGGCCTTCGGCCACCTCCCCTTGCGAAGGGGAGGAACGCAAACACATGAGCTACAGCACGGTGAGCCCCGAGGCGGCGCGCCACAGCCTGACCTTCATGGCGCCGAGCAAGACCTTCAATATCGCCGGCATGGGGAGCTCGGTGTGCTACGTTGGCGAGGCGGCACTGCGCAAGCGCTTCTACGGCTGGCTGGACGCCCTGGGCGTGGCCGGAGGCAACATCTTCGCCTTCACCGCCGCCAAGGCCGCCTTCGCCCAGGGCGAGGAGTGGCAGCGCCAGATGCTGGCCTACCTGGCCGGCAATGTGCAGACGCTCAAAGACTTCCTGGACGAGCGGCTGCCGGAGGTGAAGGCCGTGCTACCCGAAGCGTCCTACCTGGCCTGGCTCGACTTCAACGCCTACGGAATACCGCATAAAACGCTGGCGGAACGCTTTATACAGGAAGCGCGGGTGGTGATGAACGACGGTACGACCTTCGGCGGAAAGGAATACGAGGGCTGCTTCCGCCTCAACATCGGCTGCCCGAGGGCGATGCTGACCGAGGCACTGCAACGGATAGAAAACTGCCTGAAAGCATAATTTTTTTAGGAATGCAAATGGCTGGCAATCAGAGTGTATCGGCAATGCTCTTCTTATGCCCTCCTTAGAGCATAAAATAAATGGAGGATTGCGGCGTTAGAGGGGGAAATCGATTCGTTTAGTTTATAAAAATCGTCGACAATAAATAAATTGGAGCAACAATAAAAATTCGCAGTTATGGCAAAATTGGAGCAGGGCATCCTCGGGCCGTTCCGGGGAAAGGTGGGCACGGTGGTGGGCTACCTGTGGCGCGGGCAGGCGGTGGTGCGTGCCTACGTGCGCGAAATCAACTACCCCAATACGGCGGCGCAACAGGCTGAGCGCGACTGGTTTGTGAGCATGGTGCGCTTCGCCTCGGCGGTGCGTCCGGCGCTGCAGAAGGGGTTTCGCCGCGCGGCAGCGGAGGCGCGGATGTACGAGACGAACTGGTTCGTCAAGAGCAACAAGCGGCATTTCCGCACGCAGGAGGACGGCAGCGTTGCCGTTGACTACCAGCGGCTTGCGCTGTCGAGCGGCAGCGTGGCGCCCGTGGCGGCAGAAAGCGCGAGGGTGGACGCGGACGGAGTGCTGGAGGTGCGCTTCGACGGCCAGCGGCAGCTGCGGCGCAGCAAGGCGACCGACGAGGTGACACTGGTGGCATACAACGCCAGGGAACGCAAGGCGGTGATTGCCAGCACGGTGGAGCGGCGCACGGGGCGCGTGGCAGTAAGGCTGCCAGACGGGTGGCAGTGGGACGAGCTGCACTGCTACCTCTTCGCGGTCGACGCGCAGGGCGAGGCGTCGGCGAGCTGCTATATCGGGGTGGCGCAGGCTGGTTTGGCGCAGGCTGGAAGCCTGCGTACCAGTGGGTTAGAACCAGCCGGTGAGGCCGAGGAGGTAGGTGGTGGCAAGGTAGCGGAGGAATTTGCCGCAGAACATGATAAGCATTGTCCACCAGGGATTTAGGCGCATGAAGCCCATGGCGATGGCCAGCGGGTCGCCGACGATGGGGAGCCAGGTGAGGAGGGCTGCCCAGACGCCGTAGCGGTCGAGGTGCGAGCGGAAACGCTCCACCTTCTCGCGCTTGATGTGGAACCAGCGCTCGAGCCACTCCCACTTGCAGAGCCAGCCCATGTAGAAGCTGATCATGCCGCCGGTGGTGTTGCCGAGGGTGGCGACGACAACGATGAGGAAACTCGGGTAGCCAACGGCCAAGGCACCCGCCACAATCGCCTCCGACGAGAAGGGGACGATGGTGGCCGAGAGCAGGCAGGCCAGGAAAAGGCCGAAGAGTCCGAGTCGTTCAAACATAACAATTATGCGTCTGCAATATTCGTGCCAATGTTGGCACTAAAATTGCAGTGAAAGGTCAGAGATGCAGAAAAAATACGACATAAGGAAGGCCACCGAGCAGGACATCGACTTGATACTGAAGATGTTCGACCACTCGCGCACGGTGATGCGCCAGGACGGCAACCACGCGCAGTGGGTGGGCTACCCGACACGTGCTGACGTGGCAGAGGACGTGAGGCGGGGGGTGGCGTATTTAGTGGTCAGTGGTCAGTGGCCAGTGGTCAGTGGTCAGTGGCCAGTGGTCAGTGGTCAGTGGCCAGTGGTCAGTGGTCAGTTGCCACTGGCCACTGCTATCGGCACCTTTGCGCTGGTGCCGGGCGAGGAGCCGACCTACGGATATATCGACCACGGGCGCTGGATCGACGAGCGGACGCCCTACTGCACGCTGCACCGCGTGGCGGCAATGCCGGGCACGAGCGGCGTGGCCGAGGCGGTGTTCCGCTACATAAAAGATACGTGCACGCACCTGCGCGTGGACACCCATGCGCTGAACCGCCCGATGCGGCATATACTTGAGAAAGAGGGATTTGTCTACTGCGGCATCATCTACATGCCCGACGGCGGGCCGCGTGACGCCTACGAGTGGTGGCGCTGGGACGAGGTGCCGGCCGACCTGAAGCAATACGTTGAACAAGAGATACTTCCGCGCCACAAGGACTACGACGCCGCCCACAGGCCGGACCACGTGCGGCGCGTCATAGCGCGGGCGATGATGATTGGTGGTCAGTGGCCAGTGGCCCGTTTAATCTACGCTGCGGCGGCGATGCACGACATCGGCATCTGCTGCGGTCGCGAGGAGCACCACCTGCATTCCGGTCGCATCATACGCGAAGACAGGGAGTTGCGCCGCTGGTTCAGCGCGGAGGAGGTGGAGATCATCGCCCAGGCCGCCGAGGACCACCGCGCCTCGGCCACGCGTGCGCCAAGGTCGCTGCTGGGCTGTATCGTCGCCGAGGCGGACCGCGACATCGAACCCGAGACCATCGTGCGCCGCACGGTGGAATACGGGATATCCCACTATCCCACCCTCGACCGCAAAGGGCACTGGCAGCGCACGCTGGAGCACCTGCACGAGAAGTATGCCGAGGGCGGCTACATCAAGCTTTGGCTCGAGGAGAGCCCCAACGCGGCTCCGCTGGCCGAGCTGCGCGCGCTGATAGCCGACGAGGGGCGCCTGCGCGCACTCTTCGACAGCCTCTTCGACACGCTGACCAACGAAAATAAACTCAAAAATCAGAATTCATAAATCAAAATTCAAAATCACCATGAACACATTCCTCATCATCATTGCATTTGTCTGCCTCGTGGTGGGCATCATCGGGTCGGTGGCACCGGGGCTGCCCGGGCCTCCGCTGAGCTGGATCGGCTTGCTGCTGGCGGGCTTCACGCCGTGGGTCAGCACGAGCACCACGCTGCTCGTCGTGACGGCTGCCGTGGCGGTGGTCATCACGGTGTTCGACTACGTCATGCCGTCGGTCAGCACCAAGCGCTTCGGCGGCTCGAAGCACGGCATCTGGGGCTGCAACATCGGCCTCATCGTCTCCTTCATCGGCCTGCCTTTCGGCCCTACGGGCCTCTTCGGCCTGGTCTTCTGGCCGTTTGCCGGCGCCTTCATCGGCGAATACATCAAGAACCAGGACTTCCAGCCGGCGCTGCGCGCGGCGTGGGGTGCCTTCGTGGGCTTCCTGAGCGGCACGCTGATGAAGGTGGTCTACTGCATCGCCCTGCTGGTGGTGGTGATAGTGGCGATGGTGTAACTCCCCCCCTCCACAATTTTTCTGATTGAAACAAAAAGCCTACTGCAGGATGTAAATTGATACTTCCTGCAGCAGGCTTTTGCAAGTCTGCTTGGTCGCTTATTCAGCGAAAGATGCGTCGTCGGCCATCACCACGGAGCCGCGGTAGGCGGGGCAGGTGTGGTGGGTGCAGCTGGCGGCCACGAGGGTCACCACGGCTACGGCCAGGAGCATGAGGGCTTTCTTTTTCATTGTGTGGTTGTATTAGAGTCCAATCTTTTCGTTGACGGTGCGGAGTATCTCGGCTTCCTGCTTGAGGGCGTCGGCCTCGATGGCGGCGGCGCGGGCGAGGATGTCGGCCTTGAAGGCTTCGTCGGTGAGCGAGGAGGCGTTGATCTTGACGTTGAGGTGTGCACCCATGACGGCCGAGCGGGCGGCCAGGGCGCCGACACCGCCGTCGGTGACGGAGTTGGGGTTGCCCCACTCGACCATGGCGCGGCAGACCTCGAAGGCTTCGAGCGAGCGCTGCATGGTGCGGAAGGGGACCTCGGTGGCGTAGCGGGTGGCCTCCTGGATGGCGGCGGTGCGTGCGGCCTTGTCCTCGTCGGTCTTTTTCGGGAGGCCGAAGGCGTTCATGATGCGGTTGAAAGCCTCGGTGTCTTCATCCACCAGGTGGAGCAGTTCCTCTTTGAGCTGCTGACCCTTGACGGCCACGTCGGAGAATTTCTCCCACTCGTCGTCGTAGGCGGCCTTGCCGCCGGTGAGGTTGGCCACCATGGTGCCGAGTGAGGCGGCGAGGGCGCCCATGTAGGCGGAGACGGAGCCGCCGCCGGGGGCGGGGCTTTCGGAGGCCGTCTCGTCGCAGAAGCCGCGGCAGGTGAGGTCGACGAGCTTCTTCCGGCTGTGGTCCTCGATGAGGTACTCGATGACTTTCTCCTTGGGGTCGAAGGGTTTGAGGTCGTCGAGGCCCATGCTCTTGACGGCCACCTTCATGATTTCGTCCTCGCTGACGCCGAGGGAGCGCTGCTGCTTGGCGAGGTAGTAGCGGCCGGCGTCGATGAGGACGCTCTTGGGGATGAGGCCGACGATTTCGCAGCCGGTAACGCGCAGGCCGCGGTTCTGGGCGCAGCGGCACACCTCGTCGAAGCAGAGGTGCACGGGGGCGACCTTGATGGAGGTGATGTTCATCGAGACCTGGGCGATGCCGTAGTCTTCGATGTACCAGCCAATGGCCTTGGTGCCCTTCAGGGTGCCGGGGATCATGACGGGCTTGCCGTTCTCGTCCTTGAGGGGTTTTCCGGAGGGCTTGCCGCCCTCGCGGGCGGGACGGCCCTTCTCACGCACGTCGAATGCGATGGCGTTGGCGCGACGGGTGGAGGTGGTGTTGAGGTTGTAGTTGATGGCGACGAGGAAGTCGCGGGCGCCGACCTGTGTGGCGCCGGTGCGGGCGGTGTGGTCGTTCCAGGCGTTGGGGCCGAAGTCGGGCTTCCACTGCTCGGTGCCGAGGCGGGAAGAGAGGGATTCATACTCGCCGGTGCGGCAGTAGGCGAGATTGCGGCGTTCGGGGATGAAAGCGGCGTTCTCGTAGCAGTAGATGGGGATGTCGAGCTCCTCGCCGAGGCGCTTGCCGAGCTTGTGGGCGTACTGGACCACCTCGTCCATGGTGATGTTGGCCACGGGGATGAGGGGACAGACGTCGGTGGCGCCCTGGCGCGGGTGGGCGCCGTGGTGCTGCGTCATGTCGATGAGCTCGGAGGCTTTCTTGACCACCTGGTAGGCGGCCTCGAGGACGGGCTCGGGCTCACCGACGAAGGTGATGACGGTGCGGTTGGTGGTCTGACCGGGATCTACGTCGAGGAGCTTGACACCTTCGACCTTTTCAATCTCGGCAGTGACCTGATTGATGATATCCATGTTGCGGCCTTCGCTTATATTAGGCACGCATTCAATGAGTTGCTTCATATTGGTGAGTATTAAATGTTGCTGCAAAAGTAAGAAAAAAATAGGAATTAAAAATTAAAAAATGAAAATTACAGGCGAAATTGATATACAATGTTGATATACAGCAACTTACATACTCCTGACAGGACGGGTAATCCGGAGGGAGGCAACAGACTGATAGTCAGTACTCTATAGGGCTCCCCTTTTTCTCTTCTTTTTACCCTCTTCGTACCCTCTTTTGGAATGGGTGGGGAAGGGGGTGAGAAGAGGGGGGAAATTGGAACTTTTTATAAAATTTAACATTATACACAGAAAAAAGTTGTATCTTTGCGGTTGGCAAAGAGTGTCGGGCTGGCAGGCGAATGTGCGCGTAAATAATTATAAACAAACGGATTACCCGACCTCTGTCCGAAAACTAAAACTGCAAAGGAAGTGACCAAACACACTATAATCACACTGATGACCCTGCTGCTGCTTCAGGTGGCGGGGTGCACAAACGTGCGCGCCCAAGGGGGCTGGAGCCAGGAGGCGGCCTGCCCGGGGTGGCACAATCCGACGAGCTTCGTCACGGGCAATCCCAACTACTACTACAACGGCCAGGTGGGGCAGCGCGCCAACGCGGTGCCCGACGTGATGAGCGGGCAGACGGGGCTGACCAACGTGAGCACCCATTTTGCGGCGGGGACGCTGCACACGGTGACCACCAGCGCGCTGACCCACGAGGGCAACCTGCCGCTGCCGACCCAGCGCTTCGCCATCATGACCGACGCGACGGGCGCCGACGCCAACACGGGCGGCAATCTTGCCTACGTGCCCGAGGGCTTCAGCAGCAGCATCCGCGTTGGCAATGCAGCGGTGAGCGAGGCGGTCAACGCTTCGATACTGAGCTACACGATGCGCGTCACGCCCGACAACGCGCTGCTGCTGCTGCACTATGCGCTGGTGGTCCAGCAGCCGTCGCACAACGACGCTACGAGGGATCCGCTGTTCAACGTCCGCGTGATGCGCGACAACGCCGGCACGTGGCAGACGGTGAGCGACACGCTGGCCTGGTTCCACAAGGTGAGCCAGTCGGGCATCGTGCCCGGCAGCGACGGGTGGCAGGTGGCCGGCGGGGGCACGGTGTACTACAGGGACTGGACCACGGCGGCCATCGACCTCACGGCGATGCTGTATCAGGATGTGCGCATCGAGGTGGCGGTGGCGGGGTGCCAATACGGATTCCACTGGGCGTATGCCTATGTGGCGGGCGACTGCCGGCCGATGACGACGACGCTGATGTGCTCCGGCGGCAGCGCGACGGCGCCGGCGGGGCTGGCCGGCTACCGCTGGATGGCCTCGATGTGGGGGCAGCTGGGGGCGCCTTACAGCCCGGACGCTTTCCACGCGCTGACCGACACGCTGACGGGCAGCGGGGCGAACCACTACGCGGCGCAGCCCACGGACTTCCGCGTCACGCGGCGCCTGACCGATGCGGGCGACACGACGGACTGCGACTCGACGGCGACGTGCCAGACTTTCTGCTGCGAGATGGCGTCGGCGCTGGACCCCGCGAAGCCCTACACCGTGCGGCAATATTTCACCCTCTGCAACACGCGCCTCGAGCCCGCCATGGAAGTGCGCCTGAGCTGCGACGAGACGGGCAAGGTGGTGGACAAGAGCCTTGTGGCCAGCCCGACCGACACACTGGAGTGCGACCATGCGGAGTGGGATTTCTATACCGACAGCACCATGAGCGGCAGTCCGCGTATCACAATCATAAGCACCTCTGCCGGCGACAGCGTGGCGGTGCCCTTCGCGCTGGGCGACACGCTGTGGGTGCGCATGCGGACCCGGCACAGCGCCAGCGGCTGCGAGGGCGAGGCGACGCGGATGCTGGTGGTGCGGCGGACGCCCACGCTCACCATCAGCGGCTACCGCTACCTCTCGGCCGGCACGACGAGCGACATCACGGCCAGCAGCGATGTGGAATGTGCGCTCCAGTGGTCGACCACACTGGGGAGCATCACTGGCGGCCTACCGGGCGGCCCGCACCTGCGCGTGGCGGTGGACAGCGGCCGCGCCACCTACTATGTGCAAGCCACCACCGAGGGGGGCTGCACGGCATGGGACAGCGTGACCCTCTTCACGGGGATGCGCGATACGAACTTCGCCGGCCTCTTCTCGCAAATCAATATCGACACACTGGTCTGCATGGAACAGAGGCAGACGGTGCGCATCGGGCACGCGGTGACGAACGAGGTGGTGGTGGTGGACCACCGGGCCACGCTCTCGCACCCCGGGCGGGTGTTCCTGCCTGACGGCGTGCCCTGCAACGGCACCTGCACCTACCGCTCGCCGGTGACATTCGACAACTTCCTGCCTGGGCAGACGGTTAGCTCGGTGGAGGAGATTGTGTACGTGCGCCTCAACATAGAGCACAGCCTTATCGGCGACCTCTACGTGGGCCTCCGCTGCCCGAACGGGACGCGGGCCACCCTGATGCGCTTCAACGGCAGCAGCAGTCCCTGCCGCGACACCATCCCGACGGACGCACGGAACTGGCACAGCGGCAGCAATGTCGGCGGCCAAACCAACTTGGGCATCCCCAACAGCGGCAACTCCACGACGGAATACAAATGCGACTCGACCCACGCCGACAACGCACCCGGCACGGGCTGGAACTACTGCTGGAGCGACAACACGACGGCCGGCATCACCTACGCCGCCGGCGACGGACGCATCTACCGGCAGGGCAACATCAGCAACAGCGAGGGCAGCATCGACTCGAGCAATGTGGCCGCCAAGAGCCAGTTCTACCACCCGGACGAGAGTTTAAGCTCGCTGATCGGCTGCCCGCTGAACGGCACGTGGGTCATCGAGGTCATCGACGGCTACAGCGGCGACAACGGCTATGTGTTCGACTGGGAGCTCTCGCTCGACGCGCGCATGTTCACCGACAACATTATCATCACGGGCTCGAATGTGGTGGGCGACCGCGTGGAGCAGGTCAACGACTCGACCTACGTGCTCAGCGCCCCGGCGGGTGCCGTGGGGGACACGACGGTGAGCTACATCATCCAGCTGATGGACAGCCTGGGGATGGTGGCGGACACGACGGTGAGCATCCACTATGTGGCCACGGAGCGCAAGCTGGAGCGGCACCGCGCCTGTGCGGGCGACACGGTGTGGATCGGCACGGAAGCCTTCACCGAGACCACCCACCGTTTCGACACCGCCTACACCGACCTCGGCTGCATGGTGATTACCGAAATCGACGTGGTTGTCAACCCCACCTACGAATTCTACGACACGGCCAACTACTGCCCCAGGGAGGCGATAGAGTGGCGCAGATGGACCTTCGACCACTACGGCGACACGACGCTGCGCCTGCTCACGGGCGCGGACTGCGACAGTGTGCACCACCTCAGCCTGATACTGCGCGACAGCGCTTTCCGCGCGCAGATGGAGGTCAGCACCAACGGCGAGCAGTGGAGCAGCGACACGATGATGGCCGGATGCCGTCCCTTCGGGCTGTACCTGCGCGACCTGTCGGACGGGCAAAGCCGGACGTGGTATACCGGCGACGGCAGCATGCTGACCGACTCCACCTACGGATACACCTACGACAGCGCGGGCGTCTACGACATCGTGCTCGTCGCCACGAGCCCCTACGGCTGCCGCGACACGGCGGTGATGAAACAGGCGGTGTGGGTGTTCGAATTGCCGAAGCCTGAATTTGCATGGAATCCCGAGAACCCCGTGATGTCGCACCCCACGGCCGAGATGATCAACCTCAGCGAGCCGAGCGACGCCTACCTGTGGCGCTTCAGCCGCGCCGACGGCTTCGGGACGGACAGCATCAAAGACTTCGCCCCCACCTACACCTGGGGCAACAGCGAAGAGAACATCTACGGAAACTATGCGGTGACACTCGTGGCCGAGCTCACGTACCTCCTACCGTGGAGCGACACGCTCCACTGTCGCGACAGCGTCACCCACGAGGTGGAGATCATCAACGACTGGCTCCAGTTCCCGAACCTAGTGACACCCAACGGCGACGGGACGAACGACACGTGGCGCGTGGTGAACCTGCTGGAGGTCGGCATGTACCCGATGAACGAGCTGTGGATCTACGACCACTGGGGCGCGCTGGTCTACCACGTGAAGAACATACGTCGCGAGAGCGACTTCTGGGACCCCAACGACCGCAACTGTCCCGACGGCACCTACTACTTCCGCTTCTCGGCCAAGAGCCCCTATGGCCATGTGCGCACCAACGGCACGATTGAAGTAATGCGAGACGAACGATGAAGCCACGCACGTACATACTGATGCTGATGCTGTTGACCGCCATGCCAGTGGCGGCGCAGCGGATTGTGAGCCTCAACCTGCCGGCCAACCTCTGCGCGGGAGCCGACACCACGGCGAGCGTCAACGTCAGCTTCGGACAGCGGGACACCCACACGGTGGTCATCCAGTCGCAGCACACCACCCTGGGCCACAGCGAGCGCATCTTCCTGCCCGACGGCGTGCCGTGCAACGGCCGTTGCACCTACCGCTCGCCGGTTACCTTCAACGCTTTCACCCCCGGTGCCACCGTCACGTCGGTCAACGACATCAAATACGTGCGCCTCAACATGGAGCACTCCTTTATCGGCGACCTCTACATCGGCATCCGCTGCCCCAACGGCACGCGCGCCACCCTGATGCGCTTCAACGGCAGCAGCAGCCCCTGCCGCGACACCATACCGACCAGCGCACGCGGCTGGCTAGACGGCAACAACGTGGGTGGATACACCTTTTTGGGCATGCCCATCGACGATGAAGACGCGGACTACGAATGCGATTCCACACGCCCCCACAATGCCCCCGGCACCGGATGGAACTACTGCTGGAGCAACAACACCAACTCGGGCTATAGCTACGCTTCGGGCGACGGCATTATCTACCGCCAGCGGAACTACCGCCCGAGGATAGACTCGAGCAACGTGGCCGCCCACACCAACTACTACCACCCCGACCAGAACTTCGACGCCCTCCTGGGCTGCCCGCTCAACGGCACCTGGGCCATCGAAGTCATCGACGGCTACAGCGGCGACAACGGCTACATCTTCGAATGGGAGCTCTCGCTCGACGCCTCGCTGCTTCCGCCGATGGACTGCGAGCCTACGGGCTACAGGGTGGAGGGGCCGGGAGTCAGCCCGATGAACGACTCGGTGTTTCGCCTGCGGGTGCCTGGAAGCGTCAGCAGCGACACGTCGGTGGCCTACACCTTCCGCGTCATCAGCTCCTGCGGCGACACCATCGACACCACCGCCCACATCACAGTCCACCCCTCGCCCGTCGTCAGCGAAGAAGCTGAGGCCTGCGACCAGTACGTATACAAAGGCGTAACCCACACCGCGGACACCACGGTGGTCACCACCACCGCCACCGCCGCCATGTGCGACAGCCTGCACGCAATGCGTATCAAGGTGCACCCCAGCTACAACACCACCCTGCGCGACACGATAGTGGAGAACCAGCTGCCCTACACCCTCGGCGGGCACCGGCTGACGCAGGCGGTAGGCGACAGTGTCATCGCGGCCAGCACAGTTGAGGGGTGCGACAGCGTGACCCACCTGACGCTCGTGGTCTACCCCAACGTGGAGACCACCGTGGACACCACCCTCTGCGACAGCGAAGCACCATTCCACTGGAACGGCCGCACCTACAGTGGCTCCGCCGTCGACACTGTCACCCTGACCACCATTCATGGGGCCGACAGCGTGGTCATGTTCCACCTCACCATCCTCCCGACGCACGACACGACCCTATACGACACCGTAGTCGAGAACGCCCTCCCCTACCCCTTCAACGGACGGAACCTCACCGCCAGCACCGATACCAGCATCACCCTCGCCAACCGCCACGGCTGCGACAGCACCGTCAGGCTGCACCTCACCGTGCACCGCAACCATAGCTATGCCTACAGCGACAACATCTGCGACGACCTGCTTCCCTACAGTCTCGGCGGGCACACCTTCGGCGGCGCCGTCGACACGACGTTCACCCTCACCGACCGCCACGGAGCCGACAGCACCGTCAGCATCCGCCTCGCAGTGAACCCCACCTACCACATGGAGACCTACGACACCGTCTGCGACAACCAGCTGCCCTACCTGCTCGGCGGACACCCCATTGACACCGCCGGCACCACCATACTCCACCTGGCCACCACCCGGCAGTGCGACTCGACCCTGGAGCTGCACCTCACCATCCACCCCACCCACACCACCACCCTCACCGACGAAATCGTGGAGAACGACCTGCCCTACACCCTGGCCGGCATCAGCTTCGGCCGCAGCACCGACACCACCCTGCTGTTTGCGAACCGCTACGGCTGCGACAGCGCCGTCACCCTCCTCCTCACCGTGCACCCTAACCGAAGCTACACCTACGCCGAAAGCATCTGCGACGACCAGCTTCCCTACACGCTCGGCGGCCACATCTTCGACGCCGCCGTCGACACCACCCTGCGCCTCCTTGACCGCCACGGGGCCGACAGCACGGTGCACATACGGCTCGCTGTCCACCCCACCTACGACACCACCTATGCCGACACCACCTGCGATAACGAGCCCTACACCGTCGGCGGCCAACCCATCGACAGCGAAGGCCTACACGACATATACCTGAAAACCACCCACGGGTGCGACAGCACCATCCACCTCCACCTCACCATCCGCCCCTCGCACCAAGTGGACATCTACGACACCATCTGCATCAACACCTCCTATACCTTCGGCGACGACACCTACAGCCAGTCCGGCGACTATGCCTACCCCGCTCTCAACCAGTATGGCTGCGACTCCCTCACCGTCCTCCACCTCGGCATCCTCGCCGGCAACCTCAAAGCCAAGATCCACGCCATACCCACGGTGGCGACAGCCGACAGGCCGCATGTAACCCTCTACGACCAAAGCACCTATGTGGACCACCGCCTATGGGCCATCGGCGACCAGACGAGCACCGAGCGCAGCCTGACCTACACCTTCCCGGGCGATGTGGACAGCGTGGAGGTGCACCTGACGGCCTACAGCGTGGAGGGCTGCTCGGACACTACGACCACCATGCTTCACATCGACCGCGCCACTATCTACCTCCCCGACGCCTTCACCCCCACGCAGGAAACCAACCGCACGTGGCACCCCGTGCACCTGCAGTTGACCGAGCTGGAGATATGGATCTACAACCGGCACGGCTTCCTAGTGCGGCACCTCGAGGGGACCGACGCCCAGTGGGACGGCACCGACGAGAACGGCACCCCCATGCCCCAAGGCGCCTACGTGTACAACCTCACCTACCGCACCCTCCACGCGCCCAACCAACTGCAGCGGCGCACGGGGACGATAACGCTTATACGGTAAGGAGGGGAGTGAGAGGGAGTGAAAGGACAAATGTTGTGATTATAATAGAACAATGAAACAACTGATAGAACAAGCCTGGGAGAACCGGGCACTGCTGAATGAAGGGCCGACACGGCAGGCTGTCGTGGAGGCTGTCGACATGCTGGACCGCGGCGAGCTGCGGGCCATCGAGCGCACCGGCGGCGAAGGCACCGCGCCGGTGGCCAACCAGTGGGTCAAACAGGCCATACTCCTCTACTTCCAGCTGCAGGGGATGCAGCCCCTGGAGGCCGGGCCCATGGAATACCACGACAAGATACCGCTCAAGCGCGACTATGCGCGGCGCGGCGTCCGCGTGGTGCCCCCGGCTGTGGCGCGCCATGGGGCCTACCTGGCTCCCGGCACCATACTGATGCCCTCCTACGTCAACATCGGCGCCTATGTGGACAGCGGCACCATGGTGGACACGTGGGCCACGGTGGGGTCCTGCGCGCAGGTGGGCAAGAATGTGCACCTCAGCGGCGGGGTGGGGCTCGGCGGGGTGCTGGAGCCGCTGCAGGCGAAGCCTGTGGTTGTCGAGGACAACTGTTTCATAGGTTCGCGCTCGATCATTGTCGAGGGGGCCTGGATCGACCGCGAAGCTGTCATAGGCGCGGGGGTGGTCATCACGGGTTCGACCAAGATCATCGACGTGACCGAGGGCCAGCCGATTACGCACACGGGCTATGTCCCTCCGCGGTCGGTGGTCATCCCCGGCTCGTATACGAAGCAGTTCCCTGCGGGCGAGTATCAGGTGCCCTGCGCGCTCATCATCGGGAGGCGGAAGGAGAGTACGGACCTGAAGACCTCGCTGAACGATGCGTTAAGACTTTTTAACTAAAAACGCCCCAAAATCGCTGCCACTCTCTAGGGGGATGGTAGGGGTTCTCTAGGGTAATAGTAAGGTGATTTCCCATTATGAACCATTATTACCCACGTTGGTGTTAAATTAACATAAATGATGAAAATGAAACTTAAGAACATACTTCTGCTGGTGGCCACAGGCCTTGCGTTCGCCGCCTGCGAAGATCACGACGAGATTGCCTTCCGCGGCAAGGTGGTCTACATACAACCCTGCACGATGGATATGGCACGTCCCACGGCGGGCTATGCCGTGCACCTGGAGCAGCCCGACTCGCTCGGCGCCACTTTCACATATAACAATCAGACCTACAAAAACGTGGTGCTGCTTTTCGACCCGGGACGCATCATCAAGGCCGATGACCACATCAGCGGCACGTTCTATTTCGACCAGAAGGCGTCGCGGCAATACTGCACGCTGAGCAACCTGCACGACCTGGAAATCCCGCAGGGGGTGTTCGTTGAGGTGAGTGTTGATTAAAGTGTTGAAAAATTATATGCGCACATGTCGCAATTTATTCGTAATTTTGCAGCCAGAATATAAATAGGAAATAAAACATAAAAATATGAAATTCATAGTCAATAGCCAGCAATTGCTCAAGCAGCTGCAGTCGCTCAGCGGCGTACTTTCGTCCAGCAACACCATGCCCATCATCGGATGCTTCCATATGCGCCTCGAGGAGAACAGCCTCACCCTCAAGACCACGGACCTCTCGACCACCCTCGTGGCACGCCTCGCCGTCGAGACCAGCCATGTCGACCAGCCGGAAGAGGTGGCCATCCCCTCGCGCATGCTGCTCGACATCCTGAAGACTTTCGACGATGTGCCCCTGACCTTCACCATCGACACTGCCTCGTTCAACGTCGAAATCGCCTCGGGCGAGGGCCAGTACCGCCTGGCCGGCATGGACGCCGCCACCTATCCCACCATGCCCGCCGCCGAGACGACGGGCAGCGTCAACCTCGGCTCGGCCGCCCTGGTGGCCGCCATCGACAAGACCGTCTTCGCCACCAGCACCGACGAGATGCACCAGCAGATGAACGGCATCTACTGCGAGATGACGCCCGACGGGGTGACCTTCGTGGCCACCGACGCGCACAAGCTGGTCCGCTACCGCCGCAAGGACGTCGTCAGCGACGAGAGCACCAACTTCATCCTGCCCAAGAAACCCATCACGATTGTCAAAAACATCCTTGCCTCGCGCAAGGAGGAGGTGGAGATCAAGCTGGAATACAACAACACGAACCTGTTCCTCACCTTCGACAACTTCTACATCATCACGCGCCTGGTGGACGGCCGCTACCCCAACTACGAGGCCGCCATCCCGAAGGACAACCCCAACAAACTCATCCTCGACCGCCAGTCGTTCCTCAACACCCTGAAGCGCGTCAGCATCTTCGCCAGCGAAGCCACCCGCCAGGTGCGCCTCTCCATCGCGGCCGACAAGCTGACCATCTCGGCCGAGGACCTCGAGCTCTCCAACAACGCCCACGAAACCATCCCCTGCCAGTACGAGGGCGAGCCTATGGACATCGGCTTCAACGCCAAGTTCCTCACCGAGATGATTTCGAACCTCGCCAGCGAGCAGGTGCTGGTCGAGCTCTCCCATCCCTCGCGCGCCGGCATCATCTTCCCCTACAACGAAGACGGCGAAGAGAAGAATGACGACATCCTGATGCTGGTCATGCCGGTGATGCTGGCCAACTAAAGGTTAAAGGTTAAAGGTTATAGGTTATAGTGTTTTGAAAAACAAAGTACATCTCTGGGGCAGCCACGGCACCACCATCCTGGGCATCTCGCTGGTGCTCTTCATGCTGGGCCTGCTGCTGGTGATAGAGTACCACTCCTACCGCCTGACCCACGATGCGCAGGAGCGCATCACCTACAAGGTTGACCTCGTGCCCGACGTGAGCGACAGCCTGGCCCTCGCCCGCAAAGCCGACATCGGCCGGATGGGGGTGGTGAAACACGTGGACTACATCTCGCGCGAGCAGGCGGCCGAGATTTTCAGCCAGGACCTGGGCGAAGACTTCGTGGGCTTTCTGGGCTACAACCCGCTCAACCCCTCGCTGATGGTCAACCTCAACGTGCAGCTGCTGCCCGACAACAGTGGTGCCGCGCTCGACCGCTTCTGCGCCGAGGTGGGCGCCATGGAGGGCGTCACCGGCGTGGCCTACCAGGAGAACGTGGTCAGCGAGCTGCAAGACGTGTTCTACAAACTTTCGTGGTTCCTCATCATCTTCGTGGCCTTGCTGCTGCTAATCACCGTCGTGCTCATCTCGGCCCTCATCCGCATTGCCATCTACAGCCGCCGCGACACCATCGCCACCATGCGCCTCGTGGGCGCCAAGGCAGGCTTCATCGCGCGCCCGTTCCGGTTGCGCAGCCTGGCCTACGGCGCGCTGGGCGGCCTAATAGCCTCGGTGCTAACGGCCGTCACCCTCTGGGTGTTCGACAAGCAGCTGACCCTCGACCTGACCGCCGCGCGCCACCTCCTGTGGTATGCCACCATCGCGCTGGTGCTCATCATCGCCGGCATGCTCATCGCCTGGCTCGCCACCGCCATCACCGTCCGCCGCTACATTGCCCGCAATAATAATTGAATACATATTATATATAATCCATGGAACAAGAGAAACAATCAACCTCGCGCTTCGCCTTCGGCCGCACCAATTACATCCTGATGGCCGCCGGCCTCGTCGTGCTCGCCCTCGGCTACATCCTGCTCAGCGGCGGCGGAAGCGACGACCCCAACCAGTTCAACCCCGCGATGTTCGACAGCCGCCGACTCTACCTTGCGCCCATCCTTATCGTCGTGGGCTTTGTGGTCGAGATTGCCGCCATCATGTATAAAAGCAAAGAGAAATAAGCGATGCAATGGTTTGAAGCCTTGGTCCTGGGCATCGTGCAGGGCCTCACGGAATACCTCCCCGTCAGTTCGAGCGGCCACCTGGCCATCGGGCAGGCCCTCTTCGGCCTCGGCGACGGCGCCGAGAACCTCTCCTTTACGGTGGCAGTCCACGTGGCCACCGTGCTCAGCACCATCGTCGTGCTGTGGAAAGAAATCATCTGGATATTCACCGACCTTTTCGCCTGGATCAAAAGCCTTTTCGTCGCCAGCGACGACGGCAAAACCCTCATCCAGAAGGCCAAAACGATGAACGAAGGCACGCAGTACACACTGAACATCCTCGTCTCGATGATACCCGTGGCCATCGTGGGCCTCTTCTTCAAGGACGCCGTGGAGGAGGTCTTCGGCAGCGGCCTCTTCGTCGTGGGCATCTGCCTGATGGTGACCGCCTTCCTGCTCTCGTTCTCCTATTTCTCGGCACCGCGCCAGCGCGAGCGCATCTCGGTGCGCGACGCCTTCATCATCGGCATCGCCCAGGCCTGCGCGGTGCTGCCCGGCCTCTCGCGCTCGGGTTCCACCATCGCCACCGGCCTGCTGCTGGGCAACAACAAGGAGAAGCTGGCCCAGTTCTCGTTTCTGATGGTCATCCCGCCCATTCTGGGCGAGGCGCTGCTCGATGTGAAAGACATATCCGAAGTGGGTGTGAGCACCGCGATGGCAGGTCTCTCGCCGATGGCCCTCATCGTCGGCTTCCTCGCCGCCTTCGTCAGCGGACTGTTCGCCTGCAAGTGGATGATCAACATCGTCAAGAAAGGCAAACTCATCTGGTTCGCCGTCTACTGCGCTATCATCGGCATCACCATCATCGTCCTGCGCTAGTCCCCCGAAGCGAGATGCTCACCCTCGAACAGCTGCAAGCCGGCCTCATCCTCCCCATCGACAAACCACGCTGCTGGACCTCGTTCCAGGCGGTGAACAAAGTCAAGTCCACCCTCCGCCGCCTCTACGGCATCAAAAACATCAAGATAGGCCACGCCGGCACCCTCGACCCCCTGGCCACAGGGCTTCTGTTGGTCTGCATCGGTCGCGCCACCAAGCAGATACCCACGCTGCAGGACGGCGACAAGGTCTATACCGGCACACTCGTCCTCGGCGCCACCACTCCGTGCTACGACCTCGAGCGCCCTATCGACGCACACTATCCCTACGAGCACATCACCCCCGAGAGTCTCGAAGCCGAAGCCTCGCGCCTGACGGGAAACATCGAGCAGGTGCCGCCCATCTTCAGCGCTGTGAAGATAGCCGGCCAGCGGGCCTACACCTACGCCCGCGCCGACGACCCCTCGGCGCAGCCTCAGGCGAAAACGGTCAGCGTACACAGCTTCCGGATCACCGCCTTCCGGCCCGGTGGGACGCCTGAATCTGAATTCAGAATTCAAAATTCAAAATTCGAAATTCCAACCGCCCACCTCTACAACAATCCGCAGGGCGAAGTGCCCGCGCATCTGCCACAGGCCGACTTTCGCATCGAGTGCGGCAAAGGGACCTATATCCGCTCGCTGGCGCGCGACCTTGGGCTGGCGCTGGGGTCGGGTGCGTTCCTCTCGGCCCTGCGGCGCGAGCGGGTGGGTGACTACACGGTCGGCAGCGCACTGCAGCTCGAACAGGTGGAAACCCACCTCAACAACTTGGCCTAAAATGCTCAATCTTAATAATTTTTAACAACCAAAAGAAAAAAAATTGCTATCTTTGCATCTGCTTCGCGAGACGGAGCCAGCATCGAATTCAACCCTTAACTTATTATAAAATAAGTAGTTCTAATCCAAACACACACCATCATGATGGACGAAACCACCAACCTGCAGGAGCCTCAGAACGAGCAACTGCCTAACCCTGAAACCGAAAACGAAACCGCCGAAACGGTAGCCCCCGAGGCCGAGGCAACGACAGAGCAAGAGCAGCCCCAAGCCGAGCAAGTCGAAGTAGAACAGGCCGAAGCGCCAGAAGCACAGACCGAGCAGCCGGAAGCTGAGCCGGAAGTGGACTACAGCGCCTGCACACGCGAAGAGCTTGTGGGCGCCATGCGCGAACTGCTCGGATGCGAGGTGCAAAGCATCAAGAACCGCGTGGCCGCAGTGCGCCAGCGCTGGAGCGACCTCGAGCACGAAGCACAGGAGGCTGCCTACCAGCAGTTCTTGGCCGACGGCGGCAACAAGGACGAATACCAACCCGCCACCGACGCCCTGAGCGAGGAGATGCGCCACCTGCACGACCGCTACCGCTCGATGCGTCAGAAATATATGGAAGAACTGGAAGCCGCCAAGCAGCGCAACCTGCAGGCCAAACAGCAGCTCATCGACGAGCTGCGCCAGCTAGTCGACTCCGACGAGGAACAGGTGCGCAACGCACTGGACAAGTTCAACGCCATCCAGGAGCGTTGGAAAGCCATCGGCGAGGTGCCGCGCGAGCAGATGAACGACCTCTGGCAGAACTACCACTTCCAGATTGAGCAGTTCTTCAACAAACTGAAAATCAACCGTGAGCTACGCGCCCTCGACCAAAAGCGCAACCTCGAAGAAAAGATAAAACTCTGCGAGCAGGCCGAAGAGCTCATCATGGAGTCCTCGGTCACCAAGGCCTTCAAGGGGCTGCAGGACCTGCGCGCCCGCTGGAAAGAGGTGGGCCCCGTACCCACGGAGCAGAACGAGGAAATCTGGCAACGCTTCTGCAACGCCGCCAACCAGATCGACGAGCGTCGCAAAGAATACTACGACCAGCGCAAAGAAGAGCTGGACAACAACCTGCTGGCCAAGCAGGCCCTCATCGACAAAGCCACCGAGCTGACCGAGAAACGCCCGGAGAGCACCAAGGAGTGGAACGACACCACGGCGGCACTGGACGACCTGCTGAAGGTGTGGAAGACCATCGGCCCCGTGCCCCGCGAGGTGAACGAGGAGATTTGGACCAAATTCAAGGGCATCATCGACCGCCACTACAGCGACAAGAAGGAATACTTCGGCGGTGTGCGCGACGAGCAGGAAGCCAACTACCAGAAGAAAATCGACCTCTGCCTCAAGGCGGAAGCCATCGCCAAGCGCGAAGACTGGAAGAAGGCCACTGAGGAACTGCTGCAGCTGCAGCAGGAGTGGAAGTCTATCGGCGCCACGAGCCGCAAGGTGAGCGAGAAAGTGTGGCAACGCTTCCGCGGAGCCTGCGACGAATTCTTCGCCAAAAAAGGCGAGTTCTTCAAAGAGCGCCGCAGCAACGAGAGCGAGAACCTGGCGCAGAAAGAGGCCATCCTGGCGGAACTCAAGGCCCATCAGTTCGGCGAGAACCGCGAGGAGAACCTGGGCGCCATCAAGGAATTCCAGCGCCGCTGGGCGGAGGTGGGCTTCGTGCCCATGGCCGACAAGGAGCGCCTGCACAAGGAGTTCCGCGGCGAGATCGACCGCATCTTCGAGCAGCTCAAAATCTCGGCCCGCGAAGCCGAAGAGACCGCCTACCGCGAGCGTCTGCGCAACGTGGGCGGCGACGCACGCCGCTTTGTGCAGAACGAGAAGCAGGAGCTGCACGACAAGATCGACAAGCTACGCAACGACCTCAACCTGTGGGAGAACAACCTGGGCTTCATCGCCTCGAGCAAGCAGGCCGACCTGCTGAAGCAAGAGTTCGAGAAGAAGATGCAGGGCGCCCGCCAACAGATAGCACTGCTGCAAGCCAAGTTGCGCATCCTCAACGAAACCGAGAAAGCGGAAAAAGCAGAAAAGGGCGAGAAAGAGGCCCAGCCTGCAAGCGAGCAAGAATAACCCGCCATGGCCAACGCAACCCTTGGCTACCTCTTGCATAGCGGCAAGAACTCTAAAGCCGGCTACTACCTCAAAGCCGGCTTTAGAGATATTATTCCCGACGCATACTACCGCAAACGACTGCAGCGCGAACTGGACGATTGCCACCGGATGTACGACGAATCGTATATCGAGAACCGGGTGAACTATTACTGCAAACTGCAACAGCCAAGCGAGCTGGGACCCGATAGCCATGCCATCGGGGACCTACGACTACAGGGCAATGGAAGCACCTACTACTTCGACAGCCGACAAGTGTTGCAGTGGTTCGACCCTGAGCTGCGTTGGAACTACCTCTTTGGCGATGTGCGCACCATACCGCCCTACCCTACCGTGGTGAAAAGCCGTGCACTGGGGGTAGACAACAGCAATAGTGTGCTGCTAAAGCTAAATCGCTGCCGGCACTACATCTTCCTCAACGACCACAACACCTTCGAGGCAAAGTCCGACCGTGCCATCTATCGTGGGCAGGTGGGTAGTCGTGAAAACCGCATACGCTTTTGCCAGATGTTTGCCAGCAATCCGCGAGTAGACCTGGCCAACACCTTGGCCAACGGCAGCCTACTGGCGGGCGAAGACAAAGGGGAGCTGACGGCGCCAAGGCTGTCGCTGTACGACCATCTAAATTTTCGATACATCATGGCGCTAGAAGGCAACGATGTAGCATCGAACCTCAAGTGGGTGATGTCGACACGCTCGCTGGCCGTGATGCCGCACCCAACGTGCGAGTCGTGGTATATGGAGGGACAACTGGTGGGAGGCGAACACTATGTGGAAGTGGCTGCGGACTATAGCGATTTGGAAGCCAAGCTGGATTACTACAGCAGCCACGAGAAAGAGGCCAACGAGGTGGCCGACAACGCCAACCGATATGTGCAGCAGTTTCGCGACGAGCGCCGCGAGCGCTACATCGGGCTGCTGGTGATGCAGAAATATTTTAAAATGACCAACCCATGAGACAATATATCAAATATTTGCTGCCGGCATTGCTGCTCTTTGCTGCCTGCGGCCCGAAGGCCGAGCCTGTGAAGATGCTGCGCTTCGAGCAGTTCCTATTCGCCGAGGGGGGGAACCATGGCAGCGCCGCCGACTTCGCCTCGCCCCTGCTCAACTACTACCCAGACGACCCCGCGTTCATGGAGGCGCTGACAGAATTCACTAGAGACAAGACGGTGAGGGATATATACCGCATCACCGACAGCCTCTACCACAACCTCGACGAGGAGGCAGAGAGCCTCGGGCGCGCCTTTCAAAAGGCCTATGCGCTCTGGCCCGAGATGACGCGCTGCGAGCGTGTGTTCACCATGGTGACGGCCGACTACAACGACTACGACCTGCGCACCTTCACCCACGACGGCACCGAGCTCTGCATCGCCCTCGACTACTATGCCCTCGGGAGCATGGGGCGGTTCGGCCACTTCGGTTTCCCGAACCATATCCTGCGCCTCTGCACGCGCGAGCAGATGGTGCCCGACTGCATGCGCTGCCTCGCCGACAACGCCATCGGCCGGCCCATACGCGGCACCCTGCTCGACTATGCCATCGCCGACGGCAAGGTCATATACTTTGTGGAGCAGACGATGCCGAAGTTGGCCGACACCACCCTGATGCAATATACGGGAGGGCAGATGGAGTGGATGAAGGAGAATGTGGGGTCGGTGTGGGCATGGATGATAGAGAACGAGTTGCTTTACAGCACCGACCTGTCGCAGGTGCGCTCGCTGCTGGGCGACGCGCCGAAGACCAACGCCTTCGGCGAGGGGTCGGCTCCGCGGACGGCAGCCTACATCGGCTGGCAGATTGTGAGGCAATACATGAAGAAGAGCGGCGCCAGCATGAACGAGTTGATGGCTGAGCGCGACAGCCAAAAGATACTCAACCAATCGGGGTGGAGGCCGTGATCAGTGGTCAGTGGTCAGTGATCAGTGTTTAGTGTTCAATGTTCAGTTATGAAAGAGAAATTAGCCATCATCGTCAACCCTGTTTCGGGGCTGGGACGACAGAAGAAGATAGAGAAGATCCTGCGGGAGAATATCGACCATGAGCTGTTCGACTACAGCGTGCTTTACACCGAGTACCGGCACCACGGGACTGAACTGGCGCGCGAGGCGGCGGAGCGGGGTGCGGACTGTGTGGTGGCCGTGGGCGGCGACGGGTCGGTGAACGACGTGGTGCAGGGCCTGCGTGGCACTGATGTGCGGCTGGGCATCATCCCTGCCGGCAGCGGCAACGGGCTGGCGCGGACGCTGCGCCTGCCGCTGGTGCCGGCTTTGGCGGTGCGGGTGCTCAACCAGCGCTATCCAATAACTATCGACACTATTGACATCAACGGCAAGTGGCTGTCGGTCAACGCTTCGGGTGTGGGCTTCGATGCCTATATAGCGCGGCTGATGCACGCGGCGAAGACACGCGGGCTGGCGGCCTATACCAACCTGATTGTGAGGGAATACGCGTCGTATAAGAACCAGGACTACACGCTGACGGTGGATGGACGGACGTTCCAACGCAACGCGTGGCTTATCGCTGTGGCGAACAGCCAGCAGTATGGCAACAACCTGACCGTGGCGCCGAAGGCGAAGCTGGACGACGGCCTGATGGACATCACTATCCTGGACCGGATACCGCCGGACCACCTGGCTATCACGGTGCCGCTGGCGTTCACGAAGCTGTTCGACCTTTCGGCGCACGTGGAGATCATGAAGGCCAAGGAGCTGACTATCGAGGGGAACCTGGACAAGTGGTGCAATATCGACGGCGAGGGGGAAAATATCGGGAAAGTCATCCAGTTCACGATGCTGCCGGCGTCGCTGCGCCTGTACGGGCGCGACACGAAGACGCCGCTGCGGCAGCTGCAGCCGTCGCTGGAACTGATCAAAAGCAATATCCTACCCAAATGAGCAAGAAACATCCGCAGGGGGTGGTCTATTCGACGAACCCCGATTTCCAGTACCAATACGACGAGGAGCCGGAGGCCGAGACCCTGGAGCCCGGGCGCCAAAAACTGCGAGTCGGCATCGAGCGCAAGGGGCGCGGTGGGAAGACGGCGACGGTGGTGAAGGGTTTTGTGGGCACGGAGGCCGACCTGAACGACCTGGCGCGGACGATGAAGAGCCGGCTGGGTGTGGGGGGCTCGGCCAAGGACGGGGAGATTGTCATCCAGGGCGAGCTGAAGGAGAAGGCTGTCACCCTGCTCCGGGGGCTCGGTTATGCCGACACGAGGTGAGGGGTTCGGTAGGGGAATGGTAGGGGTTTTCTAGGGTAATAGTTAGGCCTTTTCCCTTATTTTCCCATTGGTGGGTAATGGTGGATACTTTTTTTATTTTTTGACGCGGCCGCCTTTGTAGAAGTGTTTGGTCCAGTAGACGTTGTCGAGGCTGGAGACGCTGACGCCGTTGGAGGTGGAGGCGTGGGCGAAGAGTTGGTCTTTGAGGTAGATGCCGACGTGGGAGACTTTGCCTTTGCTGTTGGTGAAGAAGAGGATGTCGCCTTCGCGGAGCTGGGCGCGGGAGATGAGTTTGACGTCGCGGAGCATGTCGTTGGCTGAGCGGTGGAGGGTGACGCCGTAGACTTGTTTGTAGATGGTGCCGACGAAGGCTGAGCAGTCGATGCCGTTGCGGTCGTTGCCGCCGTATTTGTAGGGTACGCCGAGCCAGGAGTTGATGGCTTGGTAGAGTTCGTGGTTGTCGGAGGGGCTGTAGTCGAGGCCGAGGGGGTTGGTGCGGTTGGCGGGGGAGGAGGAGGCGCGTGGCGTGACGGGCTGGGCGATGACGGGTGTTTCGTGGACGAGTTCGTCGACGTAGAGTTGGCCGATGATGAAGTCTTCCTCCTCGAGGTCGCGGCTCATGAAGTTTTTGAGCACGTCGCACGAGGCGAAGAGGAGGCAGAGGAGGGGGATGATATGGAGGGTGCGTTTCATCGGATGACAAATATATCTTCGTTGGGACGCTTCATGTAGTAGTTTTCGCGTCCGTAGTGTTCGATGGCGTCGGGGTTGTCGCGCAGGTTGGCGGCGGCGGCGCTGTCGTCGACGATGGCGTGGCGCAGGGCCTGTTCTTCGGCGCGGAGTTCTTTGACCTGGCGTCCCAGGCGGTGAGTGACGAGGAGGTTGTTGGGGTCGATGAAGAGGATGACGACGAGGAAGATCACCGTGGCGACGATGTATTTGAATCCCCGGGCTTTATACATGCGCTTGAAGTCCATAATATGAGAGGTGGGTGTTTGGTGGAGGGTCAGGGTTTGATTTTGAGTTTTTGGCCTGCGCGGATGTTGTCGCGTTTGAGGCCGTTGAGGCGTTTGAGCTGGCTGACGGAGAGGCCGTAGCGGGCGGCTATTTTGCTGAGGGTTTCGCCGCGGCGGACGGTGTGGTAGCGGCTGGAGCCGCTGGAGCGTCCGGAGGCTTTGGTGCGGTGTGGTTCGACGGCGATGGGGCGTCGTGCGAGGCTGTCGCGGGTGGCGGCGAGGAGGGTGTCCTGGAGTGCGATGAAGGATTCGAGTTTGGTGGAGGGGAGTGTGAGTGCGTAGGGTCGTGAGGAGGCGGGGATGAAGTCGCGGCGGTACTGGGGATTGAGAGTGCGGAGTTCGTCGAGAGCGATGCCGACGTGGTCGACGATGTAGTCGAACAGGAGGTCGGAGTGTAGCATGAGGGTGTCGGTGCGGACGGGGTATTCGAGGTGTTCGGGGCGGAGGCCGTGGTCATGGTAGTGGTTCATGACGTAGATGACGGCGATGAGGGAGGGGACGTAGCCGCGGGTTTCGCGAGGGAGGTTGGGGTAGATTTGCCAGAAGTCGCGTTTGCCGCCGCTGCGGGCGATGGCTTTGTTGATGTTGCCGGGGCCGCAGTTGTAGGCGGCGATGGCGAGGGTCCAGTCGCCGAAGATGCGGTGGAGGTCGCGGAGGTAGCGCGCGGCGGCGTGGGTGGACTTGACGGGGTCGCGTCGTTCGTCGACGAGGGAGTTGACTTCGAGGTCGTAGACTTTGCCTGTGGAGTACATGAACTGCCAGAGGCCCGCGGCGCCGACGCGTGAGGTGGCTTGGGGGTTCATGGCGGACTCGACGATGGTGAGGTATTTGATTTCGTCGGGCACGCCGTAGTGGTTGAGTGTTTCTTCGAAGAGTGGGAAGTAGTGTTCCTGCTGCATGATGGTGAGGCTCAGGCGGCGTTCCATGACGCGGAGGTAGAAGCGGATGTGGGAGCGGACTTCGGAGTTGAAGGTCATGGGGACGACGGTGCGGAGGCGCTGGAGGCGTGCGACGAGGAGGGAGTCGGGGAGGCGGTCGAATTCGTCGAGGGAGAATTCGTGGCCGCGGTGGTGGCGCTGGGAGGGCTTGAAGCGGCGCATGTAGTGGCTGTTGAGCAGCGAGTCGTAGGAGTTGGCGAAGCGCTGTGTCATCAGTTCGGGCGACGAGAGAGTGCTCTCGTCGTGCTGCGAGTGTGCCGGCAGGCAGACAAGCCACAGGACGAGTAACAGGACTGTGCGATACACCTTCTGGTTCATCATACTATGGGGCTTAACGCGAAACACATTAATATATTATGCAGTGGGTCAAAAAAAAATTTTTGTCCGATGCATACCATTTTGTTTTTTTATGCGTTATAGGGTTGTTTTTTTCAACTGAAAAGCAAGGAAGAGATGAAGTTATCCCAGTTTAGATTCAACCTGCCGAAGGAACTGATAGCCGAGAAGCCGCCGCGCAACCGCGACGAGGCGCGCCTGCTGGTGTTGCACCGCGACACGGGCGAGGTGGAGCATCGCGTGTTCAAAGACTTTATAAACTATGTCGACGCCGGCGATGTGGTGGTGGCCAACAACACGAAGGTGTTCCCCGCGCTGCTGGAGGGTGAGAAGGAGAAGACGGGCGCGCGCATCGAGGTGTTCCTGCTGCGCGAGCTGAATGCCGAGACGCGCCTGTGGGACGTCATTGTGGACCCCGCCCGCAAGATACGTATCGGCAACAAGCTCTATTTCGGCACCAACGACGCGCTGGTGGCCGAAGTGGTCGACAACACCACCTCGCGCGGACGTACCATACGTTTCCTTTTCGACGGCAAGCACGAGGAATTCATCTCGCTCATCAAGAGCATGGGGCGCACACCGCTGCCCGAGGAGCTGCGCAAGCTGCGCGACATCGAGAAGAACGATGCCGACAACTACCAGACCATCTATGCCAAATACGAAGGCTCCGTGGCCGCTCCCATCGCAGGGCTGCACTTCAGCCGCGAGCTGCTCAAGCGGATGGAAATCAAGGATGTGCGCTGGGAGGAGCTGACGCTGCACGCCGGTGTGGGCGAATTCAAGGCCATCGAGGTGGAAGACCTCTCGAAGCACCGCATGGATGCCGAGGAGATGCACCTCGACGCGACGACCTGCGACCACATCATGCAGGCTAAAGAGAACGGCAAGAAAATCTTCTGCGTCGGCACCACCACCATGCGTGCCCTCGAGAGCGCCGTCACCATCCCCGGCAAGCTGTTCCCCTTCGACGGATGGACCAACAAGTTCATCTACCCGCCCTACGACTTCACCATCGCCAACCACATGGTCACCAACTTCCACCACCCGATGAGCCACCAGTTCATCATGGTCAGCGCCTTCGCCGGCCACGAGCTGCTCATGCAGACCTACCAGGCCGCCATCAAGGAGAAGTACCGCTTCTCCACCTATGGCGACGCGATGCTGATTCTATGACCCCCCTGGCTGAACTATTGAGGCCCCAAAGCCTCGATGACTACATCGGGCAGCAGCACCTCGTCGGCCCGGGCGCTCCGTTGCGCACGCTGATCGAGAGCGGCAACATCCCCTCGATGATCCTTTGGGGGCCGCCGGGCATAGGCAAGACCACCCTGGCCGGCATCATCTCGCTCACTCTCAGCCGCCCTTTCCACACCCTGAGCGCCATCAGCAGCGGGGTGAAGGAGGTGCGCGACGTCATCAACCAGGCGCAGCAGGAAGAAGGCGCCATCCTCTTCATCGACGAAATCCACCGCTTCAACAAGGCGCAGCAGGACTCGCTCCTCGGCGCCGTCGAGCGCGGCACCATCACCCTCATCGGCGCCACCACCGAGAACCCCTCCTTCGAGGTCATCTCTGCACTGCTCAGCCGTTGCCAGGTATTCGTGCTCAAGGAGTTCGACGAGGAGGACATGCGCCGCCTCATCGCCTCGGCCGTGGAGCACTACGCCCGGCAGGGCATCACCCTCGAGGTGAAGGAGGACGCCGCCCTGATGCGCATCTCCGGCGGCGACGCACGCAAGCTGCTCAACGCCATCGAGCTGGTGGTGAACAAAAACCAAGCGCTCCCCACCGTCACGATTGACAACAGCTCCGTCACCACCGTCATCCAGCAGAACCTGGCCTACTACGACAAGGGGGGCGAGATGCACTACGACATCATCTCGGCCTTCATCAAGAGCATGCGCGGGTCGGACCCCAACGGCGCCGTCTACTGGCTGGCCCGCATGATTGCCGGCGGCGAAGACCCCCTCTTCATCGCGCGCCGCATGCTCATCTTCGCATCCGAAGACATCGGCAACGCCAACCCCAACGCGCTGCTGCTGGCCAACGCCACCTTCGACGCGGTGAGCAAGATAGGCTACCCCGAATGCCGCATCAACCTCTCGCAGTGCGCCGTCTACCTGGCCTGCTCAGCCAAGAGCAATGCCACCTACATGGCCCTCGAGAACGCCGCCGCCGCCGTGCGCCGCTGGGGCGACCTGCCGGTGCCGCTCCACATACGCAACGCCCCCACCAAGCTGATGAAAAACCTCGGCTACGGCGACGGCTACAAGTATGCCCACGACTACGAGGGCAACTTCGCCCTGCAGGAATACCTGCCGCAGGGCCTTGAAGGTTCCAAATTCTACGAACCCGGCAACACCGCGCGCGAGAACGAGACCCGCCGCTCGCTCAAAGAACGCTGGGGAGAGAAGTACAACTATTGAACTACCCCCGCCTGGCAGCAAAGCATGCTGTCGGGAGCCAGATACTTGTTTATCAGACTGGAGACCTGCTCGGGCGTGGTGTCGTGCAGCACCTGCGGGAAGCGGGGGTCGTAGAGGTCGACGGGGCCGCTCTCGATCAGGTCGCAATAGCGGTCGGAGCGCTCGAAGACGCCGTCGAGCATCCGCATGGCATCGCCGGCGAGGATGCTTTTCACGGTGTCCAGTTCTTCATGCGATGGCGGGGTGTCGGCGAGGCGCTGCAGCTCGCCAAGGGCTTCGCGGGTGGCCTCGTCGGCCGTGCCGGCGGCCACGTCGCTGGCGATGAAGAAGACGCGGCAGCCGCGATAGGGCTGAATGTGTGCGCTGACGCCGTAGGTGAAGCCTTTGTCTTCGCGCAGGTTGCTCATCAGGCGCGAGCCGAAGTAGCCGCCCAGCAGCGAGGTGCAGAGTGCCAGCCGCGCCGAGTCCTCGAAGGGGATGGTGTCGGCATGGGGCAGGATGCGGCCGATGCGGATGGAGGTCTGTTGGGAGGTGGGGAGGTGGGCGGTGAGGGGGGAGTGAGGAGTGAGGAGTGAGGAATGAGGAGTGGGGAGGGTGTGAGAGGGAGGAGTGGGGAGTGAAGGGGCAATAGTATTGGTATTCAACATATTAATCAACTGTTCATCCACGGCGCCGGAGAGGGTGATGTGGCGGGGGGCGGAGGGATAGTGCCGGCGGAAGTAGTCGCGCACGACGTCGAGCTGCAGGCGGTCGGCGTCTTCGGGCGCGGCGGCATGCCCCAGGGGGTGGTCGGTGCCGAAGAGGGCTTGGTACCACAGGCGGCGGGCGACGGTGGAGGAGCGCTGCTGATGGACGGCCAGCTCCTGCCGCTTGGCCGAGCGCCACACCTCGAAGTCGCCTTCGGCCAGCGCGGGCTCGCGCAGCATTTCGGCCACCACGGGCAGCAGCTCGCCGGCATAGCGGCGGTGGGTGTAGAAGGTGAGGCACGAGGTGAAGAGGTTGGAGGTGCTCTCCGCAACGATGCCGCGTGCGTCGAGGAACTCGCTCAGCCGCTGGGCATCCATCGTGCGGGTGGCCACGGTCATCAGTTTGGCGGCTGCGACGGCGGTGAGAAGCTGGGGCTGGTAGTAGGAGCCGGCTTCGAAGACGAAGTCGAGCTTCAGGAGGTCGGTGGCCGACGAGCGGAAGAGACACACAGGGCCGATGCGCTCGGGCTCCAGCAAGCTGGGGATATCGGGGAATGCAATCATCAGAAGAGGACGGTGAGTTTGAGGTTGACTTGGCGGGCGGTGAGGTAGTTGGGCACGCGGTGGGGCTGGTTTTCGTAGTCGGAGACCCAGAGGTAGGAGACGACGTTGCGGAAGTTGAAGAGGTTGAAGATTTCGAGCCCGATCTGGATATCGTTGACATAGCGGAAGATGCGCTTATGTTTCAGGCTTTCGAACTGGGAGAGGCGTATGGTGTTGCCCCAGTCGACGCGGTAGTAGCTGGGCAGGCGCAGCTGCGAGTGGCTGTACTGGCCGAAGGGCACATTGAGGGGCATGCCGGTGGCAAACACCAGGTTGAGGCTCATGCGCCACCACGGCATGCTGGGCACATTGTCCTGCAGGAAGAGCTTGAAACTGAGGCGCTGGTCGGTGGGGCGGTCGAGCCACCCGAGGCCGTCGCCCTCGATGTCCTCTTGGGTGCGCATCAGGCTGAGGCTGGCCCACGACTCAAGCCCCTCGATAAGCTCGGCATTGAGGCGCAGACTGAGGCCGGCAACGTAGCCGACGGCACTCAATTCGGGCTGGTAGCGGACGCGCAGGTTGTCGACAGTGTAGGGGATAAGGTCGGTGAGGTACTTGCCATAGAGGTCGGCCGTGAAGGTGAAAGGGCGGTTCCAGAGGCGGAAATTCCAGTCGAGCGACCCGGTAAGCTGGTAGGATTTCTGGGCGGGCAGCTCACCGACGAGGGCACCCTCGGGCGTGCGGTACTCGCGATAGAAGGGCGGCTGCTGGTAGACGCCGGCGGCGAGGCGGAAGAGCATGTCGTGCTTCATGCGAGGCTTGTAGTTGACACTGGCGCGGGGCGAAAGCAGGAAGTGGAACACTTCGCCCACGGAGTTGGCATAAAGCAGGGCGCGCACGCCGGCAAGCACCTTGATGTCGGACTGGCGGCGGGTGTGGAAGTTGAGCTCGCGCTGGGCATAGAGGCCGGTGCGGAAGGTGCCCATGGAGTGGTTCGAGTTGGCGTACTGCTGCAAGATGGGACTGGAGGGGAGGCCGGAGGGGTCGCCGATGGGCGGCAGGTCGGAGGGCAAGGTGTAGCCTGCCGAGTCGACCCAGCGCCATTCGCGCAGGCGGTCCTCGATACTTTCGAGCTGCACCTTGAGGCCGAAGTTCCAGTTGCCCAGGCGGGCGTAGCGGCTGGCCTTGAGGTCGAGGGAGGCAATGCTGGTCGAGAGGCGGTTGCGGGCATGCTCGAGGAAGGTGCCGACGCCGCGGTCGAACATGGCGGTGTCGCCCACATTCTCGCCCTGCGCCAGCTCGTAGAGCCAGTACTGGCTCTGCACATCGTAGCGTTCGCGCTCGCTGATGCGCTGCACCGAGAGGGCGGAGGTGAGGTGCCAGTCGTCGTTTGGGCGCCAGTCGGCCGTGAGGGCTCCGAGCAGCGTGTGGTAGCGGTCCTGCTCCTGCCCGTCGAAGTAGATGCGGAGGGCCATGGGGTTGAAGAAGCCGCCGAAGGTGGTGGTCTGGCTTTCGGGGACGAGGCCGTAGACGTTGTGGGTCCAGATGGCGAGGGCGCCGAGGTCGAGGCGGTCGCTGACCTTGTAGCCGACGAGCGCCTGCAGGTCGGTATAGGCGGTGGTATAGCTGCCACGGGTGTCGAGGCTGCCGAGGATATACTGGTTGCTGTGGCGGCGGAGGGCGGCGGCATAGGACCAGCGCTCCCCTGCCCTGCCCTGCACCGTGGCGGCGGCCCCCAGCAGGCTGGCCGAGACCTTGCCCTGGAAGTGCGAGGGGCGCGCATACCTGATGTCGAGTACCGACGAGAGTTTGTCGCCATAAGAGGCGTCGAAGCCGCCGGGAGAGAAGAGGATGAAGTCGACCAGGTCGGGGTTGATAATGGACATACCCTCCTGCTGCCCGCTGCGGATGAGCATGGGGCGGAAGACCTCCACGTCGTTGATGTAGACGAGGTTTTCGTCGAAGGAGCCGCCGCGGACGGAGTATTGTGAGGAGAGTTCGTTGGAGGAGTGTACGTCGGGGAGCATCTTGAGGAGCCCCTCGACGCCGCCTTTGGGTCCGACGGCGTTGTCTAGCCTGTCGGCGTCGATATGTGTGAAGGTGGACTGGCGAGCGCTTTCGTCGGTGATTTCGACGGCGTCGAGATGGGTAGAGGCGGCAGTGAGTCGCACATGGAGCTTGAGACGACGGTTACCGGTGAGACAAACGCGGCGTTCCTCGGTCTGATAGCCTGTGAAGGAGAAGCGGAGCGTTACACTGTCACGAGTAGGTATCTCAAGTCGGTAGCGTCCCAGACTGTCGGATACAGTGCCCCTGGCGGTGCCGACAATGCCGACATTGACGTAGGGCATCACACCTTGTCCACCTGCATCATGCACCACACCTTCGACCAGCCCCTGTGCATTCACTGCCAAGGGGAGAAGCAGTAGCCAAATGAGCAATAAGCGTTTCATAACAATGGGTAACTACAAAAGGCACCATTTTATTGTACCATTAATAAAAAAAGAGAAAACCGGAGCATGAAACTGCTCCGGTTGATAATTGATACGTTGTTTATGTTTAGTTAGCCAGCTGCTGCAGGCGGGTCTTGGCGGCCTCGGCCTCGGGGAGTTTGTCGACGCGTGCGTAGGCGTTGGCCATGGCGGTGAGGCAGTTGCCGAGGTTGTGGCGGAGGGCGTTCTTGCGGTCCTCATCGGTGAGGCTGTCGTAGTACTGGACTGCCTTCTCGAAGTATTCGATGCACTGGCCGAAGAGGGTTTTGGACTCGGCGCTGAGCTTGTCGTAGAGGCCGCTCTCGTCGTTGAAGGGGTCGATGTTGTTGGCGGCGTTGTTTTTGTCGACGGCGCGGTTGTAGTACATCTTGCCCATACCGAAGTTGGCTTCGAACTGGGAGGGGACGAGGGCGAGGGACTGTTTGAAGTAGGCTTCGGCGGCTTCGGCGTCGCCGGCGGCTTCGTCGAGGAGGGTGCCGGCGATGACGAGCACGGCGGGGTAGTTGGCGGAGTCTTTGGTGAGGTTGAGGGCGGCCTGGACCTGCTCCTTGCCTTTCTCGGGGTTTTTGCTGAGGAAGTAGCCTTCGGCGTTGAGGATGTAGGCTTGATAGTCGTTCTTGCAGTTGCGGACGTAGTTGGAGGCGACCTTCATGGCCTCGTCGCTCTTGCCTTCGGCCTTGGCGATGGAGAAGAGGGTGACGTAGACGTGGTTGATGTCGGTCTTGCGGCGCACCATGTTGTTGAAGTACTTCTTGACGCCGGCGGTGTCGTGGACGGCCTGTGAGGAGATGCCGGCGATGTACATGGCGTCGACGGCATACTGGCTCTTGCCAGCGTTGGTGAAGCAGGTGACGGACTTGTCGGAGAGTTCGATGGCCTTGGCGTACTCTTTGGCACGGTAGGCGGCGGTGGACTGGTTGTAGTACTCATTGCCGACGAAGGAGAAGACTTCGCTCACCTGCTGGGCGAACTCGTTGTCCTTGTCGAGGCGCTTGCACTCGAGGGCGGCGGTGTAGGCCTGCTCGGCCCAATCTGGGGCGAGGTCTTTGAATTTAGACTTCTTGTTGGAGGCCTCGCCGCCGATGCGGGCGTAGATGAGTGCCTTGTAGCACCATGTCTTGGCGTCTTCCTTGGTGGCGTCATGGAGGCATGCGGCGTCGATTTCGGCCTTGGCCTTGTTGAGGTAGTTCTTGCGCATGTTCTGGAATGCGCTGCTGACGTTGATGGACTGGGCACTGGCGGCCATGGTGGCGGCCACGAAGAGGGCGGCAGTCAGGAATTTCTTCATTTTCATATCTTTGTCGTTTTTTAGGTGTTGATTTTTATTCTTCGGTTTGACTATTAGTATCGTTTGCGGGCTCATTATTGCTCTCGGGGTTCGGATTTTCGGCCTCAGCGCCCTCGGGGAGGGTGTCGGCCTCGTCGTCGTCGCCGGCGGTGGGCACCTTGGTGATGGAGGCGATGTAGTCTCTGCCGCGGAGGTCTATGAGCTTGACGCCCTGTGTGTTGCGTCCGAGTACGCGGAGGTCGGCGACCTTCATGCGGATGGTGATGCCTGAGCGGTTGATGATCATGAGGTCGTGCTCGTCGGTGACGTTGGTGATGGCGGCGAGGGGGCCGGTCTTGTCGGTGATCTGCATGGCTTTGACGCCCTTGCCGCCGCGGTGGAGGGTGGCGCGGTAGTCGGCCAGCGAGGAGCGCTTGCCGTAGCCGTGCTCGGAGACGACAAGGAGGTTCTCGTCGGCGCTGGGGAGGCAGAGCATGTCGATGACGCCGTCGCCCTCGGGCTCGAGGTCCATGCCTTTGACGCCGCTGGCGCCGCGGCCCATGGCGCGGAACTCGCCCTCGGGGCAGATCATGACCTTGCCCTTCTTGGAGGCGATGAGCATGTAGCTCTCGCCGTTGGTGAGGCGTGCGGTGACGAGCTCGTCGCCCTCGCGGATGCCGACGGCGATGATGCCGTTGGTGCGCGGGCGGGAGTAGGCCTCGAGGGTGGTCTTTTTGACGATGCCGTTCTTGGTGCACATGACGATGTAGTGGTTGCCCACATATTCGGCGTCGGAGAGGGACTCGACGTTGACGTAGGCTTTGACCTTGTCGTCGGGCTCGATGTTGATGCAGTTGAGGATGGGGCGGCCCTTGGTGTTCTTCTCGCCCTCGGGCACCTCGAAGGCGCGCATCCAGTAGCAGCGGCCCTTCTCGGTGAAGAAGAGGAGGTAGTTGTGGTTGGTGCAGGTGAAGATGTGCTCGACGAAGTCTTCGCTGCGGACGGAGCTGCCCTTGCTGCCGACGCCGCCGCGGGACTGGGTGCGGTACTCGGTGAGCGGGGTGCGCTTGATGTAGCCCTTGTGGCTGATGGTGATGACCACCTGGTCGTCGGGGATGGTGTCCTCGATGCGGAAGTTGGCGGCATCGTATTTGATGGTGGTGCGACGGTCGTCTCCGTACTTGTCGCGCAGTTCGACGAACTCGTCCTTGATGACCTGCATGAGGACGCTGTGGTCGCCGAGGATTTCCTTGCAGCGCTCGATGAAGCGCATGCGCTCCTCGTATTCGTCCTGCAGGCGCTGGCGCTGGAGGCCGGTGAGCTGGGCGAGGCGCATGTCGACGATGGCGCGCGACTGGGGTTCGGTGAATTGGAAGCGGTCCATCAGGCCCTGGCGAGCCTCCTCGGGGGTGCGGCTGGCGCGGATGAGGGCGATGATTTCGTCGATGATGTCGATGGCGCGGAGCAGGCCTTCGAGGATGTGGGCGCGGCGCATGGCCTCGTCCATCTCGAACTGAGTGCGGCGGGTGACGACCTCCTCGCGGTGGAGGACGAAGTTGGAGATGAGGTCCTTGAGGTTGAGGAGCTGGGGACGGCCGTGGACGAGGGCGATGTTGTTGACTGGGAAGGAGGACTGGAGCTCGGTGAGCTGGAAGAGTTTGTTGAGGATGACGTTGGGGACGACGTCGTTGCGGAGGACGTAGACGACGCGGATGCCCTTGCTGTTGCTCTCGTCGCGGATGTCGGTGATGCCTTCGATTTTGCCTTCTTTGACGAGGTTGGCGGTTTTTTTGATCATCTCGCTCTTGTTGACGCCGTAGGGGACGGTGGAGGCGATGATGACGTTGCGGCCGTGGGAGTCCTCCTCGATGGTGGTTTCGGCGCGGAGGATGATGCTGCCGCGGCCGGTGTTGTAGGCGTCGCGGACGCCGTTGTAGCCGTAGATGATGCCGCCGAGGGGGAAGTCGGGGGCTTTGACGTGCTCCATGAGGCCCTCGATGGAGATGTCGCAGTTGTCGATGTAGGCCATGCAGCCGTCGAGGACCTCGCGGAGGTTGTGGGTGGGCATGTTGGTGGCCATACCGACGGCGATGCCGTTGGAGCCGTTGATGAGGAGGTTGGGGATGCGGGAGGGGAGGACGGTGGGTTCCTCGCCTTCGTTGTCGTAGGTGGGGACCATGTCGACGGTGTTCTTTTCGATGTCGGCCACCACCTCGTTGGAGAGCTGCTGCAGGCGGGCTTCGGTGTAGCGCATGGCGGCCGGGGAGTCGCCGTCGACGGAGCCGAAGTTGCCCTGCCCTTCGACGAGCATGTAGCGCATGGACCAGGGCTGGGCCATGCGGACGAGGGCGCCGTAGATGGAGGAGTCGCCGTGGGGGTGGTACTTACCCATCACGTCGCCCACGATGCGGGCGCATTTCTTGGTAGGAGTGTTGTAGAGGATGCCGTTTTCGTTCATCGAGTAGAGGATGCGGCGGTGCACGGGCTTCATGCCGTCGCGCACGTCGGGCAGCGCACGGGCCACGATGACGGACATGGCATAGTCGATATAGGCGGACTTCATGGTCTGCTCGATATCGACGCGGATGATTTTTTCGTTCTCTAATGCCATCGGTTGAGTATAGTTATATTATTGTATTCTAAATAATTATTCACGCACGCGCGAGACGTGCGAAAGTACAAAGATACTAATTTTTCCGACTTCACAACTATTTTTTTTTCAACAATCACCCTACATCCGACTCCAACCGACAGGTTTTTTGGGGAAAAAACGAGGAATTTTCGTAGTACACAAACCACTGACCTACAGGTGATTGGAGGTATGCTCTTCTTCCCCTGTTCTTCATTGGCAGGCGATGGGGGGCAATAAAACAGAAATTGTGGCGTTGTAGGGGTATTGGAACGGCGAATGAATCGAATTATGCGAAGGGCTGGCGCGGTCAAAATTTGGGGCGGATTACTCGAATGCGCGGCGCGACAAAAGTTCGAGTAATTGGCTGGAAATTAAAAGGGTAAACGAACTCGCGTAATTCGAAAAATTAGCCGTTAAAACAAAAAAAAACGCAGCAGTATGGCAAAGTTAGAGCAGGGCATCCTCGGGCCGTTCCGGGGGAAGGTGGGTACCGTGGTGGGGTACCTTTGGAGGGGTAAGCACGTGGTTAGGGCTTACCGCAGGGAGATCAATTATCCGAACACCGAGAGTCAACAGGCTGAGCGGGAGTGGTTTGTGGGGATGGTGCGGTTCGCGGCGACGGCGCGGCA